>NZ_WFLM01000003.1:3167-630915 GCF_009208775.1 Silvanigrella paludirubra | reverse complement strand
GGTACGTTTAAAAGAGATTATGTTTATGTCAATGATTGTTATTCTGCTGATTGGGTTTTAGAGCATTTAGAGGAATGGTTTTATGATTATAATCATCACGCACCACATTCCGGACTTGCAATGATGAGCCCAATACAGTATCAAAATTCACATTAATCATGTGTCAACTTAAATGGGGTCCAAAGCATAATATAGTATTTAATTTCTTCATTCAGATACATACTTAAAATGTCAATAAATTTAGGATCTCGATATTTTAAGTCATCTCTATTGTAGTTTTTCATAAAAAGTATAATTTCTTCGACATAAATAGTTTCAAAAGCTTCATTAATATGACCTTCCATAGCGTCATCTATTGTAATATCAACGTATTTTTTCATGTATCTTATTACATCTGAAAGGTCATATTTGTTAAAATCTTCAATATCTCGCATATCAAATCTCTAATAAACGTTATAAATACTATCAAAAACACAACTAACACTATTAAATAAGGATTTCAATCTATTTGTAGACAAGTTTTGTAATATTTTTACACGAATAAATACTATATTAATATTTAAAATTATAACTGAATTATCCAAAAATAATTAAAATCTTAATTTTTTTGATTTAACTTTAATTCATTTTTTGTAAGGGAAGATTCAATTAAATTTATAAACCAGATGATAATCTCACTTGGTTTTTCGATTTTTTTATATTTGCTTTTATTTTGCTTTAAATAAAATTCAGAAATTATTGTGAGCACATTAAGCTGATCCTCTTTTAGGTCTTCCCCAAGCCAACCTCCAACTTCTTTATCTTTAAGACCATTAGAAATATAATAAAGTAATTCAGAAAATGTCTTTGATTCTTTGATATATTCATTCACTTTTTCTTCAGGAAGAAAGCTACAAATACAAACGATAATAGAATTTAAATATTTTTTTAACATTAATTTTTCATTTTTACTTAATTTCATAAAGAATTATATCTCATAAACATAATTAATATTCTAATTTAAAATAAACATTTTTAAATCAGTAATAGGTTATCTCAAATATCCACTACTTTAGTAGAAACTCACTGTCTATTAAACCAATTATCCGTATATTTTTTTGCTAAGACTGAATCTTAAATTAGGGTTACCAACCTGCTTCGAGAGAAAAACATCTTCATTAAATTTAACCTTAAAAAATTAATGCTTTTATCAATACTCAAATACTACTTTTAGGTTATATTTGACAAAGACGCAATGAAGTATAAACTTATTCTGATTGTTCATAAAATAACTCAAATCTTAATAATGAAGGAATTATAGTTGAACATAAATGAAACAAAAGATGTTGCTACACTTCAATTAGAGCTTTTTAATCATTTTGAAAATGTTTTTAAATCGATCACTGGCTCTTCTTATCAAGATATACATAATGAAGAAGATATTGGAAAACATATTCTATCTTATAATTCTGAAAAAGGTCCTGAATTAATCCATAAATTATATGAAAATTCCATAAATGATTTAAAACAGTTTTATCATAATTATTCAGTAATTCTATTCAATCAAGCAAAAGAACTTGGTGGCTTAAAAATTGTCTTAGGAGGACAAAAAACTTTTTGGGAATCAGCGTCTCATGCTGTAAAACAAATGTCCACTTATGTTGACACTCAATTAATCCCCGACCCTATATACCCTTTCTTTGAAGGTGATTTAGATTTAAAATTTAAATATGCAAATTTTCTGCTTAATCTTCTTTATATTTTACAATTTAAACCATTTGTTGAATTAAAAATGAATTGCCCTCCAATTTTTATTTTTCCAAGTTTTGAAAAAACATTAGAAAGTCATGACAAAAAAACTTTTGATGGAATACTTGTTATCTTAGTGAATTTAATAAAACACTTTTCTTCAGAAAACATAAATTCAATTGAAGAATTACTAGATTTTGAAAATAAATTTCCTGATAAATTTATCAAATTAGTGTTAGAAAATAAACTATTTATTCCTCAAGGAGAGTCACCAGATGAACATTTTTCAGAAAATGAACTTTTTGAAAAATATCTTAAATCATTAGAAGAAACAAAAAGTGAAAAATATGTTCTTGATATAAAAAAACTTCCTAGATCTAGAATGCTCATGCATGGAATAACCGAACGTATTTTACCTCAATATCATTTGCTTGAGAATTGTGAAGAGTTGTCTGCACAACCTCTTTTAAGCCAAGAAGTACATTGGCACTATTACACAAAATGTTCAGAAGCAAACTCAAGAGGTCTTCTAAAAAGTGAGCTTATTAATGAAGAAACATTTAATCTAATTAAAGCGTTTCAAAATAAAAAATTCTCATGGATGTCATCTATTAATATTAATGAATTAGCATTAATTATTAAAAATCGAGAACATCTAGACTTTCGCAATAAACTAAATGAATGTATTTCATTTATCTCCACAGCAGATAAAAAAAATATAAATAATATTGTAAAAGAAATTAATTATTGTTTTAATACATTAATTGATGATCATAATAAAAAGATAAGTGAATTAAGCATTCATTACAAAAATACCAACCCATTAAATATATTAGGTTTAGGATCAGGATTGCTTGCATTTCCTACAGCAATATTATCATGCTTTGGAAACATGAATTTAAGTACAGTAGTACCTTCTCTTATAGGAAGTTTGGGGGCAGGATATGCTCTATCCAAAGTTAATAATTTAAATAAAGAGATGAAAGAAAAGCAAAAATTAAATAAATCCTTAATTGGAATTTTTGCAAAATACAAAAAAGTTCGTACTAATTTATAAAACACTAAATATTTCTTCATAACTTTCAAGAGTAATTCCCTCTAAATCAGAAAATTCTTTTATAATTTTTTTGTTGATAAAATGATGACAATTTTTATAAATATTCCCTGGACAGCATTCTCCATAATCGTTTAATTTAAAATTAATTAAAGCATTTGTAAGTAAGCCTTTATATTTTAAAAATTCTTGAGAAAAAAAGACTGCTCTTTTAGATGATCTGGTAACATTTCCCAACTGCTTTATAGATATCTTATCCTCAAGTTCAGAAAATAATATATAATCAGCTAAAGCTAGATTTTTTTCTAGCGCTCTTCTTATATTGCGCTTTACAGTTCCATCATAAATTAATTCAGAATCACTAACAAAAATAATGGAACTAGATTCATCTATATTATGTGTTATATCAATTAATTTATTATTATGGTTGCACCAAACTGAATGAAATTCAGCTTCTACAAAATTCATTAATTTACATTTTCTAATACGCCATCCGTAAATTTGACTTCCACCGTTTCTTTTAACATGATCTTCGACATTAAAAAAACATTCATTTAAAGTTGATTTTCTTGAAGGATTTACCTTAACTGATATTGGCCCTCTAAGCCGATAGCTTCGTTTTGACGCCATTTGAAGCCAGAAAATAACTTTTTTCCCTTTAAAAAAGGGAATTTAACTTGCAAAAAATTTGGTTACACTTGTTTTAACTTTTAAGAAAAAAATGTTCGCATTTTTTTAACAGAGTGAGAATTTAAAGGTATTTTTAAAAATAATTGTATTCAAAGTGTGCAATTTTATCTCAAAATCAAGTTAAAAGTTCGTACTCTGCCCGTTGTGCGAACTTTTTTAGTGTTTTTCTCATAACCAATTTTTTTAAAATTTAATACTATATAAAATATGGATAACTATTAAAAAAACGGGGTCAAATGGCGTCTGGCCACAGCCATCGGCTTAGAGTGCCATATTGGATATTTATCAAAAAAATGTTTAGAAAATTTTTTAATTACTTTATCATTTATTAAATCCATATAAAATCCCTAATCTTTATTTGTTATCTATTATATTTCATAGTTCTGAGATGATTTTAGTTTTCTTTTTCTTCAAGAAACCTAGCAAGGTTGTCATTTCCTTTAGACATTCTGACTGACACCTTAATAATATTAATATCTTGCCCAAAAACGATTGGACTGAATTTGACCCATAGTTTTGTTGACTGAGCATCAATATCCCAGAAGATCTTGCGACTGTATAACGAGTAAAATTAAAATCTTCTGTAATATCAATTCAAGTCTTAAGCACACCAGGAATAGTCCAATTGGCTGAGGGAAATGACATGCATATTTTAGTCTAATAATTTATATTTTTTTCTTATAATTTTCAATTTTTTCAATAGCATTTTTTATTTCTAATTTAAGCTTTTCCATAAAATATTTAGATAGCAAATTTAATTTATTAGTTTCTGATTCTACTCTAATTTCTAAATCTTTTAGCCAATCTAATTCATCTAAAAGCGCATCATTATTTACTAAATAATTATAACGTTCCTCAAATACATGTTTTATAAATCCTCTATTTTCTGGTTTAATTTCAATCCATTTTTTTATAAAATCAGTTTGACTTAAAAATTTTAAAATTGAAATATTGCTGAATTTACCATTAATTATTAATTCTTTCATAAAATCAATTGGATTTTTTTCCATAGTAATAAGTAGTTCTTTAGCTTGCTTTTCTAGTTCCTCATTTTCTTTAAATTCTTGATAATCATTTAGTAACTTGGAAATTTCTTTAAATTCATGTGATTCCCTTTCCCAAAAAATATATCCTTCAAAAGAATAATCTCGCCATTCTTTATAAAATCTGTTTTCTAACTCAAAACTCTCTAATTCAACTAGATTATTATGAATCATATGTTGAATTATATATTTAGATTTTTGAAATATTTCATTCTCATTTTTTTCTATAATTTTCATTTTTGAAAAGTATAGAAACATTCCAAAAGTATGTTTTAAAATACCTTGTTTTTTATACTTATAGCTTTTAAACTCTTCATAGACAAGCTTAAATAATTCTTCAAATTCAATATCGGTTAATTTGTCATAATTAATAAGTTTTTTCCAATTCGGCATGGAATCATTATAAAAATATTTACTATTATTTATATCATCAGAAGAAACAAAACCAAACTCAAAGAACTGATAAATTGAATTCAAATCTGGATATAATCCAATATAGCCAAATTTTTCTAAATAATTTAAAATTCCTTCAATACTTTTTTCTTTTTCATCCAGTTCCTTTTTCTCTTTATTTTTTTGATAAATAGAAACTCTTAGTTTTTCAACTAAATTAATATCAGAGTTTTTTAACTTACCATTTTTTAAATGAATATCTATTATAAATAAGGAATAAATACATGATTTTATAAACTCATCATTTAATCTAGCATTTTCTGGTAAATTTTTGATAAAACGATCACATTCAATAATAGATTTTTTTAATGTTCTTAAGTTTATATAATCAAAATTTTTATAAATATCTAAAATATTATCTTTGTTTTTTTCAAATATATTTTTATTTTTTATATCTTTTAAGAATTCTAAAAATGCTTTATTTAAATCCGTTTTAATTTTAAATTTACGACCAACTATTTTTTCTATGATTTTATCATATTTTTCAGTGCAAATATCTTTTGTTTTTTCAATTTCTTTTTCATTTGCTATAATAATGATTTTTTGATTATTATTTTCTATAAAATTGTTAAGATATCCTAATAATTCTGTTGTAGGCAATTGGCACCGTTCAAAGTCATCAATAATAAAAATATGTTTATCTGTATTAGTTAAATAATCAGGAATTTTATCAATTTCTTTTTGAAGATCAATTTTAATCGTATTTTTTACTAGAGATGAAATTATTCTCGATGTAATTTCAAATGGTTTTGATTTTAATACTGGATATAATTGCCTAAATATTTGATCATCAATTTCAGATATAGATCTAACTCCAAAAAGAGAAATTCTTAAAAAATTACTCCCTATATTTTTGTTAGTAAAATTATTAATAAACCAAGTTTTTCCACTGCCCCATTCTCCATCAACAAGAACTGCAAAAGATGGATGAACCATTTTTATATACTCATTTAGATAATTTTCAATATGCTCATTATTTACTGAATAATCAATATTTGCCATAAAATTAAAAATCCTTTTTTATTTATTTTATGAATTAATTATCACTTCTCCCTTTTCTTCAAGAAACCTCGCATGGTCCTCATGAGTGAATTCAGAGTAAATTGAAGTGGTTTCAATTCTAGAATGTCCTAACATTTTTTTAAGAGCAGGTAAGGGAACAGGCTCACGATTTAAAGCGTAACCCTTTGGATCAAGTGCAGCACGAGCAAACGTATGTCTTAATCTATGGGGCCCAAGGCAAACATCTAAATTTGCAAGCTGCCCAATTTTTTGGGTGATATAATGAACCCCACGAGTGGTTAAAACGCCTCTTTGTCCTATGAATAAATAATCAGAATAAACCCACTTGGGAACCTCTTTTCCTTTTTTTAAAAAACGCTCTTCTATTTTTTTTAAAATATCATTTCTTGCATAAAGCCAAGGTTTTAATCCTTCCCTTGCATCTAAATTTAAAGGAACAAGACGTTCCTTTAATCCTTTTCCTTTTCTAACAAGAACTTTTCCTGTTTTTTCTCTGATTTCAAGATCAGAAATACGAATAGCAACAAGTTCACTTGCCCGAAGCCCTGCATGTCGTAATAAAGTAACAATCGCTAAAGAAAGACCATGATCCTTTTCTTCTAAATTATCGGCAAAACGGAATACTTTATTGGACTCATTGCGATCAATGGATTTAGGGGAGGTGCGGACAATTTGAATTTGTTTTAAATTGCGAAAGGGATTTTGCTTATCAGCAACATCAAGGTAAGATAAAAAAGCTGCAATGCTTTGGATTCTGCGGTTGATGGTGGATGCCTTATGACTTTTTGCAATCAAATTCTCACGGTAGTTTCTTGCTGTGCTCATGCCGATGTTTTTGGCAGACGAGTAACCGCCACCACTTTCTTTAAGCCACTCCAAAAATTGTCTCACATCGCGTTTGTATTCACGAAGACTTGCTGGACTCAGATCCTTTGTTTCGAGAAATTGAACCCAGTGATTAAAATCGTCCCAAATTTTTTCCATAACAAGCCCTTTCCGATTAGCAGACGAGATTTTGCTTGGATCTGCAAATCCACTTCAAGTCTAGTCTGCATGAAATGACAAGGCAAAGTGGGCATTCGAAAAAGTAAGGCAAATCTTCAAAACGAGAAACTTGTCTGCTAATGGAACTTAGCGGATGAATATAGAAACTTAAGATTAGATGTCTTATAAATATATCAACAATTTCATTATATTATATAAATACATGATATTGTTATTGATGTTTTATTTGAGATAAAACCTTTATAGGGGTTTAACTAAAATAAAATATCAATTGATTCAAACTTATCCTTGTATTGATATTTTGTTTGAGATAAAACCTTTATAGGGGTTTAGCCAAAATGAAATATCAAGAGGTCCCAAAAAAAAATCGAAATGTTCAAGACTATCAATTGATTGCCTATGGAATTAAAAAATCCCAGGGAAAACCATGGGCTATCCTTTCTACTGAAGAGGTAATGCAAACCTTGGGTCTTTCTTTGGCACAGACAACGAAGCTTTTCACAAGACTTCATTCACAAAATAGAATCCAGAAAATTAAAAAAGGTTTATATATTGTACCAGGCCGTTTTCCTCCTCTTGGAAAAATCTGGAAACCATCCCCCTATGAAGTGCTTTGGTCTTATATGAACTGGCTTGGAGCTTCATGGCAAATTACAGGTCTAGCTGCATTTACGCGCTACTCATTTTCAACCCAAGTTCCACAAGTTATCACTGTCTGTAATGATAAATTATCTGGAAAAATGGAAATCGGTGGGAATTCATTTGTTTTTATAAAGATACCAAAAAAAAAGATTGGAAATAATAATGCTTTTCCAATAATAGGAGCCCTTCAAATTCCATTTTCATCTAAGGCAAGAACTATTTTTGATGCTGTTTATTTTTCTAATATATTTGGAACACTCCCGGCTGCTTATACTTGGATAGCATTAATTGCTAAAAATAAAGATGATATTAAAGAACTAATTGAATGCTGTAATTTATATGGGAATAAGCAGACTATTGCCAGAATAGGATTTTTCCTGGAAAAAATGAACATAGATACTTCTCTAATTAAAATTGAAAAAGAAAAAATAACAGAAACACTTTTTCCTCTAATCCCTGGTACTCGCAGAGGTCCTATTAATCGTCATTGGGGTATTATTGAAAATGAATCGACAACTAAAATTCTATCTGTAATGGAGAACCCTGATGAAGATGACATCTGATGATCTAAGAGATGCCATTAGTTATACAGCACAACGAACTGGCTTTTCTTCTTCTCTTATAGAAAAGGATTATTATTGTTCATTAGTTTTAAAAATTCTTTATGAACATGACCAATTAAAAAATTTATTAATTTTTAAAGGGGGAACTCTTCTATCAAAAGGGTTTTTTAATTTCTTTAGATTGAGTGAAGATCTCGATTTTTCTATAAGTAACAATTTCTGTACCAATCGCAATGAAAGAAAAAAAATAGCGGATATTTTTAAAACAATGATACCTCTTGTTCTTAAAGAGCTTAACTTCAAAGTAGTTTCACCATTTAGAGGATACAATGAATCCAGTCATTATAATGGAATATTTGGATACGATTCTGTTAATGGCTTACCTGATACTATTAAATTTGATGTTGCCTTAAAAGGAGATCTTGTTCATGAACCAATTGGAACAAATCTTAAAACCCTATTGATGAATCCAATCTCAAATACTGCTATTTTCCCAAATATATTTGCATTAGCGCTTACCAAAGAAGAAGTTTATGCTGAAAAATTTAGAGCTGCTTTAACTAGAGAACCTTCAGCAATAAGAGATTTTTTTGATATCGAAAAAATTCTTGACTCAGGTTTTAATATATTTGAAGAGTCTTTTATTGAGCTTGTAAAAAATAAAATATCTTTTGATACTCAAGCAAATATTAATTTAACTCTTGAAAAAAGAAAAACTCTTGAATCTCAGATTATAACAGATCTAAGACCAGTCTTAAAATTAAATGAAGATTTTAATTTAGAAAAAACGTGGTCATCTATTCAAGATTTAGTTAAAGTATTATAATTTATTGCTTAACAAGTCCACTATAAGAAGATTTTTTCTGAGAAGTTTTTTGTTCAGCTATTTCTTCATTTTTATCGTAATTTTCCTGAGAATATCTATTCTCTTTAGAAGCATTCTTTAAATTTGTTTGTTCGAAATTTCTTAGCTCAATTGGTTTATGAATAATTTTTACTTCTTCAGTGGCTTCAATCATTTTACGCACTTCAAGAGGGTGCATTCCTTCAAAATTTCTGGCGCAAGCTAGAAGCCATTTTACACGCATTCCTCTCCCAAGAGTATCTAAAAAGTCGATCACTTTTTGATGCTCTTGGTTTAAAGGATCTAGAGAAAATTTAACGACTTTTTCTTTATTCATTAAATCATGCCTTTTCCAATAATGAGTTGCCCTTTGACATTTGAAAAGAGATCCATTCTTTTAGTCCTTTTTTCACATTCCCATGGAAGTATAAATGAAGCACCACCACCAGTGAGAACAACTTCATTTGAAGCTCTCCATGTATCCGCTAAAAGTTCACTTAACTTGTTACTTAATTCACTTGTAAGAAGTTTCGTTTGATTATGATATATATCTTTAAAATCAATTTCATTACTTCCTATTTGCAAAACAAATTCACCTTTTTGAATTGCTCTAGTTATCTCATGATATCCAAAATCAACTGGAATAGTTCTCTTTTCATTTATCTTATCACGAATTCTTCTAATAAAAACAGAAGTTGAAATTTCAAGAATAGAAGTACAATCCTTTTCTTTATAAATATAAGTTTGATCATCGTCGTCCCACACAACGCTTACAATATCTGTTGTACATGAGCCAATATCAATAAGAGTAAGTAAACGTGGCATTTTTGAGCCTTGAAATTCATTTTGATACAACGCCAAAGCGCCTACTCCCTGTGGGACCACAATAACTTTCTTAAAAATAATTTCTTTTTCAATGCCATTAGAATTTTTCCATTTAAAAGTTTTTCTATTATTTATTAAATTAACAACTTTATCATTTGAAAATGTTTCATAAGGAAGAGAAACAATGAGCACCTCATGATTCCCTTCTAAATTTTCTTTTTCAAAAGCATACACCCATTGAATGACTTGTTTCTCTGAACCATGGAAATTTCCGCTAATTTCAGGCTCCACCTCATATGAACTTTTTTGTTGTTCAGCTCTTTTGCCTGCAACATACCATTTACCAGAATAAAAAATTTTCTCTTGAATTGAACTCTTTTCTGAAACTTCCTCTACTAATGAGGGTTCACAAAAAACCTTGTCCGAAAGCGCAATTTTTAAATTCGAGCTGCCACTATCTATTGAAATGATCATACCGCATCTCCTTTTGCGATGAACTGTTAATAAAGTACATTTAGTCTACATAATTTAATTTTAAAGACTTTATGTACTTTTATATTGTATGTTGTTACTTTTAAAATGTCTATACTGTCCTTAAAATAGTTTTTAAAAGGCTTTATGTTCTAATAAAATGGTCTCTATGTAATGAAATTTTGACACATTTGGTATGTTTAGATTAATTTTTAAATCTTTCTCATTATATTTGTACATTTATATAACTAATCTTTATCTTTTAATTGTATTGGAAGGTTTAACTCTTTCTTTTTTTTATGAATTGTCATAGTTTAAATTTCTAATTCATTCTTTGATCGAGAGTTTTAGAAATGTTTCTTTATTTCATGAAAATTGAACAGGCTTTAAATAATTTTACGGAACGTATTTCAAAATTATCCTATAATTTAGAGTTAAATAATAAAATTATAAAGCAAATTCAGATCTCAATTAAAAGCAAAAAACTCGAACGACTATTGAATGATCCAGCTTTGAGCAAGGAAAAAAGAGATTCATATCGTCAAAAAATAGAAGAAATTTATTTAGAATCATTAAGAGAATTTAGAAAACATAATGTTGGTTCTATTGTATCTCAAGAAGAAATAGAAAAAGATGAGCTTAGGAAACTCAAATATTTTGGGCATAGACTAAAAACAAGAACTAGAGGAAAATTTCTAAGATTTTATAAGAAAGAAGTGAAGCAAAAAAAAATTTCCAAGATACTTTACTTTAACATAAAACGAAATATTCCAATAAAGCATAAATCTAAAATCTTTTAACTAAATATTTTCAAATATAACTATCAGAATAATCTTTTGATAGTTTCCGTAGAATTTTTCCAGAATAAAATGTTGTATTAAGATTATTTACAATATGTTGTTCAGTTGGAAATTCAGAATTATATAGTTTATTATATGCTAAATCCAACACTCTTCTTATAGTGTCTCTTTGCTTGCCAAGAATTTCACATAATTCATTTGTAGAATATAATTTATCATCTCTAAAAAACTGATTAATATGAAGATCAAGAAGCCAATCTGGAGGTGGACGCCCCTTACCTCTATTTTTTTTAGATATTAAAATTTTTGAAGTCATTACACATCATCCCATAAAGTATTGCCAACATATCCGATAAATTCATTTCTCTGTTGCTCTTTTGTTAACTTAAAATGACAACCCGAACAGAGAGTTTGCATGCCTTCAAGCCCACAACCTCCCCCTCCATGGCGAACTGGGACAACATGATCGGCATCCCATAAGGCTAAATTTCTACTTATAAAACCTTTTATTCTACCAATAGGTATAGAGAATGAGCTTAAAAATTCAGAAACCCTGTACTCATCAGTAACATTAAAAAGTAACCGAGCCTCATATTTTAATAATTCGCAGTCCAAACCGCATTTAGCGCAAATTCCTAAATCTCGTTTAAAAACATGCTCTCGCATGTAGTCAATATTGGAACGTAGGCGATGTTCATGTACGCAATCATTTGAGCAAAATGTACGCCTTTTTTTAGGGACCTCTTTGCCACACCATCGACATAAAAAATTTTCACTGCCTTTTTCAATTCTTCCGCGTAAAGGCTCACGAAGTTTTTTGTTTATTTTGCGGCCAGCATCCATATTAAACCAATAAGTTAAATTGAATTTTCTGTTTCTATTGACTCTGTTTGTTGTTTCTTTTGTTCAATAGATAAATTAAATTTTCTCCATGAAACAAAATCAGCATCATTGTTAAGAGTGGCAATAAGAGCATCAATAATCGAATCTTCAGATAAGTTTTTTAATTCGCTTTGATCATTTTTAAATTGCGTATACATTTTTAAAAGCGATTCTGATTCTCTCATAATTGTAAATTTTTTATGAACGGGTTCATAAATTTTTATATCCAAAAAAGGTTTTGTTTTTTTTGACTCTGCACCAGATCTTTTTACCATCACTATCTCCTCTAGTATACACACTACGCTTGACGTGTGTTTTTTAATTTCATTTTAAGCATAGCATCAAAAATTATTAATATAAACTCAAATGAGTATATATTAATAAAAATTATAAAATCAAGAGGTCTCAAATTTTTCTTTTTCAAGATTTTCTTTTAAAATTTTTTTCATTCTTTTGATGATATCAGGATCAACATCTAAAATTAAATTATTAGCATCAATATAATTATAAGCCCGACCTTCAAGCTTTCTTTGCTTATCTCTTTTAAGCCAAAGAGTTTTACTTCTTTTTTTGAATTCTTTAAGATTAATTACATTAGTCATAAAAAAACCTACCTCGATAAATTAAGAAATTATTTTTAAACTTATAAAATATTTTGCTATCTCAAATACTTTTCTGCCAAATTCCATAGCCCTTTATTAATTTTCAAATTTGCTTCAATTGATCCTACCGCTCTGGTTCTCGAACGTTTCAAATATCCTTTTTCATCTCTTTTAAAAACTCTTATGCCACCTCTTATTAAATTTTCCTGTGTTGCGTTAAATATATTAAATAAATTTTCTGATTTATCAGCATAGCGTCTAGGCGTTAATAACTGCAATGGTGAAAAGTCTTCAAATTCATGATCATCAAACCTTAAATCGTATGCCTCGCTTGCAAATTTAATTTTTTGGGATTCAGATAGATCAATTTTTTGCATTTCAGATGATAATAAAAGCCCCGAATTTGATGTGTCCAAAACTTCAAAAACAGCATCAATGATATCGCTTTCATTGGATCCAACATGCCTGATATTTATTGATGAATTAATATCGCCTTTTATTAAGCCATTCGTACATACAAATCGGAAAATGCCGCTCATAAATCGAAATGAAGAGAGCCCATCGTGAGATGTCATCAAAACGATTTCAGGAATTAGACCGCCTGCATTTTCTAATTGACGTTTAGATTCTGAATGACGAAACCTGATCATGTGTTTAGTAGTTTCTTTTTTCTCTATAGTTCTAGCTCGAGACTGCATTGCTGAATAAGGTAAAAATTTATTTTTTTCTAAAATATCCATAATATTTTTCGTTGAAATAAAATTGTATTTATTAGAAACAACGCAGCTAGGAGTTTGAGCAAATGCCGCCGGACAAATTTCTACTAGCTGACTTTGTAAAAGTGGACTGTGATCAGAATTTCTATAATCATAAGAATAATTCATAATGGATCCTTTTTTTATAAATAAGAAATTGTTTACAATATTTTATACTCTAATAAGTATATAATAATTAATTATGAAAAATAAAATCAATAACACTCATTATATTTTGAACAATATTTCCCAATTTCTAAGATCTCAGGAACAAGACCATAACTATCACATTGAATATCTAATTTAATTTTTTCTATGTATTCATTTTTTAATTGGAAATAATCACATTTTTCACACATTTCATTTGTAAAACCTAAATTGATTTTTTTAAATGAATGTTGACATTTATTCATCTCATTGTATCGTTTCCATATCCAACCCTCAAAATGCTCTAGTGTTTTTAATTCACACAAAATAACAGTACAAAGATCAGGTATAAAAATTTGAAAATGCAGATGCTCAGAAAAATCATTGTACAATCCTTTAGCTATAGTGCCTGCAGGCCATGATTTAGTGAATTCAAATTTTGATCTAAAATTAATTTTATTAAAAAATGGTTTCATATAAACTTCCTTTTTTTCAGATTCTTTTAAATTATCAAGATTCAGGTTTAATTGTAAATGCATTCGTAATTACATCTTTTTTCGGTTTCTGTTTGTCCCTCGCTATACGACAATTTTCTTATTAAAACTTCGCTATCCATGCGATTACAAATTGGCGAGCCTCCAAAAAAATCTTTTAACGAATTATATAAAGCGCACTTCTCGATATCTTCATCAAACGGATTTCCAAACCAATTTTCAAAATCCAGACGATCAAAAGTTTCTTTTTTTTCATCATAAGACATCTTTGTAATTAAAATTTGCGCCTCTTTATTTAAGTGCTCATATGTTTTTAATTCATTCTCGTACATGATATCGCTCATTGATAGCTCCTAAAAATTTTAAACTAAGTTAATATATACTTATTTGAGTATATATTAAGGACATTATCTTAAATTACCAAGAACATCAGTTTTAACCAAAGTCTTACCTTCAATCATAGCTGTATATTGTTTTGCAGTTGTATCAATAAGAGCAACTCTACAACGTCCATTATCTTCAAATTTTATACAATGCTCATTTATATCAGAAATCAATTTTTTTTCGCTTTCATGCACACGAACAAATTTATAATGTACAAGCTCAAATTTTTTACAGACAAAATCAATATCCGAATTTTCAGATGAAGAATATTCACCTCTTAAGCAATGTAAAAATTTATGTTCAACATGATAATTTTTTTTATTTTGCCATGCCGCAAAAACAAAAAGACTTATAAAAAATAAAGCAATTAATGATGTATAAAAAATCGTATCTATTAAACACTTGCGATTATTCATTTTTGCCTCCTAAGTATTAATCTCAACCTATAATTATTTTATACTCATTTAAGCATATAATCAAGTGATCAAAATTTATTTTTAATTCATAGTCGAGCAAGATTTCAATTATTGCATCTTTAACTTTTTCGAGATTATCATGTTCAGAATTTAATTCTATAGAATTATAAGCATACTCATGATCTATGCTCTTATAATTTCTATAGTATGAAAGTAAAATATCTTCATGCCGTGGGATCAAATCCAAATAATCTTTTGCCGTGTTATATGCAAATATAAATACTGAAGTTTTATTTTGACAAAAAAAGTTATAAGTAATTTTAAAAATTCTTTCACTTAGATTATTAATACTTTTAATTTCACTATCACTCAATAATTTTTTTACTTGCTCATACTTCATTGTTCCGTAATGATATTTGATTTTTCTGTATTCTGAATCATGGTTGAATTGATAATATTCTAAAACCCTGTTAAACAACGAAAGCTCATACATAAAACACCTCCAAAAAGAAATTATTTTCTATATATAATATAAACTTATATGAGTATAAAATCAAGAGGCAACTTCAATTTTTTTAAAATTATTAAAATCATCTAGGTCAAAACTTTGAGCATTTATTCCTTCAGTGATAACAGCCCCAAACTCAAAAGGTAGAAAGTTTTTTTCCCAAATTATTTTTTTAAAATTATTTTCTGCAAAATTTATAAAGTCACCGAAATATAAAACATCGCAATCGTGAACTTCAAAAATTCCACAGTTCCTATTCATAATAACTTTTTTAAGATTAATTTCTAATTCAATCAAAAATTTAATTAGTGAAGCTGATAGATCAACAAATTGATCTTCGGGTATGTTGTCAATCAAAAGAGTGAAGAGAAATGAGTAACGCATAAAATGAGTTCCTAGCATCAAATAAAAGTTAATGAATGTTAACGGCGCAGGCGTAACGGGTGACTTCAAAAAGCATCTCACGCCGGAACAAAAAACTAAGAGAACCGGAAGAGGAGAGCTTCGCCGCCTTGGGGCGTCTCGCTATCCACACACTACGCCACTTCGTGGCAGACGTTTGTAATTAACTTATTGTTGATAAATATAGATATCTTATGTTTGAAATTTTGACGTCATGAGTGACGTCAGCTTTAAAAATGTGACGTCAAAATTTGATTTAACCCATTATTTTAATTATATTTATTTTGACGTCACGATGACATCACTCATGACGTCACATGCATTTTTTATAAAATTGTGACGTCATTTTTGTAATTTTTTAATTAGTATTCTATATATTTAAATATTATTTTTATGACGTCATGTTAATAAATTATTAGGGAGGATATTAGTGAAGAGAATAACAATACGACTGGATGAAAAGCACTATCAGCATTTAAAATTTCTTGCAGACTCATCACAAAAAAGTGTGAATGCAGTAGTTGAAAGTTTAATTGAAGATGATAAAAATAAGTATGAAGCAGCACAAAAAAAAATAGAATTTGAACTTTCTGAACTAAAAAAAATGATACATGAAACAAACAAAAACGTAGTTACAGGTCTCCTTATCAATCGAGAAATTTTTAAAGAATCTGCAAAATGTGGGTTTCTTACCAAGGCAAATATTGGAGAAGATCAGGATTTGATAAATCAAATGAATGGATATGTTTCTGAAAAAGACAAGGCTGCAATTAAAATTTTAAAGGGAGCTGAACTACAATGAAAGAAAACTATGGACGTAAAATTTTCGGAATAAAAGCTAACAACTGGTTACAAAGTTTAATATATTACTGTTTATTTTCGTTTATAGGTGCAATTCCTCTTACCTGTATTTTTATTCAATTACATTTTAAATATGGTCTAATTACATATCTAGAATTAATTCGACAGAAGTTATATCTATATTTTAGAGTTGAATATTTACCAAATGCAATTCACCATTCTAAAATGAAACCTACTAATGAAGACATCATTTTTTATGATAAAATAAACCAATACTGGGAAATTTTACAAGAAACTACAAAAATGTATCAGGCTATTTTTGTAGTTTCTTTTTTAGTGTGCATGTTTATTTGTTACAAATTTTTCAAGACTTATGGAGAAAAAGAACAAGAAGTAAAATATGAAAGAGAAGATGAGTTACGATTAGTTAGCAATACAGAATTAATAAGAGAAATTAAATTAGAAGTAAAAAGAAAAAACAATGACATCATATTTACACCCTATGATTTGTACATTGGGAAAACTAAAATCAGAATTCCGCTTGGTTTATTAGAAACTCATATCGGTTTTGGGGGAGCAAGCAGGACAGGTAAAACAAATGGAATGAACGAATTATTAATTCAAGATAGACAGTTAAAAAGTAAATGCCTTATCGTAGATCCAAGAGGAGAATTTTTTGAAAGGCACGGCAGAAAGGGAGATAAAATTTTATCTCTATTCGATATTAGACAGGAAAAATGGAATTTTTGGTGTGAAAATATCGCATTTAAATTTCTTGCAGATGCTTTAGTCGAACTTAAAGAATCTAGTAATAATAAAAATTTTTTTGATAAGTCTGGTCGAGAAGTTCTCACTGCGGCACTAAAACATACAAGAAGTTTAGAAGAACTTTGGGAAGTTGTAAATTATACGATGAAAAGTTTACACGACTTTCTTGTGGATAAAAATGAGCTTTCTAAACAACTTTTGGGTGAAGGTGCTGGTCCACAAAGCGCAGGTATTATTGCTACCTCTATCCTAAATATGAGTTTTATAAAATCTATGAATCACCATGTATATGAAAGAGAAAAAACTAATTGTATTGAAGAAAAATGCTTTTCACTTACAGAATGGGTAAATAATGATGAGGATGATTCTTGGGTATTTATCATTGATGACATACGTAATTTACCAGAAGCACAACCTTTACATCGCTTATGGTTCGATATTGTTACAAGCTCCGCATATGATCGAGATAAAAAAAATCCTAATCTCAGACAAATAAATTTATACTGTGATGAAATCACAACTGTAGGAAATTTACCGACACTTCCAAGTGTTTTGGACAAAGGCAGAAATTATAAATTAAGACTTATCATTGGTTTTCAATCATACGCTCAACTTGAATTAATATACGGTAAAGATTCCGCAGTAAATATCTTTCAGGGCCTACAAACTGTATTTTGTTTTGCTTCAAATAATGAAACAGAGGCGAGTTTATTTGCCGCAAGAATGGGAAAGTCAATCATTGTTGAAGCAGATCAAAGTCTAGGACTAGGAGATAAAAATGGAAATGCTAGCATCAGTTATCGAACGAGACAAATAGATAATGTTACAGCTTCACAGATACAAGCCTTAAAAGACAACTTTTGTTTTGCTAAAATTGCTAGAGTAAATCCAACTAAAATTGAATTTGAATTTCATAAAATGGAAAGAATTAATGAAGGTTCAAAATCAATTGTACCTACAGTAACACGTTTTGATGGAGTAAAAACAAAACAATACGAATCAGAAGAATTGATAAGAGAACGAGAACAAGCAGCTCAAGCTGAAAAATCAAATAGCAAAGCTTCTGCAACAAATGAACTAGTAAAATCAATTGTTGAAGAAGTAATTACACTAATGTCTGAAAGATCTGATTCAAATAAAATTGAAGAACTCGGAAAGAAAATTATGGATAAATTTGGTGCTTCACAAGGAATAAAAGCTAAATTTGGTCCACACATCTATTCAATTACAATTCATAAGCAATCGAAAACGATTTATATTAGTACAAATGAAATTGAATTTTCTATTCCCTTTCCAAAAGTAAAAATTAGTGCAGTAGAAACAGTAGATGAAGAAAATACAAACGCACCAAAAAGTCAAAACTCTTCTGAAACTCAAGATCACAGAGGAAACTTTGAAAGTGATGATGCAAAAGAAACTGATAAATCAAAAGGACAGTTTAAGTCCATCCCAATCAATTTAAAAAAATCATTAATTGAAAAAGAAACAGCACCAAAGAACGAAATGGGTCTTTAAATTATTAAATTAAGGAGGATTTGCTATGTTATCTGTGAGTAATGTTTCATTAAGTAAGGGCCGCTCATACTACGAAAAAGAAAATTATTATTCGAAAGAATCCGCTAAAGAACACTCACAATGGCATGGCAAGCTTGCTTCAGAACTTGGGTTAACAGGACAAGTTGATTTTAAAACATTTGATAATTTACTTTTTGGTCTTGATAAAAATGGTAAGTCAATATCTACAAATTCAGTTGATTCCAAGCTTTACAGAGAAGCTGAAATTACAAAAAAAGAACGTGGAAATCTCGAATTTTCAATTTCTAAAATATGTGAAAAGCATCCATTCAAAGAGTCTGAATATAAAAAAATTAATGAGATAATTAAATTTCATACTAGACACAACAAAAAAATAACCGCAGGTAACAAAAAAACCTGTCTATCCCAAATAAATAATGTAATAAAAAAAACTAAACTAAGCCCATTACAAAAAGAAGAAGCCAAAGAAGCTTTTAAAACTATACTTTCTTCAGTAACTCGACCAAAAGAACGCAGAGCAGGCTACGATCTGACTTTTAGTGCTCCTAAATCTGTTTCGGTAATGGGTCTTGTAGGCAAGGATAATGACCTTATTAAAGCTCATAGAGAGGCTGTATTTGATGTCCTGAACTATATAGAAGCGAAATACGCAAACACAAGAACAGGAGATAATTTAAAACGTGAAATTGAAAACACGAAAAAGCTTCTCATTGCACAATTCGAACACAATACGTCTCGTGAAAATGATCCTCAATTACACACACATTGTGTTGTATTAAATTTAATTCAACGCATGGATGGAGAATGGAGATCATTGCATGCGGATGATTTTAGGAATCATTCGAAACTATTTGGGACCATCTACCAGAACCAGCTTGCAAAACGAGTCTATGAACTTGGGTACGATATTGCTCCTGATAAAGACAGCACCTTTAAAATAAGCAATGTCCCTAATGAATTGTGTGAAAAGTTTTCAAAAAGAAGAAAACAACTCATTGACCTTGGGGTTAAAGATCAAAAATCCGCTAGAGATCTTGTTTATCAAGACAGAGCTAAAAAATCAGAAAATATTAGCGCAGAAGAACAACTAAAAAAGTGGATTAAAGAAACAAAAGAAATTGGTACGGATTTATCAAAAATTAAAGGAGAGATAAGGAAAACCCAAGAAATTGGAGTCATAAAAATCAATGAAATGATTCAAGACGCTTTTTCAGAAGCTTCAAAAATGAAAATGGCTTTTAAATATGAAGAAGCTTTTCAAATTTTTGCAAAATATAGCCAAGGTAAAATTGATTTAATGAAAGCAACCGAAACTTTCGAAGAACAAGTTAGCCAAAAACTAATTAAGCTTCAAAACGGAATGTATATTACTAAAGAAGCTTTAGAATTAGAGCAAAAAACAATACTAAACTTAGAAAATCAACAATCCGTTAAAAGCATTTTAAATCTTGAATCTGGAATACTTGATAATCTCATTAAAGAAAAAGCTGCATTTTCTAGCGAAAAGAAAAATGAAATCATTAATGAAGTATTTGCAAAAACGAAACATTTATCACCAGAAGCAAGCCTACATATTTCTGAAATTATGAAACATTTTATTCATGATGATAAAAGGCTTAGTTTTCAAGAAAATGAAAATATAAAGTCATATCTTTCAGAGGCATTAAAAGAATTAAAAATCTCAAAATCTGAAAAGAAAGAATTAAAAGCCAATTTAAATTTATTAATTGATAAAGCTACAGAACTCACAGAAGGCCAAAAAGAAGCAATTAAACAAACACTTTCTACAACTGATAAGCACATCATTTGGCTCGGAGCAGCAGGGGCAGGAAAAACTTTTTCGCTTTCTACAGTGGTAGAACAAGCAAAACTTGCAGGCTATCAAGTAGAAGGATTTGCCCAAAATAAAAAAGCCGCTGATATTTTAGCTAACGAAACAAATATGGAAGTGAATACAATAGCAAGTCTTCTTTTAAAAGAAAGTGAAGTATCCCAAAGTAAAAATGAAAAAATATGGATTATTGATGAAGCAGGAATGGTTGGCACAAAGCTAGGTCATGATTTTGTGGAACGTGCTAAAAGTGAAAATGCAAGATTAATTATAGTAGGAGATAACCGTCAATTATCTTCCCCAACAGCAGGGCATTTTTTAAAGCTTACAACAAATCATACCAATTTAAAACGTGTTGAATTAAACAAATCAATGCGACAAAAAGATGAAAATCTTGCAAAAGGTGTTGAGATATTAAATAGCATGCTCTTTGATAAGCTATCAAAACAAAATTATAAATCTACTGGTAAAACTCTTATCAATGAAGCAATGGGATATTTTAAAAACTCAATTAAAGAATTTAAAACGGAAGAAGCGAGGGTTATAAATCTCGTAAAAGAATATTTGTCTATGAGCCCATCTGAACGAGAAAAAACTTTAATTGTAGCAAGAACTCACAGATCAATTGGTGAAATTACAAATCAAATTAGAGAAAACTTGAAACACGAAGGATTTCTCAAAAATGAAATCAACACACAAACCTTTACAGCAGTAGACTTAAGTGGCAGCAAAGGCAAATATGCTTCTAACTACGAAGTTGGAAATATTATGATATTTGATGCAGATAACAAAATATATTTTGAGAATAAAACATTAAATGTCATTAAAAATGAAGAGTACAAAATTATTCAAACAGACTTTATGAATAATATTGTTACGATTCAAGACAAAAATGGGACTCTTTTTAGTTTGAATCCAGCCAAGTTTAAATACGATAAACCACCAAAATCAAAAGAATTTAGTATTATTCCTGTTTATAAAAAATCAGAAATTAAAATTTGTGAAAATGATAAACTCGCATGGAGTAAAAACGATTGGAAAACGAGCAGAATTAACAAGAAAGAGTTTAAAGTTTTAAGCATTGATCAGACAAATCACAAAATGGAAATTATTTATCAAAATGGAAAAACAGAAAACATTGATCTAAAATCAATGAATTTTCTCCAACACAATTGGGCAGTAACTTACAATGCAGCCCAAGGAGACACAAAGAAAAATGTATTAGGAATTATAGATGGTATCAGTTCAATTGAAGACATTTATACTGTATTTACAAGACCTACTCATAATTTAAAAGTTTTTGTCGAATCAGAAGAAAAATTAAAAGCTGCGATGGAAGTAAGTCGTTCCAAAAAAACAGCAATGGAATTAGTTAACAGCCAAAAAGAAGAATATTTAATTACAAAAAGCAATAAAATGGATTTTTATGATAAATATCAAAGAGTCGTTTCCGTAGATAAAGATAAACTTTTTCTTTCATTTGCTGCCCCTAGTGACATTTCATCTCTGCTTTTTTCTCATGAACATTTAAAAGAAAACATTTTATCAGCACATAATAAAGCAATAGATCAAACTTTAAATAAATTTAATCAATTGATTGGAAATGAATATTTATACAATTCAAAGACAAATGAAATTTTATTTGATCAAAATAATTTTTCAAATATCCCATATTTGCATACAAATATTGAAGTTACTAGATTAAAAAACCAAATGGATAAAAGTATTAATCATTATGCTTTCATGGAAAACCAAGGAATATTGAAAAATATTTACCAAAGTCATCTTGCTGAAAATCTAAATAATATAGGAATCTCATGCTTTAATGAGAATGGGATTCTCCGTGCCCAAGACAGAAACGATCATATTCATTCTCTATTCTCAGAAGATTTTGAAAAAAATATAAAGGCACTAGAAGAAAAATTTAAGGCTAAGGGATTTGATAAGTTTTCATCAGCCTATGAAATTGAAAAGACTTCAAAGCAATATATAGATAATAATATTAGAAAATTAAATCTAGATAAAATATCAAAAGAGAATATAAATAGTTATGAAAAGCAATATCAAAAATTAGAGCATGATGAAATTATAAAGAATACAATTCATTCTTTATCTAAAGATTTACAAGTATTTAATGAAGTTAAATTATTTGAAACATTGCTAAACGAATCAAAAGGACATATTTCTACTGAAGAAATTAATGTTATACATGCTCAAATATTAACAAATCCTAATTTAAGAATGGTTGACTATGATAAATTTGGAAAAATGGTTTTTGCTCACAATGATTTAAAACATGATGAAGCAAAAATTTTAATGCACTCAGCTACAAGAAATGAAGATAAAAACTATTCTTTAAGCTTTGAAAGAGTAATGAGAAGAGCTGAAAATAAGAAGTTTTCACAAGAACAAATAGCAGCGCTTGCACATTGCACAATAGATCAAGGAAATGTTAAATTTTTATCAGGATTAAATGATAAAGAGGCAAAAAATGTTTTTATAGAAACAACAAATCTTTATAAAAATAATGGATATAAGGTTCTTAATGTATATGCAGGAAATCAAGCTCACACCGAAACAATTTTAGATGGCAATAGAGATCTTCACCTTGGATTTTTATTAAATAAAATAGCAGATAAAAAGATTTCACTAGATAATAAAACGGTAATAATTTTAAAAGATATTGGAAATAACATTACTCAAAATGCTTCTATTTTGTTTGATCTTGCTAAAGAGAATGGTTCAAAGGTCATTTTCCATGCAAATGAAGTTGATTTTAAAAGTGGAGAAAACAAGGTTTATTTAAAAAATCTAAAAAGTTTAGCAGGTATTAACTTAAAACAGAGATACACAGGTATACAAAAGCAAAAAGAATTTTATTTAAAGCAAGAACAAAATAAAAAACAATCATTTACAAATAGCTTGTCTTCAGAAAAATTTTCAACAAATAAAAAAGAGGTTTCTAAAGAAGAAATCACAAAGAATCATAATATAATGAATGATATAAAATCTTATTACTCTAATAATTTGTTTTTAGAGCAAGGAAAAGAAGCCCTTGAATATCTCACAAAGAGAGGATTTACTCACGAACAAATTAAAGAATTTGGCTTTGGATTATCCTTTACAAAAGGAATCGAAGACTATGCAAATTCAAAAGGTTATTCAAAAAAAGATTTAATATCCTTATCTCTTATTAGTGAAAAAACAGATGGTACAAGTTATGATTTTTACAGAAATAGAATCATGATTCCAATCCATGATGAAAATGGACAATGCCTTGGTTTTGGTGGACGTATCTATCGCAAATACGAAATTGACAAACAAGTCAGTAAATATATCAACCCTAAAAATAATTTATTATTTGATAAAAAATCTACCTTATTTGGTCTTGATTCCGCAAAAGAACATATTCAAAGTTCGGGTAAAGTATACGTGGTAGAAGGTTATATGGATGCTATTGCTATGCAAAAAGCAGGCATAAAAAATGTAGTTGCTGTAATGGGAACAGCTCTTACAAAAGAAAATATTGACCTACTTTCTAAATCTTCTAAAGAAGTTATCTTATTATTTGATAATGATAAAGCTGGATATAATGCGGCTAAATTAAGTTATCTACAAGCCGTTCAATCAAATCTTTTATTATCTTATACAAAACTCTCAACAGAAAAAGACCCTGACGAATTTATTCGTAAATATGGCAACGAAGCGTTTAAAAAAGAAATAGAATCAAATAAAATTCCCTTAGAATATTTTGTCAATACTCTATATAAAAATGAAAATATAAAAGCAGATTATGGGCAAATCCTACAATGGAGAAGAGAAGTATTACCTTCTATTTTAAATATTGCTGACCCTATTAAAAGGAACTTGGAATTAAAAAGCGCATCTATTTCATTAAATCAACCTATAACACTTATGCTTGAAGAAAAACATTACAAATATATTCCAGAGGCATTTTTAAACCCTGAAGAGATTGAAAAAAGAAGGGAATATTTTAATCAAGTAAATAAAAATAAAACACAAAAAATTGAATTTAAACCTTTTGATAATACCCTAAAATCTAAACTTCAAACAAAAAAAATATTTCATGATAATGAGTTAAATAAAGGCATTCATTTTGAAATGAAAAATAAAGGTTTAGATTTTAATAATAAAAGCTTAAAATTAGATTTTATAAATGAAAACAAAAGCCTTATAAATAATATCAAAGAAATAATTGAATTAAACGAAATGATGATTCATGAAAAAATTTCAAATACAAATATCATCAAAGAAAACAACATAAAAATATACAAATTTATAGAAAAAGAATACAAAAATGCTTCCCCTCAAGAAATCTCAGAGAAATTAATGAATGAGCAACTAGAGAAACAAAAAGAACAAAAACATGCAAATGAATTCATAAATCCTTATTTTCATTCTGAAAAACTTTTAAATGAAATTAAAGCAGGAGCTATAAAAGAAGAAGTTGAACTGATTCATAAGCAATTTAATAATCAAAATATTTTAAATTTTCTTGCTTTTAAGTACGCATCCGAGAAAATAAATAATGTTACTGAACTAAATACTCTCAATAATTATGATAATAAAGTATCTACAAATGACATTAATATAGATAATTTTAAAGACTATTTACAGTCTTATAGACTTCAAAAAGCTGTTTTATATCAAGAAGAGTTAAAAAATCATGTCAGGAAAACGATTCAAAACGATCTAGAAAAAGATTCTGACAAGTCCTATAAATTAAATAAACTAAATATGAATGAAAGAGAGTTCTTAATCAATAAAGTATTTCCAGATCAAATTAACAGGAACGTGAGTTTAAAAGAGAATGTTGAAACAGTTGATAAAAAGTTCAATGAAATTATGAACAATAAAGAAAATACTTTTGAGTCATTTAATAAAAATTTAAATGAGTTAGATAAAAACAAACAAGAGTTAATAAGAAATAAAACAATTGAGATTAGTAAATTTTCTTTAGAAAAATCAATGGAGCAATATCATTTAAAACAAAATTTAAAGAGTTTTGAAGAATCAATTCATCAAGACATTCATTCTAAAGTAAATAATAAAGAACTTAGCAATAATGTTTTTTTAGAAGTCAGAAAAACTATGATTAAAGAATCAAAATTTATGAATACAGAAGAAATAAATCCAGAAAAAGCATATTTACAAATGGCTAAAAAAGAAAATATTCCGAAATATAAAGATATTATTGAAGATATAAATATTTCAAAGATTGAATCTAGAATTGAGCAAGAAAACAAATTGAAAAATACGAAACCATTAGAATATAAACAAGAACCGTCTAAATTAAAAAGCGAATTTTTAAATAAAATTCAAAATGATGATTCTCTTCAAATCAAAAATGAAAAAGAAAGAGATTCTTTTCTGAATTCTTTAGCCCAAAAAGCAGGAATAAAGTTTCAATATCCATCAAATGAACATACTAAAAATAGCATTCAAAGAGATACAACATTCTCAAATGTTAAAATGAATAATGAATTTAATAACCATTTTAGTAACAACACGATGGCCATTAGAAATGATGAACAAAAATCTAAAGGAAAAGTGATATTAAAAACACAAGAAAAAACAAAAGGGCAAGAGATTTCTAAATAATTTAATTGAGATAAGGAATAATTATGCAAGCTACATTAGAGCAAGTAAAAGTCC
Organism: Silvanigrella paludirubra; assembly: GCF_009208775.1. Classification (NCBI taxonomy): domain Bacteria; kingdom Pseudomonadati; phylum Bdellovibrionota; class Oligoflexia; order Silvanigrellales; family Silvanigrellaceae; genus Silvanigrella; species Silvanigrella paludirubra. Next base: position 604,572 of record NZ_WFLM01000003.1, on the reverse strand, counting down.
TTGAATTTACGAAAAACTCCCAAGATGATTTTAAAATCTCTGCTTTTGCAGGAGCAGGAAAAACCTCGACCTTAAGAATGCTTGCAAAAGAATTTAATAAATTGAGTTTTCTTTATCTTGCCTTTAATAAAGACATTAAAAAAGAAGCAGAGGAGAGTTTCACGAGAAATGTTTATTGTACAACTTACCATGCTTTAGCAAGAAGAGCTATGCAAATTGATAATTCAAACTACAAAAATAAACTTAATTTAAAATTAAAAACATCTGAAATAGTAAAAATATTAAAAGTTGATCAACAGGATTTTTGTAATCCTTATTCTGTTTTGCCTATTATTAAAAAGACTCTTGCGAATTTTAAGATATCAAGTTCGTTTGATTTTCATGAATCTCACATTGATTTAGAATCCATAATTGAGTTAACAGGAGTACCTACAGAACAATCAAGAATAGCAACATTTGTATATAAAATGGCTAAAAAATATTGGCAATATGAAACAGATTGTGAAAAAGAATTTCCAATGGATCACGATACATATTTAAAAATGTGGCACTTAGCGGACCCAAAAATTGATGTTGATGCGATATTTTTTGATGAAGCGCAGGATGCTAATGCAGTAATTTTAGATATTGTTCGTATGCAAAATTGCAGAAAAATATTTGTCGGCGATACACACCAGAAAATTTATTCTTGGAGAGGTGCAGTAAACGCTATGGAATCTCTTAAGATTCCTGAATTGTCTCTAACGCAAAGTTTTCGTTTTGGAGTTAATATAGCTAAATTTGCAAATATTATTTTAAAGAAGAAAGGGGAGAAAAGGGAACTACTTGGATTTGATAAAATCCAATCTAAATTAGGAAGTATTGATGAGACAAAAAAATTTACTCACCTTTGCAGAACTAATGCGGAATTAGTCATGCAAGCTATATTTTACGCTAGTCAAAATAAGAAAATTTATCTGATGGGAACTGAAGCTGAGTTATTTAATCGCTGTAAACAGGCTTATTTATTGTTTGCAAATAAAAAAGATTTACTGCCTATCAATTGTGAGTTTAAAACATACAAAAGCTGGAATGATTTTGTTGCTATTGCAAAAGGAAATCGTGAAAATAACATCTTAGTTAAAGTGGTTCTAAAGTTCCAAGAGCAATTGCCTCAACGGATTGATGAGATTAAAAAATATTTGGCCAATGAAAAAGATGCTAATGTTATTCTCTGTTCCGCCCACAAGAGCAAAGGTTTACAATGGGAACAAGTTAGGATTGGCAGTGATTTTAGTTTTAAGATAGAAGAAGAGCAAAACCTCTTTTATGTAGCTAGTACAAGAGCTATAGAAGTTTTGGATATATCAAATTGTGAAAATATTCTCAAAGAAATTATTTAAACCACTTGGTAAGGATCTAGACTTGAAAGGCTCACCACTTAGCTTAAATAACTAAAATCATAGATATAATTATAGAATCAAATAAAAGGCATTTTTAGAGAGGTTTTAGGAGTTTTTGACTTGGAGTTCAAGGCAATACGAAACTATATATGCTTAAAAATTAATCAAGTATTTTAATAAAAATATTCAATTCTGAATACCGCAATCAAAGCCTCCAATAAGTAAAAATCAAATCAAATTTTAAGAAATCATTTAACATATTAATAATATTATAAAATAAATATTGGTTTTAAAATTTAATAAATCCCATTCTAAAAAAAAAGTACGTTTTTTATAGTCTGTCTATTTTAGACAGACCGCTGATTTTAAATTTTTTTGTAAGTCTTTTTCTTAGAAATGAGTTCTAAGATTTGATTATAAATAATAGAAAGGAATCTATTGAAATGAAGAACAATAATGAAGAGAAAAAACTCAGTATAAGTAATCTTAATAATATTAATATCATCTTATACATAAATGGTGATTTTAATTTAAATTCAAAAAGTGAAAAAAAAGGTTTGCTTGTGCATATAAAGAGACTTTTAAAAACCTTTTTAAAGATAAAAGATTCTTTTTCTTGAAGCACATCAGATCTGTATAGGGGTCTTGAACTCGTTTAGATTTTAGTACGAGTGAAAATTTGTGACGTATTTTATCCACTTTCACACCCAAGCTCACAAGACCCAATATTATTTTGTAATATTTTTAATACTATGAATGTATTTTCATATATTTTTTCAATTTTAAAAAACGAGGATTGAAATTATATTTTATTCAAATCAAAATGCCTTAGCCTACTTTTTTAGGCTATTGCAATAATTTTTTGGAAGGATTTTATATGAGAAATATTAATTACTCTGTTTTTACTGATTTAGTACTAAATAAATACATGGATAAATTTAATGATATTTTTTTCCAATCGCAGGGAGGTGTCTCAAATATCAATTTAAATAATTTAAATAATACTTATATTGTTCCCGTTCAAATACTTCTTAACTCAGGACTTTGCAATATAGATTTAAATAACCAGCTTTGTTTTAATAGTAACAATTCTTTTTATCTTTCATTTTACCAAATGGTTAGACCCTAGTCATTAATTCACTTAATCATTTTTTCAATTCAAACTTAATATGATTTAATTATATTATTAGACCACTTTTAGGTAAGCTCTTGTTAATTTATGAATAATGCTATTGACAATTTATAAGTTTGATAAATATTAATTAGTGTTTAGAAAATTTAATAAATTTTAGGAGACTAAATGCTAGAAAACTTAAAAGAAAAATTATTTAGGAATAAAGAAAATCAATTTATTACTTTGGTAAGCTCAGTAGTTGGTAAATACACTCTCCATGATTATTATGATGAATACACTTCTGCATTAATTGAGTCGTATTATGAAAATAATACTTTTATTGAAAGAGAAGAAATTGCTTTATATCTGGCATTTCATTTACACGTAACTAGAACTTTTAAATCTCTAGGGAACGAAACAGAATTAAACAAGATTTATGAAACAGCAGAAAAAGCTTCTAAAGAAATTATTATTAAAGCAAAAGAACAAAGATTTGATAAAATATTCGATAAAATTAATTTACAGGATGAATTTAAAATCAATAGACTAAATCGAATAGATTTTATATCTGCCTTTTTTAAAAGATTTGAAAATTACAATGAGTTAATAGAATCAAAAAGAGATGTTATTAGAGTTTACTTACCAAATGAGAATTGTGTTGTTTACCCAAATCCTAAAGAATTTTCTTATGTTGATCTCGCTATTAATCGTTTTAATTTACCAATAGGTTTTTTAAGGATAGGGTTTGACTATTATTTAATGAATAAAAATAGTGAAAAACATTATACTATAGGTTTACGTTCAACGAAACGAATGAGAGAATTATTAGACTTTAACGACAATACTGATTATAATACAGCTCTTAAAGATAATTGGACTTTAACCATTGTACCATAAATTACTAATTTAAAAACAAGTAAAATAAGGGAGATAATATGAGCAATAATACTGATTCAATTGAATATGAAAAAGAGCTTTTAGTTTTAGAAAAAAGACTTCTTAAGTGTCTTAAAAATGGAGAAGATAATGTTGATGAAATCATGAATTTACTCTGTACACGCTATCCAAATGAATGGAAACCTCTATCAAAGGAAGAACTCGAAGAGTATAAAATTTCTCATACAAATTAATTAAATTTGTTTTAAATTTAACTGACATTAAGCTTCTCTTGTAAAAAATTACAAGACCCCTTAAACTAATCTCTTTAAATAAGCTAAAAATAGTTGCCTTATTTCAAGTTAAAGAAAAATAAATTTAATTTAATTTTTAAAGCTTATTTCTGAAAATTATTTAAATCTTAAAATAAATTGTTAATAAGTAATTGACAATCATATTATTCAGAACATATTTAATTTTTATATTATTGGATTTAATGGGAGGATAAATGTTAGAAACTTTAAAAGAGAAGATTTTTAAAGATAAAGATTGCAAATTTGTTTCACTTATAAGCTCTGTTATAAAGGATTATACATCTCGAGATTATTATGATCAATATACGTCAAGTTTAATTGAATCTTACATCTTGAATGATTGTTTTATTAATAGAGAAGAAATCGCTCTGTATTTGGCTTTTCATTTACATTCAACTCGAATTTTTAAATCGAATGATATATTTGATAAAGAATCTGAATTAAAGAATATTTATGAAACAGCAGAAAAGTCATCTAAAGATATTATTACTAAATTGAAAGAACTTGGCTATAAAAAAATATTTGATAAAATAGATTTACAACAGGATTTCAAGCTAAATCAAATGAATCGAATAGATTTCTTTACTTATTTTTTCAAACGATTTGATAAGCATAGTGATTTAATTGCATCCAAAAAAGATGTGATTAGAGTTTATTTTCCTAATGAAATGCTTGAAGTCCTTCCAGATCCTCTAGAATTCAAATATGTTGATGTTTCTATCAGCAGAACAGACTTACCCATCGGGTTTTTAAGAACTGGTTTTGAATATTGTTTGATAAATCAAGCTCAAGAAGATGATATCCTTTTTAAAACTGGACTTCGTTCTGTAAAAAGAATGAAAGAATGGTTAGTTTTTAGAAATGAATTAGATTATATTAATGCATTTGCATCAAATGATGACTGGAGTTTTGCAATTAACCGTTAATTTTAAAAATGAATCTTGAAGAAATAAGATATTTTTATTGAAGTTGTATCTGAAACTCATAAGAGTTTCACTTATCATAATTGGAAATATTGGTCAAATATAATATCAAAATTATAAAAAACTAAAATATTTTTAAGAGTTTCCATTTGTATTTAGAAAATACATATAGGAATACCAGAAGATAATTAACTACATAACCAATAAATTTGTATTTTATAAAACCTTCGAATTCTTATGCTTAAGACATTTTTAGATGCAACTTAGCATGTCTTAAGTTTCAAATTTGATACCTTCGAACGCAATTAAAAGTTATTCAACTTAGAGTAATATTTCTTTATAAAATCATTTTAAGGCCATTCCTAGTGATTTTTTAATACAAATTGGCCTTAGACTCATTACACCTAAAATTTTTATAAACCCAATGTTGTAGTATCAAAGAATTTGAACTTTAGACCAAATTGAAGATAGATAAAAAAATTTTTTTATTTTTTAGCTGACCCCATTTTTTAAAAATTTGTGTGAATCCGTAATCTCAAAACTAGCATCCAAAAATAGTCCATAACCATCAAAATATAAAAAGCTTATCTTATTATTAACAGCGAATGGCGCATTATTTTTATTTTTTCAATATCCTTATTTCTCAACAATAACTTTAAATTTATACCCCCTAAAACCCTAATATTGAAAAAAAACTACAGCAAAAATTTAAACGGCTTATTTGAAACTAATTATCCTAAATCTAGAACGGTAAATTTTGGGAATCCGTTCACTTCTTTTGTTCTATGAAAAAAGAAGCAATTATTTTCTTAACTTTTTTATTTTGAAAAGGACTTTAAAGAAATGGTTATTAGAAAAAAGGATATAAATATTAATGTGTATAATATAACCTTTAAAGATATAGATAAACTAGAAGCTATTTTTGTTTCTGGAGAAAAAAATAAAAACATAAAAAGTAATAAAGAAAAGGAGAGTTTATTTATAAATTTTATCAAAAAATTCATAATAATTATTTATAAAATAAAGAAATTTTTAATATAAAATAAAAAATGTTATTCATTTTCTAAATGACAAACCATAGAAAGCGAGAAACCTTTTGATTCTTTTTCATCTGAAATAATTATATTTGCTGCTGAATTTGCAGGGGTAACACCATTAACGGCAGCACAAATCGAAGCTGATGAATGTGTGTATTTATCACCTTCTTTAGAGCATGATATTATTCTCTTCATTGCAATTGCTTTACTGGAATTTTGATTTATAGGAGCGGTATAATTACAAACAAATCCATCTTTTCCTAATTGCTTATCAAATTTTCCTGCTTTAGTATCTATATCTAATTTATTTTCTTTCCCTGTTTCTAAATCTATAATTTGTACGCTCCAAACTATTTTAGGTGTCTTATTTGAAGCCATTGCCATAAATGGAGTTAAAGAAATTCCTAAAATTAGGGAGAATAATTTCATGTGAAATCCTTTCATAATAAATTATTTTCTACAGAGAATTAAAATATATACTCTGTTTTGTTTTTACATTTACCTATCAAGAAAAAATATAATGTTCTTAAGTTCCGATAATGTCAAGCGTATTAGACATAATAGCTGAATTTAATTGAAGCTATCACATAATTAATGACCCTTAATTAAAAAATAGATTATTAATGATTTTTGCTTAAAAGAAGTTCTTTTAATTGAGGCACTAAAAAAGTTTTTCCATTAAAATCGCTTTTTTTAGGTTGAAGGATTAAATGAAGAACTTTTTCGCCAGATATAAAATATGCATTATTATTAAGTTTAGAATAACTCATAGGACCAGTTTTACCAGTATGAATAAAATATCCAAACTGAGCGCTTTTTTTTAAAATAAGATTTGAAAACTCTTCCACATTTTGATTATTAATATAACCTTTCCAACATTTTGATTGCAATAATACTTTAACATCATTAATAAATACCATGCCGTCTAATCCACCATCATTTGTATGAGATGGGCTTCGCCAAACCCTAAAACCAGCTTCACTAAGACATGAAAGAACCATTTCTTCAAATATTAATCCCTCAATTTTTTTTAACTGATACATAATATAAGCAGGGCTTTTCCCATCTTCAAAGAACATTTTCCTTAAGTGCTTTATGTTTGTATTTGCTTCTTCAATTTTTTTTCGATGATGATAAGGGTTAAAATCTTTTTTTTCTTTCTTTAAAGAAATATTTACAATATTATCTGATATATTTTTGTTTATATCTGTACTCGGACTTTTAGATACTTCTCTTTTTTCTATTTGATTATTATTGAATCTATTGATACTAATAGAATCATCAGTTTTTAAATTTTCTTTATCACTCTCTTTTGGTTTTAAATCATTTTTTTTACTTTTATAAATTTCATAAAAAATATAAGTTACTATAGTAAACAAAAGTATTGAAATAAAAATATCCATTTTTTATCCTCATGTTAAGAATAGGCATGAAAAGAACCTTAAATATAAAAAACTCCTTTAATAAATATCAAAGGAGTTTTTTATTATTATTTATAGCAATATTTAAAAACGTTTTCTTAGATATTTAGTAAGTAGTAATGAAATGAAAAAACATAATAATAGTTTTGGCATTGAATTTATCAATGCAATAATATCTAATTTTGGCAAGAAATTTGGGTTATTATAATGATTTACTACTATATAAAAAATACACAGAGAAGAAACTCCTATAAATATATATAATAAAACTTCTAATATTTCTAATGATATATGAAATATTGGCCTTATAAATTCTTCAAAATCATTTTGTAGTCTATCTATTACATCAAAAATTATTTTAAGTTTATTATTCGATTTTTCTAAATTTGTATTCATTTTTTTTTCCATTATTGATAGTTTTTAAACACATTTTAATCTAAAAAATGTGTTCATAAGAAAGATGTGGTATTTTTAATAAAAACTTTATTAACAAAAATCAATGAGAAGCATATTTACAAATAAAGGAAGCTAATACCGCATGTGTCATCGTATTCGGCTGATAAGGTAGGTTACATTTTTTTAAAACTTCTTTTTGAAAATCGCTGTTATTTATAAATTTATCTATAATTTTTTCCTTTTCATTCGAAGACTCTAATAATAATTCTTTTTCTATCAAAGAAACACATGAATCAAAAAAATTTGAAGTAGTCATCTTTAACCCTTTATTTATTTTAATTTTATAAACATATTTAATTTAACTAAATTATCCAAAAACCTTATCATAAACTTTTGTAATAAAAATCATGAAAAAATTGATGAGTAAAAAAGTTACTTGATTAGGACCAATTTTTGAGAAATCAATAATAATTTCGTTGCTGAAATGGAATTTCTGAATCAAATAAATAACAATATGAGTTACAGTACCTGTAATAATCAAATAATAGTTTATCATTCTGATAGTGGAAAAAAATGAAGAAGCTATCCCTGACATAAAAAATGAAAATAACTCACTAAAATTCTTTTTATTCTTATTGCTTAATTCAATCCCAGACTGTGCTGTATTTTGCATAAATAACCTCATTAATTTAAAATTTTAAAAAATTTGCACAAAAATATTATATCTTTATTTCCTATAAAACCTCCTTTTATTTAATTTTTGATGAAATTAAAATCTGTTAAGAATATTTTCAAGAGCTAACTTTTGAGGATCTGAAATTTTGTCTTTGTAATCATATTTTTTGATAGTATAATATCCAGATGGTATGCGATTTCCTAAACAATTAAGCTGTCCATTTTTTTCAATGATATAAAATTGACCACCCATAAGTAAAACAGGATTAAATTCATTGCCTTTGTTTTTACAATATACAAATTCACACCCCCATCTCACGCCCGTATTTGCTTTATTTTTATATTCATTCATAGTACTAAATGATTTTTTTTTAATTATAACAGGTTTTTGATTAGCGCATTGAATATCACAAGTTTCACAAAAATTTGAAAATATTTTTCCCATCATAAATCTTTTTTTACATTTTAAACAAGTTTTAAGAGAAACTTGTTTATTTATATTTATAGCATCTAATTTCTCTTTTTTTTCTTTAACAAGACAAGGCTGACAAAATTTACTAAATACATTTTTAATAAAAAACTTTTCTTTGCATTTTTTACATGGCCTATCCGATATTTTTTCATATAAGCTCATTGGTTTGTCAAAGCGGATTAGATTCTCTGAAGACATTTTAGCTTTATCTCTATTCATAAAATCTCCTTATTTTTCAATTAAATAATATATTGAAATAAAATACTTTTCAAATTTAATTTTAATTTTTTTGTCAAATATTTTACTATTATAATGTTATTAAATATACATAATTTTAACAAATTAATATAATATAATTCTTTTATTTTTAAATATTTTTTTGTTATTTAAAATTGAAAATATTTTAGATACTACAAAATCTTGAATATTTATTATATGTAACCCATGCACGAAAACCTTGATTTCTTAAAACAACTTTTGCACATCTAGCGTTATTTGTTGCATCAAATAAATCTTTTCTGGACATGTCGCATTTTTTTAACCAAATATCATTGATTTGAAATAAACCTGTATCTTGTGTCCGATTTTTATTAATATTTACCGCATTCCGATTGAACGAAGATTCCCAGGAAGCAATACAAAACATTGTCGGAATTTCGTGATGAAAAAAACCATTGCGCTTCATAAAATCCACAAATTTTGGATAGAAATCCGTTTTTATCTTTTTTTTCTTTTGATGGTGACTATTTATAGTTAAATAATCATTAGGATCTTGAGCCTTGCCATCAAACGTTCTCACTTCAAATAATAAATACTTATTTGAAGTGCCTAAGTTGTGTCCAGATTTAACAATCATTCCCTCCTTAATTTTAAAATGATTTACATTGCGATAAATTGTATATATTTTATATGTTTCTGATTGAATAACGATCATATTTTGTTGGATTTTAGAAAATTCACCAGCATAGATAACTTTTCCGTCCATCGCAGAATAAACTTGTTTACTTTGCCTTGTATCAATTAAAATTCCTTGCACATCAGCACCATTAAAATCTTTAATTAATGCTCCTGCTGCTGGAGATGTTAAAACAATTTTCGCTTGAATTTTAAAATGAAAATGAAACGCAATCATAAATATAATAATATATTTTTTTATCATGTGTTATTTTGATCATTCCATGTTTGAGTTGTTTCAGTGAAAAATATTTGAACAATTGCTCCTTGCGCAAGAACAATTTCCGTGCCTGATTTATCCAAATTTGATATCAGACGATTTGCAACAGCCGTAACCGTTCCAGCAATACTTTGTCTGATTTGATTTGATGTAGTTTGATCGACTGTTTGACCATTCTGTGTTGCTGAAGTTGTTAGCTGAGAAAGTACAGAGGTATTAATATAAGCCCCAACAGAAGCTATAATAAGTTGCCAGTTCGAAGGATCGTAAATTTTCCCAGTAAGTCCATTATCTCCTAAAATGTCCTTCACAACAGCCACGCAAGGCATTGGTGGAGACGAATCTTTTGTGTTCACACAATTTTCTATTGCAATTTCAACTCGTCTTTCGGATTTATTTAATTTTGCTTTTCCCACAAAAGTTAAATTGTTTGGAACTTTTTGATCCGCAGAACCAAGAGCGGTTAGACTTGTATAAACAGATTCTCCTGAAGTAATAGTTAACTTATCAGGTAAAATAGCAAGCACACGAGTTCCTGCTTTAAACATGGCTCCTCTATCTGTAGTTTGCGCCATGCCTGTAAGGGTTGTCACTGGACCGCTTAATTTAGACTGACGAGCAAATTTTGTTTTGGGTAATTCAGATGCTTTAGGTTGTTCATAAATTTTTTCTTGCTGTTGTGAGTCTGAATTTCTGAATGTTTTAATATCAGCATGTTTAACTGTTGGTGGTTTATTTGCATCAAATAAAGCATTGTCATTTACTGCTGTAATATTACTTGCAATTTCTTCTGGTACTTTACCTGATGCTACAAGCTTGGTCATTGACCAACTATCTAATTTTGGATTTTTTTCTTTATCTATATTTTTACTTTCAACTACGGTATCAGACATCGTAGGTTGTTCTGTATTTTTATTTACGTCATGTGAATTTGCTCTTAAATGCTCAGTGAAAGACAGCCCATCTAGTTCTTTATTTAAAACATCAGAGCTTTTTTTTGAAGATGAAAGAGATTTAATTATCACAAAAGCAAGAAGCCCAACTCCACCATAAATTAAATAATTTTTTACTCTTTTATTCATTTGTCTTCCCTTTATTTTCAGCAATGATACCCGCAGCTTTTAGTAAGGACTCCATTTTATTTTCTTTATCACTTTTTGTAACATTATCGTTTTGGATTTTATTATCTGAATAAATTCCCATTTTTTCTAAACTAGATTTTATTGATTCAGAATTCTTCTCTTTAAAAGAAGATGGAATATTTTTTTTATCTAAATTCTTATTAACAAAACTTGGGCTAACTTCATTTATTTCCATCTTTTTTTCAATTATTTTATTTTGTATTGCTTCAGGTTTTTCTTCTTTCTGATTTTTATTCTTCTTATCTTTTTTGAAATAAGAACTATTATCTTTATCAGAAAACCCTTTTTCAAATCCAAATTGATCTAGTGAAAGAGCATAATTTTCTTGTTTTTTGAGAAACTTTACGATTGAATATGGGTTATCTTCAACAAATTCGACACCAAGAGGATATGCATTATTATCAACACTTTTACAGATCATTGCTGTTTGATCAGGTGCGCTTCCATCTGTTATTGCTTCACCTTTTACATTTAAAATGACTTGTGAAAAATTAGTTGGTTTCCCAGTTGAATCTTTGACAATATTTGCATCAGAAATTGAAAGAGCATTATTATTCCCCCAACAATTTGAAACCTGGAAAGGGAATAATAACAAAGTAGGTTGCGCAACTGTTATTTTAATAACTGGAGGTTGTTTTTTGGATAGATACATTGTTGCAAAAGGAATAACGGAATTAAAACCTTTATTAGGAATAAGAACTCCTTCTATTTCCTCTGGTGATTCTGAAAAAGATTGTTGAGTAATGAAAAAGGAAGTTGTAACTAAAATTATAAAATATTTAATTAGATTTAAATTAACGATATTAACTTTCATTTTTAATGTTCCTTAATTTAACAGATGTGATTTCTAAAATAATACCTTCACTTTCTTTTCTATCTTTTGCTGTCATTTTTAAATAAATATCTACCGAGAATTTCTTTGTTGTTTCTATTCCATTTCGAACCAATTTTTGAGTTAAATCAGAAACCACAACATAGTTTTTATTTTTAGGATCATAGCCACCTGAAATATAGGTTATATTAAAAGTTGCACTCGCTCCTGAATCTGCAAGGGATAAAGTTTTTTCAGCTTGCGACTTTAAAAAATTCTGAATAGATGAATCTCTTTCTTGAGAAAAATATTTAGAGTAGGTTGCAATTCGTGCCGCTGTTTCTTTTTTATTTGCAGGAAAAGAAAATAATACGTTCAACATTTCTTTCCCTGTTTTCTCAGAAAGAGCAAGCATATTAATATCGTTTGCATCATCCTTTCCACAATATAACTTTCTAGTGTTTCCATTTGCATCCACAAAAGCAATCGGCATAATTTTTTCGGGAGGAGTAGAAGGAGCTTTAAATAAATAATAATAAAATATTGGTGAAATAAAGACATAGGGAATAAAAAATAACCACATTCTTTTTTGAACTAAATAAGCTAAATGATCCAAGTGCATATTTATTTATCCTTTTCTCATAACACTTTTTAATTGTGCGAACTGATTTACACCAATAACGTTTAAAATAAAGTCAAACATTTTCCAGGAAACTAAAGCAATTATTAAGATAAAAAAAGCTAAACCACCAACGAGTTTTAATAGCAGAAAAAAATTATCTCCAACAAAGCCAGCACCATCAACAATATCATTGTTCATTTCTGTTATTGATCCTGAATAATCATGGATTGTCCATCTTGACATGGATGCAAGGAAAAAAATCTGTAATTTTGATAAAAACGTAAGTAATACAACTGCCCCAGTTATTCTAATAGGTCTAAATGGATCTATTCCCGACATAAATGTAAAAATGATGGTAACTAAAGGAATTCCCATTAAACACAAATATTGAATCGAAAATAAGATAAAATTTACGCAAGAAAATATAAATAAAATAATAATATAAAAACCAGCAACAACCGATGAAATAAGTTTTGTAAAATCCCAAACGCTAGCTTCTAATATTGTTGTTTTGCATTGTACTAATAACATGTTCATTGGCGCCATTGTTTCCGCATATCTTGCGTAGAGATCATCGCCAAAAAATATGTTTGAAAACTCATCTAATAAAGATGTCATTGTATTAAAAAAAACATCAAAATAGGAAAGACAAAAAAACGTAACAAGCGAAATAAAAAAAGCTTCCACAACTTCGTTGTGACTTCTCCATCCTCCCATGAGCATTCGAGAATGGAACATCATTGCAGAAAGTAAAATGGAAGCGCTGGCTGTAGCAGAGCCTACAGCGGAATTAGAAATCACATGAGTTAGACTTTCTGCTGCTTTTGCAATAGATTCGATATGAAAAATCCAAGCACCAACTCGATAAATCCCCTCTTGCACTTGCACAGTATCTTGTTCAATAGAGATGGTATGATTTATATTTATTAATGACTTTAAGATTAAATATCCAACTGTAAAAGCACCAAAATATTTAATAATATCAATAAAGGCATCTCTTTTATAAAATCCATATAAATATTTATATGAAATATAAAGCGCTACTCCTATCAAACAAAGATAGGTTGATGTTTCAAACATATCATCTAGAATCATTTATTTTATCTCCCATTATTTGATGAGACAGAAGAAGCATTTGGCTTTTTATCGTCATCCAAAGGCAAACCAGTGGAAGCTCTTTCATATGCCTTTTTGAAATCTGAAAGTTTTGGAAAAGAGGTATTTGGAACTGAATTTCCTGATTGAACTTGCAACATAGCAACCAAAGTTGAGTGAATTTCTTTCATCATTTTTAATTGATCTAATTGAATTTTAATAGACATATGTTTTGTTGATTCGTAAAAAACTTCTTCTGGCGATTTATCAATCGGAAATTTGTCTGTCATTCGATCTAAAAGTATTTGATTTTCAATTTCTTGGATTTCCTGCTCATAAGCCATTCCTTTTGTTCTATAGTACATATCTTTTACATTTTGATTAGCTGCATAAATATAAGCACTATTTGATGGATTTCTATTAATTTCCTTCATTTTATCTTTATCTAGCAAAGGTTTTGCTGCTCTTTTCCAAGCTCTTTCTGTTACGTCATATTGATAAGAAAGTTCTTCATATTTTTGTACAAGTATTTGAGCTTCTAAATCAAATTTCTTAAGTCTAATTTTAAATGGATCATCATTATTATGTGTAAATGTTTTTATATATCCTGAGAGCTGTTTTGCTTGTTTGTAAAAAATATTTTTTTCAGGAGAAATCATCATTTCCATGAATTGTTTTGTTTTATCCGCAGCTCTGAATACATTATTTACGGCTTCTATTTGTTTGTTATATAGATCAAGCATATTTTTTGCATAAGTAACAATTGCGGTTGCTTTTGCTTCAATTGAAGCAAGAAGACTTGTATCCGCAGGGTTTACAGCAAACAAATATTTTTGCATGATAAAAGAAGAAACTAAAAAAGTAACTATGAGTACCCTTCTTCTATTTTTTTTTTGAATCTTATTTTGTCTATCTTCTTCTATTTTAATTATATAATCTGAATCTAATTTCATATCATAACCCTTCATTTATTGAAGACTAATTTCTTTTAAATCAAATGCAGTTTTTAGAATGTCATTTTCATATTGTTTAGAAACTTGATTTTCTGGAATTTGACCAGGCCATTTTGCAAGTAATTTACATGTTTCTGTATAGGTTAATCTGCAATACTTCAAAGCTTTTTTACGGATAGACCTTGCCCCATCATGGGTTGTAAATGCCCAGAGTTGTTCTTTATCTATATCTACACATACAGGCATTAAATTTAGTTCTTCGTCACAGTAGCCAACAATTCGATCTAATTTAATTGGCGAATCACGCTTGATTGAAATAATATTTTTTATTTCAGAAATACGATTGGCGATTTGATGCATTTTTTCAACACGCCCCCCTTTTAAAGCAATTCCTTTTTCATTTAAGGATTCTTTTGCCAATATTTTAACCACTTCATTGTTTTGTGGGAGTGTATAAAAAAAGAATCTTTGAACAGCTTCAAGCAAAGCGTACGGACTTGAAATTGTTTTCTTTTCCAGTTCCGCACGTGGGACAATTAAATTTTCAAGGTTTTGTGTAATAAGCCAAAGAGAAGCCCCAAATTTTCTATTTTGATTTGCTCTTTCACGAAACCAAGTGTGAGGCATATATTCCGACCACCACTGCATTTCATCCACACAATAAAAAAAGTTTGAAGCATCATTTTCACCGCCAGATTTAAATTTTTCTTCCATGAGATCGGCAAATGAAATCACTAGAGAAGCAAAAGCAGAAATTAAAGAAACATCATCTTTAGTTTGGGTGTTTTTACTTGCATAAAAAAAGCGAACATTTTTTATATCATCCGCATTGTATTTGGGATGTTCTGGTTCAAAAACTTCACCATTTAAACCTCCTTTACAAAAGACATTTAGTCTTGCTATAAACTCTTCCCAATTCGACATTTTTATTTGCTTTTGCACTGAATTCGCAAAAAATACTTCTAATTTTTCTACCAATATTTTTTTAAAATCTGTGAGATTAGATAAATTATTCTGATAAAATTCTTCTAAACTTTTACTAACAACTTCCCCATCAGTAGCAAAACTTTGTGTTTTATCACTTGGATCAAATCCCATAATATTGCACAAAAACCTTTGGGCATATTTTATTCTGTCTCCAAAAGGCTTAAATAGTTCAAGTGGATGAATTTCAAGAGGCTTATATTTACCAACACTATTATCGTAATTAAGTTGCAAAATAAAATCAGCAAGTTGATCTTCAAGAAAAAGAAATGAGTCGCCAAGATCTAAAACAAAGCCAGCAGCAGGGTATCCATTTTGATACGATTTAATATTTGCATAAAAGAATAAGGAGGCAAGTAAGGATTTCCCAAACCCAGGCAAACCACAAATTAAAGTTGTTTTAGGTTTATAATAAGGAAATAACCAAAGAGCATTATCAATTGTTCGCATCGGAAATGCTCTATCATCTGTTAGATCATTTGCTAATGTTGGGCTTGGGATATATAAAAATGCCTCTTCTGTTGAGTTTACTTTAAGCTCTTTAAATCTATTATTTTTACGACTGCCTGGAAGGATAGAAAGCAAAACTTCTTTTAAGAAATGAGTTTCCCTTGCAAATACAGGACGAAAATTTACCTCGCTTTCATCTGCATTATTTTCCAATTCTAGAAGACCGTTCTCAACGTCATTATTATTTCCAGTAACGACTATAGAAAAATGCATAAATAATTTTGTTTGTTTCCCTTCAGATGCGTCTATTTTTTGTTGTTCGTAAGCTTCCAATTTTTTTTGATTTGATTTTTTTCTAAAATCAAGATTTTCAAATTTAAAGATATTGAGCGTATCTTTAAACGATTGCATCACGTTCATGTTTTTCGTAAATTTAACAGATATGATACTATCTAATTGTTTTATGGGATCTAAAAAATTTTTAAATTGTTCTGTAACATAATGCTTTGGTAAAGCTGCTAAACTTGAAGAAGCTGTAACAAAATTATCCGAACTTGTTTCTAAATATTTATCATTAAAAAACATCGACATTAAATAAAAAGGTAAATCTTTTCCCGAAGGTTTTCTTCTTGGTGCAAATATATATTCTGCTAGATTTGAGATTTCGGATCGGGTTAACCTCCTTCCTAAAATTACCTTATTACTAATACTTTCTTTTAATTTTAAAGTTGTATCTGAAATTGAAAAGAAAATATAAAAATTTTGTTGTTTTACTTTTTTTTCTTTTAAAATTGGATTTTTTTCAAAAAGACTTTCTTTGTTTAAATCTTTGCTGACACGTATAAATTGAATTTGATCCAGTGGTTTTAAATCTTTTAAAATCGTTTCAACGATGTTTTGAAATGTTTTTAATGAATTATCATGTGATAACGTGATTTCAAAGCCAAAAATTTCGTTGCCTTCAATATCAAAAAAGGAATTGATATCACCAGAAAATTTATAATTTGCTAACTTTTCATCATTTAACCATATTTTATTGATTCCTTTATATCTAATTATTGTTCCTTTTATACTCTCTATCCTTTGTGAGGGATATTTTCCATTCAGAAAATACTCCATCATTTTATATCCTACAAACCCAAATATAAAAGGAGTTATTACTCTAATTGTACTATCACTAAAAAAGAAATTTGAAATACTGTCAGAAAAAGACATTCCAATAAGTAATGAAATAAAACCAACTAAAATTGATTTTTCGTTCATAAAAAAAAACTTATTGGGTTGATTAAATTCCCAGCTTGTTACTCTCATGTGCTCCATATTTTAATCCTTATTTCTTGATTAATTTTTGAAAGGCAAATGAATCATTTAATGCAGTTTTTATATTCTCTCCAAAGTACATCATAACAACCCACAGAACGAATATAATTCCAACTGTCCCCCAATGATCTGATAATTTTTTTCTGACTTGAGGGATTAATGCCCAAATTACAATACTAAAAACAAGAATTGCCAATCCTAAAACCCTTACGGAATCCGTCATTCCAAAAATATCTTCTGCTAGTTCTTTTATTTTATCTGTAATATCTCCAAGACCTTCTGCATGAGAAAATTGAGGATAAAATATAAATAGTAATGTAATAATTATTTTATTTATTTTCTTCATAGATTATTTTCCTTTATAAAATTGTTACTTACTTTCACCAACTTTTATAATTTGAGGATTATTTTTTGCTGTAATTACAATTTGATTTTCTAGCATTCTTGCTAAACCTGGAACAATTTTTTCAAAGTAATCATATGACGGATGTGGTTTAAAACATCCCGTTGAAGAATAAATAAACTGCCATGATGACATGGCAAGGTTTGGTGAAACTGGTATCCACAAATTCCGTGGCCTTTCATCTTTTTTTGCTGAATGGGCATAGCCGTTACTATCAAGCCAAATGGAATAATAATCTCCTGAACAATCTGCAATTGTAGGATTTGTTTTCACATCCATTTCATAAATAGATTCCATTTTAGCAATTTTAAAAGAATTTAATGTTGAATTTAAATCTGGTAATTTAACGCTTGGCAAGGGAACACCAAAACTTGAATTGTTTGCACTTTTTTGTAATTCTAGTTGCAATCGATTATTTGTTGCTGTTAATTGTTCGTTTACTTGTGCAAGTGTTTTGCTATCATCATCGTAGAATAAATAGCTAAACAAAGCCCCAGTTAAGCATCCCGTTGCCGCACCCATCCAGGTTACAATCGCACGAGGTTGTGTGTCATATCCTGCACCATTTGCATAAAAATAAGAGCCAGCACCACCCACAGCACAGCCAGCAGCGGTTGTTGCTAAAAATTTTCCTGCATACGACCATTCAGCATAAGCATTATTTACAAAACTTAATAAAGATAATAATAACAATGTAATTTTAAAATTTACTTTCATTTCATAACTCCTTCTTTTTTTAAAACTAAATCCACTTCTCCGAATTCTTTATTTATTTCATTTAGTCCTTTTATAATTAGATATTTTAAAAGACTTGCTCCTGTAAGAGTTTGTTTTTTATTAATTTTCATTTGATATTGTGATATCAAAATAACTTTATATTCATCCGTATCCTTTAATGAAAAACTTAAATTTATTCTTTTTCTAATTTCATTTACATTTATTGCTTTTTTTTGCTTCATGACTCATAACTTTCCTTCACCAAAATGGTTCATATTGTTATAAAAAAAACGGCAATATAATTGCCGATTTGATGATTATTTTTGTTTCATATTTTTTTATGGATTTTAATTTATTAAAATCAGATCTTCGTTTTCCTTCTCTATTTTTATAGTTTTTGCATTTATTTTATTGTTTTCATTTGATTTTTCGATTGTTTTATCTTTGACATTTTCTTTAAAATTATCCTTATCGAATCCGCCAGTTTGCATTTTAATTTTTTGCAACTCCAAAGCTTGCGTTTGATTTACTAACATCTCATTTAAAATGGTAATCATGGAATTTAATTTTAATTTGATATCTCTTATATTATCATTATTATTTCTTTCCATAAGTATTTTGGATTTGTTGTTTTCTTCTGTTTCTTTCCTTAAAAAGGCTAATTCTGAAGATATTTTTGATAATATTATATTTTCGCTGTTATATTCATTACTGAATGCCGATGAGTTTGCAAATGTACTTAAGGATAATACTGTTAACGCCATCATTTTTTTAAGTTTTAATCTCATTTTAAATACCTTATTATGCTGTAATATTTGAATATAAAAATGATTATAAAATAAACTTATATTCTATAATCATTTTATTTTTTGTTTTTGTTTTATATTTTGTGTGGTTTTATTATAATGATTCGTAAAAGATTTTTATAAATCCATCCGAGCCAGAACTTCCACCAGAACCAGGACTTCCAACATGGGAGCCACGATAATAACCTCCATTTTGCTTTGATCCGCCTGCACCGCCGCCGCCGCCAGAACCTCCTGCACCGACATTAATTTGAATTGTTTGACCTGGTGTTACCTGCACCGTGTATGTTTCAATTTTAGATGACCATCCATACGAGTAAGCAGGGGTCGCTCCTGCGCCACCAGGACCACCAATTAAACCTGATATATGAGAGTTTGTCCCACCAGGACCACCTGAACCACTAACACCACCTACACAAGATAAATTTGGATCTCGCAAAATATATTGTGATGGATTTGAAAAATTTTGATTTCCAAAGCTTGTTATGACTCCAAGACCTCCAGATCCACCTGAACCGCCATGTTGCCAAGAATCTAAATGGTTCCTATCTGTTGGAACACAAACTGTTTCATTGTTTTGATCATAACAAAGTCTTCCTGCTTGCCCTGAACCACCTCCTACAGCTCCTGCATCGTTTACAGCTCCTGCATTTCCTCCATTGCCTCCCCATGAGCTACCACCCCATGATCCACCAAATATTGCCCCAGCGGCTCCACCACCGCCTCCGCCAGCTCCCCCATTTGCTCCAGAACATCCTACAATTTTGACTGATGTTACGTTAGCTGGAACAGTCCAAAATTGTGCGCCTGGAGTTTTAAATTCAATTGATTTTTCCGATCCATCAAAAAGATAATTGCACGCTTTTTGGCTTTGTCCGAGAACTTCCTTACAACGATTTTTTGTAACCATAATTGCATTTTCAGGTTTATAAAAACCATTATCGTCTGGTTCATTTAAAATTAGGTTATTAATGTTTAAATTTTTTATTCCATCAAGATTTGAAACGGCAGTATTCGAAATGTTTAATGTTTTTAAAAGACTCATTTTTTTAAATGAATCTAGCGAAGTTAAACCTTGATAATTATCATTTGCTATCTGACAACTATTTCCACTTAAATCTAAATATTCTAAATTAATTAAATATTTAATATTCTTAACTAAACTAAAATTATTATAATTACAATCTCCGATTGTATTTCTATTAAATTTATTTCTATCTATAAAAGAAATCAAACGACTTGCAGATAATGAATTAAAATAATTATTTAAGACTTCATCAGGAAATTTAGAGTTTGATATATTTAATGATGTTAATTTATAAAGATTTATTAAAATATTGGATTCTTCATTTTTAATTTTTGAAAAATCATTTCCTGAAATATCTAAACCTGAAATTTGTGTAAGATTTTCTAACTGCTTTAAAGTCTTAAGAGCAATGCTTTTTGCTTTTAATATTCTTAAATTTTTAAGATTTTTGATATTATCTAAATTCTCAATTTTAGTATTTTCAGAAATATCTAGTTCTTCAAGATTTGGAAGGTATTTTGTTATAATAGAAATATCCTTAATATCCATATCACGAACAGATAACTTTTTTAAGTTAGGCAATTTTGCTAAAAGTCTTAAATCTTTAGGGTCAACCTTAGTTCCAGATATATCAAGTAATACTAAATTAGGTAGATTTATTATTGCATTTAAATTATTTAAATTCGTATTTGCTAAATAAAGTGAAGTCAGAGACTGTACAGCAGTAATCGCATCGAAAGTTGTAAATTTCTCGTCTAATGGGATTAAATCAGGGTTATAATTTAAATTTAAATCTTGATTAGATTTATCTTTTAAATATTGGGAAATACGTAAAATAGAGTCATCTAAATCAGAGCTTTTAATACCTGAATATTTCTTAATATATAAAGCGCCTTTATCATTTAACCTATAATATCCTGCAAAAGTTAAATTTAAAACAATTTCAAAACTTGTTGATGCTGTATAAACTTTATTATCTTCAGCAGAGCTTGCATTAATAGTCACTTTACAAATAGTTAATGCAGTAATGTTTTTTGTATTAATTGAAATAACATTTTCTGCTTTATTATAGTTAAATAAATTTGGACAAGCTTCGTCATTTGCAGAGCCAACAACACCTGATGCAGAAATTTCAATAGTTGGGTCTCCTGTAATTTCATTTTTTTCTATTTTAATAGGAATTCCTGAATATGGAGCTAATTTATTTTCGTCATCAAAATCAGCACCGAGCCCTCCATTTTTAGTCGCTGTAAAAAGATTTCCTCTTTCGTTATAGATCACTTCTGATTTAGATTCTGTATTTACATTAATACTTTTATTAAGCTTTATTTGAGTTGGAGAAGAATAAATGGGATCCAGCGGTATTGAAGCAGACATATTGAGTTTCGGAGTTTTTAAGACCGTTATATCTTTTGAATTTGTATCATTTTTTGGTTCAATTCCACAGCCAAAAAGAAATTTTGTTGTAACTAAAACTAAAATAAATAAATAATAATTCTTTATCATTTTTCCTCCTTAGAAAAGAACTAAAATATGTGAAAAAAAAATATTTAATTTTAAATGTTGGATTTTATTTATTAATCATGCTTTTAATTTTTTTTGAAATTTGGATCTAGACCTTCACATTGAAGACGATTTTTATTTCCTGTAGGGAACGTTGATAAACAAGATTCTTTTGTCATGAACACCCCTGCATCATAATTCCAAGGTGTTTCATTAAATACAAAAGTAATATTATTATCTCGCCAATCAATAACACGATTAAAATCTCTCACTGGAGCGTCTGAAATATTCAAATACTTTATTTTGCGATAGTTCATAAAAGGAAGAGAAGTTAAACCAGAATAAAATCCTAATGAGTCTACACAACCATTTCCATGTAAATCTAAATATTCAATATTTTCTAAATAATCAATTGAGCCAATATTTCTTTCAAAATCATTTATCATATTACAATCCTTATATTTTTTCTCCCATTTATTTCTTGCTATGAACTTTTTAAGTTTTTGTGTTTTACTATCTAAAACAAAAGATCTAAAATAGTCGCTCAAAACTTTATCGGTAATTGGAGTAGAATTTGGATTATCTCGGTCGACGGAAACATTTAAAGCTTCCAAATTTATTAAACTAGATAAATATCCAGTATCCACATCCGTAAATCTTCTTAGTGGATTTTCAGAAATATCAAGATCCTTTATTTGTGTTACATTATTTAATGGAAGCAGCGTTGTTAGATTCATATTTCGCAATATAACTGTATTTAATTTAGCTAGAGCTTTAATTTCTGATAAATTTTGTATCGGATTAGCAGATACATCAAGAGAAATCAAATCAGGCTTTGTATCAATTATAGTTCTTAAACTAGTTAACAAATTATCTCGAATTGATAACCTATCAAGCTTCGGTAACATCCCTAGTATTTTTTTTGCACTTGAATCATTGATATTCAGCTTATTTAAAGATACATCTTTTAAAATTTTGAATTCTTTAAAAAGATTGTAATCACCAATACTAGAATTGCTAATTTCAAACGTCTGGATATAATCTTTTGCACCTTCTAAGAAATTAAAATTATCTAAACTTAAATTTGTTATTGAAACTTTTCTAGTTGACTTAATCTGACTTACTATTTCACGAAATTTTGAATCGTCAGGATATTGCTGACCTGAAAATTTCAAATAATTCTTGTCATTACTATACATGTAAGCTTTCATTGTAAGATTAAACCGAACTTTAATTTTACTAATCGACGGATTCTCAACTACTCCAGTTTTAATACTCTTTGCATTTAAATTTATGCTTAAATTGCATGTTAAAGGTTTTATAAAATTTGGAAGATTTATATTGATTTGAGGACTATACTTTGAATATGAAAATATATTTTTACATTCTTGATCTGATTTATCAATTATATCTATCGTAACATTTGTATCATAATTAGAATTCACTTGAACAGGTATTCCTGAATATAAATCAAGTTTGTCTTCAGTAGTTTCAACTCCAAGCCCACCTAGATTTGTTGATTTATAAAAAGTATTCTCGCTGCCATTTTTTTTATATAATGTTAGGGTATCTTCATTTGGTAATATGACTTGAGGAAGAACAGTCGTATTTGTGCTTTCGTTTGTGGAATCATTTGTATTTGAACTACCTTTTTTACCGCAGCTTGATATAATAAAAACAATACTTAATAAAGAAACTCTAAAGACATCTTGCAAATATAAAGACATTTTTATCCTTTCATGTATTTTAGAAACACATAATTAAATTATACAGAAATTTCATATCATATTTTAAGTTTATAATTCATATTTAAATTATTAAATAAATTATTTTTGCATTAATACTTTATTTAATAATTTAAATTGAAGAGTAATTTCAATTAATCACTCTATTATAATTCAACTTATAGGCTAACCCTTTCCCACGAACTCAGGGCGCTGAAATTATCAAATGACAAAATTAATTAATATTTTTCTATAAATTATTAATTAAATATCTAAAACTTTACTAATTTTTTTCTCCTACAATTCTTGAGAAAATTTATTTATAAAAAATTTATAATCTAAAAAAAAGATACTGTCAACTATATTGTATCTTTTTTTTAGATACAATATAACATTTTATATTGTTTGATATATATTTAAAATTTTAATGTTTTATTAAAAAATAATAGATGGTTGATCTAAAAAAACACGAATGATATGAATTAATTATTGATATTAATATAAAAAGGAGTTTTATGAATAAAATTCATCTTATAAAAGATTTAAACTTCAAAGAAGAAAAAAATGATATTCTTAAATTATTGCATGATAATTTTTCTTACGGATTTAATAATATTAGTTACGCTATTTGCAATATAAATACAAAATCAAACATTGCATTTTCTACAAATACAAGCTTTATTAATGATTATATTAAAAAAAATTGGATTCAAATAGATACTGTTGATGTATTTGAATCAAATATGATAAAAAAAAGTTCTCATGAGATTGCATGCTATGAAGAAATCCATGGAATTTCAAGAAATGGAGAAAAAATGAGAGAGAATAGAGCTAGATTTGGAATGAAAAATGGAGGAATGGAGTATTTTGCTTTAAATGAAAAAATCAGTATTTCAATATACTATCATACATACATATTAGATTTTGATTTTACAGATACTTATATTAGAAAAAATTTTTATTTTAATGAACTTAGACAAAATTTAATAAAATCATCTAAAAAATATATTGACAGTATTTATCATATAGAAGAAAATTGAGAATTATCTCATGAAAGAAATAAAATGAAAAAATTGGAAAATTTCGGAGATAGAGTTAAATATCTAAGAAATTTAATAAAAAGATCAAGAAAATATTTGGAAGAAAAATATAACTTTCCAGAAATTACACAAAAAAAACTTGAATATAATGAAAGAAATATAAGTCAAAATTATATTTTAAAAATTATAAATATATACTTAAAAGAAAATTTATTTGTTACTGAAAATTGGTTATTAACTGGTAATGGTAAATATCCATATTTTATTAATAATTTCAATGAAAGTAAAATATTACAAATTAAAAACAATGAAAATCAAAGTGATCATATTATTAAGTTTAATAAATTTATTGGCGAATTAGAAGAAATAACAAAAGAATGTTATCCTAACTCCTTAGTTGCAAGAACTTTTAAAAAAGATATGGAACCTATAATTTTTCCAGGAGACTATTGTATCGGATGGCCTATATTAGAGAAAATACCAGATAATCTTATAGGAGAACCATGTATAGTTAAAATCAAAAAATGTAATACTCTAAAAATAAAAATAATTAAAAATATAATTAATGATATTGATATTCAAAAAATTAATTTATCTGTTTCAAATATTGAGCACTCAGATGACGAATCTTTTATTTTTAATGCAGAATTTGAATTTATTTCTCCAATTATGTGTATAATTAGAAAGCAGAAGCATGAATATTGACAATTTAAGAAAAACAATTGAAACTTGGGAGAATAAGCATAATTATAAGAGTTATTTTTCTTCTCTTAATAATCCATATGGACTAAATGCTGAACCGAAAATAATAGATGGAAAATTTATATTGAAATATAAAATTGAAAAAAAACATATGGGAATTCCTAATTTCGCATTTGGTGGCATATCATTCTCATTATTAGATGGCCTTATGGGATGGTTTATAATGACTAATTATGACAAAATTGGCATAACACTAACAAATACTATTAAGTATTATAATCCATTAATTCTAAATGAAACATACATTTTTGAAACTCGTGAGAATAAAAAAATAAATAATAATACAATTTCTCTTATTGGTGAGGTCAAAAATAATGATGATATATTATGTGTTGAATCAAAATCTATTTTTCTCTTAAAAAACGAATTGATTAATTTTTAACCATATTTTTATTAAATCTAAAATTATCATTTATACTTAATACAAATATCAGTATCAGAAAAAAAGAAAACACAAAATCATGTTCCAATCTAATATTAAAAAACGTAATTATTTGTGTTGATATAATTGCTACTAATAAATTATAAATAACAGGAAAAGACATATATAGTTGATTTATATTTGATTTTGAAAAAAGTTTTGTTAAAGATGTAGCCCAATAAGATGATACCAAAATTGATAAAATATTTATCTGTACAAAATAGTTGTTAACAAAATGATACAACGGAATAAATAAAATTATTGAAATATTTGTCCATCTTAAAACTTTTTCGACACCAATTTTGTCACTTAATATACCAAATAAAATTGGAACTATTGTTGTAAAAAAGCTAAAATAGGTTAAACAAATTTCTGATATCTCTGGGCTAACATTATACTTTTTCTGAATATATTCAGGAAATATTAAAAGTGTATAATAAATAATAAACACATATGGAAATACATATTTAAAAACACTGAGAGTTAGCATAATATTATTATTACTAATTTTATTTGATATATCATTTGAATATTTTATCGGTTCTATCATGTTTTTTCTAAAAAATATTACTATAATGGAAATAAAGATAGAGATACTATAAGAAAAAATGATTTTATTTTCAATAAATTTTATTCTACTTAATAAATTGGGTGCATAAGTTGCAAGTGTCATACCCAGTCCAGCCCCTAAACCAGCTATAGCTATTGCTGTAGATTTATATTTAGCAATTTCAAAAATATATAACACAGAATTTGTAAATTCACCGCCCAATGCTATACCTTGTATAAATCTTGCAATTATAGTAATTAATACACAGAAAAAAAGATTATCTTTTACGAAGACTGCTATTATTAAAAGAAAAGAAGCAACTGACATTAAATAAATTGTATTTAATAAAGAAACTATACGTCCCTTTTTTAAAGATACTCTACCAAATATATATGCTCCTAACGGTCTAGCAAAAAAACTTATTAATATTCCAAACTTCTGAAATATTACAATTTCACTATTATTAAAAAGTTGAATAAATACATAAACAAAAATAAGAAAATCAAACCACTCAATGAAAGATATTAACATCGTAGTTAAATAACTTCTATAATGATTTAAAGACATTTTATATACCTTTAATTTGGTAAATAATAATAAAGTAATATTAAAGAGGAGAAAGACCTCTTTACAAGATTGAGAAATCAGTATGTAATCTTCTACAAATAAAGATGTTTATTTTTTAATTTTGCGCGTCAAGATTTAATAAAGATGGGTGGGATGAAGTTGCTTTATGAGAAATTTGACCAGTTATTTCACTAATCTTATTTTTAAATACTTCAGGATTATCTATATTTGTAAGTTTTGTTGGCTTATCATTTCCAGTTAAAACTAGAATATTTCCAGATCCAAGCATTCTTTGGATAATTCCTTGAGAAACCTCTAGGTCATTAATTTTCTGGAGAGGTATATCTTTCTTTTTTTTAGCAATAATTCCCTCTTCTACATATAATCTTTGATTTGTTACGGAATAATCCTTACAGCGATTAGCCAATAATTTATAAATGAGTGGACCCCAACCAATAATTAATATCATTACTAGATTAGAACCACCAGAAATAACATGGCTAATAAATCCAATGGTAATTGCAAATGCCCATAAACCAGGTACAAGATATGACGACCAATGGAAATCAACTTTAATTTTCAATTCTTCATTTGCTCTTAACTTTAATGCCACAGCTCATTCCTCGCTTAAATAAAGAAATATTCACATTTTAATTACTTTCTATAGAACGATTTTATATTATTAAATAATTTATTTTTTTTCAAGTTTAAAATTATTAATTTTTTAAAATAGTAGATAAATGTTACAAAAATTAATGCGACTAAAGAAACAAAAATATAAATATAAAAATTTGATTTTTATCAATTCAAACAATCATAAAAGAAATTTAAAGATGTATGATATTAACGTGACATGCAGTCTATAGACTGCTATATTTTATCTTTTGGAGATGAATTATGAATCTTACAGGGAAGTATAGAGAGTCAAATGGAAACTGGCTTGGAAGTATGTCTGAACTAGGTATTATTCAAATTGGAAAAACTCAAAACGAACTTTTTGATAATTTAATAAAAGATATTGATGCAATCATCAATACTCATGATGAAAAAGAAAAACCATATCAGATTAAAATAAATGAAGACAAAACATTCAATCTAAAATTTTTAGAACATAAAATCTTTTCTTCATTCATCTTTAAAGCCTTAAGAAGAAATGAAAAAATCTCACAATCAAAAGTTGCTTCAAGACTTGATGTTGTTCGATCCTCTTATTCACAATACGAAGAACGCAAAAAAGATCCGACTATCACAAAATTTTGTGAAATAATGGAATCTTTCGGATATGAATGTGAAATTTCTTTCAAAAAAACTAGCAGTCTATAGACTGCTAGTTTTTTTGAAATATTCTAATGAATTCTAAAGAAGCATAAGTTTTCCTTAATTTTCAATCTTTTTAATCAAAAACCGTTTTTAGGCAATTTAAGCTCGAATTTTAAATAATATGACTTCTAGTATTACCTAAAAAAAGAACGAACTTGTTTACTAGTTCATAAATCAATTAAAAATATCCATAAGGTTTGAATTCTACCTTAAAACCCATTAAATCTTTTCTCTTACCACCTTTGACTGATTTAATTCCAAGAGTGTTACTTAAAATTTGAGAAAATTTCTTAACTGACATAACCCTAACATCATGACATGAATCTAAAAAATTTTCATAAAGTTCATTCGTTGATTTCCACTCACTTTCACTTAGCTTAATCCTTTTATTTACTATAAAACTTCTTACTAAATTATTTAAAATCTTATCTTTTTCTGAAGGCTCACAATCATATACTTCTTCATAAATCTCAGAAACTTTAGTTATAAGTTCATTTTCTTCCTCAATAAATTCTAAATCTTCCTTTAGTTTTTTATATTTTTCTTTTAAATTTTTTGCTCCCTTAGCATTCTGAATTCTCTTCTTTAATTTCTGATTTTCTAATGTAATAAATTCTATTTTATCTTCTAATTTTTCAAGTTCATACGAAAGGCTTAATATTTGTCTTTTTAAAAACTGTGCTTCTTTATTATTATCTCTTGAATCTTTACTATTGATTATAAAATCTGAAAAATTTACTCCGTTTTTTATGCAAAGGTTTTGAGCATATCTCAAAGCAGATAATGCTTCATGATCATTTGATGATTCAGTTAATCGAATAAATTTTTCAAATTTAGAGTCCATTATAAATACCTTTTTCGGAAAGTTTGCATATCCTCCGAAATAAAAATATCGAATCTTTCGGAGGATTGCAACTTTCTCCGAAAGAGATTTATAAGAATATTCCTTTAATAACATGAATATGTTGATTATACTAAAAAAGTTTATAGAAAGTATTTTAATTTCTATAGATAGAAATTAAAAATTTAAAATGGAATTTTATTTTCTTCTTCAAATTCTGTTTTGTGAATTGGCTGCTGCGTTCCTCTCAAATATTCCTCAAGTGATACCCCAAGATATTTCGCTCTTTTTATAAAATAAGAGTTCAAATTTTCAGCTTTAGA
Organism: Silvanigrella paludirubra; assembly: GCF_009208775.1. Taxonomy (NCBI): domain Bacteria; kingdom Pseudomonadati; phylum Bdellovibrionota; class Oligoflexia; order Silvanigrellales; family Silvanigrellaceae; genus Silvanigrella; species Silvanigrella paludirubra. Next base: position 575,407 of record NZ_WFLM01000003.1, on the reverse strand, counting down.
AGATTTATAACCGCAAATCTGACTTGAATTTATTGGATTTATGTTTTTGCTGTAAAGTTGAGAAGCTAGAATTTGATAAGCTTTAGTATTTTTCCTCATATGTATCACCGAAATAAAATTTAAATGAGCTGTTTTACCTAAAAGATCTTTAAGCTTTGGCAAAACATTTTTTAACTTATAATGCCTATTTTTAACCAAACAAAGCAGCATTTTTCCCTCATAAAAAAATCCAATGCGTTGATTAAAAGTGACTGCATTTATTTTTACATTTGTTTGTTTTATAGGAAAGGAAAGCAAAGTCCCTGTTGGACCCTGGAAATTTAATTCACTTGGAGAAAAATTTTGAACCTTTTTAAAAGAAATACTCATTTTTTCTTTGTTTGTAATGCTTAGTGGAAAGCTCTGTACAGCTCCGCAAGAAAAACCCCACGGAGTTTCACTCCTACTAGAAGTTAATGGCCTCAAAATAAAGCAAGCTTTTGTTACTATAATGTTACTTTGCTCGATATTTAATCTAAAACTAAGTTTATCTTGCCTTGAAATTTTAATTGCTGCTCGTTTAAGGAACAATTTATCGTCTTCCATCCAAGATGGTAAAATTATTTTTCCTATTCCAAACAATTCTTTTCTATTAGAAAATATAGAATGAACTGTACATTTTAACTGATTTTCTTTGCACGACTTTGAAGTTTCAAAATTTGGGATTAACTTAACACGTAAACTTATTTTATTTAATGTCTGGATTTCAGAATATCCATTCCATTTGTACCCAATAGCCCAATTTACAATTGCTAAATTTCTTTCTCCATCTTGTACCTTAAATGGTTCAATTATTTTTAATTTAATTCTATTTTGAGAAGTGTTAGCTGCTAGTACCTTTTGAGCTCTATCTATTTGCTTCAAAACGATTTTAGACTGCCTACAGCCTATCCTTATTGTATTGTCTATCGTCTCTTCAAAATGAAATAAAGAATGAAAACGATCCATTTTAAAATAAATATTAGCGGTTCTGATATTAATATCCATCAATTTAACTATTTCTTCTTTTTTTAACTCAATCATACTATATGCTGAAACATACGGTAAATTTAAATCAATGAGTTTTTTCTCTCCGATTAAAAATGATTTATTATCAAATTGTTTTGGATTATAAAGACCCATTAAGTATAAAAATAATTTTGAAAAAGATTTTTCGACTCTAATATCTTTATATAATCTATAATTAATCTCTAATTCTTCTACTATATTTTCAGTATGTTTTAATAAATTAGTTATAAATGGTTCTTTTTTATTTGAAACTTCAGCGCCATCTATTTTTAAATAGTTTGGTTTTTTTGCCTCTTTTTCTACTCTTTTTGTTAATATTTCATTATGATAAACAAGGCTTTTTTTCTTATTATATGTGCAAAAATCTTGCTTTAATCCTAATGCGGCTGGATCTGCTCCTATTCCAATCTCATTAAAAATTTGAATTAGATTGTATTGCAATTGTCTTGCGCTTATTTGAGCTCCATTTGTACGTTCGTCTAGTGGTAATGGCGCTAATCCAAAAAGTATATGAAAACCAGTTCCTGATGTGCTTTTTATTACGTATTCAATTGCTTCAAATAGTTTAGGATATTGCTTTAAACGCTCTTGGATTAAATGCCAATCTAGCTTATTATCTGGACTTTTAAATTCATCACGACTTTTATTAAAATCAATATCCAATCGAATGTATCTTAATACTTCAGTTTTGTCCGGATTCACAAAATAAGTTGATTGTAGGTCAGGGCTAGCGGATTTTTTGCAATTAACTGGTATTTTATTCCCATTTTTAACTTTCACCCATTTTTTAAATATGTATCGTCCGCCTTCTTTTTTAGGCTTTAAACATATTGCTTGATGTAAATAACTAGTGAGCTGCTCCATTAACAGCCCCCTTAGTTATTTTAGTTTTTAATTGATTGAATAATAAAGAAAAAGATGTCTTATTAATTACATAAGTCAATATTACTTCATAAATGAATAAAATTTGACTGGTATTCCGAAAAAAATTCAGTTGCATCTAAAAATCCTATTGATTTATTGATGCAACATAGCTATCCTCAAATTAGGTTGATTGTTTGGTTTTTGAGGATCGGTTCAGTTGCATCTAATGTGTACTGGGCCTTCTTTTTTTATAAACTCTTAATTATTTCTTTAACTCCCAAAGTTTCTGAATTTGAAGTATTATTTTCTTTTTTCTTTTTAGAAAAATCAAATTTTTTTACAAATGAAATATACTTACTCCGATGAATATGATGATCTTTAAAATTTCCATTTTCTTTTAAATATCTATAAAGCTCATCCGCATTTTTATGAAGATTTAATTCTAATATTTTCTTTAATCCAATATCACTTAATGTTGCTGCACATTGAACAGTCCATTGTGGAAAGAGGCGATCTCTTTCGGGAAATATAGACATAACAATTAATGGCCATTGAGCATAATTCTCAAGAATGTAAAACCAAGTTACATTTGAAAGTTTAGGATAATATCCTCTTAGGTTTTTAATATAAGGTAAATGATGCTCCAATTCATCTTTTTTAAAAAATAAAACTTTATCCTCTTTCAGATTTTCTCTTTTAATAGAACTTTTATTTTCTTGAACTTTTGATTCTATTTTTAATTTCTTTGCTGCTAATGATTGCTCAAACTTTTTTTTCGCATCATAAACCATCTTTAATATCCAAGCTGGTTTATCAACTTTATTTTGAAGAACTGCGATTTTAGCAATATTTTGTATTATATTTTCAGGTAGTCCATTTGCTTCGGGATAGGTTAGTATAATTTTTTTAATATATTCTTGATCCATAGAAAACTCCGAAATTTCATTCCACGTCGTGGAATGAAACTTTTTCTTTCTTATAGCAAATGTAAATTCCTCTAAATTAAACAAATTCTTAACCTCTTTTCATTCCACTGTGTGGAATGAACTCAGTATTCTTTGAAGTTTTTCAATACTATTTTTAAGCTTTATAACTTCATTTTTATCAGTATCAGTTTTCTCTAATCTCATAAATTTTTCTGTCATAGAATCTATTTCATTCCTTAGTTTAACCATATTACTTTTGAATATTTTAAAAGAATCCTTGGTATTTTCCCTTAATGCTAAAATATCTTTAGCAGAAATTAAAGCTACATCAATTGATTTAATGTCTACACCACTATTGTGAGCGCGTAATAATGCTTTCAAAGTATGAATTGGCAATTTACTTAACCTATATTGCTTTAATTTTTCTGCAATTGCCATGAATTCATATGCTGTTGATTTCTCAAAACCATTACATAAATTATCTTTTAAAAAAGTAGACCACAAACCTCTAGTTTTTCTATCATCGTTTGGAAAAAAACGAGTTCTACAACTAAATAACCAATCGCCTATAAGATAAGCTATAGTTCCATCTAAATTTTTTCTTATTGTTTTATATGAATTAAAAATAATATTTACTTGATTTAGATAATCAACAGCATTAGATAAGTTATCTCTGATTTTAGCTTGCTCTTCCCAATACGAACAAAAACCATCTAAGCTATCTACACTTTTTTTAAGTGCTCCTTCAGAAGAATAACCTACTAAATAACTTTGTATAACTTCACTTGCACCAACTTCTTTAATATTTCTTTGAGTTGGTGAAAAACCTTTTTGCTTTGCATTTTTTTCAAGATCCAATAGAGATGCCATAATTTATCTCTCTCAATTTATTCTTTAAAACCCAAACCAAGCTCATATCTTACTATCATGTCAACATCTTCTGAAGCAGTTCCTGCTGATTTACCAAGTTCCCAAAGACTCTTTTTTTGATTTGACGCGGTTAAAAAATCAGAAGAATTTCTAACATACAAGGGATACATAAAGTCCTTATAATGACTCATCAAAGATAAAACTTTTTCACAAGAAGATTTAACTCTAGTATCATGCTTATTAATTAAAATTTTTATATTTATATTTTTTGAATATTCAGCACCTAAACGTTTCCAAATAGAAAACATTTCCTGAAGACCTTCATCACTAAACTCATCTGGAACTACTGGAGCAACAACAGTATCTACAGCAAAATATATTGCCGCTACATGCGGTCCAATAGCAGGAGGACAGTCGCAAATAATTAAATCATAGTTTTTTTTAAGCTCAGAAAAGGGAACAGAAAATAAGTTTGCTATATTTCTTTGCCTTCTTTGAATTTGCTCCGCCAAATCTGCATTTCTTATAGAACTAGGTATTATGGAAATATTTTCTGATACAGGAACTATTAATTCTTTTAAATCCGAAACTTTATTATCTAACCAATCAATTAAAGTTAAATATTGCTGAGAGTAAACACCTAGAGATGAAGTTAAATTTGATTGATGATCAATATCAATAAATAAAACCTTATAACCATATCCAGCAGCTCTGATACCAAAGTTTTTGGCTAGGCTTGTTTTTCCAACCCCACCTTTTAATAATTGAAAAGCAATTGCCTTTTTCTGATATTTATAACCTCTATCCATTAAAATTTTTCTTGAAATAGAAGGATAGACTAGAATTGGCTTGCGGTTTTTGGGGGAAATTGAAGCTGAGCGTTCAGGGTCATATTTTTGGAGCATAGTTTGAACAGATTGTCTTGTAATACTTAATAAATCTGCAAAATCAATTGATGTAATACAATACCTATTTTGATCTACTTGCTCAAAAGACATCCTTATCCTCCTTTGCTCTGCTAACAAATGTTTCGTTAACACAGACTGCTTCTGCAAAGCAGTCTAACTTTCACAAAATTTAAAAGCAATGCAAAAATTTCAACGCTCACGATTTAGTCAAAAAAATTTAAAGTCAAAAGTAACAATGCCCAAATTTTAAACAAATCAACAAGGAAAGAAAAAAGTAACAATATTTTTCCTGATACGTTACTTATCCGACCCTCTTTGCTTTCAGTAGTCAGGATAAGCTCTATTATCCTTCCAAAGCTCAAATCTCTAAAAATGATGATTTCAATTCTTCTTTTTGTTATATTCAATAAAAGTAATATTAAACTTAAACATTTAAAACTTAGTGGTGAACATTGAATACTGAAAATTTTATATCAAAGTCACATATAATAAGAAATAATGATGTTTATCTGGATAAATCGTCTTTAATTAAAGACATTTTCTTATCAAATAAAACTTATTATTTTTCTTCAGGTGGTTTCTCAGATATTATTGAAATGATAGATCTATTTAAAATTAAAGGTTTTAGGAGATTAATTTTACAAAATCATTTAGAGATTCATTTCGATCCGTTTTCAGTAGCTCTTCCGGAAGCTAGTTCAGTATTTATTAAAAATAAAAGCGGTTGCAAGCATAAATTTAAATTCATTTTTATAAGACCTCATAATAGAGAAAAATGGATAGAAGAAAAAATTAGATTAAAAATTATTCAAAATTTTAATTCCACTTTCTTCAAAAAACATGGAAATTTTATTATCAATTCTATCAAAGGATTAGACAATACTAACCCTAATTTTATACATATAAAAAATCAAATAAACTACTGTATAGATGATATAAAGAAAGACCTAGAAATTCTGAAATTATGCATTATTAAAAATTTAAACAAAAAAATTAATCTACATTCATTATATATAAATATAGATAATATAGGGAATGGAGAAATAGAATTTTCATCAAATCTTAATATGTTAGTAAATTCAGAACATGAAGCGCATCAAATCATTCAAAGAGCAATATCAGATATTTCAAGCATAAACTCATCAATCTGTTATCGAAAATACTTTAATGCAATTTCTGAATATAACGAATATCACGTAGATTTAATAAATAAAAAATACCAGAATATTCTATTATTAAATAGCATACCTACATCAAACTCTAATTTTTCAAATGCAATTGTTAATTTGGCAAATTTACCCGATTTCAGCACAATAAAATATATAGATATAAAAAAGCTTATTGCACTTAAAAAATCTAACAAATATACTGACATTATAAATAGGCTTTCTACAGCAAAGACAAACAATGATATAAATGACATTAGAGCTGAAATAAATTCAATAAGTAGTAAATTAGCCTCTATCTACAAAAATCCAGTAACAAAAATGTTAAGAACTTTTGTTCCAACAATAATGGGATTAAGTAGTAATAATATAGTACAAACAGCAGCTACAATCCTTGGAGTTACAGATTCTTTATTAATTGATACGATGATCAAGGAGAATAAAATGCATTCTTTTATTAAAAAAGAAATTCCAAATTTAATCAGTTATTAACTAAGTTAAATTCAATGTTGAAATATTTACCTGTAGAAACTAAAGAAATCCTAGGGAAGGGAGCACAGTCAAACAATTTACAAACTCAAATTCTCTTTGTTTGCGATCTCTTCCCCCCCTCGTTTTTCCGGATAAGTTCACTTATCCGGCTTTTCTTGAAGTTTTAGTATTGTAACTAGGTACAAAATGAATAGAGCAAGATTTACAATATTTAAGAATTTGCTTTAAAAATGCGATTTTTAGAGGCATGACGAATTTTAAGAAAGGTTATTATTTAAAATTTATTCATTAAATATAATATATAATTACAAAATAAATAATAATTTATTCTTCGTATAAATTTCCTCTATTCATTGCATATTTAACAAGTTTTTGAGCTATTTTTTTACTTTCATTTTTAGTTAGAGAATTAAAATTTATATAAGCATGTCCTTTATTCGACACATGATCAGAATCATCAATAACCTTAAGTGCTTCTCTTGAAACTTCTTCAACAGATAATCCCCAAGTACCAACTGTTTTTAAGTTTAAAATATTCTTGTGAATTTCAAAAGCCTCTTTCGATGAAACATGCTTGCTTTGTCTAACTGAAAGTTTGTTATTATCTTGTGAATTTGGACAAAAACAAATTGAAGCAATTTGACCATATGAATAATGATTAGGATGAATTTGACGATACAAAATTTCATTTGGATCAGAAATCAAGGTTTCTTCATTGGCATCCATTAGATGAAAAATCCTTTCAATGTATTATAAATTTTTCAGCAATATTGTTAATTACATAATCTACTTTTTCATCATCTTGAATATTGAAATCAATTTCTTCAATGGATCCATAGAGATTTGCTTCTTTAGATTCACCAAAAAAAGAAACTGTAATTAAGCCTTCAAGAGTAGGCCATTCTAAGTAAACTTCATTCTTATCAATACCAGGAAATATAAATGGTGGTGGTAGCCCTTTATCAATACATTTTTGACAAAAATCCAATATTAATTTAATAACGTTAGGATTCAAAGCTTTTCCTAATCCCTCCCAATACCAACCATCCTGAAGTTCTTTAAGTTTATCAATTGCTTTATTCATACCAATAAATTGGTTGTTATCAAAATGATCAATAATTAAAATTGAGCCTTGACCAATTAGATCATTATGTTTATCAACTTGCCCATTTACTAATATTCTAACATCTTTTCTTAAGCTAGAACGAATAAGTTCAGAAATATTTTCTGAAAATGAAAAACTTTTAAGTGTTCCATCATCTAACTCGATACAGCAAGTAAAAGTACTAAAGTCAACTTTAAATAACTCTCCATTAAAAATTAAAGTGCTTCTCCTTGTTTGAATTTTATTTAAATTTTGTTTGAAAAGATATTCACGAGTATTAAAATCTACTTTAATAATATTTGAATTATCATTAATCTCTATATGACAATCCTTACTTATACCTTTTCCAAATTTGAAAAGATGTTTAAATGCTCCTTCAGGTAGCCAGGTTTGAATTCCTGTTTCTTGAGAACTTGCGGCTTGTCGAAGAATATTTTTAATTTCATTAGTTGCTTCTTCATGCGACGTGACAAAATCATTATCTAACTCATCTTCGTACTGCAACTTCATTATAGGAACAGCGCTTCCTTCCTGAATTTCATCAATAAATAATCTAAATTTTTCTTTAAAGTTATTTGGCATCCTTAACCTTTCTGGATGCTTTTCCTTATATTTCTCTTTTGCAGAAATTTTGATGGCTTCAGCTAAAGCAATCAAATCAGATAAAGACTCCACAGGTAATCTGTGTTTATCATATGCATTACCAACAAAGCGAATAGGTATAAGTTCTTTAACGTTTATCATTACTAAAACCCCTCATTCAATGTTGTATTCTAATTCAAAATTAGAATCAAAGGTATAAAATATGCAAAGAGCGAAGCATGTATAAAATAAGTATTATGAACTGAGAAAAAACTTCCAAAAGATACTCCTAGATATTACCCTTTACCTATTGGCAGGATAAGTTCCCTTATCCTCCCTATCCGGCATAGCCTTTAAAATTTTGTTACGATGCATGGAAACAATAAATTGCATTTTTTTGCTTTCACCCTTTTTTCAAATCAAATTCCAGTTTGAAAAAAAGAAGCATACTTTGAGGAGAGAGCTAAAAATTGGCAGGATAATTTTTTTAATAGAATCTTCATGTAATTAGTTCATATTTTGAAATGGGTTTTTTATTAATTTTTAGTTATATAATATATCAAGGATAATAATTATGAATAGTTGTAAGATATGCAATAATAATTCTAATGATATTCAAGAAATAACTTTAACAACTCATCAGGGCATTAGAGTCCAAGGATGTATGATTTGTGGTGAATATGTTCTTATGGGAGGTCCATTAGCAATTCCACAATACTATCAAAATTTACCTCAATTTAAGGCAAATATGGTATATTATAACGTGAAAAATAAAATAAATAAGAAAATTACATATTGGTTTTTAAACAATGAGAATAAAAATAATTTTCCTGATTTAAATGAAAATATTAGTTGCCAAAGTTTAGAAGAAGTTAAAAATTTAAATGTTATTCAATCAAAAAAATATATAGATATTTTGAAAATATTTAACAAAAAAATTGATGATTCCAAAATAGGTGCCTTCGATTTTTTTAAAGTTGAATTATGTGATTTGTATTTATGTAAGTTAACATCTGTTAAAGAGTATTTAATAATATTAGATTATTTAATTAAGAAATCTTTTATTATTTTAAATAATATTGATTTTATTTCCTTCCGAGATAGTTATATGAATAATGTTGAAAGATGGAATAACAATAGTTCATTAATAAATAAATTCTTAAACGATAATCATGAAATATCTTTGACTATTGAAGCGTATCAACTTATAGAAGAAGAAATTAAATTTAATAAATCAAATAAAGTATTTATTGCAATGAAATTTTGTAGTAATCAAAATCAGTATATCGAAGCTGTAAATCAGGCTTGTAATGCTGTGAACCATGATCTTATTGCTTCAACTGTTTCACAGTTTCATAACGACAATATTACTTTTAGAATCTTCAATGAAATTCGTGAGTCTAGATTTGTTATCGCCGATTTTACACCTGATATAGATGGAACGAATTATACAGAAGAATTTATGAAATATAAAACGGATGGATCTTATTTTGAAGCTGGTTATGCATATGGTCTTGGCAAAGACGTTATTTATACTGTGAGAAAGGATATCTTTGAAAAGAGATTTTTACATTTTGATATAAGTCAAATTAATTTTGTTGTATGGGAAGACTATGAAAAGCTGAAAGAAAAATTAATTGATAGAATAAGGGCAAGTATTATTTTATCTTAAATAACCCTGACATTAGCTTGCAGGTTTAAATTTGAATTTATAATTACTATCATCTCAAAATGATTAAATCAAATTAATATTATTTTTATTCCGTTTTAAAAAACATGATTTTTTTAAAGCATATCCTTTGCTAATAATTGATCGTAACCCCCATTTGAAGTTGACACTTTTCACAACCGAAAGTGTAGTCAATGGATAAATTAAAAGCAGTAAAGAAAAGATTTGGATATCATGAAAAAAGAGAAATATTAGAGGAACACTTTAACTCTGGCTTGAGTTTATCCGTATTATCGCGTAAACATCAGATTCATCCAGTGACTTTATATAGCTGGAAAAGGAGTCTCTGCATGAGTGATAAAGATGAAAATCAATCTACTAGTCCAACAAATATAGAAGAAATACTTGCAGAAAATGAGAACCTTAAAAAACGTAATAAACATTTAGAAAAAGCTGTTTCAAACTTAACAATAGATAATTCAATTCTAACAGATGCAATTGATATAATGAAAAAAAACATCCAAAAGAAAGAACTGTTGAAACAGCAAAAGAAATCCTAAATTTAGGTAAATATAAAATATTAAGAGTTAGTAAAAATTTAAAGATATCAAGACAATCAATTTATAAAAATAAAACTAAGGTCGTCTGCATGAAGAATTATGTAAAAAAGGAAGATACTTTTTTATTATCAATAATAAAGAATATATTAGAAAATAGACCAACGTATGGTTACAAAAGGGTAACAGCAATGGTTAATAACGTTATTCAAGAGAATCATGGGAAAGTTAATAAAAAAAGAATATATAGAATAATGAAAAATAACGGATTGCTCTTGCCTAAAACGGAAGTTCAACGAAAAGAGCATACTGGAACTGGTAAAATAATAACTTTACATTCAAACACTCGTTGGTGTTCGTATGGTTTTGAAATAAGGTGTTTTAATGATGAAAAAGTATATGTAGCATTCTCTTTAGATTGTCGAGATAGAGAAGCAATTAGCTATGTAGCATCAAAAGAACCCTTATTAGGTAAAAATATTCAAGATTTAATGATTCATTCAGTAGAAAAAAGATTTAATAATTTAAAGACACAAAGACAAATAGAATGGCTTTCAGATAGAGGCTCAATTTATCGAGATAAATCCGTACAAAATTTAGCAAGAAATTTAGGATTAAAACCTTGTTACACCGCTGCTTATAGTCCATCAAGTAATGGAATGGCAGAAGCATTTGTTGGTACGTTTAAAAGAGATTATGTTTATGTCAATGATTGTTATTCTGCTGATTGGGTTTTAGAGCATTTAGAGGAATGGTTTTATGATTATAATCATCACGCACCACATTCCGGACTTGCAATGATGAGCCCAATACAGTATCAAAATTCACATTAATCATGTGTCAACTTAAATGGGGTCCAAAGCATATATTTCATAAATATTAAAGGTATAATTTTTAATTTGGTCTAATATTTCTTTAATTTCTGCTTTTTCTTCCAAGGTATACTCCTTTCAAAAGTCTTAACTACAAGAAATTATTTTAAAAGATATTTTAGAGTGAATCAAACCAATTATGAAATTTGTCAGCTCATGTTGAATTTGACTAAAAAAATAGTTTAACAGTCTATAGATGAGTATCCATTTATACAAAAATTATCTATTAACCTTTTTTAGTGCTTCTGGAGGAAATGAAGTAGATCCAATTTGATGTGAACTGTAATTCCCATTCGACGCAAAAGAAATATTTTCTGGAAAGTCTGAAACTTTGTTAAACCAATTGCAATGAACAAAAGTCTTATTATCATTAAATTCGCTTATACCAATACCAACTACAGTCATAGGCTCAGATCCACTTTTTAACTCAACTACATCGCCTATTTTAAAATCATTTGAAGACATCACATAAATCCTTTCTTATTTTTTAACTAGGTTCACAGAAAGCAAAGCATAAAAAAATTTATCTTATAAGACCAGAAAATTTTGGCTTAAAAACAGCTATAAAAACAATCAAAAATATACAGTTATGATAACCCTCATTATGATGTGTGAAAATGGGTATTTATTTAAATGTGTAAATGACTATTAATATGGGGTTTCTTGCAATTATATCGTCAGGATTTGTAAAGGTAAAACCTTGACTTTTTGAGGTAAATGTTTTACCTTTACTTTAGCAAGGAGGGCTGAATGACAGAAGTCAGGGAATCGAAAACGTTTTCAAAGCAAATTAAAAAAGCAGATAACATTGTTAAGTTAAAATACTTTACCTGGATGGAGTCTGTTACAAGCAAAGGAATTGAAGCCATTCAAAAAGAACACATCTGGAGAGATCATGAATTGATTGGCGATAGAAAAGGCCAACGAGCTATTAAGCTTGGCGGTAAATGGAGAGGGATTTACATTATTATTAATGGTAAAATGGAAATTATTGAAATGCAGGAGCTCACACCACATGACTACTAAAGTTAAACATATGACAAATAAGGGCGGTGATTCGATTAGAGAGTTTATTGATGGCGTTACATTCGGGGAGTATGTACGGACCCTTCGTGAAGCCGATGGAATGACTCAACAAGAACTTGCCGATAAAATTGGAAGTAAAAAACAATTTATTAGTGCTGTAGAAACGGGACGTGAAAAAGTTGGTCTTGATTATGCAAACCGCATTGCTATTGCAATGGGATACTCTCTAGCTCCGTTTGCTAAAATTTTAATTAACGAACAATTAAAAGAATATGATCCTACTCTTGAAATTGATATCAGAAGTAAAAAAGCAAGCTAATTAAAAAAGCCCCCTTTATGGCACTCTAAGCCGATGGCTGTGGCCAGACGCCATTTGACCCCGTTTTTTTAATAGTTATCCATTTTTATAAAGGATTAAATTTTAAAAAAATTGGTTATGAGAAAAGCAGCAAAAAAGTTCGCACAACGGGCAGAGTACGAACTTTTAATTTGATTTTGAGATAAAATTGCACACTTTGGATTCAATTATTTTTAAAAATACCTTTAAATTCTCAATCTGTTAAAAAAATGCGAACATTTTTTTCTTAAAAGTTAAAACAAGTGTAACCAAATTTTTTGCAAGTTAAATTCCCTTTTTTAAAGGGAAAAAAGTTATTTTCTGACTTCAAATGGCGTCAAAACGAAGCTATCGGCTTAGAGGGCCTCCTAGGAATGCGCGCCGTTAGTGTGCCACGAATGTGGTGAATACCGAAAGGTAATTACAGCAATGCTGTGCGAAAGATGAGAGTTGGCCTCTCGAAGTCGTCTTGCAGGAGAAGACTTCAAACCACTCTAAGCTGCAATAATAAAGAGTTATTTTAGTGAGCGTTAGAGAAAAGGCACAGTAAATGTGTCAGGTAAGAATCAAGGAGACGAATGTAAATGAACCATTGATGAGGTGTCGTTAGCGTAAAATGATGTCAAAACCAAGGACTAGCGGTTCTTTGGGATAAGCTTAAAGGTTACCTGTTTATTGTTTAAGCGGCATCCGGCACAGAGATGGCGTGAACTTGATTCAGGCTTCTGCACGGAACGTGGGAACCTGTCGTTAAAATGTAAATGTAGAAGTTCAAGTGGAAGCACCACAAGGCTTAAATACAGATGTTTAGCACAGGGGCGGAACAGCTCGTAATAGTTAAGAAGCAAAGTAACATTTGTGGAGCGAAGGGGCTGTGTTGTTTTAGTGGTTACTTTAATCAACCAGAAATGGGAGGAGTTAATGACAACTACAAAGTCATTTGAAGTTTCTAAATCAACTGTATGGGAGGCATGGAAAAGTGTAAAAGAAAATCATGGAGCACATGGTATTGATAAACAATCTATAGAAGACTTTGAAGCAAATCTCAAAGACAATTTGTACAAGCTTTGGAATCGTATGTCGTCGGGAAGTTACTTTCCGCCATCTGTTCGAAAAGTAGAAATACCAAAGAAAGATGGAGGGAAACGCACTTTAGGAATCCCTACAGTTGCTGATAGAATTGCCCAAACTACTCTGAAGAGAATGCTTGAACCACAAATTGAGGCTATTTTTCATCCTGATTCCTATGGCTATCGACCAAATAAATCAGCATTAGATGCAGTCGGTAAAACTCGTGAAAGATGCTGGAAATTTGATTGGGTTATAGATCTGGATATTAAGGGTTTCTTTGATAATATGAATCATGAATTGCTCATGAAAGCTTTAAAGAAACACACGGATTGCAAATGGATACTGCTTTATATCGAAAGATGGTTAAAAAGCCCATTGGAAGATATTGATGGATTGAGAATAGAAAGAACTAAAGGCACGCCTCAGGGTGGAGTAATTAGTCCATTGATCTCTAATTTATTCATGCATTATGCTTTTGATAAATGGATGGAAATTCATTTTCCAGGAGTTCTATTTGCAAGATACGCAGATGACCTCGTAATTCACTGCATATCAGAAAACCAAGCTAATATAATTCTTTCCGCAGTAAGGAAACGGCTATCAGAATGTTTTCTAGATTTACATCCAACTAAAACGAAAATAATATACTGTAAAGATAATCAAAGAAATGGAACTTATAAAGTAACGGCTTTTGATTTTCTAGGGTATACTTTTCGTCCAAGAATGGTGAAAACAAAATATGGAAACATAATGACTTCTTTTACTCCTGCAATTGGTGACAAGGTAAGAAAGATAATCCAAGGGCGGATACGTAATTGGAAAATCCATTTATTAAGTCATGCAAAAATTGAAGAGATTGCTTGTTCAATTAATCCAGTGTTACGTGGATGGCTTAACTATTACTGTAAATTTTATGGTTCTTTAGCAATTCATACTATTTCTCGTGCAGTTAATTTTGCTCTCGTAAGATGGGCAAGAAGAAAATTTAAGAAATTAAATCGAAGTTATTCCAGAGCAAGAGATTTAATTAGAAGAATGCAAAAGCAAAATTCTATATTATTTGAGCATTGGAAAAACGCTAAAGGAATTTAATTAATGACTGAACAATAGGAGCCGTATGAATCGAGAGATTCACGTACGGTTCTGAGAGAAACTAGGGGTGAAATTCCCCTGGTTTACTCACCCAGTTAGCTCGACCGCTTTAAATTTAAGGGAGAATTTCAATATATCCTGATGAATGTGGTTGATATCTTCTGCTAGAATAGCTTGGTGTAACGCTTACGTGCGTACTACGGTAATCTTTTGTATATTGCGCGTCACGCCCTTCCGCTGTGTCTGTTCTGAAGTATTGAGCGTTTGAACTCATTGCTCTTTCTAAAAACTCATCAATGAAGAAATCTTTATAAGCATTTGTTGCCGCTGCCGCGTAAGCTCTCGCTGTTTTTACCACTGCAAAATAAATACTTGCCATATCTCTAGTCATATCTGCATTTCTAAGATTATAGAATTCCATAAAAAGCGTTTGACCAAGTTTTTTAATTTCTCTTTCATTTACTTCTTTTACTGTAGGTTCCCCAACCCATCCTGAACCATCTGCATTAAGACCTTCACGAACCATTGCAGGGATATCAATTGGTAAATCTTTTTTTGCAATTTCTCTAGCTGCATATTGAATGATTGTCCAACGCTCATAAGTTAAAGCAGGGTATTTAATAACTGTATCACTATAGTTAAAATATAGTATAGCTTCACTATTTTTATTTCTAAGATCAATCAAAGCGTTGCGATCTCTTATTGCTTGATTTTTTGCTCTTAGCTCAGCTTGATACTGTTGCTCTCTCCAATAAGCTTCATTCCTTAGTTGTTCAGCTCGATTTTCTTGTTGTATAGTGCATTTACGGCAGGCGTAAGCGTCAAGAGAAACAAAAGAAGATATAGAAACAAGCGCTGTTAAAATTATTTTTTTCATCGTGTAACTTTCTATAAACTATTTAAATTTAGCGTGCCCAATTGCCGTGTGATTTGCCTTTACCTGAGACTATCTTACCACCATTACCGTAGTTTTTTGATACCCAATCAATTGTGTCTCTACCTTTTACGTAATTACGCGGTGCTGTCCCATCTAATAGACCTTTTCTTCTCTCTTGTTCTTCTTTCGCTTTCTGTGCCTCTATTTTTGCATTTTGTCTATCAATTTGTTCAGCAATCGTTTTATCTAACACTGAGTTTTGATGCATTTCAATTGGTGCATTTCTTAGGATATCTGCAACAACCCCTTTATTTTTTTCTCCATATTCTTTAGCGTATTTAATAGCGGCACGGCCTGACTTTGTTCTTGCCGCAACTTCGGCAAGTTTTCTAAACATCTCTAAATAATTACGTTTGCTTCTTCCGTTGCTTGGGAAACGGTCATTTTCATAAACATAAAGAGCTACTTTTTCGTCATGCACAATTTTACACATTTCATTAGATAAGCAGGCTGCATAAGAAACATGAGGTGTGTTGTCACCTAAAAAGTAAGTAACGCCTTTTTGTATCGAAGTGTTGTTTTGGTCATTAAAATTCTCTTCATAAATTTCAATAGAACCAGCTATAACGTCGTCTACATAAAAATCAACTAAACAAAATTCAGCCGTTCCACACACAGGAGTACCGCGCGTTACTGCGCCTTGCGCATGGGCGTAAGCTGAAAACACCAAAAAAGAAGATAACACAATCAATTTATTCATAAAAAATCCTTTTTAAAATGAAAAACACCACAAAAAAAAACGGTTTCAATTGTATCAACTATTTGTTTTAATAAACAAAATCTTAATATCATTAAAATAAAAGCTTGTATATAAAATTTAATTTAAAATTTTATATAAAATAATAATTATTAAAAATATATATAAATATTATCTAAATAACATTACTATAACAATATTTTTCTCATTAGCTTTTTACTTCTTTCGCTTTTAAAAGATGTATATTGCATTTCTCAACCTATTTTGATTCCTTGATAGCCATTACTGTAGCCTCTTTAGCCTGTTTGTGCAGAAGAGGGTAGATTGTATAACAATTTAAATAAATTAAGAAAATTTTACAAAAAAGAAAAACAAGGTTTTTAGGCTTAGTGTTTTGAAAATAAAAATTATTAAGAAAAAAGAAGATTGAGTAAAGTTAAAAGCTTAAGTGTGACTGATAAGTTTCGGAAGCACTCTCTGCCTCTTAGGGCTTAAAGCCTTGGGGAGAATCTAAATTGATCTCAATAAGCACTAAGCAAGAATTTTGCATAGTGTTTGATTCAATCAACATTTTTTCCGTTTCAGCTGCTTGGTACCCCATAAAAGGCAAATTGAACTTAATAATAAAAAAAGCTGGTATTCTGGTACCAACTTTAAACACTATCACAACTAAACTGCACAGATAAAAACAAAAATTTAGCTTGAGGAGGCAAACAAATCAAATTTAAATTCAAATAAATTTTATAAATATCTAAAATAATTACTTTATCATGTGGTGCTGGTTCCTGTAATTTTATACGGCAACATAGTTAATTAACATTTTTTAAGTATTTGTATTTTACATATGTCTTTTGCAAAAATTGTTTTTGACAATCCAACGTCAGATCATGAAATAGCACTATAGCACTAAGCTTAGAAAAATTTTATAACATTGCTATAGGCGAAGTTTTTCAAAAATGTGTTCAATTTTTTGGATATTTATCAGAAAAGTTCCAGTAGGGTCTTTCAAGTAGTTTGCAAAAACGATACTGTGTAAGCGGAAGAAGAACGCAGTAAAGACATTAATTAATATCTTTGAAATTATTTTGCCCAAAAACTTTGATAGTGTTAGATCTTAGTAACAAAAAAAATTGAAATTATTAATTAAAAAAAGATTTATAAATTGCATAAGAAATGCAAAATAAAATTAATATCAAATTAAACCAAAGAAAATCCGGTTTTTTTAAAGTTCCTTTTTTAATTTCTTCTTCCAATCTTTGCTTGTTCGATTTTTGTTTATCCATTATTAATTACTTTCTTTTTAAGCGTATTATTAACCTTATAAAAGCTTTTCTCATTCTCAAAAATATTTTTCAATAATTTAAGAATATTTTTAAATTTATTTTAACAGGTAGCTTTTTTCTGCTAAAGTAACTTAAGCAGAAAAAAGTTTTACCAGTAAACTGGCTCTAGCAAAAAAACAATAGCTCAAAGGAGCTGCATAGAGTTGCCCAAATTGTAGTGTTACCTCTGGAGCCAGAGGAAAGCTATTCATAAAGCTTCGGCCTGTTCTCAATCTAAATTTTATTTTTAGATCTCCGGCCTAGCTCGGTAAGTTCTGAAAATATTTCATGTGAAACCAAAAATCAAATTTTTCTTTGCAGTCAATTGACTGCTACTAATGACCACAATTTGGATAATGACAACATATAGCCCTACTATACTCGCTAGAACTAATATTAAGAGGAGTTCCGATAGGATTAGTGATAGAACCACCAGATTTTTTTTGTAGACATTGCTTAATATAATTAGCTTTTGTTTCGTTTGTATTTGAAATACAAACTTGATCATATTCATCTTTCTTTATTATTACTCTACATTTTTCTTGAAATGGATTTTGCATATCATAAATAATTTTTTCATATTCACAATCACTCTTATCTAAATAAACTATTGTAGTTACATCATTATTATAAGTATAGCGAGCTGCCATCACCATTCTATTTCCATTAAAATATTTTTTATCACACATTAAAATTATCCTTTAATTTATTAGGCATTTAAAAATACCACTAAAAATATTTTATCATCATAACCCCACAGTCAAAAAATTAAACTCAAATTATAAAAACAAAATCAAATACTTAAGCCTACTTTCAAGTTTCACTTCTCAAAACTCTGATTTTTGCAAGAATCCCCGAAAATGTATACCAAGGCTGACTTATTATTGAATTTAAATGATTATGTAATTATTTTTAAAATATGACGAATATAAAATTTATAATAATTTGATTTTTGCGGATAAAAAGGAGGATCTATGTCAAATTTACATAATAAAGATAATAGATGGTTTTATAAAGATGCTTCATATGATAAGGATTTTAATGTAGAAGCTAATAAAAAATACAATGTTAGATTTGACGGTAAAGAATATAGAATAAAATTTGACAAGCATAATAAAATATCAAAAGTAACCCCAATTGAGATTAGTAATACTTTAAAAGTTGGTATGACTTTTGAGGAATTAAAAAGAATAGATATTATATTTTATAATAAACAAGAAGAAAAATTTCAAATTGATTGCATTATTGACGATGATATAGTTCTTCATAAAAATGAAATAAAGAATATTAATAATTATAAAAAAGAAAAAGACAAAATATTAGCAAATAAACTTATAAAAAAATTTAAAGATAATAATTCATAATTTTACTTGATTAAATTTCTTAATAATTAAAATTAAATAAGATTAAAATTTTAAATGATTATGTGTATAATACGTCAAAATTATTGCATATTAATAAATTCAAAAATGTTATATTACTTAATTATAATTTTTTAAAATTGTTAAGAAAGGTGTTAAATAATGAAAATTAGTTTTAAAATAAAGATATTATCGGTTTTTATAATAATTACTTTGTTATTAACAAGCTGCGCCACTCCTATTAATTATACTTATGAAGAATCATGTGCATTAAAAGGACTTGTGTTATCAGGAGTAACTTCAACCAATCTAAACGGTAGCAATTATAATATAAATACTGGAAATACTTCTGTTAATAATTTATCAGGCGAAAGCATTCAATGCAAAATTGCACAAAATGAAAACGAAAAATGTTTAATAAATGAACTTAGAAAAAAAATGATTCCAAAAGTTGATTATAATGAAAATATATCCACATATAGAACTATAACTGGAGTTGGTTATTGTTTATTTATAGTTCCAGGCATAATATTCAAAATTATTTTTGATGATAAAAAGAATAAAGCTATAATAGAATCTAATAAAATTAGTGTTGATTGTTTGAAATAATTTAAAATTATATTACTCAGATATCAATATTTTTTAAAAAACGCTCAATCATAAAAATTAATTTTACGGTCGATTAACCGCATTTTTTTATTGCAAATAATTCAGATTTGAAATAGAAATAATAGGTACACGGTAAGGATTACTACAGAAATGGGCCACTTTGTTTAATTAGATTTATTTCAAATCAAATCCGACATAAACGGTGGTTTTTGGCAGTAGAAAAATAGATAAATTGCTTCATGATAAATCAATGAAAAGTTTGTGCCATAACTCATGCCAAAATCAAAATGACAGAATCTAATATTCATGATGAGTTTTGGCATAAAATGTTTATTAAAGTATCAATTTCTTTCCGTGGCCCATTTCTGTAGTAATCCTTACCGCGTACCATATAATAATAAATTATTATAATACATTTAGTGATGTAAAGTTGGCTAAAAGTAGAAATTACAATTTAGAACAAGAAGCTTATTCAGAAATTTACGAATACTTCGAACAAAATATTAATTATCTTTTTATTAAAGAAAATAAACAATTATTTAATAAAAAAGTAACTCAGTTTATTTTTGATATTGCCAAAAAAGGAACAATTAAAAATATCAAAGAAAATTCTTGGATGTCTCAAGAAACAAAAGATAAGGCCATTTATAAAATTAGAAGTATCAAATTACAAAATACTTTTCCAGAAATATTTGAGCAATGGCAATTTGAAAAGATAGATCAATTAAGCTCTACCCATTATCTTAAAAATTTATCCATTTTGAAAAAAAATAAAATATCTTCAATGTTAGAAAATATGAAAAAATTAGACGATGCAAACATATGGAGAAACTCTTTATTTAAAGATTCTATCCAGTTTAAAATTTTTTCAAATCAATTATCGCTTTTGCCATCAGGACTTTATATTAATGAATTTAACAAATTTCAATCTCTTCAATTCATGATGGGTACCTTAGGTTTCATTGTTGCACATGAAATTGCTCATTCCATTGAATTTAAAGAACAAACAGAAAATTTTCTTTCATTTACAAATGATAGCGAAAAAGAAATTTATGAAAAAAATAAAAATAAAATGATAAATTTATTTAATAAATATGGAGGACAAGGAGAAACTAGTTTAAGAGAAAATATAGCAGATTATATTGGACTTAATTCAACATATAAAGTTTTATTTTTTGTTAAATACAAAAGCTATATTCCCCTTCAAAAAGAATTTTTCATAAACTATGCCAAATTATATTGTGAAGTTTCTCTACCAGTTTACAATGATAAAAGAGCTAAAAACGATACTCATTCTTCTCCCGAATTCAGAGTAAATAATATTTTAAAGCTCTCAAAAGATTTCGAAGACACTTATTCTTGTAAAAAAGGAGATCCAATGACACTTCCTGAGAATGAAAGAGTTTCCTTTTGGTGAATTTATAATTTATAGAACAAATTAAAATTAAATATTAACATTCATGAATCAATATAAGAGAAAAAAATGAAAAGAATATTATGCTACGGCGATTCTAATGTTTGGGGTTTTGTACCAGGAAGCTATAATAGCAAAACAAAATTAGTAAAAAGACATAACAAAAATGAACTTTGGACAACCATTATGCAGGAGAAACTAGGTGTTGAGTATGAAGTATTTTACGATGGAACAAATGGTCGTACTACAGATTTAGATGAAATAAATCCGGGTAGACCATTTAGAAATGGATTTACTCTTTTAGAATGTAGCCTTGAAATTCATTATCCAATTAATTTAATTATTCTATGGCTTGGAACCAATGATACAAAAAAACAATTTAATCGAGCTACCTTTGAAATTAAAAAAGGTTTGCAAAAAATTGTTGCTTTTATAAAAGAATCCGTGTGGGGGCAAAATGCATGTGCACCTAAAATTTTAATTATTTGCCCGCCACCAATTACTGAAAATTTACACCCTGAATTTAACTTTGATGCGATAAGAAAATCAAAAGAATTATCAAAATTATATTTCGATTTATCTATTGAAATGCAATGTGAATTCCTAGATGCGGGGCTTTATATTCAATCGAGCTTAATAGATGGTATACATTTAGATTCCAATTCATGCTTTATCATTGGTAATAGAATAGCTGAAAAAGTAAATCAAATGAGTATTTGAAACATTCTAAAAAATTGTTGTATTTTTCTTCTTATATTACATTATGAACAAGAATAGCAGAGAATTGAAGAAACAATTAAATAAAAATATTGATATTCAAGAATTTGTATGATGATTTTAATCATCAAATTCGATTCTTCCTATTTTTATATCAACAGCGTTACTCCCTCCCTCCGATATTAATTTAACAAAATTCGAATGCCCCTTTCTTAAACCATAATAAAGTCTTCCTGCAAAATTAACTCTGGCAAGAACTTTTATTGTAAAATGTCCTACCGTTTCTCCATTATGAATCACATCAAAATCCATAGCATCATCATAATCATCACTGTTTGATTTCCATTGAGCCCAGAATTTTATATTTTCGCAAGAGTGCGCATTTATGATTTGATTTGCTGAATCATGATCTCTTGTATTCATTTGATAAGAACCAGTTTTTTTAACTTGAAATGCTCCATTCATTTTATTACAAACTTGAAATTCACCATTAAAGTGACTCCATGCATGAGCTTGGGTATTAAAAACAAATTGCGCACCAATTAAAGTAACAGCACTAAAGATAGAACTTGCTATACTTCTCTTTATAAACAGCATTATATTCTCCTGTAAATCTATTTATTTTTTCTTTTATTTCTAAATTAACATTGACAAAAAATATGTAATAACTCAAATGTAGCGTCAAATTAGTGTTCAAAAAAAAATTTTATATTTTTTTCATATTTAAAAAGCCACCAAATATAAATATGATTATATTTAGTGGCTTTTTAATCTTTATTTTGAGAGGTTAAAGTGATTCCTTTTGAGTGAAGACGACTACATATTAAATCCAATATTATTCGTTTTTAATGGCTTCATCCTTAAATAAAAACGTTTCTTTGCCTGTGGCTTGCTGGTTACATCTTGTCCATCATTTAGAATCTGCACCGATGCATAATCCACACAACTTCCATCATCACGATTAATCTCATCACATTTTCCTGTTGCTACGAGAGGAATCTTTGCAATATCTGCCTCAGATTTCAGAGTGTAAACAATAGGAGAACGCTCTTCATCTTTCCAGTGTATTGCACCCTGAATCGGCCCACCGTCTAAACTAACTCTTACTTTCACTGGAAATTTAAATTTGTAGAATGCAGAATTTTTTAATTGAACAGTTAGATTGAAAGCTTTTGTATCACCAGGTTTCAATGTAATAGGAATAGGTTTAGAACGTGAACCAGGTTGCCCCGCAATCACATCATTACCATTCGCTTTGAAAACAAATTCAGCGTGAGAATTGCTATCCATACTAAAATTACGCTTTGCTAACGCAGCAAGAATGAGCGGCCTAAGGTCACCACTTTTACGAACATTACCATTGCCAAGTTCATCAGCAAATAGCATATGATCAAACCATTCTTTTTCTCCGAGAGCTGGGTGATTTCTACTAAGTCGCATCGCATCTAAAGTTAAGTCCGTCATCATTTGAAGTCCGTTATAGATTCCAAATTTCTTTTCTGAAGATGTTAAAATATCATACATGGTACCACCAAACGCTTCGCCATCGTCATGCACTTCGTTGGTCAAGAAAAATCCTGTTTGGTTAATAATACGCATGTCGGATAAACCTGGGAATGAACTTGCGCCCGTAACATCGTGCAATACCATTTGGGCAACAAAATCCGCCATACCTTCACTAAGTCCACCGGTACCTGCTAAATTAATAAAATCTCCCATCAAACGATCCATAACACCGTGACCAAGTTCGTGCCAAATCGTGGTATTATCACGGGCCATGTTACCTTGATTGGGAGAATAAGTTGTAAAATTAATTGTGTCGTCGGTATAATAGGCATTATTTTTCATGGAAATATCGGGGTCATATAAGAATGCATGGAACGGTCTTGTAGATAATTCTGGATCATTAAACCCACTTTTATGTAGCGTCTCAAATAATTGATCCACAGCCCAGTAAACTTGGATGCTGTCGAAACCATTGTTCAAGTACTCAAGAACATTATTATCAGGAAGACGAACAGCGTCGACATGCTCAATTTCTTTGCGTGAAGCAAATGGTTTGCCGTGGTAAGTAGCGGTTGGAATCATTTCATCGTCACGGTAATCAAAACGGAACTGCCCTGAAAATTTCGGTTTGAAAGATAACTTCCCGTTGAATTGCTTAATTGCTTCAGGATGAATGTTGATTGAAGTAAATTTCCCCTCAAGTACAAAACCAGAAGCAAAATTGTTATCAACCAATGGTAATGAATTTAGAATTGCATTTCCTTGTCTCTTAACATATGTGGGAGCCCAAAAACCATCTTTGCGACCAGCAGCGGTTAATCCTTTAAATGGATCAAGCATGGAATAAAGGTATTTCATACTACGAAGGGGTGAGTAAGGATCCGAATCCGCTTTGTGGATCTTGCTAACTAGATTGCGTAAATAGGCAGGTACACGAGGCATCAGTTCATTGGTTTTCTCAACTTCTTCATAAATTGGATAAATGTGCACAGGAATACTTATCGTCTTGATGTCATTGTCCGCGTTTGGAAACTCTTCATAAAGATGATCAACAACTTTCTTTCCAATAGGATCAATTTTAATAAGGTGTGTTCCGCGCTTTCCTTTAACTTTAACAATACGGAGAACCTTATCTTTTTCGATTACATCTTTCCACTGCACATTTCGAATCTGTTTATCATCAGGATGGTTAAAAACTTCTTTTCGCACTAAATCCATTGTTGTGTCAGATGCAAGAAGTGCTTGAACGGTCTCTGGACTCATGGAGAGACTTTGTTTTGATAACTCAGAAGAAGATTTATCGCTCACTTGAGCTTCAACCTGGAAAAGCTCTCCTTGGTTATTCGTCCAGATACGTAAAGTGTTCCCCTCAATTGGTAAACCATTTTGTAATTGAGTGAGCATGAGATAATTGTACTTTGCAAGTTTACGACTTTCCAACATCGAAAAATCGGAGACTGAAAGGGCAAAACCAGTTTTTTGATTGATCACATCAATGATGTGTACGAAGTCACTATTGTTATCTTCTTTATAAGTCCAACGTACACTTTTTTGATTATTTCCTGCAAATGCAACTAAACTAGATACCAAGCTAAAATAAGTTGTGGAGAACGCCAAAATCAGTTTCAGTTTCATTGGTATATACCCTCAAATTTTAATAAAAAAAGTTTACACCGATGATAAATTTTTATTTTCACCTTCTCAATGGAAAAATCACTTTTTTTTAGATCGAAGATTTCTTGTCCTAAAATATTTTATTTCAGAAATATTAAAAGAGAAAACATATTAATAGCTGTCTTGGATAAAATAAAGTTAATAGACAAATTTTTCATTATCTGAAGAATTAGGACCTGATGTTTTTAACAAAACTTTAAACTCTTTTGATTAAATTTCACATTTTTTAGAATATACTTTATTAGATAAAATTAAATACATAAAAAAATAAAGCTAGTTTATTATTTTTATGTATTTAATTTTTTGTAACCACAATTATTTATAATAAAATATTATGTTATATAAAAATAACAAACAAGCATTAATTATTTAAAAACATCATGTTAAGTTATTTTTAATTATTTAAGTAAAATAAAAACAAAAAATAAAAAAATAGATCAATATTTTAAATTTATTTCATTACAATATCTTAAGCCAACTAATATAAATTATTTATTAAGACTTTTAACTTTGATATTTTTAAAAAAAAGAATAGAATCATTACTTCGAGTTTAATTGAATCATATTATTCATAATCATTCTCATTATTAAAATTCTAAGTAATCTAGGTAAAATAATTAAAGACCAACCTAAAAATTTAGATAAAAATCCAGGACGAACTGTAAGCTTCTCACCTAATGCTAAAATTGTTTCTTTAGCAACCTCTTCAGGAGAAGAAGAGTTCCCCATTTTCATTTTAGCACGGGCTCCAAAACCCGAAAGAACAGGACCAGGGGCTGAACAAAGAACATCGACACCAAATGGCTTTAATTCAAAATAGATCCCTTCTGCAAAATTTTGAATAAAAGATTTAGTTGCTGAATAATTAGAAGCAAATGGAACACCTTGAAAGCCTACTAATGAACCCATTAATATAATTCCACCTCTCTTTTGAGAAATAAACTTATTCGCAAAATAATAAGTTTGTTCTACAACACTTCGGCAATTCACATCTATCATATTTAATTCATCATTTATGTTCGCTTTAAAAAAATAACCTGACGTTCCAAAACCAGCGATTGCAGCAAACAATCCAATTTCATATTCTTCAATTTGCGAATTTAAGTTTTTAACGGAATTTATGATAGAAAGATCAATTGCTATTGCTTTAACAGTTACTTTATATTCCTTTTGTATTTCATTTCCCAAAGCTTCTAAACGTTCGTGATTTCGTGCCACAATGATTAAATTCAGCCCCAAATTAGCAATTTCAATTGCCATTGCTCGACCAATGCCATCTGAGGCTCCTGTAACTATAGCCCAAGGTCCATATTTTTTTTGAAATGCAAGTTTATTTACATTCATTTTAAATGCTCTCCATCAATTTTATTAAAATCCATTATGTACGATAAATTTAATTTTATTTTATAGAGATATACAACATAAGTAAAATAGTTGGATCACATTAAGTTAAAATGGCAAACTCGTAAATTTATTTAAACTTCAAATGCTTTGAAGTAAGTATCTTATTGAATATGACAACATTCTATTGTATTGTGAAAAAATAATTATTTTAAATTAGGAGTCAATTATCATGACTAAAAAAATTGCTCTTGTTACAGGAGCAAGCCGAGGAATCGGTCGAGAGATAGCCCTACGTCTTGCGGAAGCAAAGACAGACTTAATCATTACATATCGAGATCAAGAAGAAAAAGCACTTCATGTAGCTAAAGAAACAGAATCTTTTGGAATTAAAGCCAGAACAATGAAGCTAGACATGAACAATTTTAAATCTATCAATCCATTTATTGAATCTTTAAAAGATCTTCTTAAAAGCGAATGGAACCAAGAAAAAATAGATTTCTTAGTAAATAATGCAGGAATGGGTGCAACTGTACCAATGGAAAAAGTAACAGAAGAAATTTTTGATGAATTTATGAATGTTCACTTTAAAAGTGTCTACTTTCTAACTCAACATATTCTAAACTTCATGAATTCCGGTGGCAGAGTAATTAATTTATCTTCAGGTACAACAAGATTTTCAAATCCAGGTTATTCAGTTTACGCATCAATGAAAGGAGCGATTGAAGTTTTAACTAAATATATCGCAAAAGAATATGGTGTTAAAGGAATACGAGCAAATGTGGTGGCTCCAGGACCTGTTGAAACTGATTTTAATAATGCAATTATACGTAATAATCCACAAATTAAAGGTTTACTTAGTTCTTTCTCGCCTCTTGGTAGAGTGGGTGAAACCCAAGATATTGGAGGCGTTGTTGCTTTTCTTTGCTCAGATGCTGGAAGCTGGATCAATGGTCAACGTATAGAAGTGAGCGGTGGGATTAACGTTTAATATTTATAAATAAAATAATAGATATTTCTATATTAATAACAATAATTATTTTTTTCATATAAAATTTTTATTAAATGAAAGGACAAAAATGAAATACAAAGTTTTATCTTGTTTATTTGGATTATTTTTTACAAACAATTTTTATGCAAGCGAATATAAAATACAAAATCAATTTTATGATTTCTTTAATGAAAAAAACAATAATAGTTACAATTCTAATGAAATATCAAATTTAGATGACATCAAAAATACTTTAGATATATACATAGCAAAAAACTCTTCATCTACATTTGTTACAGGAATTCCATTACTTTTTCAGTGTGATAAATATCAAAACGGAAAAAAATTCATTATTAATTCGGGATTACAAAGTAAATTTGGATTTCAAGTGACAAATCAAAGTTTATTTCAAATTGGAAGTAATTCAAAATCTTTTCTTTCCGTTGTATTTTTACAGTTAGAAGCTGAAAATAAATTAAGTATTGAAAATACAGTCGAAGATTTTCTTGGAAATATATATCCAAAATGGAATAAAATAAAAATTAAACAATTATTAAATATGACAAGTGGAATTATCGATTTTGCGAATGATGATGATACAATAAACAAAGAAGTTGGAAAAAATCCTTTTCGATTGATAACATCAGATGAAATATTAGATCATTTAAAAGATAAAGAACTTTGGTTTAATCCTGGGAGTAATTGGAAATACTCAAATACAAACTATGTCTTACTTGGAAAAATCATTGAAAAAGTTACAAATCATTCCGTATCTCATGAAATAAATGAAAGAATTATTAGACCTTTAAAATTAAATCATACTTATTATATTGAGACTTTCCCTAAAACAAATGTACCAAAATATGAAGTAAAAAATCTTATGGATGGTTATTATTTTGGAGATGAAAAATCACAATTTTCACCTTATTTAACAAATGGGGTGGGAGTTATAGATTATTCTATGTCTTGGGGCAATTCAGCAGGTTCAATTACAAGTAATGTAAATGATTTAAATAAATATTTTCACGCTTTATTAAAACAAGACAAAAATGGTAATTCAAAACTCCTTGCAAAAAAACAATATGAAGAACTTGTTTCTTTAGTTGATACTACAAATGGAAAACCATTAATAAACGGAGTTAATAATGAAAATATGAATGGGTATGGATTAGGCTTGGGTGCTAAATATGATTCTAAACTGCAATCAAGATTTTATACACATTCAGGAGGAACATTAGGGTTTATTTCTAAATGGATATATTTTCCAGAAAAAAATATGTCATTAATTTATTCAATGAATACAACAAACATGAATAATTATATGCAAGAAATATTCCAACCAACATTATATTTTATATTTAATAAATGTTACTAAAATAATTGAAGTATTGATATAAAATACAATGAACAAAACTATAATTAATCTCTTAATTAAGATAAATGAGAAAAAATAGATATATCATGAAAAAATTACTTTTAATAATATTAATTTCAAGCCTCTATTTTTTACCATTTCAAGTAAAAGCAATGGAATATATTCATCACGATATACAGGATTACGAATCAACTTCTAACATTATTTGTTCAAATGGATGTTACAAGTGGAAATGGCTTAAGGAAAATTTAATAAGTAAATATAAATTAACAGGAAGATGGGCTGAATATAAGCAGGTTTTTTTTGCGAACTCACAATACAAAATATTTACTCAACTTTATTTTATTGTTAATGATGAAAAAAAATTAAAAGAAATTTCGACTAAATGTATAGAACAATTTGGCGTTGAATATTTATATATTCACCAGGCTAACAGCATATGGGATGATTGGTTTTTATTTCGTAATCAGAGTGGAGCTTTTTATGAAGGGGAATTTAATATTAAAAAACAGCAATGTGATTTAAATATGGAAAATTGCACAACTAAAAAAGAAACATCTCTTTATAAAAACGATCTAGGCATAGATCAAACAATTCGAAAATTAAATATAGATTAATGAATTAATAATTCTAATTTCATATTCTCAATATGGTTATTCAATTTCTTTAAATTCACACTGATTCATTATATTGATATTTTGGTCTAGTAAAGGATTCGGTACACATACAGCTCTTGAAGGTTGAATTTTTCTCCATTCATTTGAATTTTTAAATTCTATTGGGAAGGATATTTCATACTTGTTATTTTTTGGTGATAAAAGAACAATATATTGATTATTTTCTTTTAATAAACGATAAATACAAACCATCTGACTAAAATAATTTGTTTCATCAATTTGTTTTAGACCAAATACATAATGAAAGCCAAGAGATTTTATATTGTCATTTTTATTATTATAAGCTTGATAATTTATAAACTGAGTCCAATTTCCATTTTTAGTGCGTGCAATATGTGTACCATCTTCTTTAGATACAATTTCTGAAATACTTGGGCAATTAGCATAAGAATATAAAGAAAAAGAAGAACTCATAAATAACATATATGTTTTTATTAATTTCATTTTACTCATAATTATTGCTTTCATGATTTATAATATAAATATTATTTAAAAATTTAATATAACTTATTTTCTCGATTCTAGTCAAAATAAGATTAAGATCATTGTAATCATACAAATAAAAATCGACATAGCAAATGTCAAATTTCATAAATTTTACAAAATTAAAAATAAAAAAATATAATTATTTATCATAATTAATTATATTTTTTAAAACAATTTCAAATATTTTACTTAATTAGTATTTATAATTTTATGATTCCCAATTAAATTATTTATTTTTTTTAATTCATAGATTAATATTAAGGATAAACTAAGATAAGCCATATAGGCTTCTACATGACATTGGCAAGAAACTAATTTAAAATATATTTAATCATATTAGACATAATATTTATATGAATTAGTCTGATATTTTTTAAAATAAAATTAATGATAATTAAATTGAATACAAATAAAAACGATTGACTTTACAAAATACATTGTTTAAACTTGATTTAAGTTTACATCCAAATTAAAAAATCTATATAAAGGAATTAATTATGAAATTTATTTATATCATTATTATTTTATTTGTATCTTTTAGAGTAATAGCTGAAGAAAATACAACTTATAATCCATATAAACAAGTTTTAAATATTTTAGGATACCCTATAAAATATTGTGATAAATTTATTTTTACAACAAATCGATTAGAATCAAATGAAAATAGATCAGGAATTATCATTGCTACAAATTCACTATTTAATAATAGCAATTACCTAAAAGAATCTTTTTATCAATCCCATATTGCAAATGCTATTTTTACAATAGAACCTAAAAATTTAGACAGCTGTGGAACTTTTATTTATGCAGATGATCAATTTTATATAAAATTCTTAAATACAAGTTATTCTAATAAAAATTACTTGAAAAACGATGGAGCTGGACACTATATTCTTGAGGAAAAAACTCTCTTTCAAAAAGAATCTGAAAATTATTTATTCTCATTAAGATCTACTGATAATTTCATTCGTCCTGAAAATTATTCTTACATTTTAAATCAAAGAATTAATAATAGATTTTCTGTATTACACTGTAATCAATCTGATTGGTGTCATACGAAGAATAACTTTGATAATCTTATTTTAAAATTAACTCTGGTACTAGAACGAGTTCATGAAAAAGCTAAAGTTCCATTTGACTAAAATATATAAATTAAATTGTACTAAATTGTTGCCAAAAGAGATAACGCTAATAATATCATTACACTTCCTGATATATAGCGGATATAATGTATTTTAGTTAATAAAAACTTTGAAGCCCTATTTGCTATCATCAAATAAGTAAACATTGAAAAAACTACTACTGAAATTTGAATAAAAGATAAAGTAAAAATTTGCATTAAAATATTTTTTTCATTTATAATATAATTAGGTAATAAAGCTATATATAAAAATAAAACTTTTGGATTCGTTAAGCAACAAATTAAAGATTCATAATATAATTTAAATTTATTTGGTCTTATAATGGATTGCAGATTTTCAAATTTATATTTATCTTTACTAAAAATATTTTTAATTCCTAAATAAATAAGATAAAAGGCTCCAATAACCTTTAAGTATGTATAAAAACTAGCTGAAAATTTAAAGACACCTTGAACTGTGAATGAACTAATAATGGCAAATATGATTAACCCAGATAAAATACCAAAAATTGCAAAAATAGCATCTTTTAATTGATATCTTAAACCATTATTAATCATAAGTACTACGTTTGGTCCTGGAGAGAAGGCCAATAAAAATACCGTCATAAAAAAAAGATAGTACATAATACAATGAACTCACTAAATTAAATTATAATTTTTGGGTAAAAAATAGCAAATAAAACCCATATAAATCATGATATACTAAATTAATTCATAAAAAAATAAAAGAAATAAAGAAATAAATTCAATAAAACAAACTAGTTTATAATTTTTATACTTTTTTTAATATAAAAAAAAAGCTATACTTTCCGTGACTAAGGTACCGTTTTAGGTATTTTCAAAAAGGGGCTTGCAGGAATGAATCAATCGAGCAAATTAAAGTTTTATCTTATTAATCTTTTTTCATTAATTACGCTTACATGCCCGTTACTACCCTGGATGTCCTACGGTGTAGGCTCCAAAACAGGAATGGATATAGGAGGGAAACCAGCATATTTTATATTTTTATTTTCGTTTCTATTAATTGCCATTTCTTATATTTTATTTAAAACGAATAAAATTCGAAAGTTTTTTTTATACACAATGCTTTTTCTTTCACTTTTTGTATGCGCAATTTATTTTTATGAATTGGCAAAAATAGGTTACCAAACCATGATAGCTAAAAACCTACCTGTAGAAATGTTTGGAGTTGTTTCACTTGCAACAAATCAAATAAGAATTGGTTACGGACTTTGGCTTGGAAGCGCCGCCTCCTTGCTATCTTTAATTATTAATTATATATCAGTAAGGATCAAAAGTTAAAAAGGAATCATATGATATTTCAATTTGTTGATAATATTTTTGATCTTTATCCTGAAGCTTTAGCGCATCCAATAAACAGTATTGGATTAAGTCATGATTTGTTAACAAAAAAAATTAAAAAAATATGGCCTGACTATTATAGAGAATATGCTCGTTCATGTTTAAGAAAACATTTCGAACCTTATCAATCATATTATTATCCTATTAATACTTTGTTTGGAACAAATCACATTATTGCCATGACAATAAGAAATAATTGGCAAGAAAGATTAAAACAGGATACTATGAGAAAAACCATTTTATCTCTAATAGATCATTGCAATTCTAAGCAAATCATGACTTTAGCAATTCCAATTATTGAAAATGTACCACAAAAATGGATTGAACAAGAAATTGAATTAGCAACTAAAAATTTCTCTAATATAAACTTAAAAATAGTTTATATTTTTGAGAATAATTAATTTAAAGTTCTGTTACCTCATAAAATTTTCGTTCGAAAACCACATTCGCAATTTTTTCAATTTCTCCAAACTTTGAAAGTTCATGAAGTTTTGGATCTTTAATATTATCTATCAATAGAGACATATAAAGTTGTAAAGAATAATCAACTTCAGTTAAAAAACCATCTACAAAATTGTTTAAATAATAATCATAGGATTCAATTTCTCCAGATAATGCAATAATTTTTGTAAATAATTTTGTATAATCTTCTATTAT
This sequence comes from Silvanigrella paludirubra, assembly GCF_009208775.1. Taxonomy (NCBI): domain Bacteria; kingdom Pseudomonadati; phylum Bdellovibrionota; class Oligoflexia; order Silvanigrellales; family Silvanigrellaceae; genus Silvanigrella; species Silvanigrella paludirubra. Next base: position 542,556 of record NZ_WFLM01000003.1, on the reverse strand, counting down.
TTTATCTTCTGAATAATCAACTTTTTTAAAGTATTTTTCTTTAAAACTTGTTTTAAATACATAATTCGTTTTTTGTTCATTAAATTTTTCTACTTTCTTTACCAAGCTTATAATATCTTTATTTACCTCAATTGCTAATTGACTTATATTCCCAAGTTTATCACTATAAATTTTAGAAATATTTTTCATATAATTAACTGCATTTTTATCTTGTTTTTTAAAAAAATCAAATGCAGGTCTCCAATATTTTCTTGGTGCATTAGGGGATATACCATTGAATAAATTTGTTTCAGATTCTGGTTTATTTCTCAATTCCATTTCTGTTTCTCTATATTCAACATAATCTTCAACAATTTTATTCCACATTTTTTTTTCATGTTGGTCAATTTTATGAGAGGCATAAGAAATACCTACATCTGCGATCAATCCAAATGGCGAAGCAGCAAAATTAGAAAGCGTTGTGTTTACTAACTTTCCACTCCAAACTCCTATATAATTAACTAGACCAATTATACATTCTCCCATATAAATAGTAGACATAGTATATTTCATAATATCTGTAACAAATTCTAGTTTTTTAGAAGGTTTTCTATCATTTGCTACATAAGTAATACCAAGTACTAAATTGTATAAAATGGCACCACCAATTTGAAAATAATATTTAGAATCACTATTAAATTGTTTTAAAGGATTGGAAGCTGTTTCGGAAGTACCATAAAAAATCCAACCTAAATTTCCTAAAATACCTACGCCTTTTCTTCCTAATGAAGTTGGATGTGATAAATCTTTAAACCAGTTTTTCATTTCTTGGCCGTAGTCTTTTTTATTTACTAAGTTATCCAATCCCTGTAAAAACTCTTTTGATTTATCTGGACTCAATTTTCCAGAAACAATTGTTGAAAAAATAAGATCCGTATAAACTGATCTATCAAATCCATTAATTGACTTGTATTTTTTCTTGATTTTATTTTCTATAGTGGTTCTATAGTATTCTTTATTTGATTTTGACGAATTTACTATATGATTATTACAAAACACAGAAAATGTAGATTCAGGTGAAAATAGAACCTGAATTGATTTTAGTAAACTTAATCTTATTGAGCCCAACTGAGCATATAAAGGAGTTTTTAAAGCTTTCATGTATCTTGAGTAATTCATTGTTTTATAATATATATTCTCTAATTCCTGAAATTCTTTTTCATAAGGTTCTCCTTTATGAAATATAGATTTTTTAAAGTCAGTTTGAGATAAATCATGATCAAATTTTTCTACTAAATTAATATAATAATGAAATAATGACGATAAGTTAAAATTAACTAATCCATTACGAGTTGCCACATTAGATATTTCGCTTAATACTTTATTCATTTTATTTAGATTATTTAATTCAATTTCATATTTATTTTTAGAAAATGAATTAATAAGAAAACCATTTGAATTTTGACTTAATCCATTATTTGAATTTAAAGGTTCATATAATTCTGTAGGACTTTGAAAACTCTTTCCATAATAAACATCTTTTCTAACTATAAAATAAGCTCTAGATGCAAAAGGAGTTAATACTCTTCTCCCTCCATTTATTGCAGAAATAATAGCAAAAGCTGTAATTGTTCCTGTAACAGCAGCATAAGGAGGAAAAGCAATTGTTAGAGCAACAGAAGAAAACTCTAATAAAGTTACAGCTAACATGTTAAATAGCTCAGCCTTTGTGAAACATTTATGATAGCGAAATTTATCATCCATGTTTCGGCTTTCCGCTATTTTCTTAAATTTTTCATGAAACTTAATATAAAATTGAGTGAAATTTTCTAATTCATTTTCATTAATAAATTTACTTAATTTATTAAGAAAATTTTCATAAGAAGAAAGAGAAAAAATAGGTGCAGAAGAATTCTCGCAAATTACTAAAAAACCATGGTTATCTGTATTGCCTTTAATGTTAGTTTCAAAACTAGATATTAGTTTTTCATGTATATCAGCAGTTTTCATATTAAAAGCAATTGCTATTAAATTGTCTCTTTGATTTCGATTTGTATAAATTTTTTCTAAATAACGAACATCATTCTCATTCAAAAAAACTATAGAAGAGTAATATGCTACACATAATTCTTTAAAAGATGAATAATAATAATAAAGTTCACTAGGATCTAATATAACTTCTTTTATAATTTCTGCTTTTGAAATCTTATTTTTATAAATTTTTTTTTGCTTCTTTTTTTCGAGTCTTTTTGCTTTAAAGTCATTGAACCTAGATTCAATTTTTAAATTAGTCATGAATAAAAAATCCTCATAGATCTAATGAATTTAAAAATTTAATTCCTGGTGATATAAAATTTTGGTATCAATTAAAATAATCGCGATATTGAAGTAAAAGCAAAATCTATGCCAAATAAAAATATAGAATTAGAAATTTTTCTAATTCTATATTTACAACAAAAGTAACGAATTTTAAGAAACAGACTCAGTTAAAATATTTTTTTAAATATATTTATAAAAACACCTCCTCTTTAAAAAGAGGAGATGTTTATTTAATTAAAGTATTTTTAATTTATATTAATTTTACATTACTCTGACATTAAAAAGATGACAGGACGAACATCGTCTTCTTCAGTAGATTCCCAATACTGAACAAGTACTTTATATGTTAAAATTCCTATTTCTCCCTCACCAAATAAAACATAAAAAATAGCCTGCTCCATTGCGTTTTTACGTGCAAGACCTAAATATATTGCAATAGGATCTATCTGCTCACTGATATAAGCAACGGTATTTGGAATAGCTACAGCTCCAGAAACTTCGATTAAATAATTATTTGCATCATTATACATTCTTAATACTTTGATAACTAAAGGAGTCTCAAATTCACTGCGATCATCTCGAAGGGAAATGGTTAAAAACGCCAAAGGGGCTTCACATTTGTAATGTTCCTTTATTTTATCTTCTTTGTGTTTAAACCATTTTTTATCACCAAATGAAATTGGAACTAAATTTACTTTTTTATTTTTGATTTCTTCCCAAAGTTTTTCAGACTCTACACCAATAATATTATGAGACTCCACTCTCAATTCAAAAGCACGACGCCAACGGCTTATTGCACTCGCTAATAATATGGCAATGAAAAAGATAAAAGCTATTACTAATCCGTCTGGTCGGATTTTTACATTATCAATTAAAGTATAAGTAAACACTATAGATACTAAAAAGAAATAAATAATTTTGAATCTTAATTTTTTTGAAGATTTGACTTTAAGTTCTTTTTTAATAGACAAGGTTACAGCAATTGCCGCAGATAAAATGAGAGCCAAAACACCTGTAGCATAAGCTCCCGCTTGTGCATTTACATTTGCATTAAATACCACCAAAATAATTGTACTAATTAGGGTAATGATAACTACCAAAGGTCTTCTGAAAGAAGCCCATTGAGGAGCCATACCAAAACGTGGTAAATAACGTGGAATAATATTTAATAGACCAGCTAAAGCAGAAGACCCTGCAAAACCTAAAATAATGATTGTACAAAAATCATATACAGTTCCATATCCATTCCCAATATATTTATGGGCTAAAAAGGAAAGCGCTCTTCCTGAGGCTTCTCCCCCATCAGCAACTTGTGATTGCTTTAATAATATAGACGTAACAATACTTGAGGTGATTAAGTAGGCAGACATAATTAAAGCAGAAAATAAAAGTAGATTTTTTGTTCCTTTAATTCTCTCCACGGGAATATTTGTCTTATTATGACTTTCTTGTAAGTCAGATTTCCCATTTTTAATAAGTGGCATTACGGAAACGCCAGTCTCAAATCCACTCAACCCTAAGGCCAGCTTTGGAAAAGCTAGTGCTGAAATGATAAAGAGTCCAAACCAGTCTACTTTAAAAATAGGATCTGAAATCCATTGATAAATTAAAATAGGCTCATTCATTATGACTAGAGAAGCCTTTATGATTACAATTAATGTAAGTAACAAGAATGGAATTGTGCATAAAATGGCGACTAAAATGGCTTCTCTAAAACCTACATAAAATACAGCTCCCAAAGCTAGAACCATTACTATAGATATTGCTAAATTTGAGTGCCCCACATAAGTACTAATATAGGGATTTTCAACCATGTGAGCTGCGGCATCGGATGCAGATAAAGTAATAGTGATAAAAAAATCAGTAACAGCAAAAGATATCAAACCAAGAACACAAAACTTACCACTCCAGCCGCTTAACAAATTTTCAAGCATTGCTATGGAGCCTTGCCCCGTAAATGATCTTTTAGCAACCTCACGATAAGTGGGCACGGCACCAAATAAAGTAACTAGTACTAAGAGTAAAGAAGAAAAGGGGGCTAAAGCACCAACCGCCATTAAAGCAATGCCGGGTTGATAAGCAAGTGTGGAAAAATAATCTACCCCTGTAAGACATAAAACACTAAACCAGTGGTGTGTTTTTTCTTGGACATGCGGACCAGATTTCATTTTAAAATAAAATAATTTAGTTAAAAGAAAGGATAAATTCTTTACGAACTTATGAGAATAATTCTTATTTTTTGAGCCAGATTCTTTATCATTTTTACGGAAGATCATGGTACCTCTTTAAATTTCATTCTTAGTTTCTTTATTAAACATTAGATTTTTTTTTGAAATCTAAAAAAAGAAATATCCAACCAAGTAATAAAGAAACTCCTCCAATTGGAGTGATAGATCCTAAAATCGGCATATTTAAGATTACGAGTAAGTAGAGTGAACAAGAAAATACAAAAGCGCCAAAAGCAAAACAAAATTGTGATCTTTTTTTAATTGTAAAAAAAGAGGATAAAATACCAATAATTACATGCATCATTAAATAAAGGGTAGCTGTCTTCCAAATTTCAAGCATTTCAATTGTTACTTTATCTTTCAATCCATGAGCACCGAATGCCCCTAATGCGACTCCAAAAAAGCCTAAAATAGAAAAAAGTTTGGGATAAAACATGATAGTTCCTTAATAATAGTCTAAACTTGTGCTGTCAATATTTTGACGCTTTTTTGCTTAGTTACTTAGCAAGCACAGAAAGACAATTCTGTTTATTTGCAAGGTATAATAAAAAAGGTTTTCTTTTTTAAAAAGAAGCAAAACCAATAACAGGATAAGCATAATGTAGAATCGTTTCCATTAACAATAAACTCTAGATCTTATTTTACCTTGCTTTTAGGAGAAAAAATGACAGAAAAAAAAGTAAAAAGAATTGGTGCTACAAAATCAAATATACCAAAAGCAATGACAAAAATGTATGAGCGTCCCAATTCGGTAAGAATAATTTCTGTTTGCAATCAAAAAGGGGGATGCGGCAAGACAACAACAGTAATAAATATCGCAGCTGGCCTTGCCAAATTAGGTCAAAGAGTGCTTGTTGTTGATTTAGACTCTCAATGTAATGCAACCACAGGTCTTGGTATTGATATAAATGATATTGATAAAAGCGTCTTTGAATTATTAGTAGAACCTAAAAAAACAAATCTTGAAGATGTTATTTTAGAAACTCAATATGAAAATTTACATATTGCACCAGCTTCAATTGAACTATCAGAGTTTGAAAGCAGAATGGCGGGCGAAATTGGTCGTGAAAACCGCTTAAAAAAAGCTTTACTCCCCCTTCACCCTCTTTACGATTTTATTATTTTAGATACTCCTCCAAGCCTTGGTTTACTTAGTGTAAATGCATTGAATGCGGCTAATGAAGTTCAAATCGCTTTACAAGCGCATCCTTTTGCATTTGATGGATTAAATTTATTATTAGAAACAATAAGCTTGATAAAAGAAGAATTAAATCCAAAGTTAAAAATTTCAGGCCTTGTTGTTACTATGTTTGATTCACGAACAAAGCTATCTAGAGAAATTGTTGATAAAGTAATGAACATAGATTTATTAAAAAATTCTGTATTTAAAACGTGTATTCGTCAAAATGTAAAACTTGCTGAAGCGGTGAAGGCAAGAAAATCTGTTTTAAATTATGATCCTTCCTGCACAGGTGCAGAAGATTACTTATCTTTAAGTAAAGAAATATGCTTACAAAATAATAAAATGGATATCCCTATTGTTACTTCTGAAAATAAATTTGAGGCGCAAGTGGAATAATTTGATGTGACGTCACATCAAACTGAAAAAATAAATGCTTAATAATAAATTACTTCATTTTGATTTTAAATAGAGAGGAAATTGTTTAATGGATATTCAAAAACCTAAAAAAGCTCTTAGGGGTTTATTTTCAAGAACGGAACCAGAAATTCAGCCAGAAGAAAATAAGCAAATACAAAAAATAAATTCATCAGAATCACAAAATGAAATAGTCCAAAAAATAGATTCTAATTTAAATACGGCAAATGAAGAAAAAAATATTTCATCTCATTTACATTCAATTAAAACTTCTCCGCAAGAATTACCTAAGGTAGAATTGCAATCACAAAATGCAGAAATTGAAGTAACAAAAAATGAAAATGAAATGCTCATTTTAGATAGCGTTAACACGCCATCAAGTCCCATTGTAGAAAAAAAAGATCTAGCCTACACAGTGACTAAAATACAATACAATTTTGAGCGCCTCCGTCTAGAAAGAAATAAATGGGATAAAAATGAATATATTTCATTTTTAAATAGAATTGATAATGCACAAACAGAAGCTTTTTTTCTTAAAGGCAAATTAATTGGAGAAATAAAAGAGCGCTTTTATGAAGGCAATAAAGTTGGCTGGAAAGCTTTTTGTGATGAAAATTTAAATATGAATTATACGACAGCAAACCAATATATTCGAGTTGCGGAAGAATTTGATATTTCTTCTAAACAAAGAACCGATTTTGGCTTTGAGCATTTTAAAGCTTTGTTACCCGTGCCTAGTGACCAACGTAACAAAATTTTAGAAAACCTTCCCACAAGTGTAAGTGTGAAGTCATTAAGAAACATCGTATCTAAGACATTAGGGAAAGAACCAAACCTAACGCATACTAGTACTCAAAAAGTTCATATACGACATATCACAGAAAATTTAGAAAAAATAAAAATACAATTAGAATCTCTAAATTTAAATGATTTAGAGCAATCCGATAAATGGAGTCTTTTGGGAGCCTTTAAAAACTTATCCGAAGAAATGTCTAAAATGTCTGAAATGCTTTCAAAACCTCAAGATTCACGATATCATTCAAAGCACTTGGGCGCGACTTCAGCCCTGATAGAGGACGATTATGCAACATAATGATTATTATAAAAATTCATCTCAAAATAATTTGCCTGCAAAAAGCATGACCGAAAATGTATCAATGGTAGTATACGTGCTTCAACTTATTTCTGTTTTTACAGGCGGTCTTTTTTCTTTAATTCCTTTGATAATCACATACCTATTTAGAACACAGGTTAAAGAAAGCTGGCTTGACCATCACTACCGTTGGCAAATTCAAACCTTTTGGTTTGCCTCTATTTTTTATTTTTTAGCATGGGTTTTTGGTTTCATTCCTTTTATAGGGTGGATTTTTTCAATTCCATTATTTTTACTTGCTTCTGCAATTGTCATAGTAAGATCCATAAAAGGTTGGAAACGCCTCACCATACAAAAAGCTCCTCAAAATTTAATAGAATAACAAATCAATTATAACTTTATTAAATTTATATATTTTCTTTTTTTAAATCCTTTTAAATTTTTGTGGAAAGATTTTTTAAAAGTAACTAAGAAAAGATTCAGGGGGATCCCCTTTCACTTAAAGAATATATAAGGATTTAAAATGGCATTCCGTAATCATCGCTTCAGCAGGTTAGAGCTTCTTATAGGAAGAGAAGGCCTTGGAAGATTTAGAAATTTACATGTACTCATCGTAGGAGCTGGAGGAGTAGGTGGTTTTGCTGCCGAAGCCATAGCAAGAGCTGCTGTAGGCAAAGTCACTGTAGTCGATCATGATGACGTTTGTGTTACCAATGTAAATCGCCAGATCCATGCCTTTACAGATACAGTAGGTAAAAAGAAAGTCGATCTTTTAGTCGAGAGACTTCAAAAAATAAACCCATTGGCAAGTTACTTTGGAATTGATGAACATCATCATCCCGATAAAAACGATTTCATTTTTGAAGAGGCTGAACGTTTGGCAGGGCAACCCGTAGATGCTGTTATTGATTGCATAGATACATTAATTCCAAAAGTTGATTTAATCGCAAGATGCAAAAAGAAAGATATTCCTATTTGGAGTTCCATGGGTTCAGCAAGCAGACTAGATCCATCACAAATTAAATGCGCCGATATTTCAGAAACAAAAAATGATAAATTTGCAAAACAAATTCGCTTAAAACTTCGTGAAGTTGGAGTTACAAATGGCGTTCGAGTTGTTTATTCAACAGAAGAAGCGATAGATCCTGAACAAGCTGTTCCAGGTACTGAATGGAATTGTATTTGTCCAACAATAGAAAAAGAATTTGGTGCATGCCAGCATAAAAGAGTCATGCTTGGAACCATTAGTTATATTCCTCCTATTTTTGGAATGTGGCTTGCTGGTGACCTATTGCAACATTATTTAAAAGGAATTGACTTTAAAAACAGGGATACTTTTGAAAAAGTACCTACATATGATGAGTTTAAAAAGGTTTTAAAGCTTGGACAGGGGTAATTCAATTTGATGTGACGTCACATCCTTTTTTGGGTAAATATTTCCTACTGTCAAACACAATGTCATATTTTTGACATAGGAAATATATCCCTAGCAAAATTCAAAAAAATTCATTAAAAAAAACCATAGGAAAAATTAAAAAATAAATAATTATTTTATTTTTTCTTTGATTAAAATCGTACCTTCTGAATATACCGAAAGTTTAAAAATACCATTCATTTTAATGATACTTAAATGCTCAAATATTAATTTTACTTCTATATTTTTAGATTCAAAATGCAAAGTCATATCCTTAATATTATAAAATTGATTTTCCTTTGCATCATCTTTTACTCTAACGGAATTTAAATTATTCAAAAAAGATTCTAATGGAATAGTAATGATTAGCTTTTGATCTTTATAAATAGACAATTCAGATTTTTCTTGATGCATTTCAAGCTTAAAATTTTCAATAGTAATTTTATTTTCATTTTCATAAAAATTAAACTTTAATAATGTATCATAATTTTGAATATCTAAAGGAAAACTTCTTAAATTTAAATGAAAGAAAAGCTCATCACTTAATTGCTCCTTATCCCATTGATCCATATAATTTATTCCAATTCCATCCAAAAGTATTTTAGCAAAAAAATTAGAATCAGGGTATTTATATTTATTTACTTTAATAGCATTTATTGCTTTTTCACCAAATATCTCTTTAACTGAATCTAGTCCATGATTTTCAATTAAATAATAAATTTTATTACTAATTAATTGACGCTGCACTAAAGTAAGAGAAATTGGTGATTTTTGAATTTGATTATCAACCAAAATTTTATTTTGAATTAAAAAAGATTTTGCAATATTGAATTGGCTTTTAAAAGATAGACTATAAATGCTCCATGGACCGACGAGAGAAATTAAAAATACAATAGATAAAGATATTGGTATAATTTTAAGATTTTTTGACTTTGAGATAACATAGAATAAGGAAATTAAAAGTAACCAAAGTGCCAATACCAATAGGATATAACGATTTTCTGTGATTCCATAATCTGCAATTCTTAAATATAATCCAATAAATAACATTCCTAAAAGAGGAAACATTAAAAAATGAAAATATTTACTAAAAAAAACGACCCACTTTGTAGAAGATTTATTAAAATCTTTATTGATCAATAATTTAGTTAATATTCCTAATATCCCTAAAATGGAAACCAACCATCCTATAAGTCCTTTAGGCAAATCCCACAACAATAATATTTTAAACATATAAATATAAAGAATTATAAAGTAGGATAAGACAATAGGTACTAAAATGTTTTGAGTAAAAAATTTTAAGAATGAAGGATAAAGCTCTATTGTATTTAAAGAATTTATATTCTTTGGGATACCCAAAACAAAAAACCAAGTTTGAATTATAAATAAACAAAAAAAGAATATATTATAATATAAAATTGATTTAACATTAAACTCAAATAAATAAATACAAGTTTGAATTGCAATCATAATAAATATAAAAATAATTGCTGAATAAAAAATAGACAAAGATATTCTTTGCAAAAGAATTCGATTAAATTGCCAAAACCCATTTAATTCTTTTTTTAAAATGAAAGGACTAAATGACAAAACCAAATGCAATAAGATAAAAATTTGGATATATTTATATATATTATTTAATGAATGATCAAAACTTGAATTGTAATAATATATTAAAATAACGAATAATGATGAAATACCTGCTATTATTTTTTTACCTTTAAATTTTAATCTCTCAAAAAACAAATAAAAGGATAATGAAAGAGGAATTCCTAAAGCACAAGACATAATTCCATTTACAATATGAAAATTATCGGAATTAATTTGATAAAATCTATCCATGTAAATACTTAAAAAAGTAGCTATAAAAGAAAAAAGAAGGGTTACTGGAAATCTTAATAATGAAATAAAGGTTTCATTAAATTTAAGTTTTAAAATAATTTTATTTAGATACATTTTTCCACCTCTCATAAATTCAATCTCTTATAAATTTACTAATTAATAAATCTAAAGTAGTTTGATTTGTTTTATATACTATAAAAGAGGTTTTTATGCTTAAATATTTTTTTTTATTTCTCTCAACAACAATACAAATTTCTGCGATTGGACAAGATCTTATTATTAAAAATATTAATATTTTGACATACGAAAATAATTTCAAACCATATTTAGGTCATATTGAAATTGATAAAGGTAAGATCACAAAAGTCAAAGAAGGGCATCCAAAAAACGAGAAAGCAATAAAAGTCATTGATGGAAAAAATAAATATTTAATTCCTGGATTAATTGATTCTCATAATCATATTAATCTTGTCCCAGGTCTTAGCTCTGAACAAGAAAAAAAATATCCAGAATTAGTTAAAAATTACCGGAAGCAACTGCCACACAGTTATCTTTATCATGGATTTACTACAATTGTTGATCTATTTACAACAGATGAAGATATCATAAAATCTTTTAAATCTAATAAAAAACACCCTGACTTATATACTTGCGGTGGTGCTGCTGCAGAGTACCAGGGCTACCCCATGATTTATTTTCCTGAATCTGAAAAATTTAAAAATGTTCCTAACTTTATTAATAGTCATAATAGAGATGAAGAAGAAAAACATTCTCCCAAAAATGCGATAAAAGGGATTATAGAGAGAAATGGGATTGTGGTAAAAACACATTATGAAAGTGGCTTTTCTCCAAATAAAAAACTTCCTGTTCCTTCTGAGAAAAATTTAAAACTTTTAATTAAAGAAGCTCATAAAAATAATTTACCCGTTTTAATTCATGCTAATTCTTTAGAATCTTTTCAAATGGCAATAAATGTAGGAGCAGATGGATTCGCTCATGGGCTATGGAGATGGCAAACAAAAAGCGAGAACGATAAAATTCCACTGGCAGTAAAAAATGTCTTAGACCAAGTTATTTTAAATAAAATGGCATACCAACCAACTACACAAGTTATGAAAGGCTTGGTTTCGTTATTCGATTCAAATTATTTAAACGATCCTCTTTTAGAAAAAGTAATACCTAAAAATTTAATTCAATTTTATAAATCAAATGATGGAAAATGGTTTGAAAATGAAATTACCTCTGAAAGTAATTTAGCAGATATGGAAAAGGTATATAATAATGGAATTCAATCTTTAAGCTATATCAATAAAAATAATGGTTTTTTAATATTTGGAAGTGATACACCTTCAGCCCCTATTTATTCAAACCCCCCAGGTTTAAATGGATACTATGAAATACAAAATTGGATCAAAGCAGGAGTCAGCCATAAAAGATTACTAGAAGCTTTAACAATAAATAATGCTAAATTTTTAAGACTACAAAATAAAATAGGTTCTATACAGGAAGGAAAAATTGCAAATCTCGTTTTATTAAATAAAAATCCATTAGAAGAGATAGAAGCTTATAATGATATAGATAGTATTATTCTTCATGGCGAAATCCATAAAAGAGAAATATTTGAAATGAACAATAAGTCATAAATAATTTATAATAAAAATATTATTGATTATCAACAAGTATTTTTTTATTTGTTCTCTTTTCTCCTAAATAAACATATTTTAATAGTAATTTTATAATTGGCTTTTCGACAATAATATGAACAATTATTCCTACAAATGCTATACTAATTAAAGAAAATAAAGTTAAAAATAAAAATGATAATGGTGTATTATAACCTAATTTAAGTTTTATAAAAATATACTTAACAAGTCCAAGAGTAAAAAGATGACTTAAATAAATAGAATAAGAGGAACTTCCAAGTAAATATGGTATTTTATAATATTTAAATTTATTATTTTTTTCTATCATTAAACAGCCAATAACAACTAAAGTAGCAGGAACACCCCAAGATATACCTCTAACGGTTAAATCTTTAAATAGCATAAAGCCAGTTATTCCTATTAAAATAAAACTAATAGAAATTAATAATGATTTAGATTCAAAAAATTTACTTCTAAAGTATAAATTTGCAAGAAACATTCCAGATAAAAATTCAAGTAAAAGGGGGTTAGTATAGGTCAATAATATAGCATTATTTGTTTTAATTAAAAAGCCAGTGATAAGAAGTATAGAAAATATAACAGCCATTGATATTAAAATATGCTTTTTAGTTTTAAAAAGAAAAAATGAAAATAATAAATAAAAGAAAATTTCATAGTTCAATGTCCAGCCAGGAATTAAGATAGGCCATATTTCATGATTCTTAATATCAAAATAAGGTATAAATAGCAGTGATTTATATACAGATTCAAAATTAATTGAAACATTATTAAAAGCTAATTTAGGAAATAAAAAATTCAATATTATTAACATAATTAGAAAAATCCAATATAAAGGAATAACTCTAATAAATCGGCGAATAAGAAAGCTTAAAGGAGATAGATTTTTATTTAAATAGTTTAAATAAATAACAAAACCGCTAATTACAAAAAAGACATCGACTCCACTTGCCATCCATTTGGATACACTAACTAACGCTAGAGGAGTTTCCTTAGATTCCGCTAAATGATATAGAGCAACAAGAAGAGCTGCAATGCCTCTTAAATAGTGAATCGATAGTATTTCATCATTTTTAATACTAAAATTTTTTTTATTAATGCCAAAAAAATCTAACATATACAAACTTTCAATTAAAAAAATAGACTAATTAAGGCCTAAGAAAGGTCTAATACGATTGAAAGACTAGTAATAGCAAAGAAAATCGTCAAGAAAACATAACAAGATTAATCATTAGTTTATTATTAATAAATAAAAATAAGCACTTATATAAAATCTACTAAAATATAGGGAGAGAATTTTTATAACATTTTACTTAAAAAATTACTTTTTACTACAAATAATTGTCATTAAACCAAAACTAAAATATTTTTCAAATAGAAAAATTGGAAAATATAAAACTTTAAATAATAAAAAATGAGAAAAGTATTTTTCTAAAGATTTTATTTCATTTTTGGATATATTCTTTTTTTCAATTTCACCCAACCACCAAAATATATAAGCATCTAAAGTTCCATAATTTAAAATTCTTTCTACCTTCCAGCCCGAATTTTCTAATAATAATTCAATAGACTTTGGAGAATAAATAACACTGTGACGTGGGGTATGAAATCCAGCCCAGTTCTCTTTTTGAATTTTTCTAGATAAGGAATTAAAATTCGGGACTTCTATAATTAATAAAGACTCTTCCAAAGATATGTCATGTAATCTCTTAAGCAATTGCTTAGGATTAAAATGATGTTCTAAACTATGCCACATCGTAATTATATTAAATTTATTTTTAAATTCAATTTCATTAAAATCACCTGAATACAAGTTAATTTTATCAAAAGTATTTTTATGTTTTATCCATCCATTATTTGAAAAATCATATCCAAAACATTTCCATCCTGTTTTTTTTTCCAATTCATACAAAAAGGAGGGATGCCCACAACCAAAATCTAAAATACGTGTTTCTTTATCAAATTTTTTATTTAAATCTAATAAAAAATTTATACGTCTTTTATCTAACATCAATTGCCATTTTTTCACTAAATTAGTATATTTTCCCCAGATATTATCGCTGGAATATGGTAAATAATTTTCATCATAAAAATGAGACAAATCTTGTTCTTTTGGAGGATCATATAAATAAATAGAATCACAGTTTAAACACTTATGAAACGAAAATATAGAATCATTATTTTGCATTTGTACTTTAGAAGAAACGAAAAATTCAGAGTTAGAATAATCACATATAGGACAATTATTGTTTTCATTCATATATTAAATTTCACAATTTTCAGGATATTTTTTAAACTGGTAAGAGTTTTCATTCAAAAATTCTAGAATTTTATGATTCATTACCTTTTTACTTCCATTTGTTAAATTTGGAAATTCAAATATGGCATCGTATTTTAATGATTTTGAAATTTGATTATGTGTTTTGTAATCACCAGAAGTTAAATTAAACCGTTCATAGAATTTATAATTCTTAAATAACTTACTAGTAAAATAAATAATATCTTCAACATGAATATAATTTAAAATATTTTCACCATACTTAACACGTTTTTTTTCATACCAGTTTTTAGGATATCTTTCAGGCCCAAGAATACCAGAAAGATGTAAAATTAAAGCCCCTTTTTTTCTAAGTTCTTCTTCTGCATAAATTCGAGGTTCATCTAAATTTAATTTAGAATTTTCATTTATTTCTTCATTTTCAATTTCACTTTTATATGCAGAAGTTGTAGATAAAACAATTACATTTTTATTTTTTAAATACAAATCAAAAAAAGTTAAACAATTTTCAATTTCATTTTTATTTTTTACAGCAGGAAAAGTCCATAATATATCATCAAAATTAATTATATTTTTCCAACTATCTTTATCTAACAGATCAAAATAAAATGAATTTTCAGTATTTTCTTTTAACTTTCTACTTGTCCAAACGTAATGAGGATTTTTTTTTAAATAAAAACCAGCAACGTAACCTAATCCTAATATTATACCTTTTTTATGATCAGCATTCATGAATAATATGGTTCCATTAATAAAGATTGATATAGGAAAATGTTGAAGGTAAATTTGCTAAAAGTGCCGGCATTTTTTCAGACCCAATATCTTTTGCAACTAAACGACAAGTAATACGAGAGCTTAATATAACGCCAGGCAATCCCGCACCAGGTTGTGTATTTGCACCCACAAAATAAAGACCATCGATTTCAGGTGAAGAATTAGACGGACGAAATCCCGCACTTTGTAAAATCCATGGTTCTAAACCAAATGCGTTACCTAAGTGGCTTCTTAAGGTTGTATCAAAATCAACTGGAGTAAAAATACTTTCTTCTACTATCGAAGATTTTAAACCTGGTAAAAATTTATCTTCTAAAAAAGTTCTTACTTTATCAGCAATCACATTTTTATAGGAATCCCAATTTGTTTGACTTGCTAAATTAGCAACTGGAACAAGGGCATAAATGACTTCGCCACCCTTGGGAGCCAAACTCGGATCTGAGCGAGTAGGAATATGGATATAAACACTAAAATCTTCAAACTCTATTTTTTTAATAAAGATATCTTCTAATAATTCTTTGTAACGCGGCCCTAAAGCAATTGTATGCTGGCACATTTCAGGCCATTGTTTATTTGTACCAAAGTACATCAAAAATGCAGACATACTTAAATCAGCTCTAGATAATTTACGTGATAATTTTTTAGGATATGCATTCCCTTTTAAGACTGTTTTCACAAAACGATGCATATCTGCATTTACGAGTAATTTATTAGAAACTAAAGTTTGATTTGAAGTTTCTACAACAAAATCTCCAGAAAGATTTTTTGAAACAGATTCCACAGGAGAGGATAAAAAGGTAACACCACCTAATTCTCTAAATCTTTTATCAAAAGCTTCTGCAAGTTTATTCATTCCTCCTATAGGATGAAAGACACCATAGGCTCTTTCTAATCTATTAATTAGACTATAAACTGCAGAAGCTCTAAAAGGATTTCCACCAATTAATAAAGGATGAAAACTTAAAAATTGTCTTACTTTTTCATTTTTAACAAATTTTGAAACCATAGAATATACTGGTCTAACAGCATTCAATTTTAAAAGCTGTGGCGCAACACCCAACATAGAATAAGGATTTGAAAAATTTTTATCACCTAATTCAACAAAACCTTTTTGGAATATTTTTTCAGCATGTGCAAAAAAAGCTTTCACACCTTCAACTTCATCTGGAGAAATTTTATTTATTTCATTTAAAAACTTATCTTGAGAATTATAGTGCGCTATATTTGTTCCGTCGTGAAAAACAACATTATAATAAGGATCCACGGGAACAAACTTACAATAATCTTCTCTGTTCACTCCGGACATTTGAAAAATATCATCTATTAAAAAAGGGGCTGTTATTATTGAAGGCCCCCTATCAAAAAGATATCCATTTTTATTTTCTACATAAGCTCTTCCACCAACTTTGTCTAGAGCTTCTATAAGAGCAACAGAAAGTCCCATGCTTTGTAAAGTTAACGCACTAGATAAACCACCAAAACCAGCACCAACAACGATAGCATCATATTTTTTCACGGTAATTCCTCTTTACTAATTAGTTTTGCTACTTTTAAAGGATGAAAACCAATTACTACTTTTAAAAATATAATCATTTTTTTAAAATGAGATATAACAATTCTTTTCTTAAAAATAACAGATTTATCAATTAATATTTTCCCAAGAATAGATCCATATACAGCAACCATTAGCTTTACACAAAGACGAGCTCGAAAAGAAGGTATATATTTTATACCTTCTAAAGACTCACAATAATATAATATGGCTATATCTGATAGATCTTTTATGATTTCAATTTTATTTTGTTTATTTACTTCATTCGAGAAAAAATCTAATGAATTTTCAATTTTATGTTTTTGAAATAATGAAATTGGAATATAAATTCTTTTTTTATCGTAATCTTCTTTTACATCTCTTAAGATATTAGTTATTTGCATTGCAGAACCCAGCTTTTCTGCTGCATTTAATGCAATAGGGCTTTTTTGTGTTCTAAATATTTTAGACATCATAATGCCTACTACGCCTGCTACACGATAACAATATAAATTAAAATCGGAAATATTTAATGGCTGTGAAAAATGTTCATCCATTAACTGCCCAGAAATAAGGTCTTCGAAATATACTTTTTCTAAAGAAAGATTCTTAATTAATAACCGTGAGTTCATGATAAAATCTAGGGCAGAATCATAATTAATTACAGAATATAAGCTTAATGATATATTTTTTATCAATAACGGAATAAAATCATCCAATATTTCTATATCATCCGACCAAAAGACATTTAAAAGTTGAGTTGAAAATTTTGAACCAGGTTCATTTAATAAAATATTTTCATCAGTAGCGTCATCTATTAATCTACATAGAGTATAAATAAAATAAGAACTATTTCTTTGCTCTATAGGCAACACTAATGATGATATATAAAATGATTTTCCATGATTCCAAGTTATTTTTTTGCATATTTTAGAAAAGTTTAAATAAGAACTAATTTCTGATTCACTTGAAATATTTTTTAGAATATGAATTTTTCTAGAATAAAGTAATTTTTGATTCCAATCATTTATAATCTTCTTAGGATTTAAAACCTCTATAGTTGATAAAATATTATCAACAGATTTTGCTCTATAATAAAAGGGCGCAGATTCAATCGTTTTATTAAATTGGATTTCATTAAATGCGATTGAATTTATTTTTTTAGGATAAGAAAGACCAAAAAAAGTATTTGAGTTTTTTAATATTAGTTCTTTTTTTGATATTGAGTGTATTTTAGAAGTTAATTCATTATTTATAAATCCAATATGAAACATTTTTTCAATATGTGGAAAAAAATAATTAACTTCATATTCATTTTTATTTCTAGCATGCCACCAATACCAATTATCTTTAATAGAATAAAGCGATTCAAAACCCGCATTATGATCAAAATATAGATTTGCATTTTCAAATTTATATAAATTTGTATTTCTTTTTGAAAGTTTTATACTTAAAGGAAAATCATAAAAATTAGATTTTCTTTTACAGATATTTGTTAAATCAAATTTAGGTGATAAATCAAATATTTTTATAAATCCATTCGCATTATTTTTATATGAAATAAATTGCCAAAAATGCTTTTTATTTGATCCTAAATCAATATCTTTATTTGTTTTAATACATGAAACATCTCTTGGGTAATCTATAGATAATTGAATATACTTCTTTAAAGAATGATCAGGAAACCAAAGCTCTAAAGAAGGAGTTTCTAAATTAAACCATTTAAATATTTTTTCTTTAAATTCTTTTTCTTCATTTCCCTCAAAAAAAGAATAACTATAACCCACAATTTTATTTTTGTAATAACACGTAAAATATATTGAGGAATTCTCAGAAGAATTAGTATTTTTTATCTCAAAACAATCTTTCAATGAAAGAATTAAAATAACATGTAAATCTTCCTTATTAATTTCTAGATAAAACCACTCATAAAATACATTATTTTTAATTTTTGAAAGAATTATAGGATCCTGATTTTCAATTTTTGCAATTTCAGCGTCTTGAATTTCAAGTATTTTCATAATGCATAATTTTCTTTTACTATAGATTTATTATATTTAAGGTGTATCATAGAAAATATTTTCTTTTTTATTTCATCAAATGGTTTTTCAATAATTTCAGATAAATACTCTCTAGATTCTTTATTAAAATGAACAGAATCTAGTTGTATTGAATTTAAATGAAGTAGATATGAAGCCTTATAAAAACACTTTTCTAAAGCATTGAATTTTTTTGCATGATTTAAAAAATATTCTTTAAAACGATTATTAATGAGTTCATTATTCATTTGAATTTTTTCATCTTCTGTTAAAATATCTAAAAAGCATAATACAACAGCACTTCTCATTCCTGAGTTTAAATCTTCATATAATTTATCACGATTTAATTCTGGTATAAAATTCTTAATATCATCAAATATTTGGTATATAATTCCGTATATTCTAAATACATTTTCAAGAATAATAATGTCATTTTTATTTATATTCAATATTTTTTTAGCACAGTCAAAAGCAAGAGATATTAACTTTGAAGTTTTTAATTCGGCACATCTTTCATAAAATTCCCATCTTTCATTTTCAGATAATAAAAAATGATGATAAGTAGTTTCTGTATTTTTACTACTTAAATCTAGTGCTTGGCCTATATGACAATCAAATAAGGTATCCATTACAATAGATTTTAAACTTTGTGGAACGTATTTTAATGCTAAAAAATACATCCAATTTGCTGTATTTAATGCTTGTGGCATTCCATATTTAACATGAAGAGATTCTTGTCCTCTTCTTTCTTTACTATCATCTTCAATATCATCAACCACAAGACTTGCGCTGTGAAGGATTTCAATTGTTATTGCAACTTTATTCATTTTTTCGAATATTTTTTTTTCGCTTAGTTTTATATTTGATAATTTTTCTGTAAAATTTCCTTGCATATAAAAATTTCTAAAAAGCCAATAACATAGCATTGGTCTTATTCTTTTAGCCTGTGTTGAAAAAGAACTTCGTGCTGTTTGAATTAAATATTTTTGAAGAATAGTTTGAATATCTTTATTGTCTTCATATAAAATTTCATATAATTCAGAATCTAAAAAATAATTTAATTTATCCGAAAAATATTTTAAATCATTAACATAAGGATCATTAATTAAATTACTCATATAGTTTTAATCTCTTTTTTATAAAATATCAACACAAAATGCAATCCAGCAACAAATAAACCCATTAAAATTACAGGATATAAAAAATATTTCATATATAAATCACTTGAAGTATTTTGTATGATATTAGAACTAGTTAAAAACCAATCTTCTTTAGGTTTTGAAACAAGAATTAAGGTAGTATATATTGCTCTTAAAGCAGACATACCGAAATGCATTGAGTATTCAAGACTTGTCAAACCACCGATTGTTTTTCTACTTTTATTTTCTTCAAAAACGTCCATATATTCAATAATTAAACTTATAAGAGTTAAAAAAATACCAAACCACAAATAGATTCCTTTAAATTCATCCAAAAATAAAAAATAAATAGACCATGGAAAAAGAAAAGAATTTAAAGTATGTAATAAATGCTCTTTTCTAGAGTCTTCTCTAGCGTACAATTTATATTTGTATAAATGAAAATATAAACCATCAATTGATGCTACTATTAAAAATAATAATAAAAATAAACAAGATAATAATTTATATTCAATTAACATAGCATTACCTATTGGCAAATTTTTTTAAGATATGGTCTGCAATTCTTCTAGCAGATTTCATTACCATGGTAACACCAGCGCCAGGATGAACACCAGCACCCACAAAATATAAATTCTGAGTATCGGTTAATCCTGAAAAATGAAAATTCATAGGCTGAAAGGATGAACAAGTAGCACTATATATTCCTCCATTGAGACTGTTAGCTCTAACTTCTAACTCGTTTGGAGTTATAACCTTAAATATTTTTCCTTTTAATTTCATGCTTAATCTAGTTCTACAAATATTTAAAATTTTCTCTGAATATTTATTTATAAAATTATCATCCCACTTAACTTCCGCTAATGTATTTGGAGCCATAGCAGATATAAATAAAACACGAGAAGAAACACTTTTATCTGTTGCATGTGGCCAAACTAAATAAACACAAGGGTCATTTGGAATTTGATTTTTTTCACATACTTCAATAAAACTCTTTCTCCAACTTTCAGGAAAAATTTTTATATGATGATCAAGATCTATTTCATCTTCCAAATCAAATAAAATCACAAATTGACTTTCAGAAGGTCTAAATTGTTTTTTTTCAAGTTTTGAATTAAATATTTTTTTAATTGAAGGTATTTCTAACCATGTCTTGGATGCTACATAAGGATCACTATTAGATATAATAATGTCATAAATACATTCATTAATTTTATGTTCTTTTTCAAAAGTTAATTTAAGGTTGCTTCCATGTTTAAAGTTTTCATTTAATTTAACAGAAATTACTTTTGAATTAAAATGAAATTTCGCATTATAATCTAAAGCAGCTTTATATAAATGCTCTGCTATATTATACACTCCACCTTTTGGAAAAACGATTTCAGAATTTAACTCGACATGAGCTACACTTAGTATCCCGCCTTGAGCTTCATCAGGATTCATGCCAACGTAACTTGCAAAGTGATAAAAAAATTCTCTTAAATTTGAATTTGTTATTAAAGAATCAACTACCTTAGAATAGGGGGTTAATGTAATTTTAGGGTACTTTAAAAATAATCCAGATGACAATGATTTTAACCCAAGCTGAAAATAAGATGGAGGGTCAACATGAAATATATGATCTTCAGCAAATTCATAAATAGAAGATGAAATTTTCATAACTTCTTCAAATTGTCTTGAAATATTTTGATCTATTTTTTGGTAAAAAGAAACAAGTTGATTTAAACCAATTGGTAACGACCAATCTGTTTGATCACTAAAAAGTAATCTACAACCTGTAAGCAATGGAATTAATTCAGGTGGATTTTTTTTTAAAATTTTAAAAATTTGATAAATTTCATTGGGCAATGATATTAAAGTAGGGCCTGTATCCCAAGAGATACCATCTTCATTTGTGTAACGAAACATTTTTCCACCATATGTTTCAGCAGATTCAAAAACATCTATTTTAAAACCTTCTTTAGAAAGAAGTGAAGCTATTGACAAACCGCCTACACCAGAACCAATGATTGCTACTTTAATAAGTTATCCCCTAAATATAATTAAATCACTTTATATTCACGGTTTTTCAGATACCATAAATTTAGTATATCCTCAACTTTTTGAATGAAATTATTATTAAATATATTTTAATTATCAATTAAGCTTACCACTTTAAAAATTTTTATATCTTTTTTACAATGTATTATTTTTGCATATTTTCAAACTTGAATATTTACAGTTTTTAAAATATAAGTAAAAATTATGAATTGAAATTATTTAGTTTTTTAAATTTATTTAAAATACGAATTAACTAAAAATTATAATTTAGAAAGTAACAAAAATGAGTAACAAAAAAACATTAGTAATAAATGGCGGTAATTCATCAATTGGTAAAAAATTATATGAAATTGAAACCAACAATAAAAATATTGCTCTAATTGTAAAAGATAAATCAAACTTAGAAGAGAATAATTATAACAAATTTATATATCAAGCTAATGCAACAAATCCAGAAGAAATTCAACAAGCAATTCATGAGATTTTAAACGAACATAATTCTATTGATGAATACGTTCATTTAATTGGATCAATTACACTCAAATCCTTGCATAATACCTCTCTTAATGAGTGGAATCAAATTATGGATTTGAATTTAAATAGTATTTATTACGCTTTAAAAATTATATTGCCAATAATGCAAAAACAAAAATCAGGAAATATTGTACTTATATCTTCAGTTGCAGCACAAGTTGGACTAATGAATCATGAAGCAATATCAGCAGCAAAAGGTGCTGTTGAGTCTTTAACTAGGAGTTTATCTATATCCTATGCCAACTTTGGAATTAGAGTAAATTGTATAGCCCCATCCTTAACGAATACCAAAATGGCCAAGTTTTTAGTTCAAAATGAAATAGCAGTAAAATCTACAATTTCGTTTAATGCAATTAAAAGAATAGGGGAGCCAGAAGATATTGCAAATACAATTTCATTTTTATTAGATCAAAAAAGCTCATTCATTACAGGTCAAATTATTTCTGTCGATGGTGGTTTAACTCACGTTAGAACACCTCATAAACTATAAAGAATAATGATTATGACTAAACCTAGAATAGCCATTGCAGGAGCAAGTGGTTTTATTGGTATATACGCAATTGAAGAATTATCAAAAAATTTTAGAATTAGAGCATTATGTCGAAACCTTCCCACAACAAATAGTCTAAATTCAGATGTACAATGGTTTTCATGCGATTTATTTAATTTAAAAGAAGCTGAAATTGCATTTCAAGATTGTGATTATATTTTATATCTTATTCATTCTATGACAAAAGGAAGCAGGTTAACTCAAAGCACTTTTGATGACCTTGATCTAATTATTGCTGATAACGTTAGACGTTCCGCACTAAAAAATAATATTAAACATATTATTTATTTAGGTGGCATTATTCCAGAAATAAATTATGGAATATCAAGACATTTAAAAAGTAGAAATGAAGTTGAAATTGTCTTAACTTGTTCAGGTATACCTTTAACTTGTATAAGAGCTGGAATTATTATTGGGTCTGGAGGAAGTTCATTTCAAATTGTCTACCGGTTAGTAAAAACTTTAAAAATAATGACAACACCAAAATGGACAAAATCACTTTCACAGCCAGTTGATGTTAATGATGTTATCCAATTTATTAAACTTTGTGTTGGAAATAAAGAAGTATATAATAAAGTTATTGATATACATGGTACAGAATTAATATCCTATAATGAATTGATTATTAAAATTGCTACGTTAATGAAACTAAAAAGAACATTAATAACATTACCGTTTTTTAATTTAGGTCTTTCAAAATTATGGCTTTATATAATTACTGGTATTGATTATTATACAATATCACCACTTATTGATAGTTTAAAATATGACTTGAAAGCAAATCATTCCCTTTATTTTAATAATTATATACCAAATCCAATATCATTAAATGACTCATTACAAAGAGCAATTGAAAATGAAGAAAAAAATGAAATAAAACCGAGAAGAAAAACATTTGAAGAAAATAAAGTAAGAACAGTTCAAAGATTAAATTTGCCAATGGGTTGGGATTCAATCAGATTAGGAAAAGAGTATATTAATTGGCTTCCAAAAGTATTTTTCACAATAATACGGTCTAAAGTTAACAATAATATTGTTCGTTTTACTTTTCTAAAAATCAATTTATTAACATTCGAGTTTTCAGATGATAGAAGCTCTACAGATAGACAACTTTTTTATATAAAAGGTGGACTCCTTGTTATTAAAAAAGATTATCCTCCAGCAAGATTTGAGTTTAGAATTAGCCCACATGAACAGTCTGCAATTGCTGCAATTCATGACTATTATCCTTCATTACCTTGGCCAATTTATAGGATATTTCAAGCTAGTTTTCATAAAATGGTTATGTATTTATTTAATAAACATCTCATAAAAATTCAAAATAAAAAAGTTTAAAAATGAAAATAGAATTTGACGAAGAATTTGATAATGTTATTATTGGAGCAGGAGCGGGAGGAATTGCCGTTGCAAAATTATTAAGCGAGAATTCAAATAAAAATAATACGGTTTTATTTGAACAACATTTTGCACCTGGAGGTTGCGGAGGTTATTTTGCAAGAGGAAATCCTAAAAGAGTTTTTGATGTTGGTGCTACTCAACTTGTAGCAATTCAAAATGGAGAAATTCAAAATAAAATTTACTGCCTTAATAAAAAAGAAATAATAAAATTTCCTGATAGTGAAAAAATTGAAAATATTTACTTTCATTTTCCAAATGATAATACATCAATCTCTATAGATTCAAGAGCAAATATAAAGATAACTGATGGTAAACTAGAAGAAAATGAAGAGAGAGTGTTAAAAAATATTATCCATTTTTCAAATTTAACAAGTAAGGAAATTTGGGTTAATTTAAAATATATACCTAAATTACCAATTAATTCAATTAAAGAATTATTTCAAAATTTAGCTATTTTTTTTAGAATGAAAAATAAATTAATTCTATTTTCTACATTTTTTTTATCCTATTTAACAGTTTGTAAATTATTAGGCCTAAAAAACAATTTTAAAAAAAGTCATGATATCTTAAACTCGCTTTTACTTGATACTGTCCAAAATAAAATGAAATATGTGCCTTGGATATTTGGAAGTATGGGTATTAGTATATTAAATTATGGAATTTATCGTTTAAATGGAGGAATGAGATCGTACTTTATGGATCTTGCTTTTCAAATTCAAGATAAAGGTATTAAAATAAATTATCAACATGAGCTTTTATCTATAGAAGAAGATAAAAATGGATTTATTCTATGTATTTTAGACAGAAAAAAAAATATAAGAAAAAAAATTCTTGCAAATAAAAATTTATTTTTAAATATAACTGTTTGGAATTTTTTAAAAATTTATAAAGAAGAAAATTCTTTTAAAAAGAAATTAAGCCATAAAATTAAAAATAAATCATCATGGGGTGCCTGTGCGCTTTTTGGATATTTTGAACATAAAGAAACTTATCCAATTGGCCCATGGTATCACCAAATTTTCTTTGAAGAAAACGAAATAGAAGAATTAAAAAGTTCTTTGTATTTATCTGTTTATAAAAAAGAACAAAATAATAATATTAGATGCTTTACCGCAACAATACATTTTAAAATAAATCAATATGACCACCAAAAAAAAGAATTCTATAAAAATAAACTTATTGCTAGAATTGAAAAAACTTTGAAAATTAAAATACAAAATTGTGAGTTTGCCTCTCCTTCTACTTATGAAAAATTTACATATAGAGATAAAGGTAAAGTTGGAGGCATGATTACAAATGCATATGATATTATTTTTAAGTCGATTCCTTCTGTTTATAAACATCCAAATAAATCTTCAAAATTATTTTTTGTAGGAGATTCTGTATTTCCTGGTCAAGGAATTGTATCCAGTTCCATAAGCGGTGTTATAGCATGGGAAAGAGCGACAAATTTAAAATTCTCCGATTTAGAATAATATAATATTTTATACTGAATAAATACTTTAATATAATTTAACAATAAAAACAAAAATAACAACTATTCTTTTCTTACAAATCTCTTGAAATTAAAATTATTATAGTTTAATAATTACTAATCAATTCAATATTATAAATTAAATTTTTATTAAATATAAAAATGACACATATTAATAAGAAATGGAATAAAACGTGAAGAATAATGAGTTAAAGGTAGCTCTTGTTGTTGATTGGCTAACTGTTTATGGTGGAGCAGAAAGAGTAGTTGAGCAAATAATAGAATGTTATCCGAATTGTGATATTTATTCTTTAATTGATTTTTTAAATGATGAACAAAGATTTTTTGTAAAAGGAAAAAAAGCAAAAACATCATTTATACAAAAACTACCTTTTGCAAAAAAATACTATAGAATTTATTTACCTTTAATGCCTTTAGCAATTGAATCATTTAATTTACATGATTATGATTTAATTATTTCTTCTTCACACGCAGTTGCCAGAGGTGTAATCACTTACCATCACCAGCTTCATATTACTTACCTACAAGCACCGGGCTTAAGATATGCTTATCATGATAAAAATATCTACTCGATTGGAAGTAAATTTAAAATTTTAAAAGAGTTTTTATTATATAAATTAAGAAAATGGGATTTTATTGCTTCAAAAAGAGCGGATTATACTATTGCAAATTCTGAATATGTTTCAGAATGGAATGAAAAAATTGTTGGTGTAAAATCTAAAGTAATTTATCCACCTGTTTATTTAGACAATTTTATAAAATATTTTAATGAAGAAAAACGTGATACTTATGTTGCAGTAGGAAGATTGGAACCTATTAAAAGATTCGACCTTATCATTGAAGCTTTTAATTCATCAAATAAAAAATTAATTATAATTGGGTCTGGTTCTATTGAAAAAGAATTAAAAAAACTTGCAAATGACAATATATCATTTGTAGGATTCAGAAATCAAATTGAAATTGCTGAAATTCTTTCAAAATCAAAAGCATTTTTACAAGCTGGTTGTGAAGGCTTTGGAATTTCAATGCTTGAATCACAAGCCTGCGGAACACCAGTAATTGCCTTTGCCCAAGGAGGAGCCTTAGAAGTTGTAAATCATATTGGAGTTACAAATAAACCGACTGGAATTTTATTTGAAGATCAAAGTAAGGAAAGTATTTTAAAAGCAATTGAATTGTTTGAATCTGGTTTAGTAAATATTCAGCCCATACATTGTCTTGAAAATGCAAAAAGATTTTCAAAAGAAACATTTAAAAAATCATTTAAAGATTTTATCAATCAAAAAATAATGTTTAGATCATTTAAAAATAAAATTGAAAATAAAAAACGAGCCTAAAACAAAAACGATTTAATTAATTTTTGAATTTTCAAATGACTTCTCATGTATTAATAAAGTTTCATCTATAAAAGAAGCATTTTCTCTTACATATGAAGCGTTTAAATGAGTTGAATCTAAATAGATTGGATAAAAATCGTTTGTCATAACCTGACATGATGAATTATGGCAAAGGAGTTTTGTTGGATCAATTATAATTGCCCCATTTTCATCTGCTATTTTTTTCAATTTGCTAGAAATTAAAAGATTTTCACTCATAAATTTAGGATTATCTACAAACTTTTTCTCGTTTATTTTAATACCATTTATAAATGAGCGAGTAAGCAATGATTTTGGTGAATATTCTTTTCCAACTGGAATATTTAAAATTAAATATACTTTTTTCCTATTTTCTTTGAATGCCTTAACTTGACTACTTAGCTGATTAAAAAATTTATTCATCGCTACAGAATTATAGAAAATTTGTTCTTCGTGGTTATTTATATCATTAAAAACAATGCCTTTTGCTTCATATAAGGCATGCCAATTTGCTGCTAAAACGACCGTATCTATTTCAGGATCGTTTCTCAATTTGTAAATTTTTTCACTCCATTTTAAACAATCTACTTCGTTTATTTTAGACACATGCAAAACAGGAAAACAACCCGTCTGATAAGCAAAAAGTATGGATTTGCTATTTTCAGGATGCTCATTTTGAATTTTTTCAATTCTTGACCAATATTGACCCATATTACTGTCACCCCAATACAAAACTTTTCCATTATTATGATTTTTTGGATTAGATTTTTCATATATTTCATAAATATGGGCATTTGGAGCTGTCCAATCAATTAAGGAATCATTGATTTTTGTAATTAATGGATCGTGAGAGCTAAGTGGCTTGACCTTATAAAAGTATAAAAGCGAAGTTATTATACCAATAATAATTGGAGTAAATATTAAAATATTTAGGGTCAGTTTTCTCTCAGAAAACCTAATAGGTTTTTCTATTAAAATATAACTTAAATAAGACAAAATTAAAGAAATAAATAAACAAAATGTATTTGTGATTAATGAAGATTCGCCTCCATTAATTGTATTTGAAAAAGCTAAGATTGGCCAATGCCACAAATAAAGAGAATAACTTAATCCACCTATAAAAACCATAACTCTATTACTTAAAAAATATTTATTTATAAATGAATTTTGATCTGAAAAAATTAACAAAAAAGAACCAATAACTGGAAATAATGCCCAAAATCCAGGATATAATATTTCTGAATTTGAACAAAAAACAAGACCTAAAATTATAAGAGAGATTCCTAATATAGATTTTAAGTTTGAAGCATTTATAGATATATAAAATTTATTTAATATATTATCAATATAAATATCAATTGAATTCTTTTTAAATAAATTTAAATAAGCAAGAAAACCACCAATTAATAACTCCCAAAATCTTGTAAATGGAAAATAAAATGCCATGACTTTATTAAAACTAATAGTATAAATGTTTAAAATAAATGAAATGATAATAATAGCAAAAATAATTTTTAAGACATGTTTCTGAAATTTCCAAATAATAAATAATGAAAGTGGCCAAAATAAATAAAATTGCTCTTCGATTGCTAGAGACCATAAATGTAAAAGAAGTTTAGATTCTGAAGACGCTGCAAAATAATTTCCAGACTCAAAAAATAGCACTAAATTTGATGAGAAAACAGTTCCTGCTGCTAAATGCTTATTTAAAAGCTTAAATTCATCTAATAAAAAATAATTCCATCCAATAAGCCATACCGATATTAGAACAACTATAAGAACAGGAAAAATTCGTTTAACGCGCCTAATATAAAATTCTTTAAAGCTGAAAGAATTTGAATTTAAATTTTTAAGAATAATACTTGTAATTAAAAAACCTGATATTACAAAAAAAACATCGACTCCTATAAAGCCTCCTGAAAAATAAGGTATTTTTGCATGGAAAAATAAAGTTAGAATAATTGCAATAGCTCTTATACCATCTATATCAGGCCTGTATTTTATATGAGCGGTTTTATTTTCCATACAATACTCCAGTAAATCAAATTAAATACTTATCCATAATCAAATTTATTATTTATTAAATGAGTCAAGTAATTCAGGTTTTTTAGCAAAATTAACTTCTTTTAAAACTGACCTATAATAATAAAAGACAAATATTGTACAAACTGAAAAACTTCCAACAAGTGCAATAGGAGCTCCATAAATATCAAAAATCTTCATTAAAGGAATTGAAAATAATGCTATAAATAAAAATGCAAATCTTGATGCATTCATAACCATTTTCCCATGTCCATTTAAAACTAACCATTCATAATACATCCTATAATTTCCATATAAAAAGCAGCAAATCAGCATAATTAAGAATAAAGGTAACGAGCTTTTATATTTTTCTCCAAGAAAATATTCTATTAAGATAAAACCACCAATTGCAGAACCCAAAACTAAAAATAAAGAAATTAATATATTTGAATAAAATGTATTTTTAGGAATTGAAGGTAAATTAGAAACTTTTTTTGCCATAGTCTGTGTAAATGAAAGAAAAACAAGTAATAATGGATTAATAAAATTAAAAGACACTCTAAAAATTGCTGCACTTTTTTCACTAAGTATATACCCAACAAGCAGGACAAGTAAAAAAGGAATCGTAGAATTATATAATCTTCCTAAAAAACAATGAAATCCAAACTTTTTCCAATCTGAATAAATATTCTTAAAAATTACTTTTTGATTTTTAAACCTTGGTTTTAAAATCAAAAATACTAATATTATACCAATTATTATTGATAGTGACTTATAATTTATATATGAAGAAATATTCTTATCTTTTAATATATATGTTTGAAAAATAACAAAAATAAAATAAATAAAGTTATTAGAAAAATTAAATAAACTAAATATTTTAATTTTTTCAGACCCAGTCATAATAAAAGGAAGAGCATATGCAAATAAAAATGAAAACGATATTATTCCTGAATTTAATATTAATAATTTTAAACTATCATTATAAAAAATATTTATAATTGGATAAATGATTGATAGAGAAATTAAAAAAACTAACGATAAAACCAATGAAACTAATATAGAAAAACCAAATAAATCATTTTCATTGAATTTATTTTTTGACAGACTTGTTCCTATATTACCATAGATTCCAAGTTCAGAAAATATTGCTAAAATATTATAAATTGTTAAGCAAATGGAAAATACTCCAAAATTTTCTAAGGTATTTTCTCTCGCAATAATTAAAATTGCTAAAAAATTAAAAATAAGTGATATAATTTGTGAGATAGACAATAAAATTGCATTAGAAAATTTATCTTTTAATATCTGGTTTCTTTGAAAGATTTGTTTCATTTTAAAAAAATTCACTTTAATTTTCCAATTTATTTTTAAATTCGATTTATAAAAAATATAATCTATCTCAATCTATTTAATTTATGATTGAGTAGATTTTAATACTTACCCCTTTGTAAATGTAAATAATCATATAATAAATCTATAAATTTTCATTAAATGATATAACATAAAGCAAATAAAATTCAAATGAATTTAAAAATCATTCTTGTAATTTTTCAAACTATGTTAAGAACTAACTTTTTGCCATTTGCTTTAAAGCTTGCTACTTACATTCTTAACTCAAACCTTGGTTTTAAAATTTCTAAATCAGATTAATGAGTACTATATTAAATACCTTTAAGCAAACAAATCTATTTGCTTAACTGATTTGAATATAATTGATTTATAAGATGTTTTTTCTTGTTTAAATTTTAATTTTTTTTGAAAAATTATAATATTGATAATATATAAATTATAATATTTGTTTATTTATGCTTAAGATACAAAATAAAAATTTTTTGGTAACTATAGTTATCTTTCAATTACTAATATTTAAAAATTATTATTTCTTTTTTATAACTTATTAAATATGATTTTTTAAAATATCACAAAAAAAAATTAGCAAAAATTTTTGGATTATTTTAATGAATATTTTACTAACCAATTAATTTACATTTATTCAAATAAACTCTAGCAACTCAAATATTTTATTATAAATTTTTAGTTATTAATTTTTAATAATAATAATATATTTGGTTTTTTTTGTTATTTTATAAGATCTTTTTAAAATAAAAATAAACAAGTTATGAAAATTTTTTCATCCGAAATCATAAATTTTAAAATAGTAGATAATTTTAGTGACTAGAAAGTTGAGAAAAAAAATTGCTGGTAGTAAGGTACAAATTGATAAGTTAGCTTTGTATGTAAATTTGTAGATTCTCTGTTGTCTTTTATTTAGTAATAAATAATAAATAAGATAAAGCTATTTGATCAATCCAATTATTGTTTATTAACTTTAATTTGCATTGATAAAAGTTTTTTACTTATTTTACTAAAACATTTTATTATTTGCTGTTTTATTAAAAGAGAGGTTTTTATGCTTTTAGGTTACACTACAGGAGTTTTTGATCTATTTCATATTGGTCATTTAAATTTACTTAGAAATGCAAAATCAATTTGCGATAAGTTAATTGTCGGCGTTACTACTGACGAACTTGTTTCATATAAACACAAGAAAGCTGTAATTCCATTTCATGAAAGAGTTGAAATCATTAGAAGCGTTAAATACGTTGATTCCGTAATTGCTCAAGAGAGTATGGATAAATTTGAAGTATGGAGAAAAGTTAAATTTGATGTAATGATTGTTGGCGATGATTGGTACTCTTCAGACAAATGGTCTGACTATGAAAAACAATTTAAAGAAGTGGGTGTTAAAATTATTTTTTTCCCATACCTTAAAGGAACTTCTTCTACAATTATTAATCAAACGTTACAAAATCTTCGTTTAGATAACAGGCA
The DNA here is from genome assembly GCF_009208775.1 of Silvanigrella paludirubra. NCBI lineage: Bacteria > Pseudomonadati > Bdellovibrionota > Oligoflexia > Silvanigrellales > Silvanigrellaceae > Silvanigrella > Silvanigrella paludirubra. The sequence continues at coordinate 510,433 of NZ_WFLM01000003.1, read as the reverse complement.
ATAAAAATAAATCAAATTTTTCCGTTTTGAGGGTTATTATGTGCGGGTTATTATTTGCTAAATTAAACAATATTCAAAAGTCTGACTTTCTTGCCAGTCTAATGCTTATGGAGCATAGAGGGCCAGATGTTTCTGGAAAAATATATCAAGATAATAATGTTTATCTTGGTCATAATAGGCTATCAATAATTGATATTAATCCAAGAAGCAATCAGCCTTTTTCATCTGAAGATGGTCGATATATTCTTATTTATAACGGAGAAATTTATAATTATCTTGAACTCGCAAATAAATATGGAATTCAATTAAAAACATCTTCAGATACTGAACTTTTAATAAAGTTATACATAAAACTTGGTATAAAATGTTTAGATCAGTTAAATGGAATTTTTGCATTTGTTATTTATGATACTATTGAAAAAAATATTTTTGCAGCAAGAGATCGTTTAGGTGTAAAACCACTTTATTACTATGATCATGATGAGACTCTTATTTTCTCTTCAGAAATTTCTTCTATCATTAAACTAACAAGCGAAACAAAGATTGATCCAGTTGCACTTAAACAATATCGATTATTGAGAACTTTCTTTAACGGAAGAACAATATATAAAAATATAAAAATGTTTCCAGCTGGATCATTTTATAAAGATAATAGAATAAATAGTTATTGGAAATTCCAAAAAATAGAGCAAGCAGCTCCTACCGATGAAGAGCTTCGTTACCTTATTGAAGATTCAGTTCGTTGCCGTCTTGTTTCCGATGTTCCTGTTGGATCATATTTAAGTGGTGGAATAGATTCTACAATTATAGCTAAACTATCTGGGACAGAACATACTTGGACAATTGGAAGTAAAACAAATAATGAGTTTGATTATGCAGCCCTTGCCGCAAAGTCATGCTCCTCTCAACATCATGAAGTTGAGTATAATGCTGAAGAATTTTATGAAACTGCAAAAAAACTTATAAAATTACGTATGGAACCTTTTTCTGTCCCAAATGAAGTCCTTATCTATTTAATGACGAAAAAGGTAAAGCAAAAAAATACAGTTATCCTTTCTGGAGAAGGTGCGGATGAACTCTTTTTTGGTTACGATCGCATATTTCGTTGGGCAAATGAAACTAAAACTTTTAATATTGAGAAATTTGCAGATCTTTATGCTTATGGCTCAGTAAAAGATTTAGAAATAATAGAAGATGCTTTAGAGCCTTTTATGCATTTCTCAGAGCCCATTAGTATTGTGGCCGCATTTTTTCAAACCGCTCACTTACATGGCTTATTAAGACGTCTTGATAATTCTACAATGCTTTGCTCCGTTGAAGCTCGAGAACCTTTTGTTGATTATAGACTAATAGAGAGAATGGCTGGAGTTCCTTTTAATTACCGAATGAAAGATGGAATCGTAAAAGCACCTCTGAAAAGAATTTTTAAAGATATCATTCCGAAAGAAATTATTGAGAGAAAAAAAGTTGGATTTCCTGTTAAACTAGAAGAAGTTATTCCACCTTTTATAAAAGGTGACACACCAATGGATCGTTGGTTTAATTTTAATTTACAAGTTCTAGGAATAGATGAAGTGTAATTAATATTTATAATTTATTTAATTACATTTCGAAGCTATATCATTTTGAGCTAAAGGATAATATTTATGGGAAAAAACAAGAAATTCTTGATACATTTAATTAGTAACAAGATTTCTTTATTTGTGTCAATCTTATTTTATCCACTTTATTTATTTCTCGGTCTATTAAGAAAAACAAGATTAATAAATGGAAAATACTATGTATTATCAGCTGCTTCTGGAAAACTTATTAATGATAATTCTAAGTATTTATTATTAAATTATAGAAATAATCCCAAATTTATTTATCTTGTTAAAGAAAAAAGTTTATTAAAATTTAAAAAAGAATATAACTTAAATATAGAATATTTTTATACATTAAAGGCATTTTATTATTTAATCTTTGCAAAAAAGTTTTTTTTATCGCATGGAACATATGACCTTTCCCCTATTTTTATGAATAGAGTTTCGGTTATACAGCTATGGCATGGTGTTCCGCTAAAGAAGGTTGTTAATGATATACAACGTAATAATAGTATATTTAAAAAGATTTTATTTTATTTTTATCCACAATTAAACTACTCATATTGCGATCAGCTGTTAGTAGGTGGCGATAAATGTATGCTTAGTCATGCATTTCAAAAGCCCTTAGATCATTGTCAAAAGATAGGTTTCCCTAGGTATCTAGCTTTTGACAAAAATTTTTCAGATGTAAATTCTGATATTTTATATAATCAAGAATTAAAAAATCTGGAAAAATTTAAAAAAGAGGGCATGAAGCTTATAGTCTATGCTCCAACGTATAGACAATATGACGATTCTAAAGAAATTATTACTACATTAAAAAGTCTTCAATCTTTAGAAAATTGTATTATTATTTATAAGGGTCATGTTATTGGCTCTCAATTACATTTAGATGAAAGCTCTAAAAATAAGATTTATATTTATAAAGAACCAGATCCCTATCCTTTAATGAATATCTGCGATGTTCTTATCACAGATTATTCAAGCTTATTTATAGATTATTCTGTGACTGGTAAGCCTTTTATATTATACATGCATGATTATGAAAAATATAAGAAAACAGTTGGTTTATATTATGATCTCAAAAATGACTTCAAAGAATTATCTTGTTTCAATCCAGAGGAATTACTAAAATTAGTGAATTCTTTTCTCAATAGTAATGTTAATATAAAGCCCTTTATTCAAGTAAAAAATGATTTTATTTTGAAAGATAATCGCTTATTATTTAATATCAAAGAATTTGAACAAAAACTTTTATAATAGTTTATTAATTCAAATAGGGTCCAAAGCAAAATAACAAAAAATATTTTTTTAATAAATTTAATCATTTAAGATAAATGTTTTTTATTTAATATTTTATAATTATATGAAATACATAATATAAAATCAAATATTTCAATTTTTATACTAATAAATATAAATTTCTTTTTCATTACATTTTGATATAGATTAAATTACATTTTTTGTTTAATCTATAAAAAATGTAAAATATTTTATTTTAATAATTTTATAGGTATCTATGTCAAAGAATTCAGATATTAAAGTTGCTCTCGTAATTGATTGGTTAACTGTATACGGAGGAGCTGAAAGAGTCGTAGAACAGATAATTGAATGCTATCCAAATTGTGATATTTTTTCCTTAATTGATTTTTTAGATGACAAACAAAGATTTTTTGTTAAAGGCAAAAAAGCAAGCACTTCATTCATACAAAAACTACCTTTTGCAAAAAAATTATATCGAATCTATTTACCATTTATGCCAATGGCAATAGAATCATTTAATTTAGGAAAATATGACCTTGTTATTTCCTCATCCCATGCAGTAGCAAGGGGTGTTATAACATACCCCAATCAAATTCATTTTAGTTATTTGCAAGCTAGAGGATTAAAATATCTTTATGAAGAAAAATCAAATTATACTCAAGGAAATATCTTAGGAATATTTAAAGAATGGCTATCTCATAAAGTCAGAATGTGGGACTCCATTGCCTCAAGCAGGCCTGATTACACTATTTCAAATTCAAAATTTGTGTCTAACTGGAACAAAAAAATACACTTAGTAGATTCACATGTAATTCATCCTCCAGTTGATATTGATTTATTTTCTAGCTATTTTAGTGAATCTAAAGAAGATTATTACGTTATAGTTGGAAGAATGGAGCCTTATAAACGCTTTGATATTGCAATTAAAGCATTTAATATTTTAGGAAAAAAGCTAATTGTTATTGGTTCAGGAACTTGTGAAAATAAATTAAAAAAAATGTCGCTTCCTAACATAGAATTTATTGGATATCAAAGTAAAGAAACCATTGCTAAAATAATTTCTAAAGCAAGAGGATTTATCTTTCCAGGTAGAGAAGATTTTGGAATATCACTTGTTGAAGCTCAAGCATGTGGAACACCGGTTATTGCTAATGGTCAAGGTGGGGCTTGCGAAATTGTAAATAATATTGGCAACAGCAACAATCCAACAGGAATTTTATTTAAAGAGCAAACAGTAGAATCTTTGGTAGATTCGATACATTATTTTGAATCGCTTAAAGATAAAATATTACCCAATGATTGTTTGCAAAATGCAAAAAGGTTTTCCAAAGAAATTTTTAAAAATAATCTTATGAATTTTATTAATAGTAAAACTTATGATTTAAAATGATCCTATTCTTTAAATCTTAAACGTTATTTTGCTTTGGAATAAAAACATTGATTTCTAAAAATGCAATATAAACAGCTAACAAATAATTTCCATTAAATGAGATAAAAAAAGTTAAAGACAAAACAACATATAAAAATAAATAAAGTTGAATATGACTCACAAAATTTTTAGTTAAGAAAAATTTTAAAATTTGATACATTAAATATAAAGCAAAAATACCGCTAATATTTAAAGCAAATGAAAACAAACTTTTATTATCTAGCCCCCTATTATCATAAGAAAAACGAGATATTTCGGAGATATCAATATTTGATCCTAGAATGAAGTTTAATTTATTTGAATTACTTGAGTATAACTCCAAAAGAGCTTCTTGATGAACTCCAAACCCATGTCCTAATGGATAATCAATGAGTCCAAAAACGCCAGAAATAGTATCTAAAAATCGAGTTGAGAAAGTTAATGCTTGGTTTTCAGAAGTCATTTTTTCTATAAATATGGGATAAAAATAAATTAAAAATATTGGAATGAAGCAAATTACAAGAAAAATAATTATAAAGTTTCTAGTTTTATTTTTATAAAAGAAAAATAAAACGAATAAAAACAATCCTATAGTTAAAAAATTAGAAAGCAAAAATCCTTTTGAAGTTGTTACAATTGAGTAAAAAACAAAAAATGAAATACATATAAAAGATGAAATTTTAGATTTTCTGACAAAATTACTGTAGTATAATGCAATTGCAATTAAAACAGGAACTATGAAAGCAGAAACACTAGCTTCATAAGCCAATAATCTTATTCCAAAATAAGGAGCGGGATAAACAAAATGTAAAAATGAAAACGCATTTGGCATAGTCATTATTTCAATTATTAATATTAATATTTGTGTAAGTGTTATTGCAAAAATACCAAAATAAATATTCATTGGTTTAAAATTAATAAAAATATATTTTGAATGTCTATATGTAATAAATAATGCACTTATTGTTATTAAATAAGATGTAAACCTGAAAAAATAGGACGCATTTTGGAATGAATCCGTTCCTCTCAATAACATAAAAAAGAATATATAAAAAATACTAATAAAAATTGAGAAAATTAAAAATGAAATTATATATATATCCATTTTACTATACTCAATTTTTCTATATTTAATAATATAATATACTTCTAAAATTGCGAAAAATGGGACTAAAAAAAGAACTGGACTAGAAGCTAATGCTCCAAAAATAACTCCAGAAATAAAATCATTATAACATAATAAAAAAAATAATATATATACATATAGAGACTCTAAAACATTTTTATAATAGATATTAATCATAATTTTTCTTTTTTAGGAATTTTTTAAAACTTCTTTGTACAAGTCTATATTTAAATTAATTATCTTATCCCAGTTATAATATTTTTTTACTTCATTCATTCCATTTTTACTTTCCACATTGAAATTTTTTTCTGCATTTTCAATAATTTCTTTAGCCATTAAATGCGTATCAGCAATATGTATTGATGATTTAATAATGGGAGTTAAATATTTACCAGCTGTAGAAATTACGCAAGCACCATTTCCGATGGCAGCTAACAATGAGCCTCTTCTTTCTGAGGCTCCATCTTCAAAAGGTAAATAAATATACTTCATTTTACTCAACTCTAAAGCCACATCTTTTTCACTTAGATTTAAATTCCATTCAATATCATAGTGAGAGTATTTTTGTTTAATTGAATTAAAATAATCCATATAAATTTCTGAAGTTGAACCAATAACTTTTATTTTAAAACTATTTTCTTTTTCTAATAACTCAACAAGTTCAAAAAACTCTTCTAAACCTTTTGAAGGCCTAATTCCACCAAAAAAACCCATAATTTTATCTCTTTGAAAATATGGTTTGGATTCAATAAATGGAATATTACTTGCAATAGGAATCACTTTATGTTTACAGGGAATTCTTATGGGAAAATATTTTTTAAAATTATTTAGTTCTAAATTTGTTGTCCAAATAATAGCTTTTGATAGAGGAAAAATAAACATTGATATTTTTCTAGTCCAATGGGTTTCGGCAAATTCATGAGCAGTTATTAATATTTTATATTTCAAAAAGCACATTAATAATAATATATGCGCGGACAATCCTGTGAGTGGATATTGAATATGAATAATATCCGGATTATATTTTTTTATAATTTTATATATTTTAAAAGGATTTGTTTTCCAATTTAGGCCATCAAGAACTTTAGTTTCAATATTTTTTTCATCTAGTTTCATTTTTAATTTATAAGTATAGTCTCCAATTCCACAAATTTTAGGAGGATATATACCTACAAGAAATAATATTTTCATATTTTTCAACCTTATATAAATAATATCAACTGGAATAGTTAATCATTGCTTAAATATTTATAAGAATATCTATTTGAACAATCGCTCAACCTTTCTGAAACATTATTGAAAATAAACCCGTTTAATTCTTCGCAAGACATATTAAATTTCTTTAATGAAACTAATATTTCTTTTTCATCATGAGATTCATTTCCAAAAATAATAATTGAAAACGCTTTATATTTGCAAAAATGAAAAGCATCAGAAATGGATAATATTGGTGGTGTATCTATAACAATATAATCATAAGAAGGGGAAATTTCTTTCATTACTTGTTCTATATTTGAAGATTCAATAAGAGATGTAATTTTATCAAAATAATTACCTCGAGGCAAAAAATCTAAATTTTTAATTCTAGTTTTCAAAATTAAATCATTAATATTTAAATTATGAATTAATAAATCAGATAACCCTCTCGGAGAACTTTTAGAGTCAAAATAGTTTAGTAAAGTTCCTCTTCTTAAATCTCCATCTATTAATAAAACTTTTTTCCCAGCTTCTGCTAATACATTTGCAAAATTTGCTGAAATAAAAGTTTTCCCTGCATTAGGTTTAGGGCTTAAAAAAACAACTACTTTATTATTTGAAAATTGGTTTTGATATCCTAAATTTGTTCTTAAACTTCTTAAACTTTCAAGAGTTAAATCAAATGAATCCATCTCAGTTAAGAACTTAAGATTTTTAATTTTATTTTTACTTAAATTAAAAATTTGTTGTTTCTGTAAAATACTTGTATTTAAAGAAGCAAGACATGTTATATTGAATTTTTCTTCGATTAAATGTGGGTCTTGAATACCCGAAAAAAAGAATTTTCGAATTAAAATAACTGCTATAGAAGATATTCCAGCTAATACAACTGAAATAAAAAATAATAGTACTTTTGAAACTTCTGATGGCTTTAATGGTTTAAAAGCATAACTTATAATAGATAAATCACCAACTGTACCTGCTTTTAAAAGCTCAAACTGTTGAATTTTTTCAACAAGATTTACATAAATTTGATTTTGAATATCAACATCTCTCATTAAATTCAATGCAATTTGATCTGCATTTGGAAGAGATTTCAATTTTTTTTCATATTTATCTTTTTCTTGCTTCAATTTATCTAAAGTTGTATTCACATCTTTAATTTGTAAACTTTGGTCTGTATATTTTTGTTCTACTTGCCCTTTTTGTATTAATAATTGCGAAATCTGACCCTGTAAAAGAGCAATTGTATCCATTGTAATCTTAGTTTCTTGATCAAGAGCAACGTTACCCGTTTTTGCCCTATACTCGTGAAGTAACGTTTCTGCATTAGATAAATCCATTCGAACTTTTGGCTCATGCTTTCTTAAAAAATCAAGAGTTCTTTTTGCTTGCTCCTGCTTTTGATAAATATCCTGAATAACGGCTGATTCAGCAATTGCATTTAGTATTTTCGCTGTATTTAGAGGATTTGTTCCTTGATATGATAAAGAAATTAAATCTGATTTTTTTCCAGAACTTGAAATATTTAAATTTTTTAACAAATCTTCAATTGCATTATCCATTGATAATTGTTTTATATTAAATTTAATTCCTGGTCTTGCCTTAATTTGTTTAATATTAATTGAAATTTCTTCTTTATAAACCTTATGAATTAATTTTTCGTTCATTTTACCAGATATTAATTTATTCCCATTATTATCAAATAAATTAAATTTATTTTCACCTAAGTAAACAATAGTAAAATTATCACCCTTCATGCTATCAGGAACTTGAAAATAATTGATATTTATAATTTCTCCACCCCAAGCAAATTGATCTAAATTCATGACAGGTGCTGCTAACCCATCATTAGTTAATCCTTCATCTTTATAATTAAAATAAAATAATTTTCCAATTATAGGAAAAAGCTTAACATCTGCTCTAATATCTAACTTTAGCTCTTTTATGACTGGAGCAAGAACAGCATATGATCTAATAATAGCTGACTCTTCTTCATAAGCAGAGTCTTCTTGCGGTAAAATTGGATTGATTTTACTTACTAAATTCGACAGTGTAGCAGAACCCTTACTTGAATTTAAATCTAATAATAAAGATGTTTTGAATGTAGGTAGTTTAAAAAAACTAAAAATTAAAACAGAAAAACCAAAAAGCAAAGATATAATAATAATCTTCCATTTCTTTTCTGTAACAAATATTATTAATTTCTTTATGTCGGTATATTGTAGTTCCATTTTATATTTTGGATTTCGAGAGATAATTTCATCATTTTTCATATTAAACCCTAATTTTAATTGCTTAATGTTTTAATTCCGACAGCAGTACTAACACCTTGATTAATTGTATTCATTGATGGTGTTACAAGACTCATGACTTCATTAAATTGAACAAGTTTAGATTTTGAAGCATATACAATATCTTTTGGTTTCAAATAAAACTGCCCAGCTAACAAAAGCGAGTCTGGCGATCGAAGATTTATAGCATAAATTTCAGGTTCATTATAAAAATTACGAATAATATATGTATATTCAGGGGATGATTGATTAGAAAAACCTTTTGAGTTTCCAATAACATCTAACAATGCAAGTTTTCCATTATTTATATTATAAGCTCCTGGTGCATTAACTGCTCCAAGAACAAACACCTGTGTTTTAATATTACTTGGAACTGTTACAACATCACCGTCTTTTAAAATCCAATTTTCAGATGTGCCTTTGGGTGATTCTAAAGTTGTTAAATCCACTAAAACACTTACATTTCCTCTTTTAATTGTTACAGCAGTTAAATCCGAACATTCTGTTTCAACGACATTATTATTTTGATTAACTCCACAACGAATTGGTCCTCCTGTTAAAGTAATTGCATTTAAAATGGTTAAAGGAGTATTTGTTATTGGGATCACTCTTGGTGTTGTAACAGCACCTACCACAGCTACTTTTTGACTGTTAAATTCGTTTACTGTAACATTAATTTGTGGATTTTTTAAGAAGATGGATAGTTTTTTAGTAATTAAAACTCTTAACTCAGGAATAGATAATCCTGCTACTTTTATTTCTCCTATATAAGGATAAAAAATATTTCCATTTTGATCTACTGAAATTCCTAGAGACGATGAAATATTTGAAGGCATTGATTTTGAAGAACTGACACCATCATTTAGAGTTGGATTGGTTAAATTAGGATGATCCCAAACAACAATACTAATAACATCTTGAGAGCCAATTCTATATGTATATCCATTAGAGTCTTGAGTAAATCCATTAGGAGCTAAGTAATTATTTTTTAAAATTATTTTTTGTTCATTATCTTTAGTTAATTTATCTTTAATAAATCTAGCATTAATTTGCTGAATTTTTGGGGTGACGATATCCCCATTTTTAGAAACTTGTTCAATAGGATCTTCTACATGCATTCCTGGAGCAAAAACGCATCCACTTGTTAAAACTAAATTTAGCTTTAAAATAACCGACACTCTAAAATTTCTCAAAAACTCCATAAAAAATTATTCCTTAAATATTATTTAAATTTTTCTAACCAATCAAGTAAACATAAATCTATTTTTTTAGCCATTTCTACAAATGCAGGATAGGGTTTTTGATATGGATCATAAATAATTTCATTATTCCATTTCCCAATTAAGTGAACTTTACCAAATGAAAATGGAAACTTTTTCTCTATCCATTTTTTTTGCTCTTCTTCCATAACAAGAATTAATTCATATTGCTTTACATGATATATAGTTAATTGCTTTGCAATATGAGCTGAAAGGTCTAAGTTATTTTCTTTAGCTACCTTAATTGAATTTAAAGTCGCAGATTCACCAATCATTGCATTTATGCCTGCAGAAGAAATATTAAAATTCTCTAAATTAGAGTTCTTAATCATCTCTTTAAGCTTTGTTTCAGCATAAGGACTTCTGCAAATATTACCAATACAAACTAATAAAACTGAATTTATTTTATTCATTTAAATTCTCTTTTTTAATTTTTAATAAATATTATTATATAATTAATATGCGTTTTTATTGAAAAATCCCTTGAATATTGTAAGAAATATAATTTTTAAATCCAAAAAAACACTCCAGTTTTTAATGTAATCCATGTCAAAATCAACTCTTTTTTGCATTTTTTCCACAGTATCTGTTTCACCACGAGAACCATTTACCTGTGCAAGTCCTGTGATACCTGGTTTAATGAGATGCCTTTGCATATATAAAGTAACTAAATCTTTGTAATACTCATTATGACTTACTGCATGAGGTCTTGGCCCAACTATAGACATTTTTCCTTGAAGTACATTAATAAATTGCGGAAGTTCATCTAAACTTGTTCTTCTTAAAAACCCTCCAATAATAGTTAATCTTGGATCATTTTTTTGAGCTTGTTGTATAATATTTTTTTCAGTATGCATTTTCATAGATCGAAATTTATAAACATTAAATACATTTCCATAAATACCATATCTTTTTTGTTTAAAAATAATAGGGCCCTTACTGGTAACTTTAATTGCAATTGCAATACCAATCATTAAAGGAGAAATTAAAATTAATATAATTAAGGCAAGAGATTTATCTAAAATATCTTTTATTATAATTGATTTTCCTATAATTCTTGAATCTTCTAAATCTAAAATGGGGATGTCTTCAATTTGTCCGATTGAAGATGTAATTACATTTAAAGCAAACATATCTGGAACATATCTTTTTGGAATGGGTTTATGCCGTAACTCCCAAAGTAAATCTTTAATTTCACCATCTAGACTTAGTGGTAAAGCAAACCAGATCTCTTCAACAGAATGTTCCTCAATCCACTTAGATAGATCTTTTGGTTTATTGTATATCGGAACACCATTAAAACTTTTTTGTTCAAATTCATTAGATTGTTCATGATTTATAAATCCAATTACTCTATATCCTGTCCAAAGAAATTCTAGGAATCGCACATGTATTTTTTCTGCCATTTCCCCAGTACCAATGATCAAAATCGATCTTGTATTAAAACTTCTTTTTCTTAAAAATCTTAGGACAGTTAATAAAAGCAATCTTGAAAAAATAAACATGAAAAAGGAAATACTGACAAAAACTGAAATCCAAGTTACTTTAAAAATAAAAGTATTTTGATTTATAAGATAAACAATTGTGGAGAATACAATAAAAAAAGATATATGCGCTAATATGATTTTCTTACAAATCTGAATATAATTTGCTCTTCTAAAAGGAGAATAAACTCCAAAATAAGAAAGAAAAGGAAACATAAAAATTGAAACAACAATTAAATTTTTAAAAATTTGAGTAAAATTTAATACTTGATCTAAAACAAGAATTGATGATAAAAATTCTGAAATTGAAATAATAAGAACATCAGCTACAATTAGAAAAAGAAAAAAATAGTAATAATTTTGCTTCAAAAAATTTCTATACATAATACACCAAAACAATGTTGTTAATATTTCATTTCAATATCATAAGTACCATATTTTTAAGTTTAGGTTCAAGATAACTAACAGTGGAATAATTATAATTCAAAACCAGTATAAGCTTAATATTACTTACTGAAGTTCCTCTTGTAGACTCAATTAACATAAAGAAAAAAAAATATACAGTTTTAAATCTATAAATTTTAAGTCTATAATTTGATAAACATTTAATTTTTTTTTTAAAATTAAATGTTTAAATTGTATAATTATTTGTATTATTATACATATGCATAAATTCATAACAAATAAACTATTATCTTAAATTTTATAATTACAAATGTTATAATAACTCCCCAAAAAAAAGAAAGAGACAATAAAAGTTTATTTATTGTCTCTTTCTTTTTTTGCTTTAAAGTAATGCGAATTATGTTCTCGCATCATACCCACGACGATTATACGAACCTTCGCGTTTTCCTTCTTCACGTGGTCTAGCTTCATTTACTGTCAGAGGACGACCCATAAAGGGTTTGCCATTTAAGTTTTCTACAGCCTTGAGGGCATCATCTTCTTGATCCATTTCAACAAAACCAAAACCTTTGCTGTGCCCAGTTTCACGATCAGTGACAACACGAGCGCTAGTAACAGCACCATAATTAGCAAAAGCTTGTGAAAGCTCAGCATCAGTACAACTAAAAGGAAGGTTTCCTACATATAACTTCTTAGCCATGAGACATGCCTCCAAGGAGCGTCCTCTTTATGAAAAGAGAATGAACGCAAAACTTCAAAATACACCAAGCAGATAAGCCCATTCGGTTTGATTTTTTTTAAACTTCAACCACGAATTGAGCGTGCTGGTGACATAAATACTACAAATCAAACAAGAAAAAGTCAATGTGTTTCACTTAGGTGAAGAGCTAGATGGATAAACAAGCTCCTCTGTAGAATCTTTTTCATTTAATTCCATTTGAGAGAGCTTGAATATTACTGTTTTATAATTTGGATCAGTATCATCTGCTAGGCTTAAATAAGTTTGCCATGATTTTTGAGCGGCATAAAAATTATGTCTTAAATTCTCTAATACACCATTTAAAAAATATAAGTGAGCCTGTGAAGGCGAATTTGTTATTGCTTTCATTAAAACTTCATTGGCTAAATCATATTGATTACTTTTTATTAAGCAATATGAATAATTATGCGCAATATAGGGATTCATAAAATTTAATTCGTATGCAGCATTAAAATGTTTACATGCTGAATCATAATCCTTTTGGTCATAGTCTATAATGCCACTCCAAAGCTCGATATCACCATTTTTTGGAAATAAAACAAGAGCTCTATTTAGTGTTTGTTTTGCTCTTATAATATCACCCACTCCTCGAAAAGACTTAGTTTGCAAAACATATAAATAAGATAACTTTTCATTACACTTATCTATCCCTTTTGTAGCAACATTTAGCGATAAAGAATAAGCCTTTTTATTATAGTAATAATCACCAAGTACCATATAAATTGGAGACCACGTATTAGAATAAGTAACCAATTTTTCTAAAATTTGGATAGCTTGATTTTCATCTCCTTCTTGTAAATAAGCAATTGCTAAAATAAGAGATGCCTCCCTAAATGGAGATACTCCATAATCCTCATTTAGTGTTTTTGTCCTATTTCTTTCCAAATTATTTAAAATATTTTTATTTTTTTCAATTGCTTTTTGTGTATCACCTCTTTGAAGGTCATGAATTGTACTTGCGATAACATCAAGATTACTTGGAATAGACTTAAATAATTCTGGATCTAAAAAATTATCTTCTAATAGTTTTTCTGTTTCTGTTTTAGGCTTTAAATAATTTAATATATCATATGGAGTAAATTTATCGCTGGCTAATTTTCTTTGCGAACGAATTGTAGATTCAGGATAATAGAAAAAAGGACTATAATAAGGTAAATTTAATAAATCTGATTCTGCTTGAAATTCAGTATTGTTATTATCTTCTAATTCCTCAATATGTTTTGAAGATGTACATGAAATAAAAAAAATAAACACAATTATCCATATAAATATTTTATTTTTTATTTTCATTTTATACCTCCCGAATCTGAAACTTGACTTACTAAGCCCATAGAAGAAGGTAAATACTCTAAAATAAACATTGATTTTTGATGGTCTTGAATATCTGCTTGAGGTGAAACATTAAAACTTCTCTTAGAATATCTTGATAAAAGACTTGATAATAATAAATTATCACTAGATGAATTTTTTGAAATTGATAAAGCATTATATAAATATTTTTTTGCATCAGATTGCAGCTGATTTGATTTTACTAAATAAATATCTTTTTTATCTTTATATTTATAAAGTTGTGAATAAGAATCACTTATAACCAAACTCATTTTTCCTAATAGAGTACTTGTATGAGACATAGCGCTTTCTTGATTTTTATATTTTGATAAATAATTTAATCTTTTTAATGTAAAATTTCTACTTATATCCATATTTTTTATGTTATTAAGATTTATTTCTGAAAAATTTTTATTATTATCCATTTCAAATTTTTCGTTATCAAAACTATTTAAAGCTAAAATTGCATCATTTGATAACTTTAATAAACTTAAATTGTTTGTTTTATTATTATTTAAAAGATTTGATACATATCTGTCAAATTTAGTTTCTGAAGTATTTCTATTTTTAGATAAATAGAGTTCTGAAGTATAAATACCAATTGTTGCTCTTTCTTTAATATAAACTGAAATGTTATTTTTTAACGACAAATATTTATAAATTTTATTAGCAAATAAATACTTTTTTTGTTCAAGAAATTTATCCGCTGCGGTTAATTCTAAAAGTCCTACTTCATTTTTATCTATATTTTTTTTACTTTCTAAATTAGCTATTTTTTCTATAATTCTAGGAACATTTTCATCTAGTTGAATTAAGCTATAAATTTCATAAGCTCTTTTTAAAGCAAATATTTTCTTTTCCAAATCTGGGTATTTATCATCATTAAACGAAGATTTATCATATAGAGTTGCTGCTAGTGAAAATTGCAATAACATGTCAGATGCACGTGCTCTCCAATAAATAATTTCATTTATTTTGCTATCATTAGGATATGTTTCAATAAAATACTCAGTAAGAGTTTGAACATGATCCCAGTTTTGAAGAAAAGCAAATTCGTGTATTGATAATAAAAGCCCATCACTAGAATTTAAATTATTTTTGTAATTTTTTGACCATAACTCTAAAAATTTAGCTGAATTAACAAGCTCACCTTTTTCTTTTAAATTAATTGCATGTTCCAAAGCTAATTTATAATTATTAATTATAATTACTTTATTTATTTCATCAGAAATTTTATTTTCAGAAGAAATTTTTTCCAAAGAACCAGCCGCATCCGAAATAAATTTTTCTTTTGCACCCATTTTTATGTAAAGGTTTGCAAGAGCTAATGAAACTTTATCTTTTTCTGCTTGTGACTGCTCTTTAAAATATAATGGCGGAGAAGATAGTATTTTTTCATAGCGATTTTTTGCATTTTCAAAATCATTTAATAATTCTGCACGTTTTCCACATTCAAACAAAGAAAGTCTAGCTTGAGGATCAGCAGGAAAATGAGCAATAAATCCATCGACTGCTTTTTCATATTTTTTAAATTCTATTGTATCTGTTGATGTGACATCCTCACTTTGCATTCGAGAAATATTCACCAATTGAAACCAAGATATTTTTAAATTATTTTGATCCAATGGGTGCTTAAGACTTTCTTCAGAAGCATCCCATGCCAAATTATAATCTCCAGCCATCATTAATGACTGAGCATAAGATTGAAATAAGACGCCTCTTAAATCTCCTTCAAAATTCTCTAAAATCCTTGCATGATATATTTCAGCACTTTTTAAAAAGTTACTTCTCGATTTTGTAGATACACCTAAATTATAATAGTAACTTCCTGACTGTAATGAAAGATTTTGAATCATAGCACTTCTATTTTCTTCTTCCATTTCTGTCAAAAGATATCTTGATTTCCATATAGAATCCTTTGCAATAAAAGCAGTACCATAATAAGCTATTTCATTATATTTATTTGTATTATCTAACTTATTTAATGCAACTAATCTTGCTTTAATGAAATCAGGAAACAATCTTGTTGATAAAAAATATTTTTCAATTGGTGCTGCATATTTTTCAACATCAATAGAATATCCAGCTGCGATATAATAATAAAAAGAATTTATAATCATTTTTTTTGCAAAATCACCAGCTGCTTTATCTTGAGCTAAAGTAATATAAAAATTTTGGTCTTTTCTTTCATATAAAGATAAAGCCCCAACTCTAATAACATCTTCTATTGCTATTTTAGGAAGAAGATTATTATATCTTCCTTTTTCTCTTGAAAAATCTTGAGCATACTCTGTTGCTAAAACATAATCTGCATTCCTATATGAAGACCAAATTAACCTTAATTTTATTTCACCTATTAATAAAGCATATTTATTTTCACTATATCCTATAAAATTTTTACTAAATTTTAATGCATTTTTATAAGAAATATTTGCTTCTGCAAAGTGAAATAATTCAAATTCAGCATCACCAAAACCAATATATGATCTAATAATTTCTTCTCTATATTCTTCAGATTCTAATTTTATATTTATAATATTATTAAAATATTTTTTTGCTGCTTGATATTTTTCACTTTTAAGTGCCAGATCACCTGCAAATAAATTCATTCGAACATAAAGTCTTTTATTATCTTCAGAGTTGGTTAAAACTTTTAAACCATTATCTAATATTTCCCTGCTAGCTTCTGCATCAGTTCTTTTTGTAATATAAGAAAATAAAGCTAATTTAAAACAAGCTTCAGAATAGGGTAATTTACTATTTTTTTCTTTTATAATTTTTTTTAATATTTCAATCGATTTATTTAGCTTTTCATCTTCAATTTTCTTATTTTCATCAAGTTCATAATTATCAATCGCATCATAATTTTTTTCATTTGAATTAATTTCTCTTTTAAACTCTTCTTTCCATGTTAAAAAATGCAAATCAAATATATCTCGAAATATTTTTTTAATTTGCTGATCACTTCTCATGTTAAATTCTTCTTTTCTTGTAATCAATTTTGTATCGTCATTAATTATAGGGATAAAATAATTTTCTTCTGAATAAATTAAATTATGCATGAATATTAAAAAAATGAATACTATTTTTTTCATCGCATTAGATCCATATTTAAAGATTGGCGTAAAGAATTCAACCAATTACCTCTTTCTTCTGAAGCTTTTTTAATTTCTTCATCTCTATCCTTTTTTAAGTCATAAATTCCTTTATTATGATCTGATAAAGAAATATTAACGTAATCTTTAAATTCTTTAGCTCTAGGATCAATTTGATTAACTAATTCTTTTGAAATTGATACATATTCATTCAATATAGATTTTTTTAATTTTTCTAATGTAACTTCTTCTTGAAGAGTATGGTTATTAATTTGTTCTACTTTATTTAATATTTCTTTTCTTTCATTTATAATTCTATCTTTTATATTTGATATTGCGATCAGTAACTGTTTATAGCTAGAGAATAAATTATCCCATGAATTTCTAGTTGCATCTAATATTTCGTTATCTCCAATAGAAAAAGCTTCTTCTCTATTTCTTAAATGAAGATTATATATATTATTCATTGTAGATTCTACAATATTAGATTGCTTTTCAAAAATCAATGAAGAAGATGGTTTTAGACTTCTTGATAATTGAAAGGTTCTTTCTTCTATAGTATATTTAATTAAATCTTTATACAATTTATCAAATGTAAATTTCGAATAGTTTTTCTCTAAAATATCAATATCCTCATTTTCTGCTTTTTTTGGAATTTTATTATCGTTTAATGTAAATAAGTAATTTACACTCGACATTTCAGAATTCATATTGTTCATATTACGACTCAAACTTTGCAAAGATCCTGGTAGCTTTGGATTATAAATTTTATCGTCGATTTCTGCTTTTAATTTATATTTAGTAATATCATCATCCATAGAAATAAATCTTTTTATTAATTCAAATCTATTTTGTTTAGCAAATTCTATTCCAGGTTTTTTCATGTTCCAAAATTGATATTCTAGTTTATCCAAATCTAAAATAATTATTTTAAACTCGTCTAATATATTTTTTAATTTAGTAAGAGAAGATATTGCTCTAACCTCTAAAATGCCACTATAAGTATATTCAGCTAAATTAATTGCATTAGCTAAATCAGATCTTATTATAGAAATTTCATTTTCTAAATGATAATATGCTCTTCTAAAATTTAAAGCATTTGTTACTAATTCATTTTTTATACCATACTCTTCGGCTAAACTGGCTAAAGCCAAAATATTTTCAACACCTTCTTCGTTTGATTTAGAGTAGTCATTTTTTATTTTTTCTAAAAATGCAATATCAGCTTCAGTTTCACTTAATAATTCTACTAGTTGAACTTCTGCTTCATAATTTCTTTTTGATGTTTTAGAAAGAATTTTAGCCAAAATAAACTTAGATGTTTTTACTTCATTATTTTTTTCATATATTTTCTCATCTTTCAAATTTATTATTTCTTGATTTCCATATTCAATTGCTTCTTTGTACTGTCTTGCACTTTCAAGATAATTTTTTCTTAAATATAAAATATGGGCATACTCTAAATGAGATTTTCTTTTTTCTTTTTCTAATAACTCAATTCCAGTTATTTTATTTTCAATTAAGACATCATGATACCAAGTTTCTGCAGCTATCAAATTAAACATAGAGGCATGAAAACGGGCTAAACAAAGTCTTGCTACAATTCGACTCATGTCATCTTTTTCAAAATATTTTAAGTTCTCACCATATCCTTTAAAGTCTCCGGAAAGAAATCTTATTAAAGACAATGCTTCTTCTTTTTTTCCTATTTCATACTTTAAAAGAGAAAGAGCTAAATAAGCTTTGGCAATATAATTATTACCAGGTTTTGTATGACCAATTGCTTCTTCTAAATAACTTATGGAATTTATATTATTTAAATATAGATTACGGAGTGCAAGTGAGATATAAATTGCACTCATTATCATATTTTTTGAATCTCTTTTTATTACAGGAGAATTACTCCAAATTATTAAATTTTCTTTGAAATCTGGAAGAGTATTATTCTCTTTTCTAATTTTAGTTTCCTGCAGAAATTCCATTGAACATGATAAACGCCATTTATCTGGAAAGAGATCTTCTTCATAACCTCCAATAACTAACATTTTTAAGCAAATATTACTTGTTACATTATGATTTTTAAGCTGCCTATTTGCTTCAAAAAGTATTTGATTTGCCCAAGATATATAACCTCTATTTCTTGGATCTATATATTGCATCTCTTTTTCTATAATATTTATAGCTATTAAAGGATCACCTAGATAAAGATGATCTTGTGCTTTAAGTAAATTCATTTTTACTCGTACAACATCATTTCTTAAACCAAGAGGAGATTTTTCTAATATATAGTTATTTGAATTTGGATCAGAAACATTTGAAATATAAGATAGACCTAATATTTTACCTTTTATAGAATCTAATTGAGTATCAATGCTTCTTATTTTTTTCCATTGTAACACTCTTATACTTTCAACATCTGAAAAAATACTTTCTTCTGATGCAGATAGTTCAAAATCTTTACAATATGTATATTTAAAAATGAAAAATTGAATAATAAGAATAATTAAAATTTTTCTCATTATAAATTTTCCTTAAGCTCTTCTTTTTCTATTTCAAATTCTGGAATTTTTGTTAATTTATTTTGCTTAAGAATTAATTTTATATTATGAATAGCCGAATTTAGAGTTCCTACTACTTCAATATTTTTATCTATTATCCACCTTCCTTGTGGTAAAACATAAGGCCAATTATTATTTAATTGACCAACTAAAGCATGAACTTTAATATTGTAAACTCCAACAGGAAGTGGACCATTAAAAATAGGTAAATTGATATTTTTTTCAAAAAACACGGGCTTTGAATAATGTATAATTGAAATATTGTTCATTATTGCTGATAATTCTATAAATCCAAATTGAGAATTTGGTTTTTCATAGTTTGATATAACTTCTATTTTAAGCTCTATTCGATCTTTAAATTTTGAAATTAAGGCATCTTGTAAAGATAATATTTTCGATCTCATTTCTTTATTTTTGTCTTGAAGCTGAGAAATTTTTTTTGATATTTCATCTGCGCTATTTATTTCATTATTTTCACCAATAATTAAATATGGATCTGGTGGCAAATAATTAGTTTCTGCATTAACATTAAAACTTGTTATTAAAAATAAGTATTTTAAAATTTTAATTTGATTAATTATATTTCTTTTTAAATTATTCATAATAACCTCGACATATTTAGTATTTCATTAAATACGTCAGGGCTATTGCATAAAAATTACTTTAAATGATGAGATTTTGACAGATGAGCTTTTTCAAATCATTTTTATTCTATTACTCATTGGATTCTCACAGTTTTGTGAAAATTCATAAACAGTGTCTCTTAATTCAGCTACACTTCTTGCTCTCATCGACAAACGCCAAAAATGATGTCCAAACTGAAACCAGCGCGCCCCCGTTGCAGTATAAAATCTAAATTTTTCCAAAATATACTCTTCATCTTGAAAGTAATCAGCAAAAATAGAGATCAATTTTAAGCAAGCTTTTGCATACTCTAAGCCTTCTTCTTCAGGAGTATTTGGGGCTTTAAGACCTTCATAACCTATTGGAGTTTCTTTATTACCAAGTAGCTCTGAAATTTGCCAAATAATCCAGGGTCGAGCCGTTGCTGCTCTGGCGATCATGGCTCCGTCAACTCCATACTCATTTAATAGACAGATAGCATCTTGAGCTGTTTGAATATCTCCATTGGCTATAACTGGAATTTCTAACAAATTTCTAACCTGAGAAACGAGATTCCAATTTGCATCACCGCTATGCTTTTGTGCTCTTGTTCTAGCGTGAATAGTAAGAAAATCGGCACCTGCATTTTGAAGGGTTTCTGCAAAAGAATGCAGATATTCAAAATTTTCTTCTTCTGAAATACCTCCGCGTAACTTTACGCTAACAGGAATGGGTGAGTGTTTTTTAACAATGCGAACAACATTTGCAGCATAATCTTTGTCTCCCATTAATCGAACACCCCAATTGTGTTTTAATGTATGAGAAACGGGACACCCCATATTTATATCAAATCCCCATGGCATTTTTGTCATAAGTTTTTCAATACTAGGAGCAATAAATCTTTCTTCATTTCCTAATAGCTGCGGTATAAAATAAGATTCATTAATAGCAGTTTTTAATTCATTTGTGGTTTCTAATTTTTCATTCGGAATTTTTCTTGTGGAAAGCATCTCTGTGAATTTTAGAGCATTTATATTATGAGGAGTATAGCTTTTAATCAATTCACGAAAAGCAACATGAGATAACCCGACCATAGGGGCTATAAAAAAGGGGAAATCTATCCTTAATTTTGCTAATCTAGAATGAGGAAAGAACGATGAAAGATTGCTCATGAAAACTCCAAACAAAAGCACAAAATAGAAGGAATTAACTTCTATTAAATTAGATAAAAATAAAAGCTTTTTTTTATTTGAGCTAAAATTGAGCTCCAATTTTTAAATGAATTGCCCCTTTAAATTTTAAAAAACCAGTAAAATTAGAATCTTGAATTCTAGTTACACATTTAGGAGGAGAACTAGAATTTAAAGCCTCTGCAGGGGAAACACAATCCGATGAACCTGAAGAAGGATCCTTTAATGGATAGCCGTAGTCTAAATTAATTGTCGCGTAATTTCCTAAAATAAGGCGAAAACCAATTCCTGTAGAAACATAAGCTTCTTGCCAATATTGTTCTATAAAATTAAGGTTTCGGAGATTTACTGGGCTCGGAGTAATTAAAGAAGCACCATCTGGCACGCATTGTGTTGTAGAAGCTTGGGCGGCAGCAACTTGACTATTCATTTGCGCATTTATTTGATTTGTTTCCTGCTGAGTAAAATAATTTGCTGCAGAGTCTGCAAATAAAACCATGCCAAATACTTCATTAAATCTGTATCTAGATTCTGCTTTCATATACAACAAATTTGTTGCGCCCAAAGAAGCTAATTGAGTGTTACAATTCGCAACACCATTATTTGCGTAATGAATCCACAATAAAGGACCTGGAGGTGTTCCAGATTCAGGAAAACCTCTAACAAGAGCTGCATCAGAAAGAGTAGAACGTCTTGATGCTGGAGGAGTTACAGTGGAACCACTCTCGTTAACCGTATCCATTATAAATTTTCCACCGATAGAAACAGCTCCACTGAGTTTTTTATAAATAGGAAAAAAAGAATCTACTGAAAAATTATATCTATTAAATTGAACTTGCGATCCTAATCCAAATCGAGCAAAACCAGCCTGAATATTATATAAAGATCCCGATGTAGGCCATGCAATATTATTTCTTGTATCCAAAGTAATACTAGAAAGTAATTCTTTTATTGAAATGGAAGGACTTTCTATGGTTTGAACAACTGCACTTTCAGAACTTGTAGACTTAGAATTTTCTTGAATAATCGACTGTCTAAAAGTCCAGTTTAAATCAAAAAAGGAAGGTTTCCATTCACCACTTAAATTAATTGTAAAATATTCGCGATTTGTTAGTGATTCTGCTGCAACTTGATACCCAAATGTCGAACTCATATCAATTGGTGTAACAATAGGACCTAATTTAAATAATGATTCAGAAAGACCTAGGCTAATTTGCCTTCCTAATATTTGTCTTGTTTCTGATGAAGCAAATGTTTGTTGCTGCTTTTCTTGCGAAACAGAAGCATTTGAAAAGAATCTTAACCCATCATCATTAAGTTTATTTAAAGTAAAATCTACTGCAAAAATATATCCACGATACGTTGAAAACTGTGGTGATAATCCTAACGAATATCCCGTTTTTGCTCGAGCATGTATTATAATATCTATTCGTAGATCTTTTCTTTCTAAAGCAGAGTTATCTAATGCTTCTACATAAACAGAGGAAAACAAATCATGCTTCAAAATTCTTAATCTTGCATTGTCAAAACTCTCTTGAGAAAAAACATCTCCCGATTCTAAATTAGATGAAGAAATTATTGCATTATTTTTACCAATAATATCACTATCTACATAAATTTTACGAATACGGACGATAGGCCCAGGAATAATATTAAATGTCAAATCTATTTTTTTAATTTCAGAATTAGATGAAATTAAATTCTGATTAATTAATATTTGATTATATAAATATCCGCGTAATAATAATTGTCTTCTTATTTCATCTATATAGTTTTTTCTTTTTAAATAACTTAAAGAAGTACCTGATTCTAATATTAAAGCTAATTTCTTTTTATCTAATTCAAAACCTTTAGGTGCACCATCAATTTTAATTTCATTGATTGTATACTTACTACCCCTGTCTATTCTAAAAATTAAATTCATTTCTGATTTATCTTGTGAAGGAATAAAATCTGGCATTGCTACTTGAACATCAGCATAACCTTCTTCTAAATATAAATTTCTCAATTTATCTCTATAATCAGAAATATTGTCTTTTGAAAAAGGAATTCCTGTTGAAAAAAAACCTTTTTCAAGTCCAATATACTCTAATACTTTATCTTCGCTAACAGGAAGAATTCCTATAAAGTTTATTTTACCAATTTTTACAAGAGGTCCTTTTTTTAATAAAAATTTGAGAATTGTATTTCCATTTTTATCAACTATTCTTTCAGGTCCAGAAATATTTGGAAAAGCATAACCTTGTTTTTGATAAAAACTTGTTAATATTGATAATAAATCACTATCAGACATTAAAATAATATCTGAATAGGTTAAACCTTGTTTAGTTATTAAAAAGTCTTGATTTAATAAGCCGCTATCCTGATCATAAATTTGAAAAGTTGTTTTTGGCCCTCTATCAATTTGAAGAACAATTTTAGCGCTTTCTTTATTAGCAGAATAAGAAATATCTTTTATCTTAACATTTGCTTGTAAATAACCCTGTTCTAAATAATTTTCTTTTTGTATTTCTAAGGTTTCTCTTATAGATTTAAAATCACAGATTGATCCCGTTTCTATAGGCACTGTTAAAAAATTCAAAATATTTGATAAAGAATCTTCAATTAAAACTTGGTCTACTCTACACGGGTTCTTTTTTTCAATATTAAAATTAACCTGAACATATTCACTTGAAACTTCATTAACAGTAACTGATTCTATCTTTGCGTTCAGGTATCCATGTTCGTTTAAATTCTTTTCTAATTTTTCTTTATCAGATTTCAAAACAGATTCGTTAAAGGGCTGACCCTTTTGTGTGGATATAATTCTTAAATATTCTGAGGCCTCATAATTTGAAAGACCATTCATAATTACTTCTTGAATACGTTTAATAGTAAATGCCTTAGCAACAAATATTAATTCATTATCAGCAGTTAGTAACTTTTCTACTTCAACATTTTGATATAGTTTAGTTTCAATCAATTCAGAAATAATAGCTTCATCTAACTCATTTAAAGGAACATTAGATAAAGTATTTAACATATCTGAATAAAATTCTGTTTCTTTACCATCAACAAATAAATGAAGTTCAACACTTTTTGCTTTTTCAGACGGTTCTACTAATTTGTTTCTACCAATCTGTGAATAAACAAAAAAATCAAAATTAAACATTAAAATTATGATGATATATTTTATAAATTTATTGACTTCCAAATCGAAACCTCAATCCACCTGTTAAATCATCTCTAGATTGTTGTTGTGTAGAAACAGATGGATTTGTCAGTGAATAAGAACTAAAAAGACTAATCACATCATTTAAAAAATAATTTGCGTAAATTATTTGTGAAGGCCCAGCATCTCCAGTTTGACCTTGATAACTTACACCAAGATTAATTCTTTCAGTAACAGAACGACTTGCCGTAGCTCTCCAACTGTATTGTCCATTTTGAGAAATAGGAACCACATTAATATTATCAACGAGTCCCCCTGTTACCGTACTTAAGGTATTATTTAAAAAACCTAGATCCGCAACACCACCACCAAAAAAAGAAAAAACACTCGTAGAAGCAGACAAAAGGTTTCCACTGGAACTTTGAGTTGGAATTTGTCCCGTAGAAATTATCGAAATAATATCTGTCTGATTCATTCTATCTCCATTTGGAAGATTTGGAGGTAAAATACTTAAATCAATTTTAGGGTGACTAAATCTTCCATTTAAAGTTGCTGTAATTGTATACGAAGCAATTCTGGATTCCATTTGAATATCAATATTTGGATCATATTTTTGCATTTCGATAAAATTAAAATCTCCTCTTTTTACTTCAAATCGACTTTTTAATAGAAAAAGATTTGCTGAATCTGTAGTAAAGTTCCCTACTAAAACAGGGTTAGAAGAATCACCAGATAAGTTCACAGAAGGTGAAGTAGAAAATCTTCCTCGGACACATTGAGTTTGCATTATTAATGAATTAATTCCCTGAAAATTTATATTAAAGCTAGCAAAGGGATTACTTGATACCAGTTGAGGATTTACATTGTTTGTCATTGCTATAATTTGATTTGCAATTTCACTACAACCAATATCTTTAAAAATTCTTAATTTTTTAAAATTAACATCACCACTTATATTATAAGGTTTTTCGTTTCCTGAAAATAAAATATCTGCATCAAAATTTGTGTCTACTACTTGAAAAATTGGAATTTGTAATCTTAAATCCGCATTTCTAGCAGAAAATTTAAAATATAAATTTGGAGATTCTGGATTTTCTTTAAATAAAGTAGAAAAATCAATACTTCCAGCACCATTAACCGTGCCGGTTCCTTTCACAGCATTAAATGTATTTAATTCAAGTTTATTTCCATTAAATTCTAGTCTTCCATATAAATTCGTAAAAGCAGGTTGATAATTTTTAAGAGATAAAACTTTTGCATCTAAAACTAAATCACCGGTAGTTTTTATATCATTTAATTTTCCATTTATATTAAACTGCCCATTTAAACTACCTTCAGATGGTCCAAAAAAATCAGCCATTTGATCAACTTTATTTAAGCTTGCATTAATATAAATCGATGTATTAATATGATTTTCAAAGAAATTAATATTACTTTTACCAATTTCAAACTTTCCTAATTGCCCATTAAATGATAGAGGACTGAGTTTTAGTTCTTTACCATCAAATAAAATTTCATTATTGTTTGATAATTCAAATAACATTTTTCCTAATTGCAAACTCCCAGACTCAATAATTCCTTGCCCTTTCCAATTATGAATCCAATTTTTATCATGAAAATTATTAAAAGGAGTAAGTCCATTCATTTTTATGCTAGCTGTAAATTGTGAAAATAAGCCATATTGAGATCTTAATTCATCAGTTAAAAAAGCTGTTGCATCAAAATCCAATAAATCTATATTTAAAAATGATTGCCCCTGAATATTATTAGGCATAATATATTTTATTAAAAATTGATTGCTAAATGATTTCATATCAAAAACTATCTGTTTTTGATCATTAGGATAAGCATTAAAAGAAAAATCACCAATATGAAATTCATTATATTTAAACTTATAAACTTGAGAATTCATATATCCGCCAAGATTATCCCATTTTCCTGTCATTTGAATACTAGAATTTAAATAACCTTGTATTTTTTTGTCTTTATCATTTGAAAACATTCCTAAAGGAACATTATTAAATTTTGCTCTAAAAACAGAATCATCAAATGAAAATCGTATTAATTCTATCAAAACAAAAGGCAAAGAGTTTAAAGATTCTTCTGGATTATTTTTTTCTTTTAATCCAGTAAATGATAATAAAGAATTAGAACAAACTCCAGTATTACAGCTTAAATTTATTTTTGATTTTTTAACTTCTCCATTAATAAATTTTAAATTATCTATATCTGAATTTAAATTTAAATCCCAAGTTGAAAGATGAAGCAAAAGACCAGACATATTAACGCTTAATTTATTTAATTTTCCTGATGAATTATGAAATAAAGGATTAAGCCAATAAGAACTTGAATAAGACAAAACAGATAAATCACCTGCATCAGAATAAGCAACAATTTTAGAATTTAAATTATTATATTCAATATTAGCTTCTTTTATATAAATATTTAAAAATTTTAATTTATCAATATCGCTTAATTGTATTATTGAATCTTTTGTCCAAACATTTTTTGAATTTAAACCTAATTTTCCTTTATAATTATGAAATTTTAATCCAAACATTTCTCCATCATTCGCTTCAGCATCTCCTTCAAAAACAACATCCGTTGAACCTGGTTTTACCGTTACATCTCCAATAAAACTACCTACGCCAGTTGTTTTAAATTTTAAAAAATAATTTAAAAATGATAAATTTATTTGGCTTCCAATTAAATTAGTATTTACTGCAATTCCTTTAATAGGAGTAAAATCAATGTATCCTTTTTTAACATCAACTTCACCCTGATCGCCCAATTTTGATTTTGTTATATAGGCCTTTGTACTATCTAAAGCTAATCCCAAAACATTGGCTGTTAAATTCAAATCAAAATCAATATTAGGAATAGGATCGCGACCCACTTGGTCAGGAAAAGATGTCACAATCATGCTATTAGCAGAGCCTTTTCCATTTGCGAATAATTCAAAAACTTTTTTATGATCTAAACTTTGAATATATCCTGAAACAAACATTTCTTTAGAGTTAATTGAAAATTCAATAGGTGTAAAAGGAACCCCTAAACCATGAATTAACTCAGCAAAAGAAAACTTTATAATTTCTGCTTTATTTTCAAAATAAAATTTATCATATAGTTGAAAAAATCCTTTAGATAAAATTTTTCCCTCTTTTAAAGTTTTAATTTTTGCATTTGAATAATTGATTGTTTTATCTTTATAATAAAGATCGGCTTCACCAGAGTAAATGTCAAATTGTTTTAATTTAAAATCATTCCATTTTATTCTTCCATTAAAAATGGGTTCATCTGTAATTTTTTTTCCTGAAATTACAATTCCAGAAAGAACTGCTCTACCAGATGAACTCATTTCTAATAAATGAAAAACTTCTTTTGAATTTAAATCTAATTTTTTAACATTTGCTACATATGAGGAATCCAGAATATTGCTCGAAATAATCCCTCTTATATCAGTTTGCAATTCTGCTAAATTACTTTTTAATTCCAAATTTTCAATTAATAAAGAACCGTCTGAAGCTATTAATAAATTAATATCTATTAAATTTAAAGATATTTTATCAATCAACCATGGGAAAATAACTTCAGAATCCGTTATAAGAATATTTGATTTTAAGGCAGGAATTCCTTTTTGATTTATCGTTTTTTTTATTTCTAAATGTGATATTGAAATTTTTTGATAATTTTTTTGCTCTATTGAACCTAAGCTAAATTTTAAATTAATGCCTTCAATTTCAAAAGGAATATGAGTCATATTATCTTGGATTAGTTTGGGAATATCCAAATCTTCATTGTCATTTTTGTTAAAATTTAAAAATTCTGGGATAATTAATTTATTTGATGAATCATAAGATAAATTTATATCACTACCTCTTAGTATAATTTTCTGAATTACAGGAATTCTTTTAATATAAGAAGAAAATACATCAAATGATACTGTAAGCTGATTTAAACTAAGCTTAAATTCTTTTAATGAATCATTTTTTTTATCTTTTTCCTTAATATATACCTCATTAAGATTTAATGAACCACTAAGAAAATTCAAGCTTAATGAGCCTAACCCCAATTCCAATTTCTGCTTATTGAAATAATTTATATTAATATATTCAACTATAGCATGTTGCACAGTCTGACTATTTAAAACAAAAAAGACAACAGCATTAAGAGATATAAATGAAACTATTAAGAATATTATCACACGTTTTAAAAACTTAATCACTTAAATTCATCCTTCGTAGAAGGTTTAATTTAACTTTTATGATAGCATTCGCTTTCATAAAGTGCGCGTGAGTTTTGACCTTATGCTCACACTTTGTTATGGACTACCCACCGTATTCTGTCGAGGAGGTTACTAAACATGGGATGGCTATCGCGCGAACCAGCAAAACTTCAAGATGTATCAGAGAAAAAATCTCTGCCAAGTGGTGTTTGGGAAAAATGTCCTTCATGCTCCGAAATTGTTTTAATATCTGATCTTGAAGAAAACCATCTTGTATGTCCAACTTGTAGCTACCACCATAGGCTACCAGGAGAACACCGCATTGAACTTCTTATAGATAATAATACATTTTTTGAATGGGATCATACTTTATGCAGTACGAATCCACTTGAGTTTGATGATGGACGCTCTTACCAAGACCGATTAATAAATATGGCAAAAAAGACAAAAAAATATGACGCTATTTTAACCGGCGCAGGATTAATGAATGACAGACCAATTGCAATTGGTGTGTTAGATTTTTTCTGGATGGGTGGCAGTATGGGTTCAGTTGTTGGAGAAAGAATTCATAGAATGTTCGCCAGAGCTAGAAAAAATAAAATGCCTGTAATTTTAGTAAGCAGTAGTGGTGGAGCACGTATGCATGAAGGACTTATTTCCTTAATGCAAATGGCAAAAACATCTGCAGCAATTGCTTTGCATAAAGAAGCTGGACTTCCTTTCATAAGTATTCTTTGTGATCCAACAACAGGGGGAGTTGCAGCAAGTTTTGCTATGTTAGGAGATGTCAATTATGCTGAACCTAAATCAACAATTGGATTTGCTGGTAGAAGAGTAATTGAAAATATTATTCGTCAAAAGTTACCAGATAATTTTCAAACAGCTGAATTTTGTTTTGAACACGGAGTAGTTGATAGAATTGTAAAGCGCCCTGAAATGAAAGAAACGCTTACAAGAACATTAAATATTTTATGTGGTCCAATTGCTAAAAAGAAATAATTAAAAAGTAATTTAAAATATGACATATAAATTACCTTCACAAAGTAATGTGAAAAAAAATTCAATTTTAGAACCTTACTTTGATAGAGTGAGAGGCAAAATTATTCCGGGAGCGCATAGGCTTCAAATACTTTTGCAAGACTGGATTGAAGAAGGAATCTTTCAAATTCCCTCTGTTTTAGTTACAGGAAGTAACGGCAAGGGTACAACATGTGCTTTTATCGAATCTATTTTAAGACATCATGATTTAAAAACAGGATTATATACCTCTCCTCACTTAATTCATCCAAATGAAAGAATCAGAATAAACGGAATTCCAATAAGCGAAAATAATCTGGAAAATAATTTAAATATTATTATAGATATCACAAAAGTTAGACTTCCTGATGCTAGTTTATTTGAAATTCTGACCGCAACAGCCTTACTCACTTTTTTAAAAGAAAAAATAGATTTTCTAATCTGTGAAGTTGGTTTAGGTGGTCTTTATGATAGCACTAATAGTATATCGCCATTAGTAAGTATTCTTACAAGTGTAAGCTTAGAACATACCGATTTTCTAGGAAAAACATTACAGAAAATTTCATCAGACAAATCTTTTGTCTCAAGAAGAAATAAACCTTTTATTATAAACCATATTTCTGAAGAAGCCTTAGAAGGTTTAATGGAAACTCTCCAAATTACGGGCGCAAATATCATACATACTAAAGATAAATTACCTCAAATATTTGAAAACCAAATAACTCAAACATTAAATTCAAAAAATAATTTTAATTTTGCAAAATTAAATATAATAAATTTAAGAACTGCTTTACATGCTGTAGAAAGTATTAAAAACGAATTAAATAAAAATTTTGAAGTTGACCCAAAAATTCTTGAAAAATCTATATTAAACACAGAATGGCCTGGTCGTTTTGATATTAGAAAAATAAACGAAAGAACCGTAATTTTTGATGCCTCACATAATCCAGAGGGCTTTCAATATTTTGTAAATGAATATTTTCAATCTCCCTTTTCAAAAGTAAAATGTGTTTTGATTTTTGCCAGTTTAAGTGACAAGGACTGGAAAAAAACTCTGTCATTAATACCTGAAATTGCAGATTCTGTTATATTTACCGAAATTTCATCTCAAAGATCAGAGATTTCAGAAAATATTTCAAACTATTTTAATATGTTTAAATCTAAATATGATAGTATATCTTGTTCATCAATTAAAAATTTAGATCATGCGCTAGAAAGCGCAATGAATCAAAAACAAGATTTACCAATTGTGATTACAGGATCAATAGCTTTTATTGGAGCTGCTATGGAACGTTTTGGAATTTCCTTTCATCGAGGAACTGAGTGAATATAAAAAAGAAATTTATAAAAAAAATATTCATTATTATAAATTTTACTTTTATTTTTCCATTTATATTTAATAATATTTCTTTCGCACAAAATATACAAAATTCAAATCAATTGCCCAATTGGTTATTTTATGATGCTGATGAAATTAAAATTAATAAAAATTCTGAAACTTTTAGTTTTGATGGAAATGCTATAATTTTAATTGGAAATGTTTATATATCTGCAAATAAAATAATAAGTCAGAAAAAAATTGGCCTCATTACCGCTGAAGGAAATGTTAATTTAATAAATAACAAACAAAAAGCTGTAGCTTCAAGAATCGTTTTTGATATAAATACAAAACAATTTAGAATGGATGATGCTCAAATTTTTTCTGACCCTAAAGTCACTGAGGAAAAAGTTTCTGAAATTACTTTAGGCTTAACAAAAGCTGAAATTGCTTTTGAAAAAGCAAAAGAAAAAAGAACAAAAGAAATTGAAAATGATTTAAAATCTATTAGAGAAGAATATGCAAAGCTTTTAAACCTAAAAAATATAAAAAAAAAGAACGACACAGTTTATTCTTCTCAATTATCAGAACTTAGAAGTAAATATAGTAGATTATTAGCAAGACTTACTCGAACACAGTTTCAACCAAATGCGATACTAGCAGCCTTACCAGAAAAAGACCGAGAAAAATTAATAGAAAGAAGACAAGCAGTTGAAAAATTCAATAAAGATAATCCCGAAATGGTGGATCAAGTTGTAAATTTTTCTGCTATCAAAGGGTACGTAAAAGTTGCTGCTTCACAAATTGTTCAAAAAGATAATAAAACATTAATCTTAAATAATGCCATAATAACTCCTTGTAACTGCAGTCCTTACAATGAACCTCCTATTTATGGTTTTAGTACTCAAGATGCTAATATTGAA
This sequence comes from Silvanigrella paludirubra, assembly GCF_009208775.1. Classification (NCBI taxonomy): domain Bacteria; kingdom Pseudomonadati; phylum Bdellovibrionota; class Oligoflexia; order Silvanigrellales; family Silvanigrellaceae; genus Silvanigrella; species Silvanigrella paludirubra. Next base: position 478,245 of record NZ_WFLM01000003.1, on the reverse strand, counting down.
TTAGATAATTATATTACAATGAAAGATGTTACGTTTGATTTGTTTTCTATTCCTGTCTTTTATTCACCTTGGTTAAAGTTTCCAATTAAAAATAAAAGAGAAACTGGATTATTACCACCTAATTCTTATACAAGCACAAATGCAGGCACAGCAACAACTGTTCCTTTATTTATAGTAATGGGTCCACACGCTGACAGTTCAATATCTTATGAATATTTTAGTAGCAGCGGTTCACAAATTACAGGTGAGTTTCGTTTTCAAATAGAAGAAGATAGTCAATTAAGAACAGAAGCTAAATTTATAAAAGATAAAAATTACCAAAATAAATGGGACACAAATAACTCGAATGTAAATAATGCAATTGCTCAAAGTTCTGACCCAGCAACACAATCTATGTATGATAGCTTTAGAGGAAATAGACTACAAGATAGATGGTACTCAGGTAGTTCAATTAATATCCCAATTCTTGAAAAAGCCGCCTTAAAAACAAACGCGGAATTTGTAAGTGATAATACTTATCTTTCTGATTATTCTAGCAACAATCCAAATGTCAATCCAACAGCAGCCGTTTATGGTGATACATCTTCAGCATCTAGAAGGTTTTTAAATCAAGAATTATCAACCGAATACTATGGAGATAATATAACTATCTCTGCTCAAGGACAAACTACAAAAGATCTTTTTGCACCAGATGCATCAACTACTCCAAATAAAACTCCAAAAATAGAAATTGACATTCTTCCTGATCGTTACTTTAATTTACCTCTGATATTTAGCAGTAACTCAACATTTGAAAATATTACAAGAAAAAATCAACAAAATTTCATTCCTCTTGCACAAAATGTTTTTTCCCCTTTAGGTTCAAATCAAACAAGTAGTTATATACCTGGTGGCCAAAAAAATCCAAATGACCCATATGCTCAAGGTAACAGAGTATTTACCTCATCAACAGTATCTTTACCTATTCCAGCAAATGATTATGTAAATGCTAATATTTCTACGACAGCTGTAGGAACTCAATATTATTTTCCAGATTCATATCCTTACCAAGATGTTCAACCATACTTGGGATATTTAATATATAAAGCTCATTTAGATGTTCCTTTATATTCAAGTTTAAATTTAGTTAATGAAGATAACTCTACAAAAGGAAAAATAACTCAAAATCTTGTCCCATTTATAGACATAAACCATATACCTTCAGTAACAAGAAGTTCTAATTATCCTAATACATATCAACTTTGGTATGACCAAGATAAAACTGTGAGTTCTTCCATTATAAATTTTGGAGCAATGCTTTCTTGGACCATTGAAAAAGAAGAGTTTGTTGAATCAAAAGATCCCATTTCCAGGCTTCCTATTAATGAAGAGCCAGGTGTAGCGAATCTTAGTTTTTTTAACGAAATAATAACCGACAATAATTTAAATATTTCCTCTAATTCGAATGAAATTTATCAATTTTCATCAGACTCAAATGCTTCTAAAATATTTGATTTATGGGCAAAAAAGGAATTAGATAATTATTATGAAAAAATTTCATCAAATGAATTTAAACAAAATTATGTTTGGCCTTCTGGAAGTTATTATTCTAAAAATATTATTTGGAAAATGACTCCTTTATCTCTTTCTGTTTCTACAGGATATAATTTAATGGCTGACAAAACAGCAAATGAGACTAACGCCTTAGCTGGCCCAACCGTTTCTCCTGTTCCTGCACAAAAATATACCGATATCTCTGCGTCCGCTACAGTAAATTTAAATCCCATAATACCAATTAGAGGAGTTTTTTCTACAACTTATAATCAATACTACCATAGAATAAACACGACATCATTGTCAGTAAATGCTGAACTACCATATGGTTTAAATATTTCTTATACAAATAATCAACAATTTGTTATTGACCCAACTAATCAAAACCAAAATAGTTTTATAAAAAAGACGCAACAAACAGCGGGAGTAACTTATACACCTGTAGCGTGGCTGCAATTTGGTTATCAGTGGTCAGAAAATACAGACCCCACAGCCACAAATACAGACTTAAGTAATGGTAAAGCCTATGGATCTTCTCAAAATATAACTTTTTTAAACCTACAAAATTGTTTAGATCTTACGATTGCAAGAAATAAGCCTGCTGGTGTTCCAGAAAATTTAGCAACATATGCTTTGACACTTACTTTTAGGTTTTTTGGCTATACGCAAACCACTCCACAACTTGGCGATTATATTAACAGAAATCTTACGAATTGAATTTTCTCTGAAAAGCTTTACAAATCTTATTAACCTATGCTAACCAAATAACCGTGTGTTCTGGCCGTAGCTCAGCTGGATAGAGCATCGGATTTCTAATCCGATGGTCGCGTGTTCGAATCGCGCCGGCCAGGCCACACAAAAATACTTCCTACTATCATGTTAATATTGCTAGGCAATTCTTTCTACATTCTTACTTAAAAAAATCCGATAAAGCCTACGGTGGGTATATTAACCCAAGCTGGAGGTTGTTTAGTGCTATTTTCAAAAAAAGGCCCTAAAAAAATTAACTATAAGTACAAAGATAATTTAAAAAAGAAATTTTTCGACACACATACTATTTTATATATTTCGAAAAAAACAGGTAAAACACATATCTTCCATATTCCTGGAATATTACCACCATTTATATTATTAGTTTCTACTTCTATTTTAACAATAGCAATATTAATGACCGCAAACTATATAATAAATATGAAAACAACGCTTGAATTAGAAAATCTTAGAGATGAAAGTCTTGGACTCCAAAGCGAAGTTGAGGCATTAAATTCAAAAATAAGAAATATACAAGATACTGTTAATCAGGTTAATTATTATTCTGATAAAATAAAAAAAGTAACAACACGTTCTGACGACAGAAAATCAGGAACGAATTCTAAAAGTACATCACAAAATGAATCTATTATTCCTTCTGGGATTGGGCCATTAACAAAAGAAGAGTATGAAATTTCGAATAAAGTAACCGGATTAAAATACGAAAGTTTAGAGTTAAAGTCCTTATTTGACATAGCCCAGGAATCCGAATTCAGAACCTCTAAACAACTAGAGGATTTAAAACACTTTTTAGTAGAAGCACAAAAAAATGCTCTAAAACTTCAGAGCATTCCAGATATCGCTCCTGTGCGAGGAAGATTAACTTCAACTTTTGGTTGGCGTGTAAGCCCCTTTTCAGGTCAAGGACGAATTCATTTTGGATTAGACATTGCAGCACCAAAAGGCTCTCCAATTTACGCCACAGCGAATGGAATTGTTCTTAGAGTGAGCCAATCAGATGATTTTGGAAAATTTATAGAAATTATTCATGAGAAAAAAATGGTAACTAGATATGCACATACAAGTATTATTTACGCGAAAGAAGGGGCAAAAATTAAAAAAGGAGATATTATTGCCGCTGTAGGAAATACAGGACATAGTACGGGACCACATGTACATTATGAAATTGAAGTAAATGGAAAAAAACATGATCCCGAAAACTTTATCGTTTTATGGTAGAGTATTAAAACTCAGTAGATACTGAAGCTCTCATACCATAAACCCCATTTATTAAACTTTGATTATAAACTTGCCAAGCATTACCAACAAACCAATACCCTGCATCGAATCCAAACGTTACCCTATCTAGGGTTGTATAACGATAGGAAACATCTGCTTCAAAGCCTAAATTGCTATTTCCACCAACACATAAAACATTTGTTGGACTATTTGGATCAACAGATGGCGAATTATTTTTGCAAAGTGTATTTTGAGCATTATAATTTTGATTTAAATTATTTAAGACACCCCAAACAAACACAGGACCAATTGATCCAAAAATTGGATTTTCATATGTATAATCTAATCGAACAAAAGTTGTATTTGTTAATGATCCACCAGGCATTCCATTTACCGCAGGAAGAGTATTATTAAACATTAAAAATGAAGGTTGAATATTTGAATTCATATTAAGAGCTGTTATGTCATTCGTACTTCCAGATGTACCAGGGGAGTTAAATTGATTATTCCCTCCACTGACATAACCAGACCACATACCAATTACATGAGAAGATTTTCTTTCTTCTGTTCCAAGAATTTTCTGAGCTTTTTCAGTTGAAGCCAAAGAAGTACTATCATTTGCATTAATTTGATATTTTAGTTTTAATAATGCAGCTAAGGCAGATATTTTTTGACTAACACAAGTTATAGAACCAGGAGTTGTTCCATCTTGAACATAAGAACACGCAGAAGCTCCTCCTAAATTTTGGTAATTTGGACTTTGCGTTGATCCTGTAGGATATAATAATTCACCACCAATATAAAAACTTGAAAAATAAAATTTTGCATAAACATCTAAAATATTCAAAGTTGTATTAGATTTACCATGAGTAAACTTGGAAAATAATACTCCTAATTCTTGACTCACACCAGAACTTGCTACATCTGCTGGATCAGATTTTAATCGCGCCTCAAGTGTAAATGCGTTACCTTTAGAGTCATTAGAAGTTCCGCCAACTCCTTCAGAATATTTTTCATAATAAGCAGAAACATCAAATGCATTAAAATCACCTGTTAAGGAAATAGCATCAGATGTAGATGGTAACCCAGAATATGGTGTCCATTCCGAGTTTTTATATATGCCTAGCCCCCAATGTCTAGGCATTCTACCTGCACGCAACAAACCAATTGCGGTTTGATAAGAAAAATATGCTTGCGTTATATAAACATTATCTACTTGTTGCGAATAAGCAGAGCCATTTGTTGCATTAGCAAACGGCATGGGAGATCCAGTTCCAGTACTATCGCTTTTTGAAGTTGTTGAATTTTGGCCTAAATAAATACTTGGCCCAGGATAATTATTATACGCATAATCTATCCCTAAATATAAAGACAAATTATCCGTTGGTTTTGCTTCAAGAATAAGGCCAATTGGAACACGAAATGCTGAAAAATTAGAGCCTACTGGAGGAGAGCCAAAAGTTGCTTGTCCCACAACTCCAACATGCCCACTTGCCATCAAAGAAGTAGAAGCAGATGCTTGCATGTCATTCAACAACATTGATGAAGAAAGCAAACAAATACCTAACAAAATAGTTTTTTTTATTTGAAATTTATTATTATATGATAATCTCATTCATTTCTCCAAAAAACATTCCTAACAAATCATATGCAAGGCCGTCGGCTGCAAACCATAGCATGTTAAAATTGAATTTGCAGTTTTTTATAGTTAAAAGAGAAGTCCGAGTGCGGTAATAGAAATAGGATGGAAATTCAAAGATGACAAAAAACAAAAATGAGAATAAGGAAGCTAAAACGCTTCCTATTAAATTGATTACAACTTTAATAATAATTTTTTTTCTAATATTGGTTATAGGCTTTATGATCCTTCCTGCTTACTTTGACAAAACACCATTTGGAAAATTATTTCACAATGAGCCTGCTCCTTGGGCACTTTCAGAAGAAGATCAAAAAAAGTTTAAACTAACAGAATCCGAACTAAAAGGAAGACATCATTTTATCGAATACTGCGCTTCTTGTCATGGACCAGATGGAATGGGCAACGGCCCTTCTTCTATTACATTAAGAAAACGCATGCCAAATTTTAAAAATCCATCTGAAAAATATATTAATGGTCTAAGTCGTATGCAAATTTTAAAAACAATTGAAGAAGGAATTCCAAATTCAGAAATGCCGTCCTATCATTATTTACCATCTGAAGCCAAAGAACAAATAACAGATTTTTTATTATATTTACAAAAATAGATTTATTTTAAATAGAAAAACACGATTAAATAATTATTTATAACTAAATTATAATTTAAAAAAACAAGAACAAATAAAAATCCAAAAATAAATATTGTCGTTTACTTGTCAGATTAATCATGCAAAATAAGATATATTTGCCGATTGCTAAATTATTAAAAATTAATAATATATTAAATACTTAGGGTTTATTTATTTCAAACTTGGGAATTTCCCTTTTGAAGAAGTAATTTAATTATGGCTCTTCGAATAGATACAGTTCCATGGTTTCTAAAACCAGTTGTAGCTTTTTATGGATATGTTCTTGGACATTTTCAGTACTTTCATTATTGGTTTAATCACCGAACAATCCGAATTTCATGGATTGGACGTGAAAATATTTCTCCTGATAAAAACTATATTTTTGTATATTGGCATCGTTATTTCCCATGTTACTTTTCGGCTTTTTTTCATTTTAAACAACATGCTTGGATGGTGCATCCTTTACTCTACATGGTTCACATGTGGGTACTTGTTAGACTTTTGGGAGTTCAAAAGCTGATCCCAGGATCAACAGGTAATGATGGTTATAAGGCAGCTTGTGAGCTGATAGAGGCTCTTAAATCTGGCTATTCAACTATGATATGTCCTGATGGCCCTTCGGGTCCACCACAAGTTCTAAAAAAAGGTGTCCTACACATCGCCGCTAAAAGTCAGGTTCAAATAGTTCCACTTCATTTTACTCCAAAACCAAGTATTTGGATTCGAAGTTGGGACAAAAAGCTTTTCCCAATTCCTTTTGGACACCTTGAAGTGAAAATAGGTCAACCAATCGAAGTGACAACACAAAACCAAAAATTGATTGAGACAGCACTTACTTCAGCATTAAATGGAGAGTAAAATGAATTCTTCTTTTTTAGAAAAAGTAATCATAAAAAATCAAATTTAATTTTACTTGCTTCTGTTACTTTAATTTTTTTCATTCTTTTTCTTTCAGCAGGATCATTCTCAAAATCTTTGATATCTGCAATAATATCTGCCTCAGAAAAACTATTTTTATTCCATCTATCTACAAGCATAATACCATCTAAATGATCATTTTCATGTTGAAAACAAACGCTAGCATAAAGATGAGAAGATTTAACTGAAAATTTCTCACCAAATTCATTTTGAGCGTGAATTTCAATATTTAAAAATCTTTCTGTATTGAAAGATTCTGCATTAGGAAAAGATAAACAACCTTCCCAATTCACTTTAATTGGTTCGGATTTTTCGACAATTTGAGGGTTAATAAAAACCATAGGAAACTTAGGCTCTATTTCTTTATGATTTTTATCGAAAACCTTAAAGCAATCTTTAGTATATTCGAATTTATCGCTTTCAAAAACAGGCTTAAAATCTACAACAAATATTCTTTTAGAAACACCAATTTGAGGAGCAGCCAGACCGCCACCATCAAACTCATACATGGTATTTATAAAATTTTTTAAAAATTCACGAAGTTCATCTGTAAATTTTTCGACAGGCGTTCCTTTTTTACGTAAAAGAACATGAGGATAGTGCAATACTTTGAAAAGAGTCATCTAAAATAGCTCCAAATTTATATTTAAGTAAATATATTTAAAACCTGAAAACGCCGTGATTGTTAAATCACCAAATTAAGATAGATTCAACCAAATTTAAAGCAAATACTTTTTATTATAGCAAATATCTGATAGCATGAACCTTCGACAAACGGGACACAATTAAGCTGGCGCATGGTGCGTTGGGACTCTCGGATTGGCCGGGAGGATAAATATAAATAAAATAATCCTTCAAATTCCCGATTTTTTGTTGCGATTATTTAGATTTTTTAAGGTTCTTTCATGTTTAATATCACAGAAAAATCCATTCAAATTGGTGATAATCAAATCACTATTGAAACAGGACGAATTGCAAGACAAGCAGGCGGATCCGTCCTTGTTACCTGCGGAGGCACTCAAGTTCTCGTAACGGCTACGGCAGCAAAAGAAGCTCAGGTAACTGCGTCCTTCTTCCCACTTTCAGTAGACTATATTGAAAAATTTTATTCTGCAGGCCGTATTCCTGGTGGCTACATCAAAAGAGAAACACGCCCCTCTGACAGAGAAATTTTAATCAGCCGTTTAATAGACCGCCCAATTCGCCCACTTTTCCCTGAAACTTACTTAGTAGAAACACAGGTTATCGCTAAAGTTGTTTCCTTAGATCCTAAAATATCTCCTTCTCAACTCGCTATTTTAGGCGCTAGTTGCGCATTACATATTTCTGATATTCCTTTTGCTGGACCTGTTGCAGGAGTTCGCGTTGGATTTAAAGATGGAAAATATTTAATTAATCCACCAGAGTCCGAACTTCCATCAAGTGATCTTGATCTTGTTGTTGCTGGTACAAAAGATGCTATTTTAATGGTTGAAGCTGCAGCTAATTTTTTAACTGAAGCTCAAATTCTTGAAGCCATTGAAGTTGGTCACAAAGAAATTAAAAAACTATGCCATTTTCAAGATGAAATTCGTGAAAAATGCGGTAAAGAAAAACGTGAAGTTCCAGATGTTCCACAAAATGCGGAAATGAAATCTGTTCTTTCTAAAAAATATGCAAAAGCTTTAAAAGATGCTTATGCAATTGCATCTAAATCTGATAGAAAAAAAGCAATTGATGCAGTTAAAAAAGAAGCGAAAGCAGAGCTTGTTGAAGCTGGTAATACTGAATCTGAAAAAGCGTTTAGTTACCTTTTTGAAATGCAAGAATATAAAATATTACGCAATAGTATTATTAAAGATAATTATCGTGTTGATGGACGTTCTACAAAAGACGTTCGTAATATTGACTGCCAAACGAGTGTATTAAAAAGAACTCATGGTTCCGCATTATTCACACGCGGCGAAACACAATCATTAGGTGTTGTTACCTTAGGAACTCATGATGACGCTCAAAGAAGCGAATCTATTATGAACGTTCTCGAAGAAAAAACATTCATGTTACATTACAACATGCCTGGTTATTCTGTTGGAGAAGTAAAACGTCTTGGCTCTCCAGGAAGACGTGAAGTAGGTCATGGTAACCTTGCAGAACGCGCTTTAAAAGCTTCTCTTCCAACTAAAAATCGCTTTCCTTATTCTATCCGTATCGTATCTGAAATTACAGAAAGTAATGGCTCAAGCTCAATGGCTTCTGTTTGTTCTGGTACTTTATCTATGCTTGACGCTGGCGTTCCTTTAAAAGAGCCTATTGCCGGAATTGCAATGGGTCTTATTTTAGAAGGAAAAGAATACGCAATTTTATCCGATATTTTAGGTGACGAAGATCATCTTGGCGATATGGATTTTAAAGTTGCTGGCGGCAAAAACGGAATTACAGCTATGCAAATGGACATCAAAATTTCAGGAATTTCAATGGAAATTCTTGAAAAAGCACTTGCACAAGCTAAAGATGCTCGTATTTTAATATTAGATAAAATGCTACGCGCTATTTCACGTCCAAATGATTTAAGTCAACTTGCTCCACGAATTGAACAAATTAAAATCAAACCAGAAAGAGTTCGTGATCTTATTGGCCCTGGTGGAAAAAATATCAAGAAAATTGTTTCTGACACTGGCTGTAAGTTAGAAGTAAATGATGAAGGCATTGTAAGCATTGCATCTACTGATGGAAATTCAGCAGCAAAAGCTAAACGAATGGTAAATTATTTAACAACAGATCCTGAAATTGGTGAAATATACTTAGGTATAGTTAAGAAAACAGCTGATTTTGGCGCCTTTGTTGAAATAAAACCAGGAGTCGAAGGTCTAGTTCATATATCTCAGCTCGCTGCAACTCGTATTAATAAAACAGAAGAAGTTGTTAAAGAAGGTGACGAAGTCATGGTTAAAGTTATTGAACTTGACCGGACAGGACGCATTAAACTAAGTCGTAAAGATGCCATTGGTAAAACACCTTCTAACGAAGGAACTCGTCCTTGGGTATTATAATTATTAATTTTTAAGTAATAATTTCCTATCTCAAGATTTCATTCTAAATCCCGAAAAGTAAAGGAATTTACTATAGGGATTTTTTTCTTTATGAAATTGAAATCATTATTTTTCATTGTAATCTTATCCATAAATTTTATATTCATAAATAATATTTCTCAAGCAGACGGATTTACAGCAAATTGGGTTGATATTATGATACTCCATAATGGGAAATATCGCGTTATAATTAAATATACAAATTTAAAAATTGGTGAATACAGAGAAGCTTACGTAGACTTTGATTCTAAAAAAGAAGCCATTGAAGTGTTTCAAAAACTAGCGCTAGGAGCTGATTTTTATTGGGGTGATAGAAAAACAATTCATTTTCATGATAAGGTTGAAAAACCTAAACCTTATTAATAAATATAATAAAATTATTATTCAAATTTTTTAAAAAAATTATTTAATATACCTGAAATTAAAACAGGATCATCTGTAGTAATATCATGGCCTAAATTATCTAATATACACAATTCAGCAAAAGGCACTTTATCCCATAAAAAAATAGTATTATTCCAAGGTACTAATAAATCACCTTTTGAAACAATAAATAAATAATTATATTTTAATATTTTTTTATTCACTTTAATTCTATAAAAAGCGGCCGCTAACAATTGGCGAATTAAAGCAATTTTAGAGAATGATTCTTTTTTCCAAATGTCATCCCATATTTTAACAATTTGCTTTTTATTTACTTTAGAATCATTTGAGATTAAATATTTTGAAAAAAGTTTATGACTTGGTTTCCCTTTTATAAAAGATAAAAAAACAGAAAATAAAATTAAAAATAATGGTTTGTAGTTAATTCTTTTTAAATTAAAACCTGATGATGAAGAAGACATAATACACACAGATTTTAAATTCATATTCATCCATTCTTCATTAGATATAAGTCTCGATATTTCTAAAGAAACCATTCCACCTAAACTAATACCAGCTAGATGAAAATTTAAAATATTATTTTTTTTTAAAGTATATAATACGTCTAATGCGAACTTTGAAATATGAACCCTTCCAAATAAATCTTTACTTCCACCTGTTCCTAGTAAATCAATAAAAATAATATCGCAAAATTTTGATAATTCATGTTCAAAATCTAACCAAAAACTCATAGAACGCCCTAAACCTCTAAGCAAGACGACAGGATATTTTATTTTTGAAATATTTTGAGAATTTTTATATTTTAAATTTAATATTTTGTATTCCATATATTCTATTTTAAAAACTTTCAAATAATATTTTAGCTTTAAATGGCGTTGAAAATGTTTTACTAAACTTAAATAATTTTAATTTATCTTCCATGCATTTATTAATTTTTTCTTGTGATAAACCTTTACTTATAAATTTAAAATCTTTATTAGAAATATCTAAAAATCTTGATTTATTTTTAAAATTTTGAATCTGTATAAATCCATTTAAAATTAATAGAGGATCTGATACTTCTTGTTCAGATACACATGACGTAATCTCTGAAGTTGAATATTCTTTTAATTGATCTAAGAATTTTTTTAAATTTTCATTATTTTTTTTTGTACCAGTCAAAATTATTTTTAATTGAACATCACCTATAATTCGGTCTTTCTTCATTTGATCGCCAGAATAAGCGTTATATACTTTTTTAACTGAAAACAATTTTTTTATCGTATATATTTCGTAATTTCTTTTAAAATAAAAACTAATATCTCCTAAAACTGTCTTTTTAACATCTTTATTCTCTATGACATCTTCAAGATCGCTTTTTTTAATTTCAGTTGTACCAACAAAGTATAATCCCATAGGATCTTGTTTATTAGTTAAATTTAGTTCAATTATTTTTAAAAGTGTTCTTTCTTTAATATCTTGATATTTAAAAAAGTCTTCAGTCATTTTAAAATATTTTTTTAACTCTTTGTCTTTTTTTAATAAAGATGAAGTATTAAATTTTCTTTCTACTTTATTTTTTAAGTTTATTGTCATTGATTGCATTGTCCAATTGCCATTTGGAAGATAATATTTCTGAGGAAAAACATTATGAACTTTACATTTATCTTTGCTATTATTAATATTTTCATAAAATACATATTGCAAAGAATCGCCTCTATTAACCCATACAGTTTTAAGAATTCCTTTTATTTCACATGAAACATCAATAATCATACCAATATAATTTGAATTTGGATATTTAATTTTAGAGCCATCAACTTGTAGAGAAGGAAATTGAGAATTCGCATTTATAAATGTTATTTTATTATCAAATATTAATTTTTTAACAGATTTTATTTGATTGTAAATATCATTAACATAAATATAATCATCCTCAATTAAATCTACTTGTGATGAAACTTTATTTATAACTCCTTCTTTTATAATCAAATTACTTTCATAAAAAATTTCAGGTATTGGAGATATATGATTATTTCTAATAAGAAAATTAATATATTTAGATTTAGAATTACTATAAGGATTAATTGCAGAAATTTCTAAATTATTAATTACTTTACTTTTATTAGTATATTCGATATTTATACCTTTTAACTCATAATTTCCAGCTGGTATTTCAAATAATTTTTTTGAAAAAAATGATTTAGAAGAAATTTTTGAATTTATTGTGATATAATTATTTTTTTTACCGGTAGATTTAAGCTCTTGGTATTCGTTTTTATTGGATTCAGTTTCATGTAATATTAATTTAACAGATTTTATTAATATTTCTGAATTATCAGAATTCGATTTATCATAATTTAATGCCCATGCTAAAGGTATCCATATAAATCCATTTTCTTTACTAAAACAGTTTATATGAAATACAAAAATCAAAAATATTATTGCATAACGAATAGTTTTCTCCATAATGTCTCTAGTGGCGATAAAACTTGATTGTTTATATTATTTTTGGAGTCCAAGGTGAATTGCAATGAAATTATTTTTTCCAAAAAAATCCTCCTTAAAGAAGGGGCTTTATATAAAATTTTCCCTGCTTCAATAGAAATATCAGGAAATCATATTCACAAAGTCACAAAGCTCTCATTAGAATCTTATCAAGAATCTCTTTCAAAAGAAAAGCATTTAAAAAAAGTAACCATTCATGATTTTGGCGATCGACTTATTACCCCTTCGTTTATTAATTCACACACTCACATAGCCATGAATTTTTTTAGAAGTTTTTTTAATACAAATTCAAAACCAAATAATTTAATTGAAGATATTTTTTATAAAGCGGAATCTTTATTAACACCTTCAGATGTAAGAGCTTTTTCTAGAATAGGAGCGTTTGAAAATATTTTAAATGGAAATGGACTCATATGGGACCATTATTATTATGGAGAAGAAATTGCAAAAGCTTGTTTAGAAACGGGGATAGGAGCTGTAATAGCACCAACACTTCAAGACATATCTGGTCCTGGAGTCGCAATTTGTAGAAAAATGTTAGATGAAACATACAAAATTCATTCAAATCATTTGTATGAAAATTCAGGAATATATGCAGCATTTGGTCCACACGCAACAGATACTGTAAGTGAAAGTCTTTGGAAAGAAATTCTTGAAGGTTCAAAAGAATTAAATATTCCAATACATGCACATATTGCACAATCATACGAAGAAATAAATAGAATTTATAAAAAACATAAAACAACTCCTATACAATTTTTAAATTCACTAGGAATTTTAAAAAATCCATCGTCTAACTTATTTATTCATGGAATTTATTTAAATAAAAAAGATTTTAAATTACTTCAAAGTAAAAATAATGCTCTTGTTTTTTGCCCATTTTCACAAATGATATTTCAATTTCCTGCAAATATTATTGACTGGTATAAAAATAAATTAAAATGGTTTGTTGCAACAGATTGTGTAGCAAGCAATGATTCAATGAATCTTCAAAAAGAACTTAAAATGGTTTCTGGTTTCCCAAGTCTACAAAATACATTCAGTAATCACTTAAATTTAATAGAAAAATATACTCAAAAAAATAAAACGTTATTTTTAAAAGAAAAGAGTAATATAAAAAAAATTCAAATTAAATTTGCTGATAGCAGTTTTTTATTAAACAAAGTTTTTGAAGGACCAGGAACATTTCATAATCATTTTAAAGCGGGCATTATTCAACAAGGAGCACTCGCAAATTTAAATATTTGGGATTTAAATCACCCCTCCATGTGGCCTTCAGACAACATCCCTCGTAATTTATCAATGGGTGATACGACAGGTGCAATTTATAATATGATGATTTGTGGAAAATGGATTAGCAATAATGGAAATTTTATTCAAAGTATTTTGGAGTCAGATATTTATAAAATGTCTTTAAAAGAAGCAAACGATAGGTTAAGATATCTCCTTAAAAAAATATAACACTTATTATTCATTATCTTTTTTTAAATTAACAAAAAATCTCAGGCACTTGTATTTTTTTAATGATAAGTATACATTAAAAGTCCTTTTGGGGAATCGTCTAATGGCAGGACACCGGTTTCTGATTCCGTATGTTTAGGTTCGACTCCTAATTCCCCAGCAAAATTTATATTCTTAGGAATTTTTTTTAATATAAATTAATTCTTCACAATAATCGGAGAGATTATGAATAAAACCTCTCAAAAAATTAAAAATTCTTATAACAATAAAGAACCAAGCTTATATTTGCAAAACATTTTAGAAATAAACTACAAAAATAAATGTAGAAACTTAATAAAACAACTATTAAAAATGAATTCAATTAATAAAGAAAAACAGTTACAAAAAAACATCTTCAAATAAAAATATATTTTTACAAAATTATAATCTAATTTTATACAACATAACATTTTTTTATTTATATTTTTTTGATAAATAAATTAACAATAATAATTTGAATACTTTAAAAAAAAAAGCTATATATTTTATAAATATAGGAGGGATATACTTTGAAAAAGAAAATGGTGGCCACATCAATTATTTTAACTTCAACGTTAATTTTGTTTAATTCATGTCAAACAAATAAAAATACTTCAGACAATTACTCACAAATTATGAATTCAAAAAAGAATGATAAAAATTATGTTATTCTTTTTGTATGGGATGGATTACGCCCAGACGTTTTAACAGATTCAAAAGCAAAAAAATTAATTCCAAATTTACTTTATATTTCTGAAAATGGAGTTGAATTCAAAGACAACCATTCGGCTTATCCAACATTCACAATGAATAATGCTCAAGCTTTTGCAACTGGGGACTATGCGGGAAAAAGTGGTTTTTATGGAAATAATTTATATCAACCTTGGCGAGCAAACAAAGAATTTGGGATTGCTACAAATGCAAGTGGAAATAACATAACAAGCACATTTTTGTCGCCCATATTTACTGAAGATTATAAAATTTTAAAAGCACTTGATCAACCCAATAATGTTCAAGCAAGCCTCGATGAACCTCTTGTTCAAGTCTCTACCTTATTACAAGAAGCACAAAAATTAGGTATGACTACAGCTGTAATAGGAAAGTCAGGCCCTGCTTTTTTTCAAGACTTTAGGGCTGGTGGGTATATATTAGATGAAAATCATGTATGGCCATTATCTTTTGCAAAAGAACTTCAAGCTAAAAATGTAAAGTTACCTAAGTTAACAGAAAATGCTTACAATAAAGGTGAATTTGTTTTAGCTCTAGATAATGGAAATCCAACTGCAAGCGATCCTATTATTCGTTTAGCTGAAAGCAAAGAAATATCTGACCCATCGATCGCAACAAACTCGCCATTTAATAAAAAAAATGAATATATGGCTGATGTATTTTTAAATCATATCCTTCCAACTAAATTGCCTCAATTAAGTGTAGTTTGGTTAAGAAATCCTGACTCTACACAACACGCTTATGGTCCTGGCACTTTACCATATTATGATGCGTTAAGATCTAATGATCTTATTTTGGGTAGTATAAATAAAAAATTAAAAGAGATGGGAATTTACGAAAAAACAAATATTATAATTGTCTCTGACCATGCCCATAGTAATATTGTTGCAACAAAAAGAAATGACTCTGAAGGCTTTCCACAATTAATGTATCCAATGCATGATATTGCAAATGGAAAAATTTCAAATAAAACTTCTTCAGAAAAAATAGTTCATTCTATTAGTAATCAAAAAATGTTAGTAACAAATGGCTATTCAACATCTGGAACAATTAGAACAGCTGATTTAATTTCTAAAGCTCAATTAAAAACTCAAAGTGGAAATATTATTGCCGCATATGATGGAGGAGGATGTTCTTTTAATATGCCAATGAGTGGAATAAGAAATGAAGATGGATCTATTAATACAAATTCTCCTGGATATAATCTTGCAGATGGAAGCTGTATTGATGACTCCAAGAAAAATTCTGCTTACACATCTCCAAGCTACTTGGTTCCAAATGATTTAACTAATAAAAATGGTGTGGATAAAATTGTAGTCGCTGCAAATGGAGGTAGTGATTATATTTATATTCCAAATCATGATTTAAATATTATGAAATCTTTAGTTAATTTTTTCCAAAGAAGACAAGAATATTCAGTTATATTTGTCGATGAAAATCGTTATCCAATAGGAGAAAACTTTCCTCGTGGTGTACTCCCTCTTTCTTATGTTAAACTTGAAAATAAAGACGGCAGAAATCCCGATATGGTAATTAGCGTAACAAGTAATCCAAATGTTATTGTGAATGGACTTCCAGGAACAGAATTTGATTCAACAGATGGTGATACAGAAAGAGGAGATCACGGCACATTTGGAAGAACAGATGTTCATAATACCTTATTAGCTTTAGGCCCAGATTTTAATTCACAAATGAAGAATAATTTACCAACAGGAAATGTTGATGTTGCTCCAACTATTGCAAATATTTTAGGATTTAAATTACATAATACAGATGGTAGAGTATTATATGAAGCCATAAAAAATTCAGGGTATAGTCAAGATAGTTATAAAATAGAACCAATTACAGTAACATCTTCTTCTTCGTGTGAACTCGAAATTTATGAACCAACAACACATCCTATTAATTTTAATTTAAATTCAAAGAATAGATTTATTGATCCAGAATTAACTAGTTATTACTCTCAATTAAATAGCAAAATGTTAATTTCTAAAGAAGGAGTTAAGCATGTTTACTTTGATTTTGCAGAAGCGAAAAGACAAAAAGATTGTCCTAATGTTGGAATGACTTTATTTCATAGTAATAATAATTAACATGAAATAAAAAAAGGATTAATGACTCCAAATATATTTAGCATCTGGAACTTTTTCTTCGTTTCTATCTCCATTAGTTTTTTCTTCTAATATAAATCCATTTTTTTCATAAAATCGAATCGCACGTATATTTTCTTGAAATACCCAAAGTTCAAATTTATTTCCTGTTTTCAAACAGAAATCCAAAAGTTTTTGTCCAACAGAAAAATTTTGGTAGTCAGGTATAACATATAAGTGTTCAATCACCTCTTTATTTTTTGCCAAAAAACCTACTTTTTCATTTTTATATTCTGCAATATAAATTTCGTTTTGTTTCATTACAATATTTTTTATCCACCATAAGGTTTCCTCTTTTGTATATAAAACGGGTAAATAATACAGATCTTTACGTGCTAAAAAAAATATTTCCGTTAAAATTTCACAATCTTCAAATTGAGCTTTATTTATTTGAATCATAAAATAATTATTTCCAAATTTATTTATTCATTTTTTTCATCATCTTTTTTTATAATAAATAACAATGTTATTCCAACAATCAAAAACATAGGGCGAGCAACTGCAAGGCCATTCCAAGTTGGCGATTGCCACATTAAAAACCATTCACCACCAATAGTCATGAAAAATAATGACCACATAACTAAGCTTAAAATAAGACTTATAACAGCTAATTTTTTTGAGTTATGAAATTTTTTAGCACTTAATTTGTAGTTTTTAATCATACAAAAAGAGCCTATCCATGCTAAAATTGAAATCATTGCTTCAAAAAAAATTAACCCTATATAAAATAATGTATGTATATTAGGAGATGAGATTGAACGCCACATTAATTCATTATTTTTAAAAGTTGTATCCATTAATAGAACATGTTTTACAAAATTAAAATTAGAACTATAATCTAATACATTATTTAATGTAACAATAGAAATGTATATTGTAAATAAAAGCATAAGAACGATTTTACAAACTCTTTCTAAACTAGCCATCATGATCTATTTCTCCCATAAAATAAAAGATAGAAAATTTAATAAAAGTGTAACAAAATATGAAAATTTAATAATTCATTTATTTAGAAAAACAAAAACCGCAGCTTTGAAAACAAAACTGCGGTTTTAATTGGAGCGGGAAAAGGGACTCGAACCCTCGACCCTCGCCATGGCAAGGCGATGCTCTAGCCAACTGAGCTACTCCCGCACCTAGGAGTAAAAGATGATCTACTGAAAGAGATATTCAGAGTCAAGTTGTTTCCCTAAAAATTTTAATCAAATATAAAAATCAAATATTATCTATTTAATTTTGCTGAGAAAATTGAACTTTCCAACGGTTTTTAGATTCCATCACAGAAATATCTATACTTGCCGAGGTTTTAGGTTTGCTTAAATAATAAGAATCATTAGTGTTTTTATTATGCTCATAAATAATAGGCCATTCTGTCTGTTTTCTACTCATTCTATCTTCAATATATTTAAAAAAACCGTCTTGGATTTGCCAATAGGGTAAATTCTTTTCAAACAAAAAACCAAGCCTATTAAAAAGTGCTTGGACATTACAATCTGAAGCATATTTCAAAATTTTTTCTATATCTGGTAAATATCCGCTTTTTCTACAAAGCCTTACAAGCTCATAAAAAGGCGGACAATGCGTTGGCCTTTTTAAACAGTCAACAAGAGATTTTTCAAAATTAGTAGTTAAAACAGCATATTCAGTTCCATGTTCATTTAATAAAAAAGTTTCTAAGCCATGGGGTTCTGGACTCTGACACCAAAAATAATGAATTCCTTCGAATTTAAAGGAGTTAAATTTTGTGGGACTGACCACATAAATGGTATCGTTTTCTTTTGGTACTTCTTTTGCATGAAGTTGCATAGCAGAGTGAAACCCCACATAAGAATATGGGGTAAGTTTTCCTGCAATAGCAAAAGGTGAACTTTTTTCAGAATCAGGTCTTTCACCAATTTTAGTGACTCTGTAAAGACCTTGGCGAATAGAGAAAATATAACCTCTAGCGGAAAGTTCACTTAATCTTTTGCGAAGCGTGTTTCCAGTAGTTTTTAGCTTTTCACGGGCCTCTTCAATAGTAAATATTTGTCCTTGCCTGAAATGCTCGTAAATTCTTGGTAACTTCATGCAATTCTCCAATAGTAAACCTTTTTTTGTATGCAAGTACAATTTAAAGGATACTTTTGGGAGTTTATCACGCGCGATATTTTTAAAGAGACAAAGGTGTTAAGATGTTGACGGTAAAAATTTGGAGAGTTTTTTGGGTTCGTTACTTACTTGAAAGTTTTATTTTTTTAATTCCTTTTTTTATAGTATCTCTTATATTTTCTTCTGGATTTGTATATATGGGGGAAGATACTTCCTCTATTCTTTTAATGATATTTAAAACACAACCCAACCTTGTTTTTATTTCTTTAGCAAAAATAATATTTACCGCTTGGATAATTTGCCTTGGTTTACAATTTGTTTCATCATCTTTTAAAATAAAATACAAAATTATTTTTGGATTTATCTTTTTTATATCAGCAATTATTCGAATTTGCGGTCTCTACCCAGGTGTTACCGAAAATTGGTTAATTACTCAAAAAATCGAATTTTTTAGAGATTTTATTCAATTCATTTCTACATTAAGTGATTCTGCAAGAAGAAGAACTTTAATTGAGTGGTTACCTTTTATTATTATTTCAATAAGCTTTACTTTAAATCTTTTTATTCATATTAAATATCTTACACAACAAAGTAGAAAAGTGAAGAAAGCCCGCTCAAGTATTCATGTGGATGAATTAGATAAAGAATCAAGAATTTTTTCTATTCAAGGTGTTTCTTTTTTAATTTTCTTTATATTTGGAAGCATATTTTTATATAATTTAAATTCATCTTTTAAAGTTAATTTACCTAAAAATTCAACCAATCAAGCTAGACCACATGTTTTTATTTTTGCTATTGATAGTCTTCGATTTGACAGACTAAATGACCCTAAATATTCAAATGTAATGCCATTTTTAAAAAGTAAATTGCAAGATGCTACTTTATTCAAACCAATGCTTGTTGGTATTCCAAGAACATTTCCAAGTTGGGTAGAAATTGCAACTGGAAATTATGCTTCAAAAACAGGTGTTCGAACCATGTTTCCACCAAGAAATTCAAAAATAGGAAAAAAACAGACTATTTTTGAATCAGCAAAAGATACTGGATACTCCACTATTTTTGTTTCTGATTTTGCAGGCGATATATTTCCTAGATATCCTTTTGGAGCTTCTGAAATAAATGCACCAACTTCTAATTTAGGAACATTAGTTGAAAATGGGATTATCTCTGCTTTTAGTCCCATTCAAGCAATATTAACATTACCAAATTTACAAAGATTATTACCATCTCTTTTAGAAACACCCGAAATTTCTGATCCAAGATTAATTGCAAATTCTATTTCTAAAAGTTTAAACAAATTTTCAAATATTTCACGGCCCGTTTTTTTAACAACATTCTTTTCAACAGCACACTTTCCTTATGCATCACCTGGTCCTTGGTATGCAAAATTTCAGAAAAAAGACGAAAAAGGGAATTATATTTTTAGAAAAACTTCTGATCAAATTATAATTCAAAATGATTTAAATAAAACAACAATTCCTGAATATTTGAAAGAACAAACAGTTTCTTTATATGATAGTGGATTAAATGCTATAGATGATACACTAAAAGATTTATTTGATGAATTAAATTATAAAGGATGGTTAAAAAACTCAATGATTTTAATTTTTGGTGACCATGGAGAAAATTTATATGAAGGAAATTTAGGAATGGGCCACGGTGATGGTGTTGCTGGCGAACACTCTAACGTAACACCTCTTGTCATATTTTTAAATGGAAACGCTCAAGTTAACAAAGCAGATATTCCAATTAAGCCTATTATTAGAACAATTGATATTGCACCAACTATAGCTAGAAGAATTAATGTTAAAATGAATGAACAAATAATAGATGGAGAACCTTTATTAGATGTAAAAGAAAAACTATCTGATTTTCCTGAAAATTCTGCTTATATGGAAACAGGAATTTGGTTTACATCTGGATCTTTGACTCCTGAAAATTATCCTCGCATGATCTATCCTAGAGTAACATCTCTAATTGATATTGATGCAGGTATGAATTACGAATTTTATATTCGTCCTAGTTATTCACAATCAATTCCTGGAGTAAAGGAAAGAGCTTGGATTAACGAAACTTATAGATTAATCGCAAGAACAACAAAAACGGGAGTAGCTTTATCCCTTCATTTAAGAACAGATAAAAATGCGAAGTATGATTTACTAGAAGATTTATCAAATATTAATTTATATCGGCCTATTGCTAATGAAATGTTAAATCAAATGAATAAATATTTAACTTCACGTGGAGTAGAAATTATTCGTAATAGCAATGGTTCCTTTTTCTATGCAGAGAATATTAGTCAATGAAAAAATCAAAAATTAAAAGACATTATATTCGTATTATATTAAGACCTACTAAAGTTTTAAGATTATCTTTTGTATATTTTTATGGAAGAATTGCTTTAGCTTTTGCATTAAGAGGAATTAAATTACCCGGCCTAAATGGAATCAAAAAAAGAATGCCTCCAAGTGCTCTAGGTGCCTATGAAAGACAAGCACTTATTTATGATATAAAAGGAGAAAGATATTCTTTTAGGGCAGGTCCTCTCTGGGTTAGAAAATTATTTGAAAAAATGAATAATTTAATTTCACGAAATCGTTTTTGGCTATTAATTCTTTTAAAAACAACAATAGCATTTTTTATTATTGCTATACCAATTGTTATTTTTATAATAATAAGAGGAATTCTTCCTGTTCCAGAAAGAGTAGCATACAATTCTATAACCACTAAACTTTCTAACACTTCAAACATAAGAACCGATTGGTTATATACAGAAGCTCCTTATTTAAAGCAAAAAGATAACTTTAATAATAAAAATTATTTTAATTATATAAACCCAGAAGATTCTAGAGGGGTTTCAATAATTCCTGTTATTGAACCAGAAGCCCCTCCAGGATTGATTCATTTTGGCATAGGATATTATCCAGTAAAATTAAATTTAGTAAGAGGTTTTTTAGTTGGCGAAAAATCTCCTTTACAAATTTTAAGAAATAGAAATGTTCCTATTGAATTTGAAGAAGGTAACAGAATTCGAATTCAGTACTATTTATTTCCAACAAATGATAATTCTATTCACCAATGTCAAATTCAATTAAAAGATAAAAGTGGCAAAGTAATTACAAGCATAATACAAAATACTCCTCCACAAAATAAACCAAGATCCCCAAATTCTTTTAAAACCGCATGGAATGAAAGATTTGTTCCAAATACAACCCCCGATGTCGGAGTCGTAGGTGAGTTTATTATTAATTTAAAATCACCACCCGAACAAATAACTGCTATATCATCAGAAATCGCTCAAAATAAAATATTAGAAAACACTCTTTCTCAACCAACAGATCAAGATTATATCTCTCAATTTAAAATAAATGCCTCAAATGCTAAAGGAATAGATATCACAGATAATAATTGCATTTTTGCTCTTGGTGATTTTAGCTTCGAAAGAAATGTGGTCAATCCTCCGAAAAGACGTGGTATTATTTTTATTTTAGTTGATACATTAAAAGCAAATACTGCTTATAATAATGAAATAATGCCAAATTTAAATGAATTCGCAAAAAATAGTGGTATTAAATTTTTAGAGCATAGAGCTCAAGGTAACATGACAGTACCAAGCGTTATTCCATTAATGACATCACGTTATTCTAGAGAATTAGGCTCAATTGCATTTACTTATGCAGCAGATTCTAATATTCGCAAAAGTTTTTATGATAAACAAATTCCTTTAATGGCTTCATCAATGCAGAATTTAGGCTATAGAGTTGGAGGCATAGGCTGGCTTTCCTTATTTTCTGAAGCTATGCAAGGAGGTGTTGACTTAGGATTTCACAACGTCGTTATTTCTGAAACACCAGAATATGAAGCAAGACAAATTACGGAACAAATGGGATCTTGGTTAGAAACGTATGGAGACTCGCCCTTCTTTTTATATGTTCATTATAATACAATGCATGGCCCTTATAAACCTCCTCTAGATAAAATTGATATTAGTAAATTTATTTCAAAACCCTTTGGCTTAAATCAAAAAAGACAGCTGTATAATGGCGTTGGTCGTTATTGGGATGGTGAGTTTGAAAATATTATTAAAAAATTAAAAGAATTGGGAATTTACGAAGACGTTGACATTATTGTTACTTCGGATCATGGCGCTCAAATGGATGTACAACCTTGGTACTATTTTTTAGGAGTTAACCAAAATATTGATGGAGGTTATGCAGATAAAGGAAATTCTTTATTTGATGAAGAAGTAAGAGTCCCTTTAATTATGCATTTAGCTAAAAATAATAGATTAAATGGCTCTACAGTTTCAATACCGACTGCTCATGTAGACTTATTTCCAACGTTATTTAATTTAGCTGGCGGAAATAATATCAATCCATTATGGAGAGGAATTAATCTTTATCCAGCTTTAAAAGAAGAAAATGATATTGATTTACCAAATCTTTTAAGTAAACGAGATACAATTTATTTTGATGGACATAAATATGCCGGTATTTTATATTGGGGTGAAAATTTCAAAAATAATCCAATGAAATATATGAGACAACTAGCTCCTGATAATGTTAAATTATATTTAACTCATAATCCATGGAGTGAAAAAATAAGCTGGTATCAACCAGAAATGTTTTCATCAGTTAATTTTTCCAAAAACTCAGAAAAACTTTTGCCAAATATATCGAGTGAAAATTTAAAATCTTTGAGAACTGCTTATTTTAATTCTTCTCCATCAAATAAAATAATACGTTTTACACCTAAATATGATGGTACGTTTTCCTTAAATATTCAATTTAATATAAATAGTAATAATGAACTTCCTAAAGTTGCATTAATTCCTGATGGATTAAAATTAGAAGAAATCAAAAATACAAATACAATAACTTTTAATTTTAATGGAAAAGTAAAATCAGATGAAGGTATTTGGATAAATATAGGTAATGGAAATTTAAATAAGATTGAATTAGATAAAAAAATTACAGCAATCACATGCTCTAATGGAAATAAAGTTGATCACAATTTAATTGTATCTATTTTAGAAAAAAATATTTGCACTTTTTTTGCTCCACCAGATGGAATAATAGAAGCAAATTACAAGTCAAATGATAAGCCTGTAGTTATTCAAAAAACGCTTTCAAGTGAGCAAGTACAACAATTAGAAGGAACAGGAGCAGGCGCAGCATTGCAAAACGCTCTACGAGACTGGGGCTATGCAAAATGAAAAATCATTTATTATTAGAAAAAAAAGAAATTGAAAATGTATTTTCTATTTTAATGAAAACATGGCCAAATGCAAAATGCGAATTAGAGCATAATAATCATTTTCAATTATTAATAGCTGTTGTTTTAAGTGCACAAGCAACTGATAAGTCTGTAAATAAGGCTTTAGAACCCTTATTAAGGGAACAACCGCAATTTTCTGCATTTGATTTAGTAAAAATGGGTGAAGATAACTTTTTAAAAATTATTCGAAGTATTGGACTTGCTCCAACAAAAGCAAAAAACTGTTATAAATTATCTAAAATTTTAATTGATAAATTTGATGGAATTGTTCCTTTAAATAGAACTGACCTTGAATCTTTTCCTGGAGTTGGAAGAAAAACAGCAAATGTAATTTTAAATGTATTATGTGATTTACCTACAATGGCTGTAGATACACATGTAGAAAGAGTTTCTCAAAGAATTGGTCTTGTGAAGCAAACAAAAGACAGATTAGAAATAGAAGAAGATCTTTTAAAAATAGTTCCAAAAAAATATGCGGTAAAAGCGCATCACCTTTTAATTTTTCAAGGAAGATACCACTGTACCGCAAGAAATCCTAAATGCGAAAATTGCCCAATCCATAAAAGTTGTTTAAAAATTGGTGTTACACATTAAATAAGAAATTCATAATATCGCCATCTTTACAAACGTAATCACGGCCTTCTTTGCGATATAATCCCGCTTCTTTTACTTTAGCTTCGCTGCCTAAACGAATTAAATCATCATAAGCAAAAACCTCAGCACAAATAAAACCCTTTTCAAAATCAGAGTGAATAACCCCTGCAGCCTGTGGAGCTTTACATTCTTTTGGAATTGTCCAAGCGCGTACTTCTTGAACCCCAGCAGTAAAATATGTCATTAATCCTAAAAGAGAATAGCCGGTTTTTATCAATCTATCGAGACCAGGTTCAGAAATTTTAAGATCATCCATATAAACTTTTGCATCTTCAGGATCTAATTGGCCAAGCTCTTCTTCAAGTCTTGCTGATACAACAACTACTTTTGAACCTTCTTTTTCAGCAATTTCTCTTAAAGCTTTTACATGCTTTGAATTGTTTCCATTATCCGCCAACTCGTTTTCATTTACATTTGCAGCATATAAAACTTGTTTTCTTGTAATTAAATGTAAACTTTTTAAATAGTCATCTTCATCTTCATTTAAAGTTACAAAAGAACGCGCTGGTTTTAATTGTTCTAAATGAGCTTTTAATCTCACACCGCATTCATGGGATGCTACTAATTTTTTATCGTTGTTTTTTAAGAGACGAGACATTTTATCAATACTCTTATTCACTGTTTCAAAGTCACAATAAATAAGTTCTGTATTAATTGTATCAATATCTCTTGCAGGATCGGTGCTACCGTCTACATGCGTGATGTTTGAATCTTCAAAACATCTAACAACATGAACAATGGCATCCACTTGGCGAATATGTCCTAAGAACTGATTTCCTAAACCTTCTCCACGACTTGCGCCTTTTACAAGACCAGCAATATCCACAAACTCCATAAAAGTAGGGATAACTTTTTTAGCGTTTACGATTTGATTTATTTTATCAAGTCTTTCATCTGGAACAGCAACACGGCCCACATTGGGCTCAATTGTACAAAATGGATAATTTGCCGCTTGTGCATTCGCTGTACGAGTTACCGCATTAAACAATGTTGATTTTCCAACATTAGGAAGACCAACAATACCGCAATTAAATCCCATAAAAAATCCTCTTTTTTTTTAAATCTATTGCCTTCCAAATCGGCAGCGGGTTACACTAAGACGATTTCTCCTACAAGGCAAGGTCAAATAAGAAGGTAGTGCTGCATTGGTTGACAGTTCTGTAACTCGTGTTAAACCAGTCGTGAGCCTATGATTTGAGTTGACTTTAGTTGAGGCATCGTCCCACTGTGTTGACACTGTCCTGCTACAACTGGGAATTTATATTTGTTTTAAAGGAATATTACATGAATTCTGAAAACCTAAATAGAACTATAGAGGGAGCAACTGTCCAAGGACCTGCGGATGATAATGATAACTCACCAATGGCGAATGAAAAACTTTTAAGTTTTTCTACATGTCCTGAAGAATTTAAATTATTTATTGAAGAAACAAGTCTTGAAAAACTTGTATATTGGAAATTATATAATTTATTTGAAAAGTTTGATGAAGATTCTCCAAACGACATTCTTAAAACAGTATTAGCACATGTTGAAAGACCTTTATTTGCTTTAGTTTTGAAAAAAACAAAAGGCAATCAAAGCAAAGCTGCCGATGTTTTAGGATGCAACCGAAATACCCTTCATAGAAAATTAAAAGAATTTTCTATTGAACCACGTGATCTTCGCAGAGCTTTAAGAAGTCCTGAACAACCCACCACTCAAAGAAGTTCTTTTAATTCAAGATTAGAAGACGTTTCTATAGAAGCTAGACAATAATTTAATTAGTGGAGTTATTCATACTCTTCCTAATTAAATTATAGCTTTTAACTCGCTTTATTTTAAGTCTGCATGAGCTTAATAATTTGATAGGTTTTCAATGAATATAACACCACAAAACACACCAAGTATTGCTGGACTGCCTCATTCACGTGAAGCAGAACAAGCTGTACTTGGTACAATTCTTGCCACTCCTTCAAGTATTTTTGGTTACACTGACAAATTAATTCCAGACTATTTTTTTGACCCTCAACATCAAATTATTGTTGCAGCAATGAGAGAACTTGTAGCTGAAAACACTCCCGCGGATGTTACTTTAGTTTATGGCAAATTAAGAGAAAAAGGGGATAACTTAAAAGTTGGCGATCTTGAAGGAGTCAGAAGGCTTCTTGAGTTTAACGCACGTCCCGAATTACTTGGCTATTGGCTAGATGAAGTAAAAAAATACTGGGAACTTCGTATTGTAATTGAAGCCTGCGCAGAAATTGTAACTCGTGGCAAACGAGTTGCCGGAGCAAATGTAGATGAGTTTTTAAGTTATGCAGAGTCTAAGTTTACTCAACTTGCAGAATCACGCATCACAACTGGTTTAATTTCATCAGCTCAAGTTGTCCGGGAAACAATTTTAGATCTAGAAAAAATATTTCAAAACCCTGGAAAAATTACGGGTATCCCAAGTGGTTTTACTGATCTTGATAAAATAACGGCGGGTTTTCAGCCCTCTGACCTTATTATTTTAGCAGCACGTCCAGCAATGGGTAAAACATCACTTGCTCTTAATTTTGCTGCCAATGCCGTATTTTTACATCAAAAAACAGTAGCTTTTTTCAGCCTTGAAATGAGTAACGCTCAGTTAATGCAAAGAATGCTCGCAACAGCAGCAAAAATCGAATCTCATAAATTTCGAGATGGCAAAATGACAAGCGAAGAGCTCGGAAGGCTTTACCCCGAAGCGGCATCTTTCCAAACAGACAAGTTATTGCTCGATGATTCTCCTGGTATTAGCATAATTGATCTGGCAAGCCGTTGCCGTAAGGTAAAACGAGAAAAGGGTGCATTGGACATGGTCATAGTTGACTATCTTCAATTAATGTCAGCACACACTTCATCTAAAGGCTCACAAAATCGGGAACGCGAAATTTCAATCATTAGTATGGGTCTAAAATCTTTGGCAAAAGAACTTAGTTGTCCTGTAATTGCTTTATCTCAGCTAAACCGTGGATTGGAGCAACGCCCAGATAAAAGGCCAAGACCATCAGATCTCCGTGAATCTGGCTCTATTGAGCAAGATGCCGATCAAATTTTGTTTGTTTATCGCGATGAAGTTTACAATAAAGATAGTCCTGATAAAGGCATTGCTGAAATTATTATTGGCAAAAACAGACATGGTTCAATTGATACCGTAAAACTTGCTTTCCAAAGCAGTTTCACTTCATTTCATAATCTAGCTCGTTTCGATAGCTAATTATTTCCTATGTTTTATTTAAAGTTAAATGCAATCATTTCCCAATGAATTCTTTAAAAAAAACCGATTAGCCATCTGATCATTTCTGATAAAAGGATTGATTGGAGAGGCTTTGTGACTATTTCGCCATTTAATAAAATCGAAATCGTTTTTTTATACAAACCATATGATATTCAATTTCCATTTTCAGATATCAGTGATCTCAAAATTCATTTAATAGAAAAAGATATTAATGATGAATTTTTAAATTCAATTACAAATCCTGAAGTATTAAAAATTTACATTTTAACACCACAACAATATTTTAAAAATATTGATAAGATAAAAAGGCATTATAACTCTGGAACAAATGCAAAACATTCTGGTTTTATATTAGTAGAAAATCCTAGAGATTTACCTACAATTTTACTTCGTAAAAAAGTATCAAACATTTATAAAAACATTAATGTATTAGGAAATTTAAGAAGTCCAATTTCTAGAAATCAATTTTTTTATGAAATAAGAAATTCTATTTATTCTTTATTTTTAAATTCAAGTTATGAATATTTAGAATCATTCTCTTTTTTAAGAGAGCTTGAAAGCAGAGCGATGAAAGATATTAGCAAAGCTATGACTAATAAATCATTCTATGCTAAAGATTTTTTAGATTTAGTTCTGAAAAAAAGCATGGAAATAACCATTGCAGATGCTGGTTTTATTTTAATAAAAGAAGATATATTTGCGGAACCACCAAATCCAAAAGAAATGAATAAAATACAAATTTTAAATAAACCATTAAAGTTTATCCAAAAATCAAAAATTCTTAATAGCCAAAAAATATTTTTAAAAAGAAATACCCTAGATCCAAATCACTCAAGAATAACAAAAAGTATGATTGAAAATAAATCTGGTGTTTCTTGGTTTGACGATAATATAAATTTGCCAAATAAAGAAAAAATTATTGCTTTGAAAAAAGCATCTCCATTACCTGAAATTGATTTTGATGCAAAAACATATAAAATTAAATCTTATTGTGCTTTTCCCATTCATTTACCTTCTGGAGAAATTGAAGGGTTTATTATTTTAATAAATAAAAGAATTTCTGAAGATAATATCTTAACGAAACATTCTGATATTGATAATTATGTATCAAAATTTTCATCTCATGACTTAAATTTATTAGAATCTTTTACAAATCAAGCTGGAATAGCTTTAGAACATTCTAAACTGATTAGTGATCTTAAAAAAGTATTTGAATCATTTACGGCAGCAAGTATTATTGCAATAGAATCTCGAGACCCAACAACAAAAGGTCATAGTGAACGAGTAGCAACTCTTACAGTAGGACTCGCAGAAGCAATTAATAATACAAAAAATGGAGTTTATTCTTCATTAGAATTTTCAAAAATTCAAGTTGAAGAAATTCGTTATGCTTCGCTTTTACATGATTTTGGAAAAATTGGGGTAAGAGAACATATTTTAAATAAAGAAAAAAAACTGTTTCCATTTGAATTAGAAAAAATTCAATCTCGTTTTTTAATGTTACAAGACAAGTTACATATCAATATTTTAGAAAAATATATTAGCAATTTAATGGCAAAAAAAGAAATTCCAAAACAAGAAGATTTTGAAAAACATAAACAAGAAATTTTAAATATTTCTAATAAATTTACAAAGTATTTTGATGTTATTTTAGATGTTAATGAGCCAGCATTATTAAGCCAAGAATTTTTTGACAAAATTTCTGAAATTGCGGCCACAAAAATTATTGTTGGAGATAATTCTTACTCCTTACTCTCCGAAAAAGAAATAGAGATTTTAAGTATTAAAAAAGGCTCTTTAAGCCAAGCAGAAAGGCTTGAAATAGAAAGTCATGTTACTCATTCTTATAATTTTTTAATTCAAATACCTTGGTCAAGCGAGTTACGTGATATACCTGAAATTGTATATGGTCATCATGAAAGATTGGATGGTTCAGGATACCCAAGAAGTTTAAAGGGTAAAAATATTCCTGTTCAAGCAAAAATGATGGCTATTACAGATATATTTGATGCCCTAGTAGCACAAGATAGACCTTATAAAAAAGCAATACCATATGATAGAGCATTAAATATTCTTGAAGCAGAAGTAAAACATGGAAAACTAGATGGTGATCTATTTAAAATTTTTGTAGAAGCAAAAGTTGGTCAGTTGATTTTAAACCAAAATGCTGAAAAAGAAATTAAAAACTCCTCAGTAGCTTAATTAAAAAATTTCTCAACATGCTCTGATTTAAGCTCATCTACAATGAGATCAGCATGGGAAATTTCTTCTCTT
Source organism: Silvanigrella paludirubra (assembly GCF_009208775.1). Taxonomy (NCBI): domain Bacteria; kingdom Pseudomonadati; phylum Bdellovibrionota; class Oligoflexia; order Silvanigrellales; family Silvanigrellaceae; genus Silvanigrella; species Silvanigrella paludirubra. Next base: position 447,709 of record NZ_WFLM01000003.1, on the reverse strand, counting down.
TTAAAAGTAGTGGTTAAAGCAATACAACGAGTATTCGCATTTTTTGCGGCCTCGATTCCACTAATAGAATCTTCAATAATGACTGTATTTTTTGCAGGAATTTTAGATAATGCAATTGCCTTTAAGTAACCTTCGGGTGAAGGCTTGCTTTCTTTAAAATCTTCAGAACATAATACAACGTCAAAAAAAGATTTTAAGTTTGTTTTATCAAGAATAAATTCGACCTCTTTTCTTATTGCTCCTGTTACAATAGAAAAACAATATTTTGAATGATACTCTTTAATAAAACGGATTGTAGAGGAAACAACTGGAACCTCTTTAGAAATAAGTTCTAAATATATTTTATTTTTATTTATAATTAAATTTTCAATATTTTCTTGTACACCTTTCAAATTTAAATAAACAGTAAATCCTAATTTATTTGTTTTTCCAGCAAAAAATTTATAATAATCATCGCTCGTTATTTCAATATTTAAAAGATTTTTTAATACAACTTTAGTTGATTCAAAATGTAATTCTTCATCATTCACTATCACACCATTAAAATCAAAAATTACATGATTTTTTAAAATCATTTTGTACTCCTATGAATTATATAATGAAAGAAAAGTGGTGACCCTTACGGGATTTGAACCCATGTTCCCATCGTGAAAGGATGGTGTCCTGGACCTACTAGACGAAAGGGTCGGATAAAGATTACAAACTCTATCTGTAGCAAAAACATTTTTTAACTACAATGCAGCTTGAAATAAATCATTTTTTAAAAAAAGATGAAATAAAATAGGATAAATAGAATTTAAAACAAAAAAGCCAACCTATAAGGTTGGCTTTTTTGTTTGTCAGGAGAATGGTGACCCTAACCGGATTCGAACCGGTGTTACCGCCGTGAAAGGGCGGTGTCCTAGGCCTCTAGACGATAGGGCCATTACTTCCGTGAACGGGTAAGTATTCTTTCGCAAGAAAAGAGTCAAGCGTTTTTGGAAAAAATTTTTAGTGTCATCTAGTCGACCAGAGATATTGAGTTTTTTTATAGCTCGAAAGAAATTATTGTTTCACACTTTGTTTCATAACAACCGACAAGAGGATATTACTAGAATAGTGCCACGTTATAGCACAACGCGGGCGTTTCGAGTGTCTTTTAGGAGGTTTTTTTATGGTTCAAGATCTAGATATGGTTAAAAAAGTTTATTCAAATTTTAAGTCTAACGTAGACTCTGCGCGTAAGCTTCTTGGCCGACCGATGACTTACACCGAAAAAATTCTTTATGCTCACTTAAAACCAGCAAATGGCGGAAAAGGCACAGAACTAAGCAATTTTGGCAGAGGTAAAGACTACGTCGACTTTTTCCCTGACCGCGTTGCTATGCAAGACGCAACGGCTCAAATGGCTCTTCTTCAATTTATGTCTGCTGGAATTCCAAAAGTAGCAGTGCCTTCTACTGTTCACTGCGACCACCTTATTCAAGCTGAAGTAAACGCTTCAACAGACTTAGCCACAGCTAACAAAGAAAACTCTGAAGTCTATGAGTTTCTTGCGAATGTTTCAAAAAAATATGGCATAGGTTTTTGGAAACCAGGTGCAGGTATTATTCACCAAGTTGTTCTTGAAAATTATGCTTTTCCAGGTGGAATGATGATCGGTACAGATTCCCACACCCCGAATGCCGGCGGTTTAGGAATGATCGCAATTGGTGTTGGTGGAGCTGACGCAGTTGACGTTATGGCTGGCATTCCATGGGAACTCAAATTTCCAAAACTAATTGGGGTTAAACTAACTGGCTCACTTAAGGGCTGGGCTTCTCCAAAAGACATCATCTTAAAGCTTGCAGGAATTCTTACTGTTAAAGGCGGTACGGGCGCGATTGTAGAATATTTTGGTTCAGGAACAGCAACTCTATCCTGTACAGGTAAAGGGACGATTTGTAACATGGGTGCAGAGATTGGCGCTACAACATCTTTATTCCCATATGACTCCCGCATGGCTGATTACCTTAAAAAGACAGAACGCGCAGAAATTGCGAAATTAGCTGACGGAGTAAGTGAATACTTAAAAGCAGACGTTGACGTAGAAAAAAATCCTGAAAAATTCTATGATCAAGTCATTACAATTGATTTAGATACACTTGAACCACATGTAAATGGTCCATTTACACCAGACCTAGCAACTCCTATTTCTCAGTTTGCTAAGGCTGTTAAAGACAACAATTGGCCCGTTCAATTAAGCGCAGCGTTAATTGGTTCTTGTACAAACTCTTCCTATGAAGACATCGATCGCGTGGCTTCTGTTGCAAAACAAGCCGCTTCTCAGGGCATAAAATCAAAATGCGAATTTTTAATTACTCCTGGCAGCGAGCAAGTAAGAGCAACAATAGAACGTGATGGCCAACTTGGTGTGCTTGAAAAATTAGGTGCAAATGTAATGGCAAATGCATGCGGACCTTGCATTGGACAATGGAAACGTCATGGCTCGCAAGAAAAAAACTCTATCATCACAAGTTTCAACCGTAACTTTACAGCGCGTAATGATGGAAATCCAAAAACACATGCCTTTGTTGCTTCTCCTGAAACCGTAATTGGTTTTGCATTAGCTGGCGACCTAAGCATTGACTTTACAAAAGAGCCTGTAACCAACGATAAAGGCGAAAAAGTAATGCTACAAACCCCTAAAGGTCTCGATCTTCCAGACAAGGGTTTTGTTAAAGACGAGCACGGCTACGTGGCTCCAGCCGCAGATGGCTCTAGGGTAACAGTGGACATCAATCCAAAAAGCGACCGACTAGAAGCGCTTAAACCATTTAATGCGCCAAACTTGGATAAAGATTTTAATGATCTTCGTTTACTTATTAAGGCAAAAGGAAAATGTACTACAGACCATATTTCTATGGCGGGTAGTTGGTTAAAGTACCGTGGCCACCTTGACAATATCTCCAACAACCTCCTTATTGGCGCTATCAATGCCTTTAATGGAGAAGCAAATAAAGTTAAAAACCAGCTTACAAATGCGATAGGAGCCGTTCCAGCAACAGGACGTGACTATAAAGCAAAAGGAATTGGCTGGATTGTAATCGGCGAAGAAAACTATGGGGAAGGCAGCTCTCGCGAACATGCTGCTCTTGAGCCTCGCCATCTTGGTGGTAAAGCAATTATTGTAAAAAGCTTTGCTCGTATTCACGAAACAAACCTTAAAAAACAAGGTATGCTTCCTCTAACCTTTGCAAACCCAGCAGATTATGAAAAAATTCGTGAAGATGATTCCTTTGCACTAAATGCAAAAGATCTCGCACCAGGAAAACAAATCACTCTTACCGTTAAACATACTGACGGCCAAAGTGAGAGTATCATGTTGAATCATACATTTAATGAACAACAAATTGGCTGGTTTAAAGCAGGAAGCGCATTAAACTTAATTGCTTCTTCAAAAAAATAAACCTCTGATTTAGTAACCTTTTAAGAGATATGTTTTATACTTAATAAAATATATCTCTTTTTTTATTGTTAATTACAATATTTAATAAAAGTCTAAGAAACCAATTCATCTTCTTTACAATGATATTTAACTAAAATACAATTATTTAGAATCATTATTAAGGAGAGCTGTCATTAAAAATATTTACTTAAAAACAATTTCTATTTTATTTATATTATTTTTACAAATAAACATCTTTCCAAAAAACTTAGACGAAATTAAAATTCATTACCAAGTTAGACCACCCTATTTTATTTTTAAAGGGGATTCAAATGAATTAAGTTCTGGAGAATTATATCAAAAAATTAAGTTAATTTTTAATAATGCCAAATTAAAATATAGTTTTATTGAATATCCTTTAGCTAGATCATATGAAGAATTAAAAGAAAATAAAGAAAAAATATGTATAGGCTATAAAATTTTAATAAATGATAAAAAAGACATTGGAAATTACTCCTTGCCTTTTTATAATGACAAAAAAAATATAATTGTGCATAGAAAAGAAGATAATCGTTTTGAAGAAAATAAAACTTTAAGCGATTATCTATCTAACTTCGATTTATTATTATTATTGAAAATAAAATATTCATATGGAGAATACGAAGATTCAAAAATATCCTCCATTAAAAAACACGATATCAATAAAATGGACGACTCAAATGATGGAGTTACAGGATTTAGATTAACCTATACTGATAATTTAGGCATGCTTAAACAAATAGAAAATAATAGAGCCGATTATATGATAATGGCCTTAAATGAATTTGAATATTTTGAAAAAGAATATAAAGATGAAAAATTAAATTTAACTTATAAATATTTAAATGATGTTAACAAAATAAATCAAAGAGCTTTTTTATGCTCAAAAAAAGTAACTAAATTAGAATTAGATAAAATTAATAAATCAATAATAAAAGTTGTAGGGAAGTTATAAACTATCTTTAGGAAATAACTTTTCTCTCTACAACTTCTTCTGATTTAACATTATTAGAATGAATAAAATATTTTATAGCAAAATAATAGATTACAAATAAAATAAAACTATAAAGACCAAATAAGATATTACTTTGATTACGATATATAATACCCATGAGCTCAGTACCTAATCCAAAGAAAATCATAGAAACCACGCTAAAAGCAGCCGCAACAGAACCTTTTGAGACATCAGAAGCAAATAAAACAAGCCTATAGATTGGAGAACTGATAAGACCTACACCTATCGCATATATAGAATAAGGAACAACAATGGATAAAAAATGTTCTGCAAAGAAAATAGGTGATATCATACTCAAAAATAAACCTACTCCTGAAATTAGGGTTCCTAATAGAATTATTTTTTCTAAAGTATATTTTTTTAACAACTTCTGTAAAATAACAACTCCAATAATAAAGCAGCTAAAAATTGGAATTTGATAAAGACCATATTCAAACTGGCTTAAAGAAGCTTTTCTTATTAGAACAATTGGTGAAGTGGCAATCCAAATGATTAAAGGCAATTCAATAATTGAAAATGCTAAAACACCTGCCATAAATTTTTTGTTTTTAATAATTAGCGAATAATTTTTGAAACTTTCTTTAAAGATATTTTCGTAAATTTTATCAGAATTTACTTCTTCTTTGTTTTTAATCAATTTAAATTTATTTTTTCCTGGAAAATAAAAATAAAGGCCTACTAATGAAATAATAGATAAAAATGCAATTATTAAGTTAATTCCTCTCCAATTATAATATTCTAGAAAAATACTTCCACTAAGCGGACCAATTAAAGGAGCTAAAATAGAAACTGTAGTCATAATAGAAATTATTTTTACAGCTTTTTTTTCTTCAAACATTTCTTGAATTGTAGCGTAACCAATTACACCAATATAACAAACACCCATGCCTTGGAAAAATCGTGTAAGCATAAATTGATTAATTGAGGTTACTAGGCCATTTGCTATAGTTGATAAAACAAATAAAGTTACACCAAATAGCATAATTTTTCTACGACCATATCTATCGGATAAAGGTCCTAAAAATATTTGTAAGCTAGCTCCACCTAAAATAAATGCTGTTAAAGAGCTAGGAATATAAACATCACTTGCAGAAAATTCTTTTACAATATGTATCATACCAGGCATAATCATATCATTAGCAATATAAACACTAAATTCATATATTAATAGAAATGCGACAAATATAAACGCATATTTTTTTTCAATTTTTGACATAACTCACTCAATTATTAATTTTAAATTAAAATTTTATTAAATAAACAAAATTTTATAATATTATATTATTAAATTTATAAATAGATTAGTGAGCTAGAAAAGTTTAAAAGCTATTTGATTATATAACCTCTGTGAGAGGTATATGGATTTCATGACTGGCACCTAAATGATAATTTATCGAATATTATTAATTTTTATAATTAAATAATAAAAATTACAGAATCATTACATAGCATAATATAGACAAAATTGCAAGATATAAAAATTAATATATTTTTTATATCAATAATTTCAATATGTTAAATTTTAGTTTTGTATTATTTATATTTTAAAAGAATACAAATAAAAAAAGCTCTTATTTTATATAAATTAAATTGAATTTAATGCACATTTTAATTTATGAAGAGCTGTTTCTAATTGACTTTTAGGGCATGCAAAATTAATTCTCATAAAATTTTCACCCCCAGTACCAAATCTAGACCCGGGATCCAATGCAACATGAGCCTTTTCATAAATGAATTTTTTTAATTCAGAATCGTTTAATTTTATTTTTTTAAATGACAACCAGCCCAAATAAGTTGCTTCAGGAGAACTATAATCAATATATTCATGATTTTCAATAGACCATTTTTTTAAAATAGATTGATTATTTTCTAAATATAGCATTAAATTTTGATACCAGTTATTCCCAAATTTATAGGCAGCATCAAATGCTAAAACAGAAAAAACAGATGGTAAAAATAAATGAAATTTATCAATAGAACTATTTAATTTATTTCTTAATATTTTATTTTCAATTATAATAGCTGAACTTGAAATTCCAGGAATATTAAAAGTTTTAGAGGGAGAAATACAAGTAATTGTATTTTGAGAAACTTCATTGCTAATAGAAGAAATATTAATATGCTTATTTGGTTTATAAACAAGGTCACTATGAATTTCATCAGAAACTATTATAATATTATATTTTAAACAAATTTCAGAAATTTTAATGAGCTCATTTTTAGTCCAAACACGACCTACTGGATTATGAGGACTACATAAAATAAACATTTTTGCATTTTTATTTTTACAAAGGTCTTCAAAATCATCAAAATTTATCTCATAATTTCCGTTTGCATTTAACTTTAAGCGATTCACTAATAAATTTCTTTTATTGTTTCTAATAACTTCCATAAATGGTGGATAAATTGGAGTCTGAATAATAATACCTTCATTTTCTGTTGTGAGAGAATGAATGCATAAACTTAACGAGGTAACAATACTAGGGCTATATAAACACCATGAGGGAGATATTTTCCACTGATGTTGATTAAATATCCATTCAGATAATGTAACAAAATGGGAACCGTCATAAATAGCATATCCAAAAGAAGGATGTGCCGCTCTTTCTTGAATAACTTCTAAAATTTCAGGTGCACATTGAAAATCCATATCGGCAACATGCATAGGTAAAACATCAGGATAACCTAAAAACTTTTTTCTTCCATCCCATTTATAACAGCTGGAGCCAATTCTATTAAATTCTTTATCAAAATTATATTTAGACATATTATTCTATTTCATCAAAATGAGAAATTCTATAAATAGGAATTTCTAAAGAAGGAGTAGGTCTTCCTGAATGCTGTGTATCCACTATGACATTTATTGCATCTTTAGCTTCAAGTGCCATATATGCTAAATTTAAATATTCATTTTCAAAATTACCACATATTTCATTATTCTGAGATAAATTATGAATTTGTTCAGATTTAAATAGCTGATCATCTTCAAATGGATTCATTTTTAAAATTAAATTTTTCTCTTTAAATGGAAAATTAAATTTTTTTAATTGTTCAATTGTGCCATTTCGCATTGAGTGCCAATATCTTCCCGTTAAATAAAATATTTCAATATTATTTTTTTCTATCGTTTTTACAAAATTTAAAGAATTTTTAATTGTATCATCATAATGAACTAATGATACTCCATCAAAAAATTTTTTCTTCCAGACTCTTTCAATAGAACTAAATACACTCATTATTTGCTGGTTTCGTAAATCAAAGCCAGAATTTTCAAATAAATGTGAAAGGCTATAACCAACATGATCATAATTAATTTTAGATATTTTTTGGATTAAACTCTTATCAAAATTTAAAGAAGCATCTGAATTTAACCATTCTTTAATTATACCTATTGTTCTATAGCCAACATCAAATAACGTTCCATCAAGATCAAATACACAAATCGGATTTTTTTTAGCCTTTTTAGCTTTTTTAAGAATTAAATTTAATATTTCTTTCGAATTACTTTCTCTAATATCCCAAGTTTTAGGTTCTGATCGATAAATTCTGCTTCTGGGATGAGGGTGAGGAAAGCCCAAAGTAATTTGTTCACTAAAAAATTTATCAATTGCTTCTTTTATAGAGTCACAGGCTCTTTCTAAAACGGGGTGATGCATTGCATCTGTTTCTTTTTTAATTGTTTCTATTTGTAATTGAATAGTATGCCAAAGCTGATTTGCATCCATTTTATTTTCCTAATATTAAATTCATCTCGTATTTAATTCTATTTCAGAAGGCATAACATGGGATCGTATTATTTTTGCGCCATATGAAATACAATTAAATTCGTATTGTTTAGTAACTTTATCTCTAGTATGGGGTTCTATTAATTCCGGATAAAGTTGACCTAGAAACCATTTTCTTGATAAACCTATTAAAATAGGCCTTTTTAAACTAGATAATTTATTTATAAATTCAGCTGAAATTAATTCTAAATTATTTTCAACAGTTTTACCAAAGCCAATTCCGGGATCTAAAACAATATATTTGACTCCTAGGTTTTCTGCAAATTGTAATCTATCTTTTAAAAATAATATAACATCATTACCACAATTTTCATATGATGGTTTTAATTGCATATTTTCTGGTGTTCCCTGCATATGCATTATAATATAACCAAGTTGGTATTCTGAAGCAATATGAGCATTATTTACAAACATAAATTCATTTTTAATTTTAATATTTTCTTCTATACGAGCTGAAAACTGATCATTTATAATATCAATTAAATTTTCTTTCGCTAATAAATCCGTTACGTATGGAGAAGAAGAATCTATACTAATTAAAATATTCTGAGGAATTTTATTTTTTAAAAATTTTATAATTTCATATACTCTTTCAAATTCAGAATGAGAATTTAATTTTTCTGAATATGGCTTTGTTGAAACACCACCAATATCTAATATTAGTGCTCCACTATTTATAAGCTCTAAAGCTCTTTTTAATGCTAAATATTTCGAATTAAATTTACCACCATCACTAAAACTATCTGGAGTAATATTTAAAATACCCATCCAAATTGTTTTATTTTCGTTACAAAGATTCTCAAATTTTTTTGCACCAGATATATTCATTTTAGGTTTAACCATTAATTTAATGAATTAAAAAAACTCAGCTTCTTATTAATGAGAAGCTGAGTTGTTAGCTCAATACTATTTTATGATAATCAAGCTGGAGTTGGAGTTGTATTTAAAGAATTGATCGCGTTAGATTGTGCTTCTTGTTTATTAGCATTATCGCCGCCTTCGCTTCCACTTAATGTCTTTTTAGCTTGAATTTCTTTAATTTGCTCGGAAGTTGCACCGTTGTTTACAACAGCAAGAAACTCTTCGCTATCTAAAGTTTCAACATCTAAAAGGATATTAGATACTCTTTCAAAAACATCCATATGATCAACTAATACTTGTTTAGCAAGCTCATATTGAGTATTAATTATTTTTGAAACTTCCATATCAATTTCATGAGCAAGAGTTTCTGAGTAATTTCTACTCTCTCCCCAATCACGTCCTAAAAATGGATTTTCATTTTTTTGTCCAAAATTTATAGGCCCAAGACGGCTCATACCAAATTGGCAAACCATACGACGCGCAAGTTCAGTTGCTTGTTGGATATCGTTTGATGCTCCAGTCGTAAATTGAGAAAATTTAATTTCTTCTGCTGCTCGTCCACCCATAGCAAATGCAATTTTCGTAAGTAAATCTTCTTTGGAATAGCCATACACATCTTCTTTAGGAAGGTATGCAGTTACTCCAAGTGCCTGACCTCTTGGTATTACAGTAATTTTGTGCACATTTTCACGTGACTTTAAAAAGTGAGAAACTAAAGCATGACCAGCTTCATGATAAGCCGTTACCTTAATAGTTTCTTTAGGAAGAACAGCGCTTCTTCTTTCAGGACCCATTAAAATTTTATCTTTAGCAGATTCAAAGTCTTTTTCAGTAACACGTTTCATGCCATTACGGGCAGCCATTAAAGCGGCTTCATTACAAAGATTCTCAAGATCAGCACCAGAAAAACCTGGAGTACCAAGAGCAATTCTTTCCACATTAATATCTTCTGTGTGTCTGATTTTCTTCATGTGAACGGCTAAAATTTCTTTACGTCCACGAACATCAGGAAGACCAACCATTACACGTCTATCAAAACGTCCTGGTCTTAATAAAGCTGGATCCAATACATCTGGACGATTTGTTGCAGCAATAACTATAACAGCGTCATTTGCCTCAAATCCATCCATTTCAACTAGCAACTGATTTAGTGTTTGTTCACGTTCATCATGTCCACCACCAACACCAGCTCCACGATGACGACCTACGGCATCAATTTCATCAATAAAGATAATGCAAGGAGAATTCTTTTTTGCGTTTTCAAATAAATCACGCACACGAGAAGCACCTACACCAACAAACATTTCGACAAAGTCAGAACCTGAAATTGTGAAAAAGGGAACACCCGCTTCTCCAGCGATTGCTCTTGCAAGAAGGGTTTTTCCTGTTCCAGGAGCACCCATCATAAGAACACCTTTAGGAATACGAGCACCAATCTCTTGAAACTTTTTATGATCTTTTAAAAATGCAACAATTTCAGTGCATTCTTGTTTAACTTCCTCAATTCCAGCGACATCTTTAAATGTTACTTTATTAGCGCCATCAGATTGAAGTTTCGCTCTGCTTTTCCCAAATGACATTGCTTTTCCGCCAGCACCTTGCATATTGCGCAAGAATAAAAGCATGAAGACAACAATAATAATTAAAGGGAGCCACATGGAAATGAAATTCATCCATGCACTACCTTCATCAGGTTTTTCGTAATTAATTGGAATCTTTTTAGATTCAAGATCTTTACGAAGTTGTGCACGCACACCATCATCTGCTGGGCCATAAGTTGTAACAGATGTATTGTCTTTGAGTTTTGCAGTTATTTCATCACCACGAAGGTTATCAGAACGAATACTGACATTTACAATACTTTGTGGATCACCTGCTTGCTTTTCTACATAACTTTGAAATTGTGGATAAGTCTTTTGAACATCTTCATGAGGCTTATACAAAAATTTAAAGAAAAGTACAAATAAAACTATAATAGCTGCCCACACCAAGGCAGCTTTCACCCAGGATTCTTTACCCATTCGAGCTCCTTAACTTTCACTTTTTTCAGCCCCGACGAGTCTGGTTGGAGGCTCATAAGTATCTTATGCTACTAAACAGGCGAACACTACACCCTAATATACAATTTGCAACGTTACTTCGGTAAGTCAAGACGCCTTCATAATTCATTTAATCGTTTTTTTCTGATAAACATCTATCTCTATGTTATTATTACCTTTAACTAAGTGAACAATCCAGCCTTGCGCCAACATTATTTCTTTTTGAGAAAAATTACTTTTTTTCATAAGCTCCATTTCGTGCAAAATATTTTGAATCACATTTTTTGTTAATATTTTAAATATTTCTTTATTTTTTAAGAGAAGCAAATCATAAACTTCAGAATATGACATTTTATCTGTAAGAATAGAGTTTCCACTTTTTGATAAATCTATTTTATTAGGAAAATTTTGCAAATATTCAGACACATGATTTGACATTGTACAAAATGACTTTTCATAAGAATCTTTTATTCTTTTAAAATGAGGTAATATTTGATTTCTTATATAATTTCTATCATAGTCATCAGTTAAATTAGAACTATCTTGTCTATATTTTATATTCTCTTGATTTCCATATTTAACAATTTTTTCATACTCCATATTGAAAAAAGGTCTGTAAAATATTTTTTGATTATCAAATTCTTGAATACCTAATAATCCGTTTAAAGAACAGCCTCTTATCAAATGCATTAAAACGGTTTCAACATGATCTCTAGCATGATGAGCAGTAACAATAAAATATTTTTTACAATTTAGATCTTTTCTTAATTGTAAACATAATTCTGTTGCACATTTTTTTCTCCAATTTCTTGCGAAATCTTGAAAATTTTCTTTTTCGTTAAATTTATTAACGTAAAGTTCTTGATAAATTGGAATTCCTAAATTCAAGCAATTTTTTATAACAAAAGCAGCATCTTCATCAGATTCAACACCTCGTTTTTTATGATTAAAATGTTGTGCTATAAAAATAAACTGATTTTTAGGTTTAAATAATTTAAAATTAAGAATTTTTGCAAAAGCATTTAAAAGACACATACTATCTAATCCACCAGAAATTTGAAGATTAAATAAAATTTTTCCTTCCTCATTATAATTGTTTTTATCAATTAAAATAAGCTTTTCCATAAGTTCATATTCAAATTTATTGAGAGAACTGTTTTTAAATTCCATTTTCTCCTCAAATAAATATACTTAAGTAAAAAAACTTCTGAATGATTGTTTTTTTAAAACAGTAGATTTAAATTAACCAACGGCTCCTAAAAGATTTTTTCTCACATTAAATGGATGCTTTATTTTTAAAGCTATCCCCATGTGTTAAAATAATAAAACACATAAACATGATGATTTATATATGTATTAATACAAATCATCAAATATTTTTAAAGGTATCATAATGCAAAACTCTAATAGAATTGCAAAAAGATGGGATTCAACTGGTAAAAGTATTTTTTCAGAAATGACATCTCTTGCTAACCTTCATAATGCAGTAAACTTAGGGCAGGGCTTTCCCGATTTTTATGGTCCCACTAAAATATTAGATGCTATTTCACAAGAAGTATTATCCTGCCACAATCAATATGCACCTTCTCACGGAGAAGCTCCTCTTCGCAATGAAATTTCTTATTACGTAGAATCAACAACAGGCGTTATTTATGATCCTGACACAGAAATTACAGTAACATCAGGCGCATCTGAAGCACTCTACTGCGCTATTAATGCATTTATTAATCCTGGAGATCGTGTTCTTGTTTTCGAACCTGCTTTCGATCTTTATTATCAAGCTATTGCTAATGCCGGTGGCGTTGCTGTTCCTATCAGACTTCATGCTCCTGATACTCCAATAGGAATACGTGGGGGAGGATGGACAATTGATTGGTCTGAATTTGATGCTGCATGTGCAGGGGGTTTTAGTCTTGCTATCTTTAATTCTCCCCACAATCCAACTGGAAAAGTTTTTACAGAAGAAGAAATAGACAGAATTGCATCAAAAATACTTAAAAAGAATGCTATTATTCTTAGTGACGAAGTCTATGAAAATTTAGTTTATAGCCCCGCTCGTCATGTTTCATTATGCAGTCTCCCAAAAATTCAACACCTAGTTGTAAGAATTAGTTCTGCAGCAAAAACATTTGGTTTTACAGGTCTAAAAACGGGCTGGGTATGTGCACCACAATACTTAACAGATGGTATTCGACTTGTTCATCAAGCGACTGTTTTTTGCACAAGCCCATTTATTCAGTTAGGTTTAGCAAAAGCAATGTCAGATAAAGTTTGGCTACAAAGTTACCTTAAAGAACAAAATGAACTTTATTTAACTAAAAAAAATTACTTAAAATCAATTCTAGAAAGAGCAGGTTATTCAGTTAGCAATTCGGAAGGAACTTTCTTTTTAACTGCTAATTTTGAAAATTTAGCAGGCGATATTTCAGATATTTTATATGCTAAACAACTAACAGAAATGCATAAAATAGCTACCATACCAATTTCATCATTCTACAAACAACCCCCAAAAAGTTTACCATGGATTCGTTTTGCTTTTTGCAAAAAAGAAGAAACGTTAAAATCTGTCGCGGAACTTCTTCTCAATTCGTAATTTTTATTCCGGTCCACAAGAAAAAACTTTCTTTTGCTTGTGTTGTTAGCATCAATTTTCCATTAAGACATTTAACTCCTTTTGTTTTAGCAAATTTTATTGCCTGAGTATTTTCGTAAACTAAATCAAAGTAACAGCAGAGCTTAGGCTTTATTTTTTTAATTAACTTAATAGCATAAGGATTTTCATTACAATAACTTTCATTAGAAGCCTTCTCTAAAACTCCTAATGGTAAAGTGTTTATAATAATTTTTTTATGGTTCGTCTCATTAGAAACTGAAATGGTCTTTTCAATATTGTCATCATTCAGGTTTTCTAATGAAATTTTGTTTTCATTTTTAAAATATTCATAGTGACTTAGAGTTTTTTCAGGGCTTCTTGTTAAACAAAATATCTTTTTGCAATGATTATTGACCAATCCGCAATAAATAACAGCTGCAGCTGCTCCACCTCCACCTAAAACAATCATTTCAAAAGATTCATTGGGTTTAATTAGCTTTAAAATTGATGCTTCTATTCCTTTAACATCTGTATTATCTAAGCACCATTGACCTAAGTTATTTTTATAAATTGTATTTGCAGCCTTAATTTTTTTTACAATCTCAGATTTTTTTAAATCTTCTAATTCTAAAACAGTAGATTTGAAAGGAAGGGTTATATTTGCTCCATTAAAACCTTCAATACGTACCAAGTTTTTTAAAATGTCTAAAAAATCATTTTCTTTTTTTATTTGCATTGGTAAATAAACACAATTTAGCTTGTTACTTCGCATCCAAGATGTATGTAATTTTGGTGACAACGAATGAGCAATATTTGACCCAAATAAAAAACTAAATTTTGTTTTTCCATCTGGCATGAACGAATCTACCTTAATAATGCTTTTTTTCATATAAAACCCTAATTATATTTGTTTTTTACTATACTAGTTCATTGTATTTTCTTATTGCTTTTGCCAAAATTATGTTAGAAAGGCAATGAGACCAATAAAATAAACTCAAGGTATTTTTACAGATGTCGATAGGAAAGGGAAGCGCAAGCAACATGCGTCGTGAGACGCCTTTTTGCGTAACTTCGCGTCGAGAGGACGCTATGTGGCATGTATTTACATCATCAGTGATGATGGGAGAGGAAATAATATGGTGGTACGTAGAAGAAAGAAAGCCGGTGCTTCTAAAGCTAAAAAGCTTACTACCGGTAAAAAACGTAGAAAATCTACTAAAGCTAAAGTAACAAAAAGAAAAAAAGTTGCTAAAAAAGCTACAGGTAGAAAAACAAAAGCTAAACGCACAACAAAAAAAGCTGTTGGTTCTAAAAAAAGAAAAACAGGAGGGCGTAAAGCTGTAGGTAAACGTAAAACTGCGCGTAAAACTACTCGCAAAACTACAGCTAAAAAACGTAAATCAAAACTCTCTTTAATTTCTAAACCAAAAACTCGTAAAAAACGTGCAAAGAGAGCTACTAAGAGAAAAGTAACAGCAAGAAAAGTTGTTGCTAAAAAAACTACAGATAAGCATCTCAAAAAAGCAGGATAACCTAAAAGTTTATCCTGCACCTCAAGAAACAGATTTATGATCTGTCCTGCCTTTGGAGCTTGATAATCTAAATATCAAGCTCCTTCATTTTTTTTAAATTTAATTTTTTGAATTAGGTTTCTGCTTGATTTCTCTCATTACGACTTTTTAGATCATCGGTAAGTCTATTTAAAATTTCAGAAGAGATAGCTACTATATCTTTATCTGCAAGGCCATAAGCCCTAAGATCCTTAAAAATATTTTCAGCAATTACTTTAGTCATGTTCGCAGATGAATTGTAATTAGGTGATTGACTAATATTTTTAATGGTATTTAAAAGTGTGTGCATCTATGTCACTCCAAAAATTATTTAAACGTATTTTTTTTATCTTTTTCTAAAATTTTTTCAAAAGATAAAAAGAACAACATCATAAACTAAGCAATATTTATGCCAACCAGAGATAATAATGATATCTCATTCAAATTGAACCAATTGGCTATCAATTATCGGAAAAACTGTGTCATTTATGAATCATTTCTTATAAAATATGTATCATATGGGACACTTTAATTATGATTAATTTTTAAGCATAATTAATTCTAGAAAAAAAATTATATCTTTTTTTTCTACGAACGCTATATGAGTTTGTTTGACATCAGCTGAATCATAGTTGTTAGGCAAAATTGTTGATATACAACTTAAATTCGTGGAGTCTTAATACATAAATATTTATGAAGCCAAAAAATTGTCTTGACCATTGCGAACTAAAGTCGCATGTATTTGTTGCTGAAAGTTTTTTGAGCTTGTTGTTTGCTGTATTGTTATTAATAAGAAGAAAAGCCATCAAGGAGAAGCTATGGATATGCACGAACTGATTAGGCAAATGGAACGAGCTGAAAGAGTATGGCCAGACGAGAGACCTTGGGCAATACAAGTCCTTGCAAGCTATTTACACGTTCAACCTCCAGAGTTGTTAAGTTTATTTCGTCAAATTAACCCTACTTTGGAAACGGAACGTGACCAAGTTCTTCCAGAGGATTTACGCCTCTTAAAAGCCTATTGTGAACGTATTATTGAGAGAAACTCCCAGGAAAGCCTGGAAGATAAGAGAAGGGAACAAGTACGCGCCCGTAAAACAATTCAAACTCTCTCACCTAAAATTGCAGAAATGATTGCAGCCCGTGATCATGTACGTGCTTTAAATTCTTACATCTATCTCTTAGGTGAAAGCGGAGAATACGCTTTACCAGAAGAAAAAGCGCAATGGTATGAAGAAATGGGACGTCTTTGCTTAAAAGTAAAAAGGCACCCCAATGAAGCTGCCCGTTATTTCCGATCTGCTGTAAACGCTCTAAGTTTATTAGAAGATGCTGATGGCATTCAAGATCTTCTTGAAACTTATGATGAAGAATTTCAGGGAGACGAAGCTCGTCGCTCATGGGATTCTGTCATGCTAACTGGAAAAGAATCTCTCTCAAAATTAACTTGCAGTGTAAGTTAAAAACAAAAAATCTTTTTAAGCCACCAATAATTTGCAATTACATTGGTGGTTTTTTATTCATATAATTTAAAATAAATTTATTTAATGATATTCTTTTTAAGGGTCTTTAATTTTATAACGAAAGGCAAAAAATATGAAAAGAATTTTATCCATTGCAACATTATGTTTAGCAACTCCGTTTATTTTAGCAGGATGCTCCTCTTCTTCTAAAACATATGTACTACCAAATGAAGACGATTACCAAGGCTACGACATTATTGACGGCGTAGATAAAGATACTGTTTCTGTCAAGGTAGACAAAGATGATAAAATAGCAGTTGTTATAAGAGACATTAGTACAACTTCATATAATTATTTAGAACCACGCTATATGAATTCCATGGTTAAATTTGATGGCAAGGGAAGTTGCTGCAAACCTACAAGCATAACAATGGGAGCTTCAGGTAATTTAGTTTATAAGTTTTCCTTTATTGGCAAAGGAAATACAGTCATTAAAATCATTGCAAGACATAAAGGAAAACTAATTACTGCAAATAGTTTTGATGATGATAAAGAATTTTCAATCAACGTAAATATAGATTAAAAATTAAGCTAAATTATTATCCTCAGAATAATTTTCAATAAATAAGTAAATAAATTCTCTTAAATGCTCAGGCTTTTTTAATTTTTTTGAATTTACAAATTTTTTTACACTTTCCAAAGACTCTTTATAAAATTTCTCTTTTAAATCTCTTTTTACCACTTGTTGTTTATATTCAAGAGCAAATATAATTTTATAACAAATTTCAATAAAATGCTTGGAAGATGTTTTTTGTTCGATTGATAATTTAATAAGTTCATTCCCAATTGTTGATTTATGGTATTTAGAAATAAATTTATATTCCATAAGATCAATATTTAATTTGGTTTCAGGATCTTCTTTTTTATAATTGTCATTGTATTCATTTATAAATTTCTTTAATTCACAAGTTAATAACAAAGAATTAATCTTGTAAAATAGCATATAAATACACTCATTAAAATCAGATACTTCAATATTTTTTTTATTTTTAAAATAATTTTTTCTAGTTTCAATTTTTAATTCTGATATATTTAAATCTTTTAGATTTATTTTATTTCTTATATAGTTAATAATTTTTTCACAATAATTTAAAGTATATTGATAATTTTTTAAGTTTATATTATCATTCAAAGTATTATATGCTAATTTATAAGATGTTCTTGAAAAACTTTCTGTATTTAATAATAAATATTCATTTTTATAACTAATATCGTTAGAAATTTTATTTATTCTATTCAATATTAAATTAATTTCTTCAAAAATATTTGGATTTTTTTGAGATTTAAGAAAAGATTCTGATTTTTGAGAAATTGGAACATTTAATAATTCAGAATTTTTTATCGGAATTTTACTATGATTATTTTTTATATTAGAAATTGTTTTTTGTATATCAAATTGAACTAAACCTTTTGATTTATTATGTTTTTCATTATTTTCTCGACCATTATCTTTATTTTTAATTTTAGCAATTTCTGAACTATCAAAATTAAAAGTTCTTATAATATCATTTGTTAAATTCATAACTGGAAATTGTAATTGTTTTGGCAAAAAACCAATAAAATTATTAATCATTTCATTACAAAATTGAAAGGCAGATGAATTTGAAGCCAATGTTTTCATATTAAATAGCAATTGATTACTTGCCTTTTCTATTTCTGACTTACTCAAGTTTTCCAAAGGTCCTATGTAAGGTATAGATGCCTGATGAACTTCTTTTTCGTTAAATTTTAAATTTTTTAATAAAACATCTATTTTATATTTAAAATCCTGTTGGTCATATAATGGTTTAGTAAATTTATATAAATAATCAGGAAAAACTGATAGAATCTCAAAAAAACAAACTTCTAAATTTTTATAATCCTTACCTTGAATACAAACTTTCTCACTCATAAATTTATAAATGAAATCATCTCTTTTATCTGAAATAAAGTTATAGGAGCCATCTTTAATATTGGCCTTAAAAAAACCATGATTCACTTGAATATTTAGATCTTCATCTAAAATTAAAATTGGAAAATTATTGTTAAAAAATCCAAAAAAAGAATCTTTGCTTACTTTACATATTTTTGTTTTTAATTCTGTTATTTTATAATTTACTGATTTTATATTTTCATTAAGATTATTTGAATTACATTTTTCAATCTTAACTTTATTAAAAAATTTATTTTCAAGTTTATTGCATAGTATTTTTTCAGCTTGAGATAATTTGGCAAAACCTAAATTTCCTCTGTAATTATATAAATCCCTACAAAGTTCATTATTCAAAATAAAATAAATACATTCTTCATGATAATTTATAAAATATGATAATTCTCTATCATTTTTAAAGCAATAATCTTTAGAGGTTTGAATGTCTGATTTTTGAATAAAGCTTGCAAATTTTTTAAGAGCTTTATCAATGCCCCTTAATTTTTTATATTCAACAAATGCTTCTTCTATTGCTTCATGTATTTTAGATATTTTTTCAATTCTATTACTTTCAATAACTATATATTCGTAAACTTTTAAATCCAATTTATAAATTAATTCTTTAATATATTCATGTTGATAAAAAATTATATTAAACTCTTTAATCATAAACTTAATATATTCAATATTAATATAAATAAATAAAATTCTACTTTTAAAACTTAATAATGATAGTTTAGAAATTTTATTATCAAGAATACATTTTGAATTACTTTTTTTATCAAAAATAATTTGGACTGGTTTATCTTTATATTCTTCTATAAATCTACTATAGCCTGAAATAATATTTTCTTGATCAGGCTTATTTTCAGTTAAATATTTGTAAAATATATCTAAAACATTATTTATTTTATAATCAATAATTTCTATAAAATCATTATTTTCTGATTTATTTTCAAAATTAATATTTTTAATTATACTAGAAACGTCATAATTAAAATTAGATACATATTCAAATATTTTAGGGATTTCATTTTTCAATAACTTAAATGGAAACTTTATAGCCATAAAAAAACTCTTTTACTTATTTAAAAATTTAAGTCATAAATTCAAAATATTTTAATAGATTGAATCCCTTTAATTATTTAGAATAAATTATATTAAAAATGAATTATGATAATTTTTAATACCACTCAATTCACAAAATAAAAATTAATATATTTAATATAAAATGCAAATATTTTTGAAAATTTTAAATTAATTATATTTAGATAAATTATTTTATTTATTTTTCTTAAGAATTTTTATTTATAGAAATAATATTTATAAAACTTAATAATTTTTCTAGTTAATTTATTGTACAAAAATATTTTTTAATTTTTTTGTAAGATTATTTTTTAATTCGTCATAATTGAGAAAGGATAGATTTTATTCTTGAATTTATCGGCGCATAGCTCTTTGAGCTTCTTTTTTAGCGTCTTTTTCTTTTTCGGAATCTCTTTTATCGTGATTGGCTTTCCCTTTTGCTAATCCAAGTTCTACTTTTACACGATTATTGTCATCAAAATAAAGCTCTAGTGGAATCAGGGTATATCCTTTTTGCCTTGTAGAGGCATCTAACTTTTCAATTTCTTTACGATTCAGTAGCAATCTTCTATCTCTTCGCTCGGCGTGATTGAGATAACTAGCATTTTTAAGAGTTGGTATATAAGCATTTACTAACCATGCTTGACCATCACGAACCATAGCGTAGCCCTCAACAACACTTCCATGCCCTTCGCGCAAAACCTTTACTTCGCTACCCTTTAAACTGAGACCGGCTTCAATCTTTTCTTCAATATAATAATCGTGCCAGGCTTTTCTATTCTTTGAGATTGATTTCATAATATTCTCGTGTTCAATTCTATTGTTCCACCTTTTGTATTAATATAAAAGGCAAAAACTATTGGAATAGAATAGTTGATTGAATTTTCTTATTTTGTCAAGGAAAAATAAATGCCTGTAGAATTAAGTACACTAAATATCATTTTTGGAGTGTTTGTTTTTTTGTTTGGCGTTTCGATGGGAAGCTTTTTAAACGTAGTTGCCTATAGAATACCAATAGGTATGTCTATTATTTATCCAAGAAGTTCATGCACAAGCTGTAAAAAAACGATTTCAAATACTGCTTTAATTCCTGTTTTAGGATTCTTTTTTACAAATGGTAAATGCTCAAACTGTGATGCTAAAATTTCAATTCAATACCCTATTATTGAACTACTAACAGGAATTTTAACTGTTATTATATTTTTTAAATTTTTAACTCCACAAATAGTTTTAGAATCCTTGCCTGGGTTTTTAAGTATACAATCATATCACTATGGCAAATTTCATTTTACAAATTATGTACCATTTTTTGTCTCATTATGGATAATTTATACAGGAATCCCATTATCTTTAATTGACCTTAAACACAGAATTCTTCCCGATAAAATTGTTCTTCCTGGAATAATTATTGGATTTTTAATTAGCTGTTTAAACCCTGAAATGGGCTGGTCTGGAAGCATTATTGGTATAATAACAGGAGCTGGGGGCTTATTTATTATTTCTAAACTTTATGAACTAATTAGACATCGCAATGGTATGGGAATGGGTGATGTAAAATATCTAGGATTTATAGGCGCTGTTCTTGGATGGAAAGGAGTTATTTTTACTCTTTTTTATGCAAGTATTTTGGGCGCAATTATAGGTATTTTTTGGGGTATTTATTCAAAAAAAGGAATTTCAGCAGCCATCCCATTTGGACCTTTTTTAGCTTTCGGAGCCTTTGCTGTTAGTACTTATGGAAATGAACTTTTATTTTTAATATTTAAAAGTTAAAAGAAATGAAAAATAAAAAATTATGCCAAATAATATTATAAATGCATTAAATAAAGAACAACTTAAAGCTGTTACTTCATCTTATGGAGCACAACTAGTGCTTGCAGGAGCTGGTACTGGAAAAACAAAAGTAATTACTTCAAGAATTGCATGGATGATTCATTCTGGAATTCGCCCAGAAAGTATAGTTGCCGTTAGCTTCACAAATAAAGCGGCAAGAGAAATGCAATCCAGATTATCTAATATAATTGGTGAAAAAACTGCAAAAAAAGTAGAACTTTCAACATTTCACTCTTTTGCACTAAAATTATTAAGACAATATCATAAAGAATTTTCATTACAAAGAAATTTTTCTATCTCCGATGAAAATGAAAGTCTAAATTTATTAAGAGAATCTATAAAAGAATTCCATTTAGAAGAAATTTTATCTTTGCAAGATGCCTCTCAAAAAATATCTTATTATAAAGACAATTTATTTACTGAAGAAGATTTCAAAAAACAAAAAAACGTTTTTGACGGAAAAATTATTTGTAAATTATTTAATTCATATAATAGAAGATTACGTTTATTTAATTTAGTAGATTTTGATGATATTGTTTATTTAACAGTATTGGGATTTAAAAAAAATCCTGAGTTATTGAACAAAATTCAAGATACTTTTTCATTTTTAATGGTAGATGAATATCAAGACACTAGTTTCAGCCAATTTCAACTTATTTGTATGTTATCTTCAAAAACAAAAAATGTTTGTGTTGTGGGAGATGACGATCAGAGCATTTATTCTTGGAGAGGAGCTAGACCTTCAATTATTTCAGATTTTTTAAAACATTTCCCCGATGCAAATAAAGTAACATTGGAGCAAAACTATAGATGCACACCTAACATTTTAAATGCAGCAAACAGTGTTATTAGAGAAAATACAGAAAGATTAGGAAAAGAACTTTGGAGTGAACAAGCTAATTTACATCCTATCGTCATTCATGCTTGCGAAAATGAAAGAGATGAAAGTTTATTTGTTGTTGATAAAATATTATCTTTGAAAAGAGAATCTGGAAAACTAAATTTTGATAACATTGCTATACTTGTTCGTTCAAATAGCCAAACAATTCCTCTTGAACAAGTATTTATTGAGAAAAATATTCCCTATACGATTCATGGAGGAACTCAATTTTTTGATAGAAAAGAAGTTAGAGATCTCTTTTCCTATTTAAAATTTGCTCATAATTCAAATGATATGAATAGTCTTTTCCGAATAATAAATTTACCAGCAAGAGGAATTGGAATAGCTACTCTTGAAAAAATTAAGGAAATACATTTTTTAAACAAAACAAAAAATCCAACTTCAGACATTTTTGTAGCCCTTAAAGAACTTTCTTATGAACACAAAGGCATTGCAGAATTTCTTAAAAATTGGAACCAATATGGTGAAAAATTAAAAAATTCTACTTTAAAAGTTGATATTTCTTCTACTCTAAGAGATTGTTATGAAAACATTGGTCTAAAAAAAGACATTCTTATGTCTTCTGCCAATATGCAAAATGCACAATTTCGAATTGATATTGTTGAAAGAGTTTTTAATGTGATTGAAAAACTTGAATTACCAGAAGAATCAATTCAATCTGTCGTAGATGCACTTCATTTAGATAAAGCAAGATTTGATATTGCTCAGGAAACTAAGAATAAAGTACAGATCATGACAATACATTCTTCAAAAGGTTTAGAGTTTCCTTATGTATTTCTAATTGGCGTTGAAGATGGTATTCTTCCCCATGAAAAAAGTTTGGCTCTTGAATCTGGAATTCAAGAAGAAAGGCGCCTCTTTTATGTCGCTATTACTAGAGCAAAATATAGACTTTTTATTTCTCATTGTGGTTTTCGAAAAAAAGGGAGAGCGTCAGGAAAAGATTTGGAGCCCAAACCATCACGATTTTTATCCGCCATTCCACAACAGCTTATCATCCATGAACAAACAGATCCTAATTCAGAAGAAGCAAGAAGAATGGATGCGGCAAGAAAATTATTTGAATTGTTTCGTTAATTAAGTTTAGGAAATAAAAAAACGGTATGAAAAAAAATGCGAAACTTCTTAAAATTCTTATATTGTTTGTTACATTAATATTATTTATTATTACCGCTATATTTACTTATTTATATTTGAATTTAAAATCAAATACACCAACACTTTCTCATATTGCTCAAAAAGTTGGAAAACCTACTTTTGCAGTAGCTTTTAATTACACTGTAAATACAGATAGGCAGCTTTATCAATTTTCAAAAAATATTGGACTTGAAAATAACCCTCGTACTCAACAACCTGTACCTCCTATTGGTGAAATTGGCGCTCGCGGCTTTTTTATTCTTGATATATACCCTCAATTTAGTGAAAAAATAATAACTTCTTTAGACAATATTCTGAATGATTTTTTATCTACTTCAGAATCCTTAGATGAAAATGAATTTTTTGACCCTACACCTACAGGTAATCAATCAAATGATGAAATTCTTAACATAAATGATATTGAAGCACTTAATCACAATGAAGACAAAGTTATAGAATCTGATGGAAGTCCTTTTGCAAAACCTTTAACATCACTTATAGAAGAAATATGGAATGGAAAAACGTTTTTAATTGGTGGTGCTACTCAATTGCAATTATCAATTAAAGACTCTATATTACTAGCAATAGAGCCAAACATAAAAAAGAGCCTGCATTTATCTTCAGATACTTTAAAAAGTTTAGTTTTAAAAAATGTTCCACTTTCTATTCAAAATTTTCTTGGCAATCATGCAATTGAATTATCAATAGAATCATTAGAATTTGATGAAGAAAATAAAATTAATCATTCACAAGTTATATTATCTATTAGCGATCCTATTGAGTTTTTAAACTCAATTTGTTCTCAAAAAATAAACCCTTGGGATTTTTGTGGCCGATTTAGTTTTCAAAGAAATAATTTTAGAAAAAACTTAGAAAGTGTTTTATCTTTATTAAATAATAATTTTAATATTAAACTTGACATGTATTGGTCTATTAAAGGTCAAACATTTATATTTTCAAATCAAAAAAATTTTGTTTCCATTATTAGCTCTGATAAAAAAGAAAATAATTTAAACAATATTTTAACCACAGTTTCTTCTTCGGGAGCAGATTTTTTATTACCAACAGACTCTCTTAAAAACTTTTCAAGTATTTCTTTCTTATTTGACATGATTCAGACTCAAAATAAATTAATTGATTTTTCAGATAGAATTCGTAAAAAATCGTCCGTTCTTTCCGATTATTTTTCTTCTCCCGCTGGAGACATTATGTTTTCTGAAATTGAAAAAACAATTAATACTTTAACATCTTATTCTGAAAATGCTTCATTAACTTTAGATACCGATGGTGATAAATTAATTCCTAAAATAAGACTTTATGCCCCAACTGGGGATTTATTTATTAAACAAGGAAAAGAAGTTAATCCGGAGGCATTAAATACAATTAAAATATTTATTACAAAAGCCGTTTCTTTTGGTAATTTTTTACTACCAAGAGGTTTAATTCCATTACCTGGACCTTATATTCAAAAAAATGGTAAATGGGTAATTATTCAATCTGAAATAAATGTGAAATCAATAGCACCATATTTAGAAAGTATAGACCCTTATATAGATAATTCAGAAGATCCAACTAAACTATAAAATGGAGCTCTTATAATGGAAATAATTTCTCTTGAAGGTAACACTCAAATGCTTGATGGTGGCGCTATGTTTGGAAATGCGCCAAAAGCAATGTGGGAGTCTTGGATTCAATCAGATAATTTAAATAGAATTCCTTTAGCATGTAGATCACTTTTAGTTAAAAATAAGGATGGAAAAAACTTTCTTTTTGAAGCTGGAGTAGGAGCTTTTTTTGAACCAAAACTTAAAGATAGGTATGGAATTGTTGAAACAGAACATATTTTGTTGCAAAGTTTACAAAAAGTAAATTTAAGTCATGAAGATATTGATGCTGTTATTCTTTCTCATTTGCATTTTGATCATGCTGGTGGAATTTTAACTCCTTATGGCCAAGGAGAGACAAAACTTTTATTTCCAAAAGCAAAATTTTATGTTGGCAAAGAGCACTGGGAGAGAGCAATAAATCCACATCCAAGAGATAAAGCTTCATTTGTTCCTTTATTAAATAATTTACTAGAAAAATCGGGTCGGTTGATTTTAGTTGAAAATAATGGAATAAGTGATTTATCTCCCTTTATAACCTTTAGATTTTCTAATGGTCATACCCCGGGACTTATGTTAGGAGAAATATCTTTAAAAGACGGACCACTTGTTTTTGCAAGTGATTTAATTCCGGGATTCGCTTGGATGCATATTCCCATTTCTATGGGTTATGACCGTTTTCCAGAATTAGTAATTGATGAAAAGAAAAATTTTCTTGAAGATTTAATCACAAAAAATGCAAAATTATTTTTTACCCATGACAGCCAAAATCCAATTGGAAAAATTAAAAAAGATGATAAAGGAAAATTTTTTGCAGAAGTATTTGAATACCCCAAAGGAATAGAATGACTACTGGTACACTTTATATAGTTGCAACACCCATAGGTACATTAGGCGATTTTTCTCCAAGAGCAAAAGAGATTCTATCTCACGTAAGCTTTATAGCATGTGAAGACACTAGACATTCGGGAAACTTATTAAGCCATTTTGGTATAAAATCTCAATTAGAAAGTTTACATGTACATAATGAAAAAAATAAATCAAGTTACCTTATTGAAAAACTTTTAAATTCACCTAACAAATGCGCCGCAATTATTACCGATGCAGGAACTCCCTGTATATCTGATCCAGGCTCTTTATTAATTGCCGAAGCTCATAAACATGGAATTTTAATTCAGAGTATTCCTGGTCCAAGTAGTATGTCTTCAGCATTAGCGGCTTGTGGGTTTATTCAGCCAAGAAGTATTTTTTCTGGCTTTTTAGGACGTACTCAAAAAGAACAATTTGAAGAATTCAATAGGTGGAAAGCGATTTCACCTTGCATTGCCGTATTTTTTGAAAGCCCAAAAAGATTAATTAATAGTTTGAAAAATTTAAATGAATTTTTTTTAGATCAAGAAATTTTTATTTGTGTCTCTAGAGAAATTTCTAAAAAATTTGAAGAACACAAAACAGGCAATATAAAAAATGTTTTAAATTATTTTTCAAATCAAAATGAGATTCAAGGCGAATTTGCAATTTGTGTTAATATTTTAGCAGAAGAAAAAAAAGAAATATCATTACAAGATGCAGCAATAGAAGCTTTAATTTTAGTACAACAAGGAATGCAATTAAAATTAGCATGTAAAAATATTGCTCAAAAACACAATCTAAATGCTAAAGATATTTATAATGAAAGTATTAAAAAACCTTAAAAAGTAGAAAATAGTATTTCAAAAAAAATGTAAATTTGACTTTTTATTAGTAATAATTTATTATTTCTAATGAATGCTATATTTTTTTTTATCAAAGGTTTCATGTGAAAATTTTATTATTTATTTTACTATTTTTATTTATATTTAGCTCCTGTTCAAGTGGAAAAGGTAAATTTTATTTGGGCTTAAATAATACTTTAAAGCCCAATGAAAAAGAACAATATATTATAAAAAATACGGGGATAATAAATTGCTTTGAAGAAGGAAAAAAGACAATATTTGTTAAAAACAATAAAGAGAATGAAATATTAGCTTCATGCGAATTATCTGCAGTTGTTTTTAATAATAACAATCTTTTTTTTGCGAACGATAAATCAATTTACGACAATAATGTATCCCCAATATTTTCAATTCCATTTAATAATAACAATTTTACAGATATTAATAACATAACTTATTATAAAAATTCCAAGTTTATTTTTACAAAAAAATTTGAAGATTTAACTGTAACACTAGATAATAAATATATTTTTGCCACAACAAGCTTTGACAGAGATGATTCTAATTATGAATATAATTCAATATTATATTGGCAACCTGAATTTCCAAATAATGTAGAATTTTTATCTGTTATTGAAAACGAAAAAGAAACAAGAGACATAAAAAAATATTTACAAAAAGAATTAAATAATTCTAAATATTTTAAAGTTGAAGGCTTAACAATTATTCCAGACAATAAAATTTTATTTGGGATAAGAGAAGAAGGAGATTCTTATAAAAATTTTGAATATTCGTTTAAAATTATTTTAGCTAGTTTAATTTATAAAGATTCTAAATATTTTTTAAAAAACGATTTTAAATTAATTTATAATTTTAAAAATACAAATAAATATATAAATGAAAAAGTTGGAATATCTGGTTTAGCTTGGAATAAATTTAATGATAAATTATTTATTCTGAGTAGTTTTGAGCATGAAAATATAATAGGTGCTTACCTTTGGACTATAGATTTAGAAAGGCTTTATAAAAATAACGATCCAATTTTAGTTCATGACAGCAAAAATATTCCTTTAAAATTTAATAACAAAGCTGAAGGTATTACAATTTTAAATAACAATGAATTATTTATCATAAATGATGATGACAGAATTATAAAACAAACTAAAATAAATGGAATAGATTATTTTAAAAAACCAAATGAGTCCATCTATAATATTTTAAGCAAATCATTGTAACCATTCAATATTATTAATTTATACATAAAATATTAATATCATTAATATAAATTCTAGACACCTGAACATTAAGTATTTTAAAGTATTTATATTAGTATTATTAAACAGATACACCATTTACATTTCTTTTACGTTCTCTACCTTCACTAAGAAGTAAAATAACCGTTAAATGAGGATGGATTAAGATTTCTTGTCTATTTATTAGAGGTTATTATGAAGTTAAGAGAATCTTCCAATATAGTTAAGTTTAACTGGCGCAATTTTATTTGGATTACTGGTGTGCATGTCATTGCCCTATCCTTGTGCTGGTTCTTTTTCACATGGCAAGCCTTTATCGTTTTCCTAGTAATGCATTATCTTGCTGGTATGGTTGGAATTACTTTTGGATTTCATAGATTATTAGCTCATAAAGGCTTTCAAGCAACAAAACCTATAGAATATTTTGCCGCATTTTGCGGTACTTTAGCCTGCCAGGGAGGACCCATTTCTTGGATAGGGCAACACAGAGTGCACCACGCTTATTCTGATAAACCTGAAGATCCGCACGATATGAACAAAGGTTTTTGGCATTCTCATATTGGATTTATTTTTAACAGAAGAGCTGATTTAAACTCCATAGAAGAAGTATCTCATTATTGCCCTGATATTGCTAAAAATAAATTTTATCAATTTTTAGAAAATAACATGATTTTAATACAAATTGTTGTTGGTTTTTCAATCATGGCTCTTGGCGGAGTATTAGGTTCTGCACCCGGATTCGATTGGTATAGCGCTATTAGCTTTACAGTCTGGGGTGTCTTTGTAAGACTTGTATCAGGTTATCATGTTACTTGGTTTGTGAACTCTGCAACACATAAATGGGGTTCCCGTCCTAATAATACAAATGACGATTCCAGAAATAACTGGTGGGTTGGTATCCTTGCCTTTGGTGAAGGATGGCATAATAATCACCACGCTCAACCCCGTGCTGCACGTCATGGCTGGGAATGGTGGCAATTTGATCAAACTTGGATAATGATTTCAATATTAAAAGCTTTTAGACAAGTTAAAAATATTAAATTACCCGTAAGACCAAATACAAAAGTTAATTCATTGGAAAACCCAATTGAAAATCTGAACAATAACCACTCTATTTTGAATCCTAAAAAAATTCATCAAAATAAAGCGGTTTAGTTCTTCTCATTATTGATTATGAGATATTGTAAAGATATTTGCATTTCCCATTACTTTTTGATCAACTTGGTAGTAACCAGTCACATCCATTGTTCCTAATGGGAAAGTTGGATAGTATTTATAAGTATAATCTGTTTTAAATACATCTGCTTGATCAACTCTCATACCAAATTCTTCATCACCACTTGCTGCTGTAAATTTAAAATTCATAGTGAACTTTGCATTTGTTGCAGTGGAGTTCATATCTTCATTTCTTTTTAAATAATTTGAACCCGCAATTGTCACACCATTAAAGTTTATATTTGGTTTTGCACCACCATTCCATTGATGCCAGTCATCAATAGAAGATGTAATAAAAACTTTATATCCAGTTTGATTGTTTACTTGTAAAACAGTTCTGAATGTATCAGCAAAAGGAACCATAAATTTATTGGATGAAATGACTACGGACTCATGTGCATAAGGTGCTACTTCAACGGCTTGTGGAGGCATATCAACTGCTATCATGTGAACTCCCTAATAATGTATGTTTTTATAATGGTGAAAATGAATCCTACTTAAATAAGTTCTATTAAGATAGAGTCATATTTTTGACTTAATTCATTTGTTTTTATAAAAATATTCGTTAACTAGTGTCTTAGATTTTTATTATTAAGAAAATTTTAACAATATAAATATAAGAATCTGATTAAATATTCTTGTAATTTATGGTCATTATAATATATGAATTTTTTATTGTTAGAAGTTTTTGCTATTCAAATTTTTAGACAAACTGCTTTTATAAGATCAATAATTAAGGGATATTAAAATGAACGATATTCAAGCAAATACGAATTTTGATAAACTGAATTTAAAAAAATGTCGTGATGGATTTGACCGAAACCATCATTTAGTTACCCCACAGGCGGAATATTCTGGAATAGGTTGGTTTCTTGTTACCTTTGGAATTACTACAAGACCAGTTAAAATTAAATATAAATGCCGCAAGTGTAATGAAATATTTGATGAAAGTAGCGCCAAGGAAGATCTCGATAAAAATACTTAAAATTATATAGGACTTTTATTATTGTTAATTGGTTCAATTTTATCTTTTTTAAAAAAGAAGTTTTTAGGAGATATTCCTATAACAGCTAACAAAATATACAATCCTATAAAAGCAAATTTATTTTCGATTTTAATCCAATAAGAACTAAAAAAAACAATCAAACCAACTAAAAGTGCAATATAAAACTTTATATGTTGATGTCTTTGTTCTTTAACTTCAATTTCAATACTTTTCTTTTGATTTATTAATTGAGATTCAACTAATTTTTCGCTCATCATCTTTTTATGTTGGGCTGTTTCTTTTTCTAAATTACGCCTGTGCTCTGATTCCATTTCAAATGCAACGATCATTTTTTCAATGAAACCTGGGTACAATTCTTGATAAGCTCGTGTATCATCAGGATTTGGAAGAAAACTTTTTGCGTTATTTGAATTTGATAATACAATATCTTCTTTTCGAGTTGATGATTGAGTAGAAAAATTTTGAGAACTGGGCATTATGCTATGAAATTTGGTCTCTCTCTGAAGATTCACTAGAACTATCCTTGTTCATAATTTTTACCTTTGCATGCGTAAAATCGGAAGATAAATGGATACCATCGTTCTCCAAATTATTAAAATCACTACATAATGCAATTACAGATTCTTGATTTGTGGTTTGGTAGGAGTAAACAGCGGGCGTATTATTTAGCTTATCTAAAAAATCTTCAATTTCAGAATAATGACTAAAAAACATTTAGTTTAATCTCCTAAAATAAAAATAAGTCTTACATATATATTTTGAAAATTAACTTAACATATAGTAAACACTAATTATCTTAAACTATATTTAACTAATGGTCAATTTTTTTTAATTTTCTAAAACTTGAATTAAAACGTATTAATATAAATTTTCTAACTTTTAAAACCAACTAATCTTACGGGCGCTTCTGTTCCTCCCTTTGTTTTTAATGGGAGCGCGCAAATAAAACCTCCGATAATTGGCATATTTTTTAAATTAGCAACATTTTCAATAATATATTTTCCGTTACCTAGAAGTATTTTATGGACAGGAAATCCATCGTCAGGTCTATCAGGAGAAAGTGTGTCTATACCTATTCCTTTTATTCCTCTTTCTAAAAGATATTCCGCTACATCTTTAGAAATTGATGGAAATAAATAATGATTGCGATATTGCTCAGGTGTACCCCAATATTTTTCCCAGCCCGTTCTAAAAAATACAAAGCTATTTGAATTAATGGGAGTGTTTATTTGCTCGAATGATTTAACATCATTTAAAGAAACAGTATATTTTGAATGAGCAAACATAGATACATCAATAACTACACATGGTGCGATAAGATCTTGTAAGGAAATTTCGCTAATATAAATTCCATCTGGAATGCAGTGAGCAGGTGCATCAATATGCGTTCCAATACCAGCTTGCATTATTATTTGCTGGACTCGAAATTGAACTTCTGTATTACAATCAACATAATCAATTATATTATCTTGTTTGAATCCACATCCTTCATCCCAATGTGGAATATTTTCATCTAATGTATGGGTTAAATCAATAATTTTGTATGGAAAAGAGCGCATTATTTATCCTGTTATATTAATGAAAACTTACAAAATAGATTGTAAAATTATAATTAAATTTTTAGTGTCTCATAAATACAGGTAATAGAGAACTTTCAAGAAAGTGGCGTCACCAGTAGGACTCTAACCTACGACCCCTTCTTTAGGAAAGAAGTGCTCTATACAACTGAGCTATGGCGACAGCAATCTATAATTTGCAAAAATAAAAACATACGTCAAGACTATTGTATTGAAATTATTCTAAAATCATTTCAACACAAGATATGACTTCATTTTAATACAAATTGAACAAATATCATACATCTCAAGTCATCTTTTTGAGTCAGGTATAATTATAGCCCCTCTAATGAAAGAGAATGAGTAGGGCTAAAAATGAGTCATTTAAACTATTTTTTATACAAAAATATATTTTTCTCTATAATTCTATATACTGTGCTAATAATATTATTAAACGATTTTCCAGAAGAAATAAAAAATAATGGTATTTTTAAACAGTTTTTTGATTATTCAAATTGGGTAGAACAAAAGGCAAAAATCACATCTGCACAAATGCAAGAATCAAACCTTGCATTAAATTTTTTAGGAAACTTAAGAAAATTAACTTTTTCGGAAGCAAAAGCATTTCAAAATTCGGGCTTAATTCATCTTTTAGCAATTTCAGGTGGCCAAGTTGTTCCTCTAGCAAATGGCATAAGCAAAATTTTTTCTTATATTTTATTTTATGTCCTTTATAAATATATAAACCCAAATAAACTAATGAATTTTATAAATAATTTTAAAATATATTTATCATTATTTATTTCATTAATAATATGCTCTCTTTTTGGCTGGACGGGAGCTCTTGTAAGAGTTTCTGCATTGAGTTATTTTCAATCAATAAAATTTATTCAAAGTCAATATCTCATTTTTTTTAAACTGTTTCCATTTATAACCTCAAAAATATTTCATAAAATTTTCGTACTTTTTCTTATTTCATTTTCATTTGGAAATGTTTTTATTAATTTTTCTTTTTTACTTTCTGCAATTGGTGCCATAATATTAGAAATTTCAAGTTATATAACAAATTTTTTAATTTCAAATTTAAAAATATTTAAAGCAATATGTAATACTATATTAACATCTTTTTTTACTGGAATTATTCTTTATCCTTTTACAAATATTGATTTAATAAATTCATGCTCTGCAAATATTTTAGCATTGCCAATTGTTTGTTTTTTAATAACTCCTTTATCTTTACTCGCCATATTTATTCCAATTCATTTTGTATTTTATCCTTATATTATTTATTTGTTAGACTTTTCTTTATACATTCTAAAAAAAATAGCTTTCACTTTTAGTATTGATAATTCAAAAAAAAATCCATTTGATAAAAACAACCCTATTTTCACATTAGAAGGATTAATTTATCTAAATACTATTTTAATTATATTATGGATATTTTCTGATTTTTTAAAAGAAAGAAAATTATTTAAAGCAAGAAATAAGTTTCTTGCTTTAAAGTAATGAAGAAAACTCCTCTTCATTTACTATTTTTACATTATGTTTTATTGCATCTTTATATTTTGACGAAGAACTAGCTTCGTTACAAACTAATAAATCTGTTTTTGAGCTCACTGCGGAAACGAGTTTTGCCCCGACAGTATCCAATATTTTTTTGTACTCTTCTCTTGGCCTTGAAAGGGATCCTGTTATACAAATATTTTTACCAAAATAGGGATGATCACTTTGACTTTGTATCAAAGCACCAGATTCATCATCAATAACTTCAACATAATGTAATAAATTTTGAATTATTTTTTCTTTCAATTTTAATGATTCGACAAAATCTTCTGCAGATTTTTGGGCCCAACCTTTTTCTTCTAAAAGATCTTCTACTTTTAATTTTAAAACATTTTTAAGATGAATACATTTTTTAGCAACTTCTTGACATTTAACAGCACCACCTCTTTTTAAACCTAGTGATGTTAAAAATTTTGCTAAAGGAATTTTTTTTGAATTTTGGATAGCGGCAATAACATTTTCTGAAGATTTTTGTGCAAAACCTTCAATTTGAATGAGATCTTCTACTGTTAATTTATAAAAATCGGCAGGCTCTTGAACTAATCCAGCCTCTCTTATTTTTAGTACAATTTTGTCAGAAACCCCCATAATATCTAAAGAGGAAATAAAATATACAAGACTTTCTTGATCTTTGTAATTACAAGAAGGATTATCTAAACACATTAAATCGGGACCTTGACGCGTCAAAGGATATCCGCATTTACAATTTTTAGGTAATATAAAAGATTGTTTAGAAGGCTCAATTAAGCGAATAATAGCTGGTATTACTTCACCACTGCGAATGATTTCAACTTTAGAACCTACAGCGTAATTACCTTCTTCTATAAATTGAGCATTATGCAAAGTTGCGTATGAGATTTTTGCACCTGATAATTCAACTGTTTTTAATTTTGCTCTGAAAGTTATTTTTCCGCTACGTCCTACATTTTCTTCAATTTCTAAAATTTCAGTTTCTGCGGTTTCACCTGCTTGTTTAAATGCTAGACTTCCTCTTGGATGATGAGCTGTATTTCCTAAGTTTTCCCATAAAATCTCATCTTTAAATCTAAAAACAATACCATCAATTTGATAATCTCTACTTTTTTTATACCAGTTTTCTATAAATAAATTTAAATCATCTATATTTTTTATATCAGTCACATCAACAACATAATTCATATTATCTTCAAAGCCCATTTTTTTTGTCAAATTAAGCTTTGAGAGATAATTATTTGGTACATCAAAATATTTTGGAATTTCTTTTGCAGATAAATAGTTGCCTTTATTATCGAATACAAATAAATCATATACACAAAAATGCAAAACTTTTAATACATCAACAGCCTCTTCAACATCTTTTCGACCTAAAGTACCAGGAACGGCATTTCGAAAACTATCAAAACGGTCTTGAAAGTTTTGAAATTCAGAATGTGGAAAATAAATTTCACCTCTTATCTCAAAATGAAATCCTTGCCATTTTTTATCTATATTTAATTTTTTTGGTATATTTGTTATATAGTAAACATGCTCTGTAACATCTTCTCCTAATTTACCGTTTCCTCTTGTTGAGGCTCTTAAAAACTTACCATTTTCATCATATTCAATAGAAAGAGCCATGCCATCTAATTTATCCATAGCAACGCTTGGATTTTTATTTAAAAAATCGAATAAATCTTCAATTGAATAGGTTTTTGCTAAAGATAACATTGGTAAATGATGTGAAATTTTTTTTCCAGAGTCTTCAAATTGATAACCAACCAACGATAATACGGGATGATTTGGAGATAATTTTTTTAATTGATCTTCTAAAGAATCATATTCCATATCACTTATCATACTACGGCCTGTATAATAAAGTTTTTTATGATAAAGTAACTGAGATGCTATGGATTCTATTTTCTTATTTGATTCTATTTTCATTGACATAAAAAAACCTCCCTAGGGTCGGGGAGGGTTATAACAAGTAGAAAGGGATATGAGCAAGTATTTTTGTTATTCTACATATGCTTTTGCATTTAATACAATTTTTCTTTTTCTGCCAGCGTATCCTAAAGGCCCGTGATTTACTCCTTCGTAAATTAAACTCACCTTTGATGCGTCAGACATATTTATTTCTGCTTTATTTTTAAAAGGAATATCTAATACTCCCGAAGAATGAACTCCTGAAAAAATTTGTTTTCCATCGGCCTCAATTGTAATGTTTACTTTTGAAATTATATTTAGTTTTGCTATTCGTTCCACTTCAATAATTGCCTGAGTTTTTTGTGACACTGGGATAGTGCTTGTTGTCGCTTGAGGCGTTAAAGTTGCTTCCTTAGTTTCTGCAGCAACTGTTTTTGTTTGTGGAGGATAAACCGTTGCTTTTTGAGCTTCAGACACAGCTGGAATATTTGAATTTACGATTGAATTTGGTAATGCTTCACTTTCACCAATCTCATTTTCAAGTTGTTTAGCAGATAAATTTGTTACTTTAGTTTGACTTGAATTTCTTGAAAAGAGAAATAAACTAACAAAAACAAAAATCATTAAAAAAGATAATAAAACAACAATTTGCAAAGGATTTAAATCAAAAAGTCTTTTTTTAATAATGGATTCTTCTTTTACTTCTTTTGAAGTAACAAATGGAAGATCTTTTTTTACATGACTTTCTTGAAATACTTTTTCTTCTACTTTTATTTTTTCTTTTTCAACTACTGGATGAGTTTCTACAATTGATTTTTTTACAGGCTCTGCTGTTGGTAAATTTTGTCTTATATTTTTTTGCTCTTTTGCTACAGGATATTCGGGTTCAGCAATTTCTTGGACTTTAAGTTCATCAACTTGAAGACCTAGAACATCATAAATATTTGGAGTGACAATAGAAGCACTACCAGTTGAAGCCGCTGTCCTTTGTGAAAAAACAGGTCTTGAATATACTTTTGAACTTGGAATATGTGGAACAGGCTCATCTGGATGCATTGAAGACGAACCATATTCAGAGGTTTCTAAATTTATCCCTTTTTGAAATTCGCTGCGGGAAATCGAACGAATGACTTCAGCGGATTCCTCTGCTGCAGGATGATATTTCGATTTTTTATTTGAAGCAGCCATTAAACTTTCAGACTGTTTTTCAAGCATAACCGTTTGTAAATGATGAAAAGCTTCAAATTCAGGAATAGCAACGGCTAGTTCTCTAGCGTAAAGTCTTATAAGCCCTCTACCATTCAAGCCAGGAGGAAGGACGTCCCAATCTCCAATTTCTATAGCTTCAATATAACGCTCACGAATTTTGACGCGCGCAGAAACTTGAGAAGGCGAAAATCGTTTATGTTCACGAGCGGCACGAAGTCGACTTCCTATGAGAGCCGCAGTTTCATAAGTAACACCAAGTGCATTTTTATCATTCTGGTATGCGGCTTGGTTCATATTCATATTCCACAGTCCTTTTGTTATTGAACTCTAAAATCGTTTGATTACTGGCCTTGGTTTACCCGAAGACTCAGCTTGCCCAACAATTCCTTCAAGAATCATTCTATCCATTATACGTGCAGCTCGGTTGTAACCTATTCGGAATTCTCTTTGAATACTTGATGTACTTACATTCCCGGCCTCTCTCGCAAAATCGACAGCTCTTTCATAAAGGGTATTTTCGTCAATGGTCTCATTTTCACCGGATAAAGTGAGTGTACTAATTTCGCTCCCTTTGTCATTTTTTTGTCTCATCAAGTCTTGTGATGCTCTTTCAATGTCTTGCATTACATGTGTTTCATAAACGGGCGGATAAAGTTTTTTTAATTCAGATGCCATTAAATTAATTTCTTTATCTGTTACAAAAGCACATTGTGCGCGAATAACTTTACTAATTCCTGGCGGTAAAAATAACATATCACCTTTACCTAATAATCTTTCTGCTCCAATATTTTCAATAATTGTTCTACTGTCATGCCTTGAAGCTACTTGGAAACTCAATCTACATGGTAAATTCGCTTTTATTACTCCAGTTAATACGTCTACACTTGGTCTTTGAGTTGCTAATATTAAATGAATACCCGCCGCTCTAGCTTTTTGAGCTAAACGCTGAATACTATCTTCAACATCTTTTGGAGAGGTCATCATAAGATCACTTAATTCATCCACCACAACAACAATATAAGGTAACAAATCTAATTTTTGTTGTTTAGGATCTGATTGTTTAATTTCTCCATTAGTAACCGCATTATTATAGGCTAAAATATTTCTTACCTGATAATTTTTCATTAACCTATATCGACGTTCCATTTCTTCAATTGCCCATTTTAATGCTCCAGCCGCTTTATCTGGCTCAGTAACAACAGGCATTAATAAATGACCAATACCGTCATAGACGGAGAGTTCTAACATTTTTGGATCAACTAATAATAATCGAAGTTGTCTAGGCGTTTTGCTCATCATTAAACTTAATAACATAACATTTATACAAACACTTTTCCCTGAACCTGTTGAACCTGCAACAAGCAAATGTGGCATTGTTGATAAATCAGTGATTAAATGCGAGCCATCCACATTTTTTCCTAAAGCAACAGAAAGAGGAATATTTGGGTTTTGAAACAACGGAGATTCCATAATTTCTCTTAAAGAAACAGTTTCACGAGTTGAAGCTGGAAGTTCAATTCCTAATGAACTTTTTCCTGGTTGTAATCCAATTAAAACACTTTGAGCTTTTAATGCTAAAGTAAGATCATCTTGTAAAGAAAGAACTTTATTAACTTTAATTCCAGAAGCGGGTTCAAATTCATGTAAATTTATGACAGGTCCATTTTGGCTTTTGATTACAGAACCTTTAACGCCAAATGTAGATAATTTATCTTCAATAAGTCTTGCTTCTGCTCGTAATTTTTGATTTTCAATTTCAGGATTTTTCTTTTGACCATTAATTTTATGATATTCAAGTTTTGATAACAAAGAATCAAAATCTTTTTTATTGATTAAAAATGCAACTTTTGGCGAAACATTAGCAAATGTAATATCATTAGAAAAAGAATTTGTTGGAGGCGCTGCTTGAATTTCTTCTACAGCATAATTAAATACCGGTTTTTTCTCTTCAATTAAAGACTTTTTTTCTTCTTTATTTTGCTTAAATATATCTTCCTGAATGTAGGTTGATTGAGTATCTTTTTCATTAGCCTGTTCTTCAATAGCACCAACAATTTTTTTCGTTACTTTATTTGGAAATAAAGATAACAAATAAGATAAAGTTGTTAATGGTCTTATACCTAATGACAATGTTAAACTTGCTAAACCTACAATGGATAAAACAATAATTGATCCTGTTTTACCAATAAAAGTGATAAAAAAATGAGAAACCAAATGACCAATAATACCACCAGTATAAATATCAACTCCACGAAAATGAATTTCTGGAGAAATAAGAGACATTAAGCCTAAATAACATAGTATAAGTTGAGGATAACCAAAAACTCTTAAACCAAAGCGGCTACGTTGCCTTGGCCTTCTCAAAGTATTTAATAACTGAACAATAAATACCATTGAAAAAACCATAGAGCCTAAGCCACAAACCTGAAAACACCAATCTGCGATTGAGGCACCTAAAATTCCAAACGTATTTGATACATGAGAAATATTATTCAAAGATTTTGAATTGATATTAAATGAACTCGGATCCGAAGGATTATAAGTAATAATGGAAACGAAAACACAAAATGTAATACCCAAAAGAAGAATATGAATATATTCTTTTAGGTACTCTCGATCTTCTGCACTATTATTTGGCAAAGCACCGTTAAAAGAATCTTTATTCCTTATATCCGTTGAAGATACCATTGAGAGTCTCCGTTAGTAACATTATTCTACCCTTGTAAAGGAGGGCAGTATGTCCATTGAACCATTTCAGCAAATATTTTTAGGGATGAAATCCCCTATTTATTCTGTCAGATTTTTCCTTCGTAATAAAGGCATGCTTCTATTAGGCACTGCTCCTCATATCTTGAACCTCATAATCTATTTTTGGATAGTTAGAAATATCGTTATCGCAAAATGGATTATACCTCTCTTTCACTCTTTAGCACTAAAATGGGATGGAACTTTCTTAGCACCTCTATTTAACACTGTATTTATCGAAATTATAATATGGATAATAGGATTTTTATTATATGGAATTTTTGGAACTGCTTTTGTAAATGCCGTTGCTAGCCCAATTTACGATATTATTGCTCAAAATGCCTATGAAAAAACTTCAGGAAATAAAACTCCTAAACAAAAATTTATGGATTTTATCGATAGCATTATTTCTGAAGTAACAAAAGCAGTTGTCATTTTCTGCTTATTTGTTTTATCATTTTTTGTTCAAATTTTTGCCCCTATCGTTTTTATAGTAGGAATTTGGTATTTAGGATGGAACAATATAGATAGAACATTGCTATTAATGAACATGCCCTTGCGTAAAAGAGTTTTATTTGGCATTCGTAATTGGGGATTATGTATTGGGCTAGGTATATGGTGTTATATTCCAATCATAGGAACATTAATGGCCTTTTCAATGGCTGCAGCAGGCGCCATTGTCTTTGCTAAATTTGAAAAAGGTAAAAATTTGATAAAAAATTAAATTTTTATTTATTATAAATTCAAACACATTAAAAATTGCGGATACATATTTTATTAAAATTAGAAATCAAAAACATATTTTATTAACAAAAATTTTTTTATTGATTTTTTTATGAATTTTTAATAAAAACAATATGATATTTTAAAAATCACAAAAAGGAGATATATATTCCAAACTATAGAATTATTTTAAATATGAATATCCATCTTTTTCTAGAGAGTTTCTCCTAAAAGGAATTATCATAATATGATTAAAGTCACTAAAACAAATTTACTATTTTTATCACTAGGCTCAATCATTGGTTCTGGTTGGCTTTATGGAGCATATTACACAGCAAAAGCAGCAGGAAACTCAGGAATATTATCTTGGATAATCGGCGGATTAATGTATGGAATTATAGCACTTTCCTATGCAGAAGTTATTTTAAATAAAAAATTTAATAACATGTCCGATGCTGCAAATTTAAGTTTTGGGAATAGTGGAAAAATATTGGTAAGTATTTTAACTTGGATTTGGACAGCTTTAATTCCTCCTATTGAAGTTCAAGCAACAGTTCAATATGCTTCAAATTATTTTACATGGATAAAAACAGATTCTAAAGAATTTACTTTATCTACAGAAGGCCTGTTACTTTCCATTTTTTTAATCTTTATTATGTTTTTTATAAATATTTTTGCAATAAATACTGTGGGCAAGTTTAATAAAGTAATCACAGTTTTTAAAGTTGCAGTTCCTTTAGCTGTATCTTGCATATTTATCTATATTATTTTTAATAACCCTACAAATGCTGCCCATAATTTATCTACAGATATGTTTAGCAGTGGTGTAGGCGGAATGCTCACAGCTATTTCAACTTGTGGCATAGCCTTTTCTTTTATTGGTTTTCAGACCGCTATATTTCTAGCAAATGAAACTGAAAATCCACAAAAAAACGTTCCCTATGCCGTTTTTGGTTCTATATTAATTGCATGTGTTATCTATTTATTAGTTCAAATTTCTTTTAACCTATCTATTCCTTCTGAGTATTTAAAAGGAGGGTGGGCGAATTTAAATTTTGCTGGAGATTCAGGTCCGATTGCAGGATTGCTTGCTATATTTGGATTTGCTTCTATTGCATTATTTTTATATGTTGATGCTGCAATATCTCCTTTTGGTACTGGATTAAGTTACAAAATTGCAGCATCACGTGTATTGAGTAACTTAGGGGAATCAAAAATATTTCCAAGTATTTTATCAAAAAGAAATAAATACTCTTCTCCATACATTGCAAATTCGATAAATTTTATTATTGGTGTGATTTTTATTTTTTCGGTTTCAGGCTGGCAAAATATGATTACAATTTTATGTGCCTTAATTATTTTAACCATGTCTTATGTCCCAATTTATGTAATTTATGCAAGAGTAAGCAATAATTTTAAAGGAACATTTAAAGTTAAAAACTATAATATTATTTCATTTTTAAGCTTTTATTTTTCAAATTTAATGCTTATTTGGTGTGGATGGAATGCTGTAAAAAATGCTTTAATTATATTTGTAGTATTTTTTGTATTTACAATAATAAAAGATATTTATAAAAAAACCTTTCAATTAAATTTAGTTTTTCATTTTATTATTCCTTTTCATATTGTTTCAATCGCCATATGTACATTTTTAAAAGCCAACTATGAATCCATTTATTTTGAATTAATAAGTCAGTTTATAATTAGCATTGCTATTTTATTTTTAATAAAAACTATAGTATTAAAAAATCATGTTTCTGAAAACAGAAATATCATTGGCATAAAAAATTAGGTTAGAAATATATTTATATGAATCAATTAGGCTATCTTTATATTATAATTTCTTCACTATCATTTGCTTTTATAGGTATTTTTTCTAAAAACCTATATGAAGTAAATACCAGTTTATCTGTCATATTAATTACAAGATTTATTATTTCTTTATTTGTTTTAATTCCATTTATTAAATTTTCTAAAAGGAATTTTATTCTTTATAAAAAAGATATTATTATGGGAGGTGGTTTATATTTTATTACAACTTTTACATATTTATCATCTCTGCAATACATTGGAGTTGGCCTTGCCGCAGTATTAGCTTATATTTTTCCCGTTTATATATTTATCTATAGCATTATTACTGGTGAAATTAAATTAAATTTAAAATCTTTATTATTAATATCGAGCTCTTTAACTGGCGTGATATTAATTTCATATCATAAATTTGGAAAAATAGATAACTTAATTGGAATATTTTTTGCAATTCTATCTGGACTCATATATGCAGTTTATATCATTTTAAACAAAGAAAAAAAGCAAAATAAGAACCAAATTGATATCGTTTTTTATCAACTCATCGGAGCATCAATTCTTTCTCTTCCCTATTTATTTATTTCTGAAAAAAACTTTACTTTAAATAACAATTTTATTTTTAATATGCTTGGAATATCTATTATTGGAACTTTATCTGCTATTTATTTTTTAATAAAAGGCATGGAAAAAATTGGAGCATTTAAGTCCTCTATTATTTCTTTAACTGAACCTGTTTTTGCAGTCATAATCTCCGTTTTATTTTTAAACGAAAATATGACAAAAATTCAGCTATATGGTTTAATATTAATTATTTTCTCTTGCATTTTCTCGTCAAGTA
Source organism: Silvanigrella paludirubra (assembly GCF_009208775.1). NCBI lineage: Bacteria > Pseudomonadati > Bdellovibrionota > Oligoflexia > Silvanigrellales > Silvanigrellaceae > Silvanigrella > Silvanigrella paludirubra. The sequence goes on along the minus strand of NZ_WFLM01000003.1, from coordinate 404,936 downwards.
TCAAAAATAATTTATCACAGAAAATGAATTAGCTCTGCAATGAAAGACAAATATCATTTTATTAAAAAGAAGTTAAAATTATCTAAAAACAATGTATTTATTAAAAATTGACAATGATTTTAAAATCTATAAGCTTTATCGTCTATTTATGTATTTTTTTCAACAATGGAATTAAATTTAAAAAATGAATACAAATATAGCTAAAATTCTTGTTCCTTTATTAAGTTTAACTTTACTCTAATGTAAAAATCGCAGCGGAAATTCAAAAAATAATAATAAAATAGAAAGTAACGATACTGAAAAACTTTCAATGGATATAAACTCCGAATTAAATGCGATTTTGAAAAAATAAGGTAAAGAGGGAGCTACTGGAATTGCCTTTACCTTGCAGTGCCCTAAATATAATAACGGAAATGCCACAACATATAATGTAGGTTTGCAAAAATTAAATGGAAAACCAGTTACAAACAGTAGCTTGTTTCAAATTGGGAGTAATTCAAAAGCATTTCTTGTTGTTGTTATGCTGCAACTTGAAGCCGAAGGAAAATTATCTTTGGACGACAAATTAAGTAAATTTTTTCCAAATGATTTTCCAAAATGGCAAAACGTTACAATTAAGCAAATGCTAATTATGACTTCTGGCATACCAGAATATACAAGTATTTTAATTAAATTATATAAAAATAATCCTAAAAGAATTTTTAGTACAGATGAAATTTTAAATGTTGTAAAAGAAAAAGATTTAAGTTTTTCGCCTGGAAGTCACTATTTCTATTCGAATACAAATTATGTACTTGCTAATAAAATAATTGAAAAAATTACAGAAAAGACATTAGCAACTGAAATTGAAAATCGAATATTTAAAAAGTTAAACTTAAGCCATAGTTTTTATATTAACCATATACCTAAAGAAGGCATTCCATCAAAGTATCATGATAATATCATGAGCAGATATTTATTTGATATTCCAGAAAATAATCAATATTACGGAATGGATATAATCGATTTATCAATGTCTTAGACAAATGGAGGAAGATCTATTACGGCATCATCAAACGATTTAAACCTTTTTATACGAAATTTATTTTCAGAACCATCTACAGATTCAACTAAAAATTTACTAAATGCTTCTCAGCTAAATAAAATGCTGAATTTTGTTTATCATGAAACAGATAAAAAACCCAAAAGACCCTGCACCACAAAATGTAGTTCCTAATATTATTAATGAGGGTTATGGATTAGGGATTGTAATAAATTATTTAAACTCCTTGGCAAATTATTCTCACACAGGTGGAACTATGGGGTTTTTAACGAAAATGAATTTTATTAAAGACAAAAATATTTCATATATTTATCTTACTAATGCAAAAAACAGTAAAACATTTAAATCTATAAATAAAATTGTAGAAAAATATATTTCGGAAAAATATTTATAATATTCAGTTCAAAGCGTTTCCTACATATTTGAATAAATTTTTTATTCAAAGATTTAATGTAACTAAAAAATTTTGCGCATTTGATGTGCAAAATTTTTTTTTATTCAAAATGATACTTAATTTATAAAAATATTTTCTCTTTTATTTTCATATTATTATAATTATTTTTAATTATTTTCAAAATTACTCTTGAATAAAATAAACTTTCTTGTTACTTTTTTCGTGTAGATTGGTTATTTTTTCTGATTTTAAAAAATTTTTTTTAAAAACTTAATAATATATTTTTTTAATGGATTATAATTATGATTATTTTTATGGTAGAAAAAGATCGTTTTCAAAAATTATATCCTAAATTAAAACATAAAGATTCAAATTTTCTTGATTATATGTTATCTAATGTTGAAGAAAAAAACAGATCACACACTTCAAATTTGGAAGATAAAAGAACTTTTATAAAAAATCTGATTAGCCTTAACACTGTTCAAAATATAAAAGTTTTTATAAATTCTGATTTAGAAAATCGTGACTTATTAAACCATTATTATTTTGTACCATGGTTTTATTTTTACTCAACATTTGAAAATTTTGGGGATTCTTTTTTATATTTTTTAAACAAAAATAAATCATATCTAGAAAGTATTTCAGTAAATATTGAAGACAATAACTTCAAGATAATTTGTGAAAAAGTTTTAGCAACTTATGCAAACCCTGTGCTTGGAAAAATTCCTTTATCTAAGTTTTCAGATACTGTGGTTAAATTAAAAGATGATTTTTTAGCCTATAAAAATACCAGTGAAAATTCCAAAAAATGGTTCGATTTTTTTAATGATTACAACTTAAATTCTTATAGTAAATTTTATATTAAATATACTGACGTTTTAAATGAAATAAAAAAAGTAAAGATACGAGAAAAAAACAAAGCTGAATATACAATATGTTATTCTTCAGAAAAAGAAGTATTCAATGATTTATTGTCAAAAATTATTTCAAAATATAAAGGAAATAGTTTAATACAAAAAAAATTAGCATTAATTTTAACAATTGATAAAAATAAATCATTATATTTATCTCAAAAAGAAATAATTGTTAATTATTTCAATTATATAAATATAGAAATCAAAAACATAGAATGCCTTTATAATCAATTTTTTTCTAACTTTAATAATGGGACTCTTAAAAAAATATCAGAAGATTTAGAAAAAAGTATTAATAATTCAAAACAGATAATTAAGAAGGTTACTAATAAAGTTTTAATTGATCAAGAGTTTAATTTAATATATAATGAATTTGAGCTTAATTTATTTAAAAATAATATTATTACATATTTTCTATTAACTAAATCTGATTCATCCGAATATTTTAAATATTTTTTATCCCAAACTGAATATAAAAATATTCTTGCTGAATGCCAAATAAAAAAATTTTCTCAATTTGTTTATTTTTTCCTAGAATATGAAAAAATACGTATTGATAAATTTCGTAGCAAAACAAATAATTTGTTACTTAAGTTTCCTCTGGTTTCTATAGGAGCTATGATTATAAACGATATCAGAAGGTGTATTCATACATTAAAAGATAATATTTCAAATAAAACAAAAACAAATAAAAACTCATTATTTTCAGAAGATAATTTATCTAATATTATAATAGGAAGTGGAGTAAATTCAAAAATTAATCGTGAAGAAAGTAAATACAATATGATAGGAAAAGCATCATACAATGTGCGATCTTATCAATTAGACAGTTCCAATGAAGACATTTCTTCTTATGTTTCAGATTTAGAAAAAGTTAAAGCACGTAATAGGTTTTTACATGACAAAGGAATAGAGCTTGGAAATGGTATTTCCGGTCATATTGCTGGAATAAAAAAAGAATTTTTAAAATCTAAAAATACTCTTAATGATAATGAATACAAAATTGAGGCAACAATAAATTGCAGCATGTTTTTATTTTGGTCATTATTTTATGATAAAACATCTACAGCGTCTCACTCTTATATAGAAGTTTTTGAATCCTCTTCAAATTCAAAGCAAGAGAATGTTATAATTGAATTTCCTCAGGATACATATCATATTTTTGAATATATATTGGAAATGTTTCGACTCAAAAATTTTGATGCCGTAGATTTTATTGATGAGCTTCAAAAAAATAATACTTTTAAATTAATAGAAAAGTCTCAATTAAAATTAAACTTAAACTTATATTCAATATAAAATTATTGATACCCATTTTAAAAAATTTAATTTTTAATTATTCATATTAAATTTTCATTAAAATCAATCCCAAAAAAACCTCCTTTAAAATAACATTTTTTATGTTGATTTTTAGAATAAATTAATATATATGAATTTTAAAATTAAAGATAATCATATTCTAATATAAAAGGAATTTTTATGAAAAAACTTAAATTTATACTTATGTTATTCAGTATATTATTATCCAAATATTCATTTTCAGCAAACTTTATTGATGATTCTATATTAATAAAAAATAGTGAACCTATATTTGAAATAAATAATCTAAATAACAATAACCTAAAATACAAAATAATTGAAGGAGATATTATATACGATCAAAATCAAATTTATAATAGAGATATATATAGTGCTCCTTTAAATTACTCAAAGAAAAAATGGAATAATGGAAAAATATATTACTCTTTTCATTTGTATAATCGAAGAAATAAAAATTTACAATTAAGAAAATTTAATCATTATGAAAAATCATTAATACGCAATGCAATGGATAAATTAGAAAACATTGCAGATATAAAATTTATAGAAGTATATCATAAACCTTTTCATAATTATTTAGAAATTATGGTGGATGAAGGCTGTTTTTCTGGAATAGGTTCTGACCATCCCCAGACTGTTTCATTAGGAGATGGTTGCTTATATCCAGAAATTATTCAGCATGAACTTATGCATGCTTTAGGATTCTTACATGAACAAAGCAGATCAGACAGAAACTACTATTTAAAAATTATTAAAGAAAATATCATTCCAGGAAAAGAAAATAATTTTGACTTAGGTCCATATTCAACCATTCAATTTGGACCTTATGATTATTATTCTATAATGCACTATGGATTAAATTCATTTAGTATAGATCCCAAAAAATACACAATGGTTCCACTCTTAAATGGTGTCTATTGGGAATATATTGGAAATGCAAAAACATTAAGTATTTTAGATCGAGAAGCTTTACAAAGAGCATATGGAAAAGTAAAAAATTGATAATTATTAGGCGCTGATATTTTCGTTATTTTCCACTTTTTTAGGTTGTAATATTTCTCTTTGAACCTGTTCTGTTTTTATAAAATCTTTGTTTGATTCATGGATAGGCACAGGAGTTGGATTTAATTTTACAACTTTTCTTTTCTTATTTATTTTTTTAGTAAGTTTAGCTACATGCTTTAATTCTTGAAGATATAAAGCATGATTTTGTTTCATTTCAGACTCCATAAGCTCTATCTTTTTAAATATTTTCTTTTCTAATTCAAAATCTTGCTCTAATAAATTTTTTCTATAATCCGTAGATTTTCTGCTGTAAAGTAACAGAACTGGGGCTTGAATTGCTCCCATCAAAGCAAGAATCGTTCTCAAACCGTTAAAAGGGTAGGGATCAAATCTTAAATTTTGATAAGGTATAAATTCGTTCCATAAAACACAGCCGACAACGATCCCAAAAAAGAAAAAAAGTGCCCACCATGATGTGGAAAACTCATAAAATCGGGAGCCTGATTTGTCTCTAATTTTGCAAAATGAATCAAGTTTTTCTTTTGTAAGCCTCATGACACTTCCTAGTCAGGTTTAGAATCAAAAATGAAAGAGCATTATCCATGATACAGGTTCGTCACTATTTTGTAAATATTTTGTGACAACGATGTGACAAATTTGTTTTAGAGTTTTTTAGAAGAAAACAAAAAACGAGCCTTAGAAAGCAAAATTAGCCTTATTTTATAGGAATAGACTTCCTCAATGAAATGTTCTTTGTTACAAAAGAGGTGGATTAATTTGCACTCTATTAATGTTTATTGTGCGTACACCACTTTAATTGTCGAGGAAATTCATGTCTTACCACCACAAGCAACTAGAACCATATTGGCAAAATCATTGGAAAAATAAAAATATTTTTAAAACTACAGAAGATAAATCAAAGCCAAAATTCTATGCTTTAGACATGTTTCCTTACCCAAGCTCTTCAGGACTCCATGTTGGTCACCCTATGGGCTATACGGCAACAGATATTGTTTCGAGATATTACAGAATGAAAGGATATAACGTCCTTCACCCTATGGGCTGGGATGCTTTTGGACTTCCTGCTGAACAACACGCTATTGATACAGGTGAACATCCTTCAAAAGTAACATATCGATCTATTAATAATTTTAGATCACAATTACAAAGCCTTGGCTTTTCTTATGACTGGGATAAAGAAATTGCTACATGTGATCCAAAATATTATCATTGGACTCAATGGATTTTTTCTCTTTTATATAAAAAGGGTCTTGCCTATCAAGCAGAAGTTTTTGTAAATTGGTGCCCCGCATTAAAAACAGTTCTTGCAAATGAAGAAGTCATAGATGGCAAAAGCGAACGTGGTAATCATCCTGTTTTCCGTGTTCCTATGAAACAATGGATGTTAAAAATAACCTCTTATGCAGATCGCTTATTGGAAGACCTTAATAAACTAGATTGGCCAGAATCTACAAAAGAAATTCAAAGAAATTGGATTAAAAAATCTGTTGGAGCAAAAGTAAAGTTTTCAATAAAAAATAATGACTCCGATAAAATAGAAGTTTTTACGACACGTCCAGACACTTTATTTGGCGCAACATATATGGTGCTTGCCCCTGAACATCCTTTAGTAAATAAGCTAACAACAACTTCACAAAAAGATAAAGTAACTGAATACTGTGAAGTTACTTCGCGAAAAAGTGATTTAGATCGCACTGAATTAAATAAAGATAAATCTGGTGTTTTCACAGGCTCATTCGCAATAAATCCATTAAATGGCGATGCAATAGAAATATGGATAAGTGACTATGTTTTAATGGGATATGGAACAGGAGCTATCATGGCAGTTCCAGCTCACGATACAAGAGATCATGATTTTGCGAAAAAATTTGGTTTAAAAATTATACAAGTTATTCAATCACCAGATAAAAACTTTGATATTGAAAAAGAAGCTTATACTGAAGATGGCGTTATTATAAATTCCGATTTTTTAAATAATTTAAATGTTGAAGAAGCAAAAGAAAAAATAATAGAACATCTTGTTAAAAATAAACTAGGTGAACAAAGTATTACTTATAAGCTTCGTGATTGGATATTTAGCCGCCAAAGATATTGGGGTGAACCAATACCAATTTTAAAAGATTCAAAAGGAAACATCATTCGTACGTTTAATGAAAATGAATTGCCATTAACGTTACCAGAAGTAACAAGTTACGAACCAACTGGAGATGGAAAAAGCCCTTTATCCGCAATCACAAATTGGGTACAAAGAAAAAATGAAAAAGGCGAACTTGAATTTGTTGAAACAGATACAATGCCAGGAAGCGCTGGAAGTAGCTGGTATTTTTTACGTTATATTGATCCTTTTAATCAAAAATCAATTGGTGATTATGAAAAATTAAAATACTGGATGCCAGTCGATCTTTATGTTGGCGGCCAAGAACATGCTGTAGGGCATCTTTTATATTCTCGTTTTTGGACTAAAGTTTTATTCGATGCTGGAGTTTGTCCTGTTGATGAACCTTTTCATAAATTAGTTCACCAAGGCATGATATGTAAAGATGGTGCTAAAATGTCCAAATCAAAAGGCAATGGCATAAATCCAGATGATGTTATTCGTGAATATGGCGCCGATTCCTTGCGTGTTTATGAAATGTTTATGGGACCACTTACACAGACAAAAGAATGGGACGATAGCAACTTAGCGGGTGTGCATCGCTTTTTAAGTAGAATACAAAGATATTATTTATCAGATGACGGAAAAAGTTTATTAAATAATGAGCCAGCTTCTCAGCAGGATTTAAAAATTCTTCATAAGACAATTAAAAAATTAACTGAAGATATCGAAAATTTAAGCTTTAATACTTCTATTGCTCAAATGATGATTTTTCTAAATACAATAGCAGAATCTCAATGTAAAAATAGAGAAATATTAGGTGAATTCTTAAAATTACTTTCTCCTTTTGCTCCTCACCTTGCTGAAGATTTGTGGTTTAAATGCATTTTAGAAGAAAAAATGTTACCTGAAGATAAAAATTATAAATTTATCTCTTTAGAAAACTGGCCTAAATTTGACCCCTCTTTAACTGTAGATAATGAAGTTAAAATTGGTGTTCAAATTAACGGAAAACACAGAGGAGAAATTTTAATTCCAATGAATGCTTCACAAGATGAAGCCGTTGCAGCTGCCATGGAAAATGCAAATGTAAAAGCAACTCTAGAAGGTAAAACAATTAAAAAAACAATATTTGTTGCAAATAGAATATTAAATTTTGTTGCGGTTTAAAAAATAGAATTAAAATTTCTATTGTTCCTCTTTATAAATAGAAAAATTTTTATAAGATTTTTCTATTTTTTTTATATATTTTATAAATTAAAACTATCATATTCAAAGATAAAAGCTATACTATTCTCATACTTTAATTTTCTTAATATGAAATATTTAATTTAAATTATATCAAATAATATTAACTAATAAATTTTATTTTTTTGCTTTAGTTTTTATTAATTGGAGTCTTTATGAATTCATTTGTTTTAAAAATACTATCCGCATCATTTGCATTATCTTTATCATTTATCGCCTCAGCAAAAGATACACTATATGAGGGAGAATCACTTTTTAAAGAACGATCATCTCTAATAATGGCTGATTCAGATTAACAATGCAAAGTGATGGTAATTTAAGAATTTTTGATGGTTATTCAGTTTTTATGTGGCATAGTAATAGCACAAGAAATTGTAATTAATATATCACTAAATAAAATTCATTTCTCATTCATTCCTTCCATATTTAAAACCTCACCTAAAGAATTTAAATAATATAATTTTTTTACTTTTCCTTGATTATCTTTAATAACAACGGATGAATGAGAATAATATCCTATTTGTATTTCTTCTGTTATTTGTTTGTTTGTTTCCATTCCTGATTTCAATAAGGCATCTTTAATAGGTACAGACCAGTGTCGATGACCGTTATATGAAAAATAATAATTTAATGCTAAGTTTCCTTCTAAAATCGCATCGTAATTAATAAGAATATCCATTGTTCCTTTATTAGCAATTAATTCTGCTGTAACAGTTTCGCCAGGATCTAAGTCTACAGTCACACCTGTCGTTGAGCCTATTGTTATTGTTTGTGACTGCATTCCTCCTTTTCCCCAAGTCCCTGTATAATTAAACCCCGATTCTCCGCCTAATCCAATTCCATTAAATTGAATTCCATAATTTATAGCTTGGCTAAAACTTAGTGAATGTGTAGTTGACCAATTTGTTTCTACGGTATTTGCAACTTCACTTGAAATTCCTGCATTAAAAGTTGCCCTATGACTGCTTTTATTTGATAGTGTTTTTGTATCAATAATAATAGGCTTTGTTGTTATTCCTTTAATATTTGCATTTTTTACTTTTAATGTAGATTCTACCTGCTGCCAACCATGGGTTTCATATATATCATTCCAAGATGAATCACTCCGCAAGTAAACTCTATTTGGTCTTTTTCCTATGTAATTTTCAGCAATATCCCTAAGAATATTTTCATTCCCAATTTTAAATGCAGAAGCTTCTTGATTTGTAATTACATGAAAATCATTTCCTGTTGCTGTCACACTTGATAATAATGCATTCATTCCCGCAATTATAAAAATAGATAAAGCCATTTTTTTCTCCAAATAAAAAAATAAAGAAATGCAAAATTATTTTACTTATTTAGAAAAATCTATTGTCAAAAAATTGCCTTAATTTTGAAATCAGCCCATCCAAGCTTCACGTGAAAAACGTGTCCACCAATAAATAAAAAATGAAAAAGAATATATAAAATAAAAAATTAATATATAATATTTATATTTAAAATTAAAGGCATTAAGCGTTTTTCCAATAACATAAAAAAACAATGGTAATGCAAAAATAAAACGAGAAGTACTAAAAAATAAATCATATGTTAAAAATTGCACAGCAGAGTGTGCGCAAGAAAATAATAAAGAAACCCAAAATATAGCATCAGATTGTATTTGATTTTTATCAGTAATTATGTTTTTTTTACTTATTAAAAATTTAATTATAACAGCTAAAAAAATGATAAGGGGAATCCAAAAAGCTTGAAGGTCCCAATTTAGAACATTATCGGATCCGCCTACAGAATGTGGATGAAATAATATGTCCCAATGCAAACCCAAAACTCTATTCCATTCATTTTGGGCTCTAAATGATGCTCCAAAACCAAAACCTTTTGTATAGGCATATAAAGCAAAAGTAGAAAAACCAGCAAATATTGAAATTAATGAAATTCCAAAAGGAAATAAATAATTTTTTATTTTTACTTTTAAATATTTTAATATAAAAAATGTTAAAATAATAGATAGAAATAACTGAACAAATAATGGCCTAGATAAACCAATACAATAGCTAATAAGTATTAATAATAAATACTCTATTTTAATCTTTAATAATGATTTTTTTATTTTAGTATTCATTATTCTATAAATTAAAACAAGCCAAATACTAAACTCTAAGGTTGTTAAACTTTCAGAATAACCAAATGAGTGAAATATAGAAAGAGGATTAAAAACAAAACATAAAAATAATAATAAAGCCATTCTTTTTTCAAATACATTTTTAAAAAAACTCCATAAAATAGGTAATGATATAAAAAAAAGAATTAAAGCCATTAAATTTGCTATTAGCATGTAATTTTCAGTGTAAAAAATACGTGAAACAATTTGAATTAGAAAAGGCCACAAAGGAAACATAGCAAAACTACCAATTGAATTATACCCATTTTTTGCTATATTAACATATATTTCTACATCAAATAAACCATCATTAATATAAAAATATTTATAAAAACCGTTACTTTTTACAAGACCAATCATCAAAAACATTACAAATATATATACAATAATTGAATAGAATATAATTTTAAATGAAGATGCTTTATCTATTGAATTTAAAATCTTTTTTCTAAGCATTATAAATCTCCAAACAAATTTTAAAGTCTATAGAAAGACTATAGACTTTATTTAATGAAATCAAGTTATTAAAATTTTTAGTCATTTAGATTTAAAAAAATAATTTTCAAGAAATCTAGCTACACCGTCATTGTCGTTCGTTTCTGTAATAAATTTGGCTCGCGCCTTTGCAAGTTGAGTTCCATTTGCCATGGCAACTCCGTAACCACAATTTGCAATCATGGTTTCATCATTATCACCATCACCAAAAGCAATAAAATCGGAAATATTTATTTTATGATAATTTGCATATTCTTGAACACCTAAAAATTTAGAAACACCAACAGCATTTATTTCTAAAGAATCAAATTTTGATAAAACAGAACTTAAATGGGGTAAATTTTTATTTAATATATTTAAAAACTCTTTTAAGATATTAGGATTAGAAACAAACATAATTTTTTCTGCTAAATTTGCTTTAAAAGCATCTTCTCCAATGACATCAGGAGAAAATCCAATTATTTTTATTTCTTCTTTTGCTTTTTCTGTGTGAAACGGAATAAGCCATTTAAAACCAGAATAAATATGCATCGTAATTTCATTTTTTGGATTTAAAGATAGATATTCCTTTAATAGTTCGCCTATTTTTAAAACATCATCTTTACTTATTGAATTTCGATAAGATATTTCATTCTCATTTTTTGCAATGATTGCTCCATTCCCCCCAATCATTGGTAATCCAGTTAATCCAATTTCAGCGGCGATATTAAGTACAGAACGAATAGGGCGAGCACTAGCTAAAACAATTCTAATTCCATTTTTATCTAATTTATTTAATATATTTTTCGTATAACTAGAAATTTGATGTTTTGAGTTTAATAAAGTACCATCTAAATCAATTGCAACTGCTTTCATATTTTAAATCTTTCCTATTTAATTTTTATTTAAAGATTTTAATAATGATTTAAATTTTTCGACTTGCCTTAGTGTACTCGATTCATTTGTATATAAATGTGCTTCTTGCATTGAAATCCATTTTAAATCTAAAGACTCTTCCGATATAACAATATTCTCTTTTTCATCCGCAATTAATAGATATCGAATGTCATAATGGAAGTGAGCTGGCTCATGGTTTCTTTCAGGAATTAAATGTATGTCAAGATCAAATGGAATAGGAGTATTTTTATTTATTTCATTATAATTATAGATGTTAGGAAATTCTAAAATATTTATAAAATTTAAATTTTTTAAACCTGACTCTTCTATTGCTTCACGCATAGCTGAGTTATGAATTAAATGTTCTCCATCACAATGCCCACCTAGTTGCAACCATTTTTTAAGTTTTGCATGGTAGGTAAATAGAATTTGTGTAAAATTTGAGTTTACAACAAAAGCAGAAGAAGTAACATGACCAAACAAATTTTCTCGCATAAAACAATTCGAATTATCTTGGATAAAACCACAAATTTGATCAAATGATTTTAATTGATCACAGTAAGAGTCAGGAATATCCTTAAAAAGATTATTTAATACCTTGTCTTTATAAATAGAAAGAGTTTCAAGAATTAAATTTCGATTTCCATAATTTCTGGAACTTAACATTTTTTACACCAAAACATTAATTCGTTTTAATTAAATTTTTTCCTAATTGAAAAAAATAAACCCAAACTACGGCGAATATAATTAAAAATCCTCCAAACAAAGACTTAGAGGTCATACTCTCGCTGAGTATCACATATCCAAAAAAGATAGCAAATACTGGTTCTAAAATATAAATGAGCGAAGCTCTTTCGGGCGTTGTTTTGCACTGATATTTTGCTTGCAAAACAGTTGTGCCAACCATTGATATTGCTCCTAAATAAAACAAAGCAATATAAGCACCTAAAGTTGTTGGTAATAAATGCGATGACTTTTCTGCTAACGGGAGAAATGTTGTTGCTAAAATACACATAAATAATATTTCTAAAAATGCAAATATTTTACTTTTTTGATATTTTTTAATAAATATTTGAAGAACATGAATATGAATAGAAAAAGTAATTGCACATAGAATTGTCCAAAAATCACCTTTAGACAACCCTTCTCCATCAAGGGGACTTGTTAAAAAAAACATTCCTACCAATGCAATTGCCATTGAAACAACGTCTTTAATAGTAGGAATTTGCTTTTGAAAAACGGGAGATAATAATGGAACAAAAACAATAGTTAAATTTGTCAAAAAAGCGCTTCGACCTGAATGAATTGTCTCAAGGCCAAAAACTTGGAATAAATGAGAAAAATAAATTAAAACACCTAAAACTATTCCTAATGGTAAATATTTTAAACAATCTTTTCTATCTTCTTTTTTTAAAAAAACAAAAGGCAATAAAACAAAAACGGCTAATAAAGATCTAAAAAAAACAAGAGCAAAAGAGCTCATTTCAGCAATGACCACACGAGTTATCGGAAAAGTTAAGCCCCAAATTACAGTTAATATGACAAGAGCAATTTCAGCCCGAAATCTTTGTGATGTATGCATTTTTTTTACCTAATTTTAGTTAATAATATCTCAAATTCAATTAGAAATTAAAATTATAATGGAGAACAATAAAATGCAAGATTAAATACAAAATAATTTTTTAATAAAACAATTCACAATTGTCTAAATCATATGTTAAATATCGTATGAAGATTGTTTCCGTATTCTTAATTTATAATAATAGGAGCTAAATCGATGTCTAACCTTGATACGCTTTTTAAAGAACATATTCAAATCCGAATGCGTTGTGCGGATAAAGCTTTAGAGGCTCTTAATTATCGTTCCTTAATTTTAGGTGCAGGAGAGCCTTTTGGCTATTTTGCAGATGATAACTATGCTCCTTTTAAAACAAACCCACATTTTGCACACTGGTGTCCAGCCGCAGGACCTCACCATGTTTTAAAATATGAAATTGGCAAAAAACCATTATTAATTTATTATTCCCCCGACGATTTTTGGCATTTACATGAAAGATTAGACAATCCATTTTGGGCTTCAAATTTTGATATTATTGAAGTTGGAACAAAAGAAAAAATTTGGGAATCGCTTGGTGATTTAACTTATTCTGTTTTCTTAGGTAACGAAACAAAATATGCCTGCGCAAAAAATATTAAAATAAACTGTGAATTAATGGAAGCCCGCTTAAATTGGCATCGTCGTTTTAAATCTGATTATGAAATTCATTGTTTATCAGAAGCCAATCGCATTGCCGCAAAAGGACATCTTGCCGCAAAAGAAGCTTTTTATAATGGCGAATCTGAATATGAAATTCATATGTCTTATTTAAAAGCAATGCAGTGCGTTGATACCGATTTACCTTATACTGGAATTGTTGCATTAGATAAAAATGGTGCCATATTACATTATCACGGAAGAGACAAAAAACGGAATGGAAATGTTTTACTAATAGATTCTGGAGCAACTTATAATAATTATGCTTCTGATATAACAAGAACCTACGCAACAAATAATTGTGACCCTGTTTTTATAGAGCTTCTTGCTCAAACAGAAAAATTGCAAAAAGAACTTTGCCAAGCTGTAAAACCAGGTCTCTATTACCCATCATTACATGAAACATGTCATTTAAAAATAGCAGAAATTTTAGAAAATGTTGGGATTTTAAAAATTTCAGGTGACTATCAAACAGCCTTAAAAGATGGAATTACAAAAGTATTTTTACCACACGGACTGGGTCATATGTTAGGAATTCAAGTTCATGATATTGGTGGTAAACAGCTTGATGAACAAGGCAATCCAGCTCCTTTAAATCCATCTAATATTTCTTATCGCTCATTAAGATTTGTTGGTACTTTAGATCAATCCGTAGTTGTTACTATTGAACCAGGAATCTATTTTATTCAATCTTTGTTAAGCCAATTTAAAGAAACAAATAAACATTCAGATAAAATAAATTGGAGTTTAATTGAAAGGCTAATGCCTTTTGGAGGCATAAGAATAGAAGATGATGTTGCACCTATGGGTCATGCGAATCGTAATTTAACAAGAGAATATTTACCTTAATATTCTCTTGTTTTCACATTCCATTTTGAACACGATGAATTGTAAATGTAATCAAATTAACAATTTCTTCAATATCACAATTTCGAGCTAGCACATTAACTGGTTTTTTCATTCCTGTTAATATAGGTCCAATAGATGTTGCACCACCTAATTTACTCAAAAGTTTATAGGCAATATTACCAGAAGTTAAATCTGGAAATATAAGAACATTTGCAGGTCCTTTTAAAGTAGAAAAACCATAGGAGCGTTCAAGAAGCTCTGAAGATAAAGCAAAGTCTGCTTGCATTTCACCATCAATTTCGATGTCTGGTCTCAACCTTTTAACAATATCAGTTGCTTTACAAACTTTATCTGACTCTGGATGTTTTGTACTTCCAAAGTTACTAAAACTTAGCATTGCTACTCTTGGTAATTCATTTAAATATATTTTAGCCATATCATGTGTCTGAATTGCAATTTGAGCTAATTGTTCTGCATTAGAATTAATATTTACAGTTGTGTCTGCAACAAATATGCTTTTATCTTTCCAAAGTAACATATAAATACCGGCTAAAACTTTATCCGCTTTTGTTCCAATAATTTGTAACGCAGGCCTTAAAGTATCGCCATAATTATGATGAACTCCAGAACAAAAGGCATCGGCCTCTCCTGAGTCTACCATCATAGAAGCAAAATAATGATGATCTCCTGTCATAAGCTCGTAGGCACCCATTCTAGTGACACCTTTACGAGCTCTTTTTTCTAATAAAAGCGATGCATATTTCTCTGTTCTCTTATCGTCACTTGGATCAATTATTTCAACTCCTGCGAGTTGTTTTTCCAATTTAATTTCTTGAATTAATTGTTTAATTTTTTCAATATTACCAATTAAAATAGGTTCACAAATTCCTTCAGATCGAACAATTTCGGCTGCCTTTAATATTTTAGGGCTTGTTCCTTCAGGTAAGACAACTTTTAATTTTTTTCCGTGAGTTCTGTTAGCTACAACAACATTTCTTTTAATTTTTCTTGTTACCGATTGCAAAATACCCAAACGAGATTCGAGTTGATCAACATACTGTTCAAGATCAATATTTTTTCGTGAAACTTTAGTATCCATTGCCGCTTTTGCAACAGCAGGCGCAACTCTAAGTAACAAACGAGGATCAAATGGTTTTGGAATTAAATATTCTCTTCCAAATCCAAGTTCCGAACTATTTGCATAAGATTTTGTTACGCTTTCAGGGATATCTTCTTTTGCTAAAGCAGCTATTGCATGAACCGCTGCCATTTTCATTTCTTCGTTAATACGTCGCGATAAAACATCCATAGTACCCCTGAATATATAAGGATAACCTAGAACATTATTCACTTGGTTTGGATAATCGGAACGTCCCGTTGCAATAATAGCATCTTGTCTAACCGACTTAATATCCATAGGAGAGATTTCAGGATCTGGATTTGCCATAGCAAAAATAATAGGATCTCTTGCCATTGTACTAACCATTTCTTTTGTAACAGCTCCAGCGACACTTAAACCACAAAAGAAATCGGCTCCTTCAATTGCTTCGGCAAGGGTTCTTTTACGCGTTTCATTTTCAAATCGTTCTTTATATTTATTCATACCTTCAGTACGACCTTTATAAACAACTCCTTTTGAATCACATAAAATTAAATTTTCTTTTTTTAACCCAAGATTAATATACATTTGTGCACATGCTATGGCAGCAGCCCCAGCGCCATTCACAACACACTTTACATCGGAAATATTTCTTCCGGTAATTTCGCATGCATTTAACAAGGCCGCTCCACTAACAATGGCTGTCCCATGCTGATCGTCATGAAAAACGGGAATATCTAATTCTTCGCGTAGTTTTTCTTCTACTTCAAAACATTCTGGAGCTTTTATATCTTCTAGATTAATTCCACCAAAAGTAGGTTCAAGCATTCGGCATGCAGATATAATTTCTTCAGGAGTTTTTGCATTTAATTCAATATCGTAACAATCAATATCAGCAAACATTTTGAATAAAACAGCTTTGCCTTCCATTACAGGCTTACCTGCCATAGGACCTATAGCGCCCAATCCAAGAACAGCCGTACCATTAGTTACAACCGCAACAAGATTTCCTTTAGCCGTATATTCATAAACTAAAGAGGGATCTCTTGCGATTTCTTTGCATGGCTCTGCCACTCCTGGTGAATAGGCGAGGGTAATGTCTTTTTGATTTTTACATTCTTTTGTAATGCCAGTTTCAATCTTACCTTTACGTCCCTTACTATGATAATTAAGGGCGTCTTCTCTTAAACCCATGTTACCTTCCTCCTCTAATGCTACGAGATGATGTCATGGGAACAACCATATTTAGGGTATCCTTTTAGAATACGGCTTGCAATGTGATAAGCTAACACTATCCTTTAAAATTGAGCTCCGAAATTTAAAGAGGTTAATATATAATGAAGGTTTTACTC
This sequence comes from Silvanigrella paludirubra, assembly GCF_009208775.1. NCBI lineage: Bacteria > Pseudomonadati > Bdellovibrionota > Oligoflexia > Silvanigrellales > Silvanigrellaceae > Silvanigrella > Silvanigrella paludirubra. The sequence continues at coordinate 387,829 of NZ_WFLM01000003.1, read as the reverse complement.
ATAGATGATGATGCTGATTTATTGGAAATGACAGTAAAAAGATTTAAGCGTAAAGGCTATGAAGCTGAATTTGCTCAAAACCTTTCATCGGCTAGAAATATTTTAAAAAACTCGACAGATATAAATAGTATTGTTTGTGATCTTTTTCTATTAGATGGAGAAAATGGAGTCGATTTTTTTGAAAATGAAGTTAAATCTACATTTAAAGGAAAATTTGTATTGGCAACAGGTGATGATACTGCTGACCCTAGAATTGAAAAAAATAAACACGATAATAAAAATTTTACCTGTTTTCAAAAACCCTACTCAATTGATGATGTTATAAAATTTATAGAGCAATAACATGGCTATTAAGTTAAAAAATAATCAAAAAATAAAAGAAGAATTAGGAAATTGGGTCAAACTAAATGATGCCGCACAAATTTTACAAGTATCTGAGATTACTTTACGAAGAAAAATAAAATCAGGTCAAATCAAATCTGAGCTTAGAGACGGAAAATACTTTGTACATATTAAAGAATCCCAATTAAAAGAAAAAAAGAATGATATTATAAATTTTGAAAAGTATTTAAATGAAAAAGAAATTGAAATTAAAAATTTAAAAACTCAATTATATGACCAAAAAATTCTTATTGATGCCTTAGAAGAGAAATTAACTTTTTTATTAAAAAAATCACTATAGCAATATTATTGACTTAAATTAAATTATAAATTGAGTAACTTTAAATAAATTTCAATTTTACCTCGTTATTCACTAAAAAAGTTGCAATAGTTTTAAATAACCATTAATATCTTTAACTATTAAATGGATAAATAAATTATCTATTTTTATATAATTTTCAAATTTAAAATCTATTTTTTAGAAGTGGTAATTCAAATGTGTCCCATAAAAAAGTTAGCTTATCTTTTTTTGACTTTTAACATAAATTCTTATGCTCAAGAACTAAATTCAAATAAAATCATACTATCGCTAGACCTTGAAAAAGCCATGGATATTGCAGAAAAAAACTCTTCAGAGGTAAAACTAACAAATACAGAGTTACAAAACTTTAACTCTCTACATACTTTATCCTTTTTTAAATTAGGCCCTTCACTAAGCGCCCAAGCTTCTACGAATTGGTATCCAAATCAAAATTCAAATTATAATTCATCCTCTCCTGACAGAAAAGCCGATGCATCTATAAGTTTAGAACAACCCATTACAGGACTTTGGCAAAATGCTTATAAAGTATCTGAGCTTTCTTCTAAAACCGATAGTGCTTCTTTTGATCTAAAGGGCGCTAAAATTAAAGCTCGTACCGAAGGGGCACAAACTTTTATCAATACTCAACAGGCATATAATGATTTAGAAATAAAAAAAGCTGCTTTCGAATATTCAACGTTACTTTACAAAGAGACAAGCATTTTATTTGAAACAGGAGACGAAACAAAAGATAAAATTGACCTATTACTTTCACAAGCAAATGCAGCAAAAAGTGAAATTGCCTACGAAAATGCAAAAAACGAATTTCAAAATAAAGTAGCAGATTTAAAAAAAGCTCTTAATTTAAATGAATATGTTTCTATTCAAATAAAAAATGAAGATAAATCCAATTGGGAAAAACAAGAAAATAAAATTCCAGAATTAAATACACTTTTAAATCAAGGTCAAAAAAACAGAAGTGAAATAAAAAGTCTCGACTCTAAAATAAAAGCAACAAATTCAAATATTGCCTATCAAAATTTTAATTTTCTTCCTACAGCAAGCATTGTATCTTCCTATTCCAATTCAGAATCTTTTGGAAATAACTCTAATACTATCGATCCCAACACGGGTACTTTTTCATCTGGCAATGATTTAAGCTTTGGATTAAAATTATCATGGACAATATGGGATTCTGGAATTTCACTTTCAAACCGTATTGAATCTTTGAATGAACTAGAAAAAAATAAAATAAATAAAGATAAAAAATTAATAGATATAACTAACGAGGTTATAAATGCATTTAATAATTTAAAAACGAGTATTTTAATTTTACCTCAATCAAAATTAGCGGCAGAAGTTTTAGAACAAGCCTATAAATTATCAAAAATAAAATACAAAACAGGTAATTTAACTGCCTCTGAGCTCATTAAAACACAAAACGAATTTATTAACTCTAAAATTGAATTATCTAAATTAAGAAGTGATATTGATAATAATTGGATTAAATTACAAGCAGCAATAGGAAAAAATCCTATCTCTTCAGACAAAAGGTGAAAAATGAAACTCACGAGTCATTTTAAAAATAAAATTATTTTTTTAATATTCTTTATTGCATTTGTATCATGTACAAAAAATGATAAAAACAAAGCATCTTTACCAGAGCAAAGTATAAACAAAGAAGAAAAAAAAGAGGAAAATCAAAAAAATTTAATAAAAGAAAAAGAACTACAACCAATTCCTTCTAAAAAAGAAGAAACAAGTACAATAAATACCTCTCTAGATTCCGAAAGTGTCCCAAGTATTCCTGCTTATATTAAAGCCGAAAATCAAAGTTCAATTGGTTTTTCAACTTCTGGAAGTATAACTCATATTTATTTTCGTTCTGGCGAAGAAGTAAAACAAGGACAAATTTTAGCTTCTATGGAAGATAACCAAGCTTCAATTGACGTAAAAACAGCCAAAATTGATGTCAGTTTAAAAAAACTAGCTCTTGATCAGCAAGAAAAAAATACACAAAGAATGGAAAAACAATTTAAAAGCGGCATTGTTAACTTAGCAACCTATGAAAAAGAAAAAAATTTATTAGAGTCTAAAAATTTGGAATATCAATCTGCACAAGCTAATTTGGCTGGTAAAGAATTTATTTTAAAATCAACTAAAATATTAGCTCCCTATAATGGAGTCATAACAAAAGTTGAAAAATCTGTTGGAGATTATGTAGCTACAGGTACCTCTGTTTTTCAAATCACCCAAAATAAAAATTTTAAATTATATGCACAAATTCCTATTACTTATTTTAATCAATTAAAAATTGGAATGAAACTTGAAGTCCGCAATCCAAATACCGGAAATAAAGGTGAAGCTATTATTAAAAGAGTTGTTCCTGTAGTCGATTCTGTTTCAAAAACATTTGATATATATGCAGACGTTACTTCTTTTAATGATAAATTGGCCCCTGGTATTTTTTTAGAAATTAAACTTAAAACAAAATAATAAAGAGCGAACCCCTATGTTTTTATCAAATGTTTCGATAAAAAGACCTTATTTTGCTTCAATGATAAATTTAGTGATTATTATATTTGGCCTTATTTCTTTTTCAAGAATGGGCATAGACCGTGAACCTAATGTTGAATTTCCCTATGCATCCGTTTCTGTTACTTATAATGGAGTCAATCCTAAAACGTCTGAAGAAATCCTTTTAAAACCTTTAGAAGATGCTTTAAAAGGTCTACAAGGGTTAAAAACAATGTATGGCTCTGCTTTTCAAGGTGGCGCTAGTATTTTTTTAGAATTTAATCTTGATACCGATGGCGATAAAGCAGTAAATAATGTTAGAAATATTATTAGTGCTGTTAATTTACCTAAAGATGCTGAAAAACCTATTGTTAAAAAAATAGAATCAAATAAAAAGCCAATCATGGAATTAGGTATCACATCTAAATCGTTATCTACTCAAGAAATATCTCGTTTTACTTTAGATGAAATAAAGCCAAGACTACAGCGAATAGAAGGTGTAGGTGATGTTCTTGTTTATGGTTATCAAGATCGTGAAATACATATTAATTTAAATTCATCTTTATTAAATGCAATGCAAATTAGCCCAAGTAGTTTAAAAGGGAATATTGAAAATCAAATTTTAAATAAACCTTCTGGAACATTACGAAGTACATTCATAAACATGGGCATTTCCACTTATAGTATTCCATATACAATTGACTCCATCGCTAAAATACCTATCAATATAAAAGATAAACCCCTAATTCGTATCGAGGACTTTTCTACTGTAACAAATTCTTTAGCGGAAGAAACTTCTTATTCGGAATACAATGGCGTTAAAACAATTTCGATTGCAATTAAAAAAGAATCAAAAGGAAACATTCTTCAAATTGCAACTAATATAAAAAAAGAAATTGAAAAATTAAATAAAGAGAATACAAATAAAATAGAAATTATTACACTTAGTGATGACTCTTTATATATTAAAGACTCTTTTAATGCAGTTTTATTTGATATTATTTTAGGAGCTTTTTTAGCCGTAGTTGTTGTTTTTATTTTTCTTCATGATTGGAAAAATACGTTCATTTGTTCTGTGGCAATACCTGCTTCTTTAATAGGTACGTTTGCTGTTATTCATTATTTAAAATTTACCTTAAATGATCTTACTTTGTTAGGCTTAACACTTTCAATTGGTATATTAGTAGATGATGCTATTGTTGTTATTGAAAACATTCATAGACATAAGTTAATGGGTAAAAGTGCTATTAAAGCAGCGATGGATGGGTCTGCTGAAATTGGGCTTGCCGCACTTGCCGTCACTTTAGCTATTGTTGCTGTGTTTGTACCAATTGCTTTTATGGAAGGTATTGTAGGACGCTATTTTTATGAATTTGGAATAACAGTCGCTACTGCTGTTTTAATTTCATTATTTGTTGCATTTACAATTGTACCTATGATGAGTAGTAAATTATTAAATGAAAATAATATTAAAAAAGAAAATAAATTTATAATATTATTTAATCAATTTTTTAATAAAATACAAAATAACTATCAAAATATTTTAAAAAGAATTTTAAATAGAAAAAAAACAACTATTTTAATTGGATTTATTATTTTTATATTGAGTGTTTTATTATTAAATTTTGTCCCAAAAACATTCCAGCCTGATATCGATGACAGTAAAGTTTATTTTAATTTTTCTTTATCCCAAGGAACACCACTAAGCACATCAATTCATAGAGCAAAAGAAATTCAAGAATTTATTCGAAAATACCCCGGTGTTGAAAACGTTTCTATGAACGTAGGAGCAGGTGAAACAAATTCAGTAAGCACCATAAATTTCACAATTATGCTTGTAAAACCAAATAAAAGAAATTTTACTAAAAATGAATTTACGGATCATATTACAAATGATGCTAAAAAGTTTATTCGTAGCGATAAAGAAAAAATTGGATCGGGTGACAGTTATAAACAAATCCAAGTGAATTTAATTTCAAGCAACAAAGATGCCCTAAACTCGTATTCAAAAAAATTAATCGAATTTATCAATACCATTCCTGAAGCAAAGGGAGCAACAAGCTCACTTCAAGATCCTGCATATGAATTAAGAGTGTTACCAAATAGATTAAAAGCGGCTTCATTTGATGTCAGTTTAAATGATATTGCAGACACCATTGAATTATTATTTAAAGGAGTAAAAGTTGGCAATTTTTATGCTGATGGAAGATTTTACGATATTAAAATTATGCTACCAATAAAAATAAATCAAACAATGAATGATTTAACGGGAGTGCTTGTCCCAAATTCAAAAGGCGGACAAGTATTATTATCCAGTGTTGCTACCATAGAAAAAGTACCCATTGATCCTGTCATTGAACATATAAATGGAAATAATAATTTAAATGTTAGCGCTGATTATTATGGAAAAGATTTAGAGTCAGCAGTTCATAAAATAGAATCTTTTATAAATAAAACAATTCCTTTTGGTGTTACGCACGGACTGGACGGAAATTCTGAGTTTTTTAAAGAAACAATTAAAAATATTTCAAGCGCCTTATTGTTAGCTATTTTATTTATTTTTATGGTTTTATGCGCTCAGTTTGAAAATATAAAAGCACCACTTTCCATTATGCTTAGTGTTCCCTTAGCTTTTTCTGGTACGTTTTTGGCACTTCTTATTACCAATGAAGCTTTATCCATAGATTCCATGATAGGAATTATATTATTGATGGGTCTTGTTACCAAAAATGCTATTTTGTTAGTTGAATTTGCTCAACAAAAAATGGCAGAAGGTATGAATGTAGAAGAAGCCCTTTTAGAAAGTGCGGTCGTTCGATTTAGACCCATTATGATGACAACCCTTACTATGATTGCCGGTATGTTACCTTTAATTTTAAGCTCTGGAGCAGGAAGCGAAGCAAGAGCAAATATGGGTATTGCGGTTATGGGAGGCCTTATTTCTTCTACTATATTAACTTTAATTATTGTTCCGTGTGCTTACAGCCTCTTAGTAGGTTTTAAACCACAAACTATTAAAGCAAAACTCCACTTCCGTAAAAAACATAAGCTAAAAAATTCCTAATAAGTAGAAAATTTGGGCTCAATTTTTTTAAAACAACTCATAAACTCTTTATATTATTAACATAACTTAAAGAGTATTCTTTTTTATAAATAATTATAAATATATTTTAAGATAAAAAAAAATATTCCGAAAAAAAAAAGATTGATTTTAAATTTACGGGAGTATGATCAATGGGAAATAAAAGCCTATCCTTTAAAATTATAACCTCTATCTCCATCTTGGTAGCTCTTATTCTATTTTCATGCGTTTACTGCATAACCATGATCAATAAAACTCAAGTTTATGCGCAAGATACCGCTACAAGTTGGCTTCCAAGCATTGAAGCTATGGGAAAAATGAATAATATTTTTGGCAGCTTATCACGTCGTGAAGTTCTTGTGATTGCAAACAACCTTGCAAATCAAACAGAAGAAGAGGAAAAAAACAAAAACGATATTGCAAAGTTTAAAGCTGATTTAGATAAATTATTAAAAGATTACATAACAAATGGATTACTTGCTCCTGGCGAACAACCATATTATGATGCCTCTTTAAAAAGCTATAACGAGTATATAAAAGCAGCTGAAGAAGAGTCAGAATTAGCAAAAAATGGCAAAGCAGCAGAAGCCTTAACTCATTACAAAAATATTGGTAGAAAATTTGCCTTAGAATTTCAAGCAAATATTGAAAAAGAAACTCAGTTTAATTCGGAGGGAGCAACAAACTCTACAAAACAAGGTGCAAATTTAACAACAATTACAAATTGGACAATGGCTACAGTTTTAATACTTTCTGCAATTATTAGCTCAATTATTGTTGTTATTATTTTAAAACTGACAAATACCATTAAAAATTCCATTGAAAGTTTAAAGAAACAAGGTGACAACACCATGAAAATTTCTAAAACTTTAATGCATAGCTCACAGTCTTTATCGGAGTCCGTAACGGAACAAGCGGCTTCCGTCCATGAAACTACGGCTGCCATTAACGAAATTACAAGTATGGTAAATAAAACTTCAGAAAATGCACAAGAGTCTACGAATGTAGCAAAAAGTGCGTCACAAAAGGCAGAAAGCAGCCAAGAAACTATGAAAAAATTGGTCAATAGCATGGAGACCATTCAAGAATCCAACAGCCAATTGCAAAATATTGCTGAAATTATTAATCAAATTCACGCAAAAACTTCGGTAATAAATGACATTGTTTCTAAAACAGAACTTTTATCATTAAATGCTTCCATTGAGTCAGCCCGAGCAGGTGAATACGGAAAAGGATTTGCTGTGGTTGCTGAAGAAGTGGGGAACCTTGCTAAAATTAGTGGAAAATCGGCGCATGAAATTCAAGAACTAATTGTTAAAAGCCAAGAAGAAGTCAATAAAATATTAAACATAACCAAAGAGCGCGTTGCCGAAGGTAAAACGGTAACAACGGAAGCACAAGAGTCTTTCGTACATATTTCTGAAGACATTATTAGTATGGTGTCAGTTATTGAACAAATATCTGCAGCCACAAAAGAGCAAGACATTGGGGTAAGACAAATTACCACAGCCATGTCTGAAATTGACAGAGCAACACAAAAAAATCAGCAATCGGTTAACGAAACAGCGCAGTCTTCAAATGAATTGGTCGAACAGGGTGAAAAATTAATTCAAACCACAAGTGAAATAGAAGTTTTAATATTAGGAGGAAATAAGGCTGCGTAAGCCTTATTTTATTTTCATGGAAGGTTATTTATGAACAACAAAAGTTTATCATTTAAAATTATAACCTCAATTTCTATACTGGTGTCTCTTATTCTTTTTTCTTGTATTTACTGCATTACAATGATCAATAAAACCCAAGTTTATGCTCAAGACACAGCAACAAGCTGGCTTCCAAGTATTGAATCATTTGCAATTATGAATAGAGAAATAGGAAATATTTCAAGACGAAGTTTATATATTTTAAATTCAAAATTTGCAAATGATCCCAAAGAAATGGATAAAAAACTTGAGGGATTAAATGATTTCAAAGCAAAACTAGATAAAGAAATAAAAGGCTATATCACAAATGGTTTAATAGGACCAGGTGAACAGCCCTTTTACGATATTACTTTAGCAGCTTATAATGATTATATAAAAGCATTAGACGAACAAATAAGTTTTGCAAAAGAAAACAAAACTCAAGAATCCTATGAAACATATATTAAAAAAGCGAACCCTGCTTTACAAAAATTATTAGATGCTGTTAACAAAGAAAGTCAATTTAATTCAGAAGGCGCTATTAATTCTACGAAACAAGGATCTAATTTAACATCTATTACAAATTGGACTATGACTCTTGTATTAATTAGCTCTATAATAATAAGCGCAATTATTGTTCTTATTATTTTAAAAATTACAAATGCAATTAAAAATTCCATTGAAAGTTTAAAGAAACAAGGTGACAACACCATGAAAATTTCTAAAACTTTAATGCAAAGTTCACAATCTTTATCAGAATCCGTAACGGAACAAGCTGCTTCTGTCCACGAAACAACGGCTGCTATAAACGAAATTACAAGTATGGTAAATAAAACTTCAGAAAATGCGCAAGAGTCAACAAATGTAGCAAAAAGCGCGTCACAAAAAGCGGAAAGCAGCCAAGAGACCATGAAAAAATTGGCGAATAGTATGGAGACCATTCAAGAATCCAACAGCCAATTGCAAAATATTGCCGAAATTATAAATCAAATTCATGCAAAAACTTCAGTCATTAATGACATTGTTTCTAAAACAGAACTTTTATCCTTAAATGCTTCGATTGAGTCTGCGCGTGCAGGTGAATACGGAAAAGGGTTTGCCGTGGTTGCCGAAGAAGTAGGAAACCTTGCTAAAATTAGTGGAAAATCGGCTCAAGAAATTCAAGATCTTATTATAAAAAGCCAAGAAGAAGTCAATAAAATATTAAATATAACAAAAGATCGAGTTGCAGAAGGAAAAGTAGTGACAACGGAAGCACAAGAGTCTTTCGTTCATATTTCTGAAGACATTATTAGTATGGTCTCTGTCATTGAACAAATTTCTGCTGCCACAAAAGAGCAAGACATTGGGGTAAGACAAATTACTACAGCAATGTCGGAAATAGACAGAGCAACACAAAAAAATCAACAATCGGTTAACGAAACAGCACAGTCTTCTAATGAATTGGTAGAGCAGGGTGAAAAATTAATTCAAACAACAAAAGAAATAGAAGTTTTAATTTTAGGAGGAAATAAGGCTTCTTAAGCTTTATTTCACTTGGGGTTATTTATGAACAACAAAAGTTTATCTTATAAAATTATAACTTCAGTCTCTATATTGGTTTCACTTATTTTATTTTCCTGTATTTACTGCATTTATATGATCAATAAAACTCAAGTTTATGCACAAGACACCGCTACAAATTGGCTTCCAAGCATTGAAGCATTTGCGAGAATTAATAAAGAAATAGGAAATATTTCAAGAAGAAGTTTAAGTATTATGGCCTCAAAATTTGCAAATGATTTAGAGGGAATGGACAAAAAATTTGCAGGTTTAACTGATTTTAGAGAAAAACTAGATAAAGAAATAAAAGGATATATTACAAATGGCCTAATTGGCCCAGGTGAACAACCTTTTTATGATGCCACTTTAGCTTCTTATAATGAATATATGAAAACATTAGACGAACAAATTGGTTTATTAAAAGAAAATAAAATGATTGAATCCTACCAAGTATATGCAAATAAAGGGCTTCCTGCTTTGTTTAAATTTATGGATGCTGTTAGTAAAGAAACACAATTTAATTCGGATGGGGCTTTAAATTCTACAAAACAAGGCTCTAATTTAACTTCAATTACAAACTGGACCATGATAGCGGTTTTATTATGTTCCTTTATTATAAGCTTTATTATTATTTTTACTATTTTTAAACTAACAAATACAATAAAATATTCCATAGAAAGTTTAAAGAAACAAGGTGACAGCACCATGAAAATTTCTAAAACTTTAATGCATAGCTCACAGTCTTTATCGGAATCTGTAACAGAACAAGCTGCTTCTGTTCATGAAACAACAGCAGCAATTAATGAAATAACAAGTATGGTAAATAAAACTTCTGAAAACGCACAAGAGTCAACTAACGTAGCAAAAAGCGCGTCACAAAAAGCAGAAAGCAGCCAAGACACCATGAAAAAATTGGTGAACAGCATGGAGACCATTCAAGAATCCAATAGCCAATTGCAAAATATTGCTGAAATCATAAACCAAATTCACGCAAAAACTTCGGTCATTAATGACATTGTTTCTAAAACGGAATTACTTTCCTTAAATGCTTCGATTGAGTCCGCTCGTGCCGGGGAATATGGAAAAGGATTTGCCGTGGTTGCTGAAGAAGTAGGGAACCTTGCTAAAATTAGTGGAAAATCGGCACATGAAATTCAAGAACTAATTGTTAAAAGCCAAGAAGAAGTGAATAAAATATTAAATATAACGAAAGATCGTGTTGCAGAAGGAAAAGTAGTTACAACAGAAGCACAAGAGTCTTTCGTACATATTTCTGAAGACATTATTAGTATGGTGTCTGTCATTGAACAAATATCTGCTGCAACAAAAGAACAAGACATTGGGGTAAGACAAATTACTACAGCAATGTCTGAAATAGACAGAGCAACACAAAGAAACCAAACTTCCGTGAACGAAACAGCCCAATCTTCAAACGAATTAGTTGAACAAGGTGAAAAATTAATTCAAAACACAAATGAAATAGAAGTTTTAATCTTAGGAAGAAAGAATAAGGCAGCATAAACCTTATTCTTTCAGGGATATTTATGAATAATAAAAGTTTATCTTTTAAAATTATAACCTCGATTTCTATTTTGGTAACACTTATTTTATTTTCTTGCATTTACTGTATTTTGATGATCAATAAAACTCAAGTTTATGCTCAAGACACAGCATCAAGTTGGCTTCCAAGCATAGAAGCATTTTCAAGTATTAATCAAGAAATTGGGCGTATTACAAGAAGAAGTTTAAATATTATGGCTTCAAAATTTGCGAATAATGAAGAAGGTATGGAAAAAAATTTAGCAGGTTTGAATGAATTTAAAACAAAAATTGATAAAAAATTAAAAGATTATTCAAAATTATTAGCTCCAGGTGAACAGCCATTTTATGATATTACATTAGCCTCCTATAATGAATATATTAAAGCATTAGATGAACAAATGAATCTATTAAAAGAAAATAAAACCATTGAATCTTACCAGATTTATGTAAATAAAGGGCTTCCTGCGTTAACTAAATTCATGGATGCAGTTGATAAAGAGTCACAATTTAATTCAGAAGGTGCCACAGGCTCTACCAAACAAGGCTCCAATTTAACATCAATTACAAACTTGACCATGACAATCGTATTAATTTGTTCTCTTATTATAAGCACAATTATTATAATTGTCATTTCAAAATTAACAAATACAATTAAAGATTCTATCGAAAGTTTAAAAAAACAAGGCGATAGTACTATGAAAATTTCAAAAGTATTAATGCAAAGTTCTCAATCGTTATCGGAATCTGTAACAGAACAAGCGGCTTCTGTTCATGAAACAACTGCAGCAATAAATGAAATTACAAGTATGGTGAATAAAACTTCAGAAAATGCTCAAGAATCAAATGTTGTTGCAAAAGATGCTTCTCAAAAAGCAGAAAGCAGCCAAGAGACCATGAAAAAATTAGTAAATAGCATGGAAACCATTCAGGAATCCAATAGCCAATTACAAAATATTGCCGAAATTATAAATCAAATTCATGCAAAGACATCTGTTATTAATGACATAGTTTCTAAAACAGAATTACTTTCCTTAAATGCTTCGATTGAGTCTGCGCGTGCAGGGGAATATGGAAAAGGTTTTGCTGTGGTTGCTGAAGAAGTAGGGAACCTTGCTAAAATTAGTGGAAAATCAGCACATGAAATTCAAGAACTTATTGTGAAAAGCCAAGAAGAAGTTAATAAAATATTAAATATAACAAAAGATCGAGTTGCAGAAGGAAAAGTTGTTACTACAGAAGCACAAGAGTCATTCGTTCATATTTCTGAAGACATTATTAGTATGGTATCTGTTATAGAGCAAATATCTGCTGCCACAAAAGAACAAGACATTGGGGTAAGACAAATTACTACAGCTATGTCTGAAATTGATAGAGCTACTCAAAGAAACCAAACTTCCGTTAACGAAACAGCACAGTCTTCGAATGAGTTAGTGGAACAAGGCGAAAAACTAATTAAGACTACCGATGATATTGAAATTTTAATTATGGGCACAAAAAGTAAAGCAGCCTAATTTATAAGGTCACCAAAATACATTAAATTAATAAATAAAAAAAAACTAATATTGCTTGAAATAAATATAAAAAAAAATTAAAACTTAATTTCCAATCATTTAGGAGTAACTATGCTTTCTCGTATATTTATTATTACCGCATTATTATTCTTTATAAATCATTCGTTTGCAAATATTCAATTTAAAAATGCAAGCAAAGATAAAACAGCTCAAAATTTATTTGATAATGGAATGCTTGCTTTTTATGGTTACTTGTATTCACAAGCTGAGTATAATTTTAGACAAGCTTTAATTTATGATCCTAACTGTGCTGTTTGCTACTGGGGTTTAGCATTGGCTAAAAAAAAACAAGCATTAGAACTCGGCCTTCCATTTAGTAAAGTAGGATACAATGACATTATAAAAGCAAAAATTTTAGTAAATTCGAATAATGAATTTTATTATGATTTAATACAAACAGCAGAGCAAAGTTTTACCTTAAACAACACGTCTTCTAAACAATTACAATTAAATTATATTAATTCCTTAAAAAAATTATATGAAAAGTATAAAACGAACGAAGATTGGCATATAGAAACTCTTGCATTATATGTAGACGCTATCGCTTATTATAGCAATGTAGATGACAACACAAGTATGGACTCTCACTGTGGAAATATATCGAATAATGTATTAAAACAACAAGCTTTAACTTTAATGGAACCTATTTTAAAAGATAGTAAATACCCAGATCACCCTGGAATATTACACACCTATATTCATATGGCAGAACAAAATTTAGAAGATCCGTTAGGATTGATTGCAGCCGAAAAACTTTCTAAATTTTCTAATAATATAGTTGCACATTATACACATATGCCTAATCATATTTATTGGCGCCGTGGAATGTATGAAAAAGCAATTGAAGCAAATTTAAATGCAATCCAAATTGACGAAAATTATTTTAAAAATAATGGTGCTGGTTTAAATTCATATTATTATGAATATCACTATTTACATTCTCATCATTTTCTAACTATTTTAGGATTTTTGACAAATAATTACGATCTTTCCATAAAATATGCTCGTGAAATTAAATACAAAATGGATCCGAGTAGAATGGAAACCTTAGTAAATTATCGTGATACTTTTTTAACATTAGAACACCTTATTTTAGCCCGTTTCGAAAAATGGAATGATATTATTTTACTAGAAACACCAGAACAACTTGGTCAGCTTGGAAATTTATTTGTAGATTTTTCAAGAGCACTTGCCTATTTAAATTTAAATAAAAAAGAAAATTTCAAAAAATTAAGCTTAAGTATAAAAAAGAAAAAATCATTAAACAAAGGAACGGTCGAAATTCAAAAATTAATAGAGACATATTTACAAGCTTCAGAAATGGCTTTAAATAAGCAGCCTCTAAAAAATATTGAAAATTTATTTTACAGAAATGGAGTTCATAAAATAGAAAAAAATTTATTTTCCTATAATCCTCCATTGTGGATTTTCCCATATCAACTTATGTTATCCAACGAAGCAGCAAAAAGAAAAGATGATATCAATTCAAAAAAATACTATGCTTTATACCAAAATATATATCCAAAATCCGAATTTGGAAAAATTTATACAATTCAAAAGTAAATATTTTATATTCATATATACAAAATTGTCATATTTTTGGCACTTTTTTATGAATATATTTAAAGCACGTTAAAAAGAATACAATTTTAAATAGGTATTCTTTTGGAGTGTTCAAATGGGAAATAAAAGCCTTTCTTTTAAAATAATTTTATCTATATCTATCCTAGCATTTTTAATTTTATTTTCATGTACGTATTGTATTTATATGATAAATAAAACACAAGAGTATGCAAACGATACCGGAACAAATTGGATGCCAAGTATCGAAATTATATCCAAAATCAACCTTGCACTTGGAAACCTTTCTAGAAGAGAAGTTTTAGTCATTGCAAATTCTGTAGCGAATCAAAGAGAACAACTCTCAAAAAATTTAGAAGATCTTAAAACATTTAAAGAAGATTTAGATAAAGAATTTGAAAATTATTCAAAATATATCGGTCCAGGAGAAAAAGAATATTATGACGCAACAATTGCAACCTATAAAGAATTTATAAAAAATTACAACGAAGAAATTAATTTAGCTAAAGAGAATAGGGGCATTGAAGCTTTAAATCATTACAATAAAATTGGGAAAAGCTCTTTATTCAAATTTTTAGACGCTTTAACTAAAGAAGAAAATTTTAATATTGAGGGTGGCAGAAATTCTACAAAACAAGGAGCTAATTTAACAAGTATTACTATTATTACAATGACAACTGTTCTAATTATATCTATTTTAGTATGTTTATTAATCATTTTTTCTATTCTTAAATTAACTAAAAATATAAGTAAATCGATTATAAGCCTTAAACACCAAGGCGATGCGACTATGGAAATATCAAATGTATTGATGAAAAACTCTCAAGGTTTATCGGAATCTGTTACAGAACAAGCCGCTTCTGTTCATCAAACAACGGCTGCTATAAATCAAATTACAAGCATGGTGAATAAAACTTCCGAAAATGCAACTCAATCAGCATTAGTAGCAAAAGATGCTTCTGTGAAAGCGGAAGGAAGTTTAAGAACCATGAAAAGATTAACGAACAGCATGGACACCATTCAAGAGTCTAATAACCAACTCCAAAATATTGCAGAAATTATCAATCAAATTCACGCAAAAACTTCTGTCATTAATGATATTGTTTCAAAGACAGAGTTGTTGTCCTTAAACGCATCTATTGAGTCTGCTCGTGCTGGTGAATACGGAAAAGGATTTGCCGTCGTTGCAGAAGAAGTTGGTAACTTAGCAAAAGTGAGTGGAAAATCGGCAAAAGAAATTCAAGATCTTATTTTAAAAAGCCAAGAAGAAGTGAATAAAATTTTAGGGGTAACAAAAGTTAGGGTAACAGAAGGAAAAGCAGTAACAACAGAAGTTCAAGAATCTTTTGTCCGCATTTCTGAAGATATTATTAATATGGTTTCTGTTATAGAACAAATTTCATCTGCAACAAAAGAACAAGAAATTGGTGTTAGACAAATCACAACAGCTATGACAGAAATAGACAGAGCAACTCAAAAAAATCAAACTTCAGCAATTCAAACTTCATCATCTGCAAATGAACTTATTGACGAAGGTGAAAAACTAATAAAAACAACAAAAGAAATAGAACTTCTTATTTTAGGTGTCTCAAATAAATTAGCTAAAGCTTAGACTTTTCTTTATATATAAAATTCCAAAATATAATTTGATAAATAAAAAATAAAGCAGTTGTTACAAATTGAAAATAAATAATATTTTTAACAATTATAGAATTAAAATTTTCTAAGCCACTGAAATAAGACTTAGTAAAAGAAGACCACGATAAAAATAGAATAATTAAAAGTATTGGATGAAATACGAATAAAATAGCATGTAAATAATTTTCTTTGATACAACAACTTTTAGCATGAATAAATTCGTCTTTTACTATTATCAAACTAGAAATAAAAGATAATATAAAAAATAGAATAACCGTTAATTTTGTCATTGGAAAAAATAATACAATTAGAAAACAGAAGAAAAAAAATAAAGTATCAATAGGATGACCTAGTCTTTCCCATTTAGGGAGCTTTCGTTTATGATGAAAATAAAATTCATCTAAACACATAATCATACCATGAGTCATAATAATAATTATAGAAATAATTTCAAAATAAATCATACTATTCTCATAATAGAGCCAGAAATTGTTAATCCTGGTCCAAAAGCAAGACTATAAACAAAAGTACCTTTTTTGGGATTTGAATTTAAAACGGATTCCCAAATGTGAGGAAGAGTAGCAGAAGACATATTTCCATATTTTTTAAGAACTTTTTCACTGTTTTTAATTGATAATTCATTTAAAACTAAAATATCTTTAATAAATTGAATTATTTTGGGTCCACCTGGGTGTATTGCAAAAATGGCATTATTTTTAACTTCATTAAAATCAAGTCCAATTTTTGAACTCATTTCTATAATATATTTTTCTATATTTTCAGCAATAATAGAGGGAACTTTACCTGATAATTCCATTAGAAAACCATGATCATCTAAATCCCATGACATGGCATCTGTACTATGTGAAAGAATTTCTTCGTGATTAATTAATACTTGTAGTCCATTTTTAAAGCCTGAATTATTAAAATAATTTTCATCAAATAAAGAATAATGTATAAACCCATCTGCAAATAAACTTTGCACTACTATTTGACTTGGATCATGTAAAGAAGGATTAAAATGCAAAGTACACAATTCCGTATGAATAATATCTATTCTATTATTTTTAATCTCTTCATTATTAAATAACGAGAATTGATTTTCCTGCAAAATAAAGCCATGTCCAATTCTTAAAGCAGGCAAAGAAGCGTAACAGCCCATATGATAAGCATGAGTTACTTTTGTTTTATTTCCCCAACCTTTATTTGAAACCAACCGCTGTGCAGATGAAGGCGATGAATAACCAGTACAGGTAACGTGAATTAAATGGGCTGGTGGTATTTCTATTTCATTATAAAACTGAACAACAATTTCATTCACAACCTGAGAATAAAATTCCATTCTTTTATGCAAAAAGGCTCCTGATATATTTTTTTTTAAATCAAAAAAACTCATTTCTTCCCAGTTTTGATGAGAGTAATCGTCAATTGAAGTGCCTCTATTTTCAATTTTATCTGGCTTACAACCAAATCGATTTATATAATTTTCCATATATATTTTTAATTCGGGTAATGTTTTTTTATTTTGCAAAAAACTATTTTCTAAATGTTTTGATAATGCATGTGCTTGCGTTATCCAGTTTAAACCATCTACCTGGGAAATTTCATATTTTGGTCTTAAAATACGAAAATTACCAATTATTGGCTGCATATAAATCCCCTTATTCAAAAAATTGAGGCACTATCTTTTCAACAGATTCTACCAAAAGATCAGGAGAAAGCTCACGCATACAGCGAAAATGTTTTTTAGGACATTCTTTCGAACCATGAGGAGAGCATGGATGACAAGACAAATTGTTCCCATATTGGTCTTTATAAGTTAACGTTACACTTTTTTCAGAAGTTGGAAAAAATCCGAATTTCCAAGTTGTCGGACCAAAAATAGCAACCACAGGAATATTAAAACCAGAAGCAATATGAATAGGACTAGAATCGTTTGCAATGACAAAAGAGGATTTAGACACAAGAGCCATAAACTCATTTAAAGGTAAATAGCTAGAGGTATCTATTATTCTATTTGCCAGTTCTGGAAAAGGAGAAAAAAAGTTAAATATTTCATTAATATCTTTTTGATCATCAATAGTACCTGAGACAATACATTTTATATTTTTATTTTTATTTAATAATAAAAATATTGCTTTTGCGAATTGAACTGCCGGGTATTTTTTTGTAGGCCAAACAGAACCTGGACTTACTATAAAAAAAGGTATGGATTCATTAAAATAGTTAGGATTTTTAGATAAAAATAGATCTAATTTATTATTGGAAATTAAAATAGGTCTCGCTATTTTTTCTACTTGCGACATAGTTTCTTTATTCACAAGCCAATCTGGAGCTATATACAAACATCGTAAGCATTCATGAAGATCTTTTTTAAATTCTTGAAAATGAGTAAAAGGCATTTTAAAAGAGGTATCGTTATATGCTACTTTTTTTGGTACTTTAGTTAATAAAGAAATTAGAGCTGTTGTATACGATTTATGTGGTACCAACAAAACATCAAGATTTAAAGCATCTATTTGTTTTGCTATATTATATATGGATTTTACTTTTTCAATTCCTTTTTTTTTGTCTGCAATAATACAGCCTTTTAATCTATAATCATCTTTATATAATAATGAAGCCATTTTTTTTGTAATTAAAAATACTTCATGTTTTTCTCTGTATAATGCTTCAATTAAAAGACTTGCTAATGCAATATCTCCTAAAAATGCTGTGTGAAAAATACCTACTTTCACAATATTTTCTCCATAATAAAAGCATCTTCTTTACTTTTATAATAATTTTTTCTTTCTGAAATTTTTTTATAACCTAGTTTATGATACAAATTAATGGCGGGTTCATTTAAAGCACCTACTTCAAGTAAAATTTTATCAATTTTCGAAAAATTCTCTTGTTTGCAAATAGTTTCAAACAAAGAAATAAGTTGAAATGAAATGCTTTTTCTTAAAAACTTTTTATCAACGCAAATATAGTCTATTTCAGCATTATCAAAAATAATATTTACATTTAAATAAGCTGCAAAAATATTATCATATAAATAAATAAAAAATGAAGAAAAGTGCTCATTTGCAGTTTGTATGTAAGATTTATTACAAAATTCCTCTAAAGAATTTAAACTGGAAGCGTATTTATCCTCTTTTGATATTTGGTTCATTTCTTTAGGCAGTGAAGTTTCTTTAAAATAAGAATCAAATTCAGTTTTTGTGATTTTTTGTATAGTAGAATTGCCATCATTTAAATTATATTTAAATAAATTGCCTTTCCATATAAATAAAATTTCTTTTTTAATTATCATTCTCCTTGGGTTCAACATCGTTTTTTTCTTTAGGCTGAATACTTGTTGTAACGGGGACACGCCACGAAAAAGAAGTTGCCCATAATGTTGGATTTTTATTAAATCCCCCACGAACAGTATAAAATGTATTTGCTCTAAGAACTAAATAAACAAAATCCTTAATAGTTAATTGCGAAAAAGCATCGATCCGTTCCGAAACTTTCTTGGGCAGTACACTCCAAGGTTTTTTCTTCATAACATTATTTGTAATATCATCTAATGCATCATTAGAAATATTAAATAATTTTAAGCGGAAACTTTCGTCCCAGGTAAGACATAAAAAGATTATTCTTTGGACATCAGGGGGATAATTTAAAAATTCTTTTTCATTTAAAGAACCAGTAGAATTTGAATTTATTGTTGGAGAAAAGATGTCCCAATTTGTTTCTAAAGGAGTTTTTTCTGAAGTTAACATATTAGAAATAGATAAAACAGCCTGAATTTCGATTGAGGAATAGACAGATAATCCCGTTCTTTCTCCACAACTCATAATGGAACGATTCAATGAAATTAAAGTTGCTTCTGGGATTTTTTTTCCAACAGGATTTGTCAAAACAATTTTTTGAGCAAATGCATTTAAATTAACAAATAAAAATAAAAATACAAATTTAGATATTATCGACATCTCCAAATACCAACTCCAAACGATAAATTTGAGCGGAAACATCTGAGGTCTGAACACCTCTCCAATTTTCAAAAGATGCTCTTACCGCAAAAGATTTAGGTAATGTAACACGAAAACCTACACCATATGTTATTGAAGCCTGCCCTAATGATGTTTTTGATTGAACCGCAGACCAAGAGCGTCCACTAAAAAATAAAGTATATCCGACACCTCCTGTGAAAAAGGGTTGAAATACTTTTCCCCAATAGTCTCCAACTAAGGACTGAATGGGCGGATCTCCCTCAATTTTTGAAAAAATAGACAATGGGCTTAAATCGGGGTTTTGTTGAGTATTATTTGAAACCCAATCTGCCCAACGAATATCAAGTCCACCTTTCCACATTCCTCTTATTTGATGCTGCATTCCTAAAGAAAAGCCATACCCTGGTGAAGTATAATTTGATTTAGTTGTATTTGTTAAAACTTCGTTATAAATGCCAAATGAAAATACTGTCCTAGGGAAGGTAATATTTTCGTTTTTTAGAGGAACGAGCTGGGCAGAGATTCCGTCTACCATGGGGTAATTTACATTGATATTTTGTTGTTCTGGTGGCAAATCTGCTAACATTCAATTACTCTTTCCCTTTTACATTTTAAACAAATTGCGTTTAAAATGACGCAATTTAATGAAAGTTAAATATTTATGTCTTCACAAGTAACACTTTACACAGATGGTGCATGTTCTGGAAATCCAGGACCAGGAGGTTGGGCTTGTGTTTTATTGTATCATGATCTCAAGCGCCGAATATCTGGTTATGAGAACCATACAACGAACAATAAAATGGAGCTCATGGGTGTCATTCATGGTTTGGAAAGCCTTACACGTCCTATGCCTGTTCTTATTATCACTGATAGTCAATATGTCAAAAATGCTTTTACGGCAGGTTGGCTTGAAAATTGGCAAAAAAATGGTTGGAAAACAAAGTCGGGAGAGCCTGTAAAAAATCAAGACCTTTGGCTAAAGTTAAGTCTATTACAAAGAAAACACAATTTATCGTGGCAATGGGTTAAAGGACATTCAGGAAATGAATACAACGAAATGTGTGATGAATATGCTCGAAAAGCAATAATTAATAAAAGTGGAATAGACGAAAAATTTTAGAAAAAATCCTTAAAAAAAATTAAAAAGCATTAATTTTTATTTATAAAGTTCGATATAATCCTCAAAGGATTATACATGTCAGAAGTTAATAAAAACATAAAAAATCTGTTTATCCAAGAAATTATTACAAGTTTTGGATATTTAGCGCCATTAAGCATGCTTGCTATTTTCTTGAGTGAAAATAAAGATATTCATACAGATAAAATAGGTTTTGCTATGTTAATTAGCTCCATAACAGCAAGATGGGGTAGATTATTATTTTCTCCAATATTCGATAAAATAAAAGCAAATATTTTATTATCCATAATGCAATTTGCTGGTGCGATTGGTTATTATTTATTAAGTTTTTATCAAAATTATTCAGTGATTATTTTATCTTTAACATTAATTGGACTTTTTTATGGAAGCAATTCTATTATAACTAGAGTATTAACGTCATTTTTAGATACAAATAATAATAATTCAACAAAAAAATTTTCTATATTGCATATTGGCACAAATATATCTGCAACAATTGGACCAATAATAATAAATCTAATTTATATTTATTTTAATAAAAATTTTGCATTTTTATTCATGGCAATATTTTTGACTATATCAGGTTTTTTTACATTTTTTTCAATGAAAAATATCAATATCCCAGTTCAAAAAAACTTAATAAAAACAATATTTCAATTAATTTTTAGAAAATCTCTTTGGCATATTTATTTTCTTATACTAATTAGCTGGTTTTTTTGCGCTCAACTCTATTCACTTGCACCTATTTTACTTTCACATATTCTAAAAAACAATTCATATATTTGGATAATATCAGCAATTAATGGAGCTTTAGTTATTTTTATTTCATTAAAAGTAAATACAATAATGAATAATTATAGTAAAAATTACTATTTTCAAATTTCTATTTCTTTAATTTTATCTATTCTTGGTTTTTCATCTTTAATTATTTATCATTCCGTATTTAATATTGTTTTAGGGGTATTATTTTTAACATTTTCAGAAATATTATTCATACCAGCCTTTCAAGCACTTTTAGCTGAATATGTTCCAAATGATTCTCGAGTAGCAATATTTGCAATTTATGCCTTATTTATGGGTATTGGGGAGGGGACTGGCTATTTTTTTGGAACAAAAAGTCTCGATTTTTTAAATACTGACTATACATGGTATAACAATTCTCTTTATTTCTTAACAATATTTATTATAATAGGAATCATTATTTCCATTAGAAAAACATCTTTTATTAAAAATAATGAAGAATTATAATTTAAAGTTACTTAGAATAAGGTGGCAATTTAATATTACGATAAAAGTCATATTTTGGTATTTCTTCAATTAAATCATCATATTCTTTATTTTTTTCAAGAAAAACTGGTTTTAATCTTGTAATGCCACACAATTCATCGGTACTATATTTAAAAAATATGTTTGAATTTATAAGTAATTTTTCATTTCTTAGTTCATTTATTTCAGAAGAATTACTTTTTAAAGGAATATCAAAAGGCAAATTAGATTTTAAGAATTTTTCTTCAATTTCAGCGCTCCATTCTAACGAACTGGAATCTGGATTTGTAATTACATTTGAAGCAATAACATATGCTTTATCATTACCGTGAGTCTTATTAGGAGATGGGTCTAAAGAATCTGTAATCACCTGAGTTCTATTTGGGAAGGATTGAATCAAATTGGTAAATAAAATTTCTTCTTTTCCGTTTGATTTTTTATCTACTAAAAATATTTGATAATACCCTGGTTTTAAGTTGTAAATAAAACCATTCAAATAATTTTGATTAGAATTTATAATTTTTAAATCATTTAGACCATTGGTTGAAAAATCATTATCACTTATAGAAGTATCATAAACTTCATTTCGATAATAATCTCTACTAACAGAACTCCGAACTAGTGCTCCATAGAAATTACGAACTTCTAATTTTACAGAATCAAATTGCGAATTGTATCTTGATAAATCTAAACTAATAAAGGCTGATCCTGTATTTGTGTTATATAAAGGAGCTAAATACTCTTTATTTAAATTTAAAGCATTTGGATCAAATACTCGGACATTTACAATGTTTTTCTTATCAACAAATTCCATTCCAGGATGATATTCATATTTAAACATATCTGACGTAAATAATTCTGAGGTCGGAATTAATTTAAAATATCTATCTGATTCCGTTGCTGAAGTTTTATAATTTATTTTAACAATATCGTCACCAACTGGAAAATATTGAAGCCCTTTTATTGAATCATTATTGGTTAAATTATTTGTCATGTTTACTTCAACATAGTTAGTTTTAACCCATTCATTAGTATTAAAATCTTTAATGGCATAAAAATCTAATGGTCTATAAACAGCTGCTTTTAAATCAAAAATACTATTATCGGAGAAAGTACGATCTGGAATAATAATATCAAATGATTTAGATTCTCCATTTTTTAAATTAAAATTAATTTTATAGTTTGCATTATCTGTACAATTAGATTCATTTTCATCACAAGAATTTAAATTAAATACACAAAAATGGCCGCTCATAGAAAGTCTTGAGAAATTAGATGATGGTAAATTGTTATTATTATAATACTTCGCCTTAAATTTTTTCCCTTTAGAGTTTTCAATTAAGATTTTAGTTCCTAAAATATCACCAGGCGACATACCAACTGCGTAACCACACATGCCTGCGTTATTTAATGATTGAGTAGAAGGCTCTGTCTGAATTTCATCATTATCAGAATTAAAAGGATCTAAATTTTCATTTATTTTTTTATCAAATGCATCAGAAGTGTAAATTACATCTTCAAATGGGATAATACTTATGTCATAATAGTTCGTTTTTAAACCAACATAAGCATTTATTGTTTTGTAGTAATATTTTGAATTTGTATCCCAAATATATAATAAAATAGAACTTCCAATATGAAAATTATTTTTAATTGAAAAACAACCTTCTTCATCTGGATAATATTCATATAAAATACTATTTGGATCGGAATAGTTTATTCCTGATACCCGAATAACAATATTTTTATAATAATCAGGGTTAAAATATTTTGTATCAAATATATTAATTCTTCCCGAAATGGATCCTACTCTTGGACATTCTTTTTTTCCTGCAGAAATATCATTTCCAGATAATGGTAAAGGAACAAACATTTCACGGTTTGCAAAGTTAAACTCTGAATACAAAGCAATAAAAACTAGGACATATAATTTGAAAAACTGTTTACGATTCAATATATACCAACCTTTTTCATATTACATTAATGCTATTGCTCAAGAACAATTTCTAAGGAACACATAAAAACATTTTCAAAAGCTTTTTTTTCAATAGCCGCTTCATACATTTCCAGTTCAATATCGTGAGTTGCTCTTAAATGAACTGCTAAACTCATTTTGGAAGATGAATTTTCTTTCACGATTATCTCTTGTATTTTACCTTGACGACCTCTATCTAGCGAAACTGCAAGTCGTAAAATTGCCGCGCAAATATTTACTGCCTTCTGAATTTCTTTATCAAAATCGCAATAAACTTCATCATTATCTCTTGGCATACGCTTACGGTGATAACGCACGATAGTAGCAATAATTTGCATTTCACGCGTTGTAAAGCCTGGTAGAGAAGCATTTCGAATAAAATAAAAGGTATGCTTATGATGCCCTGTATGCCCTATAAATAACCCACATTCATGTAAATATGCGGCAGAACGCAAGAACTCACGCCATGCACTTGGCAAAGAATGTTTAAAAGTTAATTGATCAAAGAGACTTACAGCAAAAGAAGTAATATGGAAGGCATGAGCCTCATCAACATGAAATTTTTGACCAAAAGATCTTACAGAACGCCATCTAACATCACTCGTATCACCTTGAAGCCAAACACCATCTCTCAGCATGGTATCAAATAAAATACCTTCTCTTAGCGCTGTTAAAGAAATAGTCCATTCTCTTATCCCAAGTATTTTTGTAATTGAACTTAGTACAAATAGCCCTGCAACAATGATATCGGCTCTTTTTGAATCAAGACCAGGTAATTGCTTACGTTCTTTAAGGGAACGCGCTCTTAATAACGCTTCTTTTGCAGTCCATATTTCTTTTGCCGTTAATGTTGAACCATGCATAGTTTGTAAAGGAGGCGTGTTTGTTAATCCAAGAACTAATGATTTTATGGATTTAATTGTTCCAGATGAGCCCACGGCACAGTCAAATCCAATTCTCTCAACCTCAGATAAAACGGGCTCAAGCCTTGTATTAATATAAAGTTCCAAAGCCCTTAAATGATCATCACCTAAAGGGTCCGTATGAATAAATCCTTGAGTTAAACGGACACATCCTAGTTTTAACGAGGTTGCAAAACGTTCTTCTCCCCACTGACCCACGACAATTTCTGTTGAACCACCACCAATATCAACAATTAGAGTCGATTTTCCTTGAATGGGAAGCCCTTGTTGAACTCCTAAGTAAACAAGCCTAGCCTCTTCATGACCAGAGATAATTTCAATATCTATTCCTGTTTTTTTATAAAGTTTTGCAACAAAATCAGTACCATTTTTAGCTTCTCTTAGAGCACTCGTTCCAACTGCTCTAATTTGAGCTCTTAATCCATCAGCAATTTCTTTCATTTTTTTTAAGACTACAATTGATTTATTCAGAGCTTCATTTGTTAAATTGCCATTTTCGTCTATTGAAGCCGCTAATCTTACTTGATCTTTTTCAGAGGCAATGATTGTAAATGAGTTGGTAGACTCCATATCAACAACTAACATATGGACACTATTAGACCCAACATCAATGGCAGCTATTCTTTTTTTTTCAAATATTTTTTTATTAGGCAAATTTAACATTATTTTTTCTTCTTTTTCTTGAGGCTTTTAGGTTGTATTTCTTCAACAACCAAAGAAGGAATAAATCTTTCAGGAATACGATCAAATTCCTTTTTATCAAATAATGGTTTTATTGCCTGATCATAGGCAATTGACTTTATACCATAACGACGAGCATATTCAATGAATTTATCCTGACAACGTAACATTTTTTCGCCTGAAGCAGGTTGATTTCTAACATATGAGCCATCACTCTGCATTTCATGACTTTTACAATTATCTATTAAAAAATTATTTAAAATTGCTGTTAACTTAGACTTTAAATCGGAACTTTCAATAGGCCAAACCACTTCAATTCGTCTATCCATATTTCGTTCCATTAAGTCAGCACTACCACAATAAATAATGGGATCTCCACAGTTTTTAAACCAATAAATACGAGAGTGTTCTAAATATCTATCAATAACACTTACAACACGAATATTCTCTGAAACACCTGGAATATCGGGTCTTAAAATACACACACCTCTTACTATTAAATCAATTTTCACTCCTTTTTGACTTGCCCTATATAAAGCTTGACAAATTTTTACATCAACAAGTGAATTCATTTTTAATATAATATGTGCTTGGTTATCATGAGTATTTTTTCTTTTTTCGTTTTCTATCATTTGAATAATTTGTTCACGAAGACGAAAAGGTGCTACTTTAATTTTTTCAAAATGAGGTATTCTCATTTGAGTTAAATCTTGATCTCTCAAAATATTAAAGCCTGTTATAAAATTAAATACGTTCGCAATATCATCACATAATGCAGGGTCTGTTGTTAAATGGCCAATATCTGTATAAAGTTTTGCAGTTGAACTATTATAATTTCCTGTAGATAAATGTACATATTTTTGGAGATAGTTATTTTTTTCTTTTCTTACAACAAGCGTACATTTAGCATGAGTTTTTAAATCAATAAATCCAAAAACAACATGCGCTCCTGCTCTTTCTAATCGTTTTGCCCATTCAATATTATTGGCTTCATCAAATCTAGCTTTCAATTCGACAACAACAGTAACTTGTTTTCCTCGTTCGGCTGCATTCACAAGAGCTTCAATAATAGGTGAGTCACCACCAGAACGATATAATGTTTGTTTAATTGCAAGAACTTTATCATCTTTAGCGGCACTTCTTAAAAAATCGAGAACACTTGCAAAAGAGTCATAGGGATGATGCAATAAAATATCTCGTTCACGAATAACATCAAAAATATCTCTATTTGCATCAACTAAATTAATATTTAATCTTGGATTAAATGCGGCATCTTTTAAACTAGGATCTAAACGTTCTATTTTTAATAAGGGAGCTAAATCTCTCATATTAATCATGCCATCAATTTCATATAAATCAGAAGAATCTAAATCAAGGACTGTTGCTAGTTTGTTACGTAACCAATCGGGCATATTTTTTTCATATTCTAATCGGACTACTGTTTTTTGCTCTCTATCTTTTAATTCATATTCAATGGATTTCATTAAATCTTTAACTTCATTATCTAATAATTGATAATCAAGATTTCTTGTTACTCTAAAACCATAAGCTCCTGTAACTTGTGTCCAAGGAAATAACGAAGGCATATAATTTTTAATAAGTTCATCTAATAAAAAAAAGCGATGCTTATTTGCTTTTTGAGAAATAGGAATAAGTCTTAATATTTTTTGCGGTATTTCAACTAATGCTAATAAAGGCTCTCCATTTTCGGAGATTCCTTCAAAAGTAACAGCTAAATACAAAGATAAATTTGAAAGATAAGGAAAAGGATGCGCTGGATCAACAGCAAGAGGTGTTAAAACAGGAAAAACTTGACTTTCAAAATGTGAGTCTAATTTTTCTTCTTCTGATCGAGTTAACTCGGAAAATTTGGGAATAGAAATATGATTTAACTCTAATTCAGGTAAAATTTGTGAATGTAAACATTTTGAAATGCGTTTTAATAGTTCTCTTACTTTTATTGCAACTTCATCGAGGGTTTCCTCTGACTCTTCTTCATCATAAATTGTTGTATGATGTTGAGCTACAAGTCTTAATAAACCAGATAAACGCACCATAAAAAATTCATCTAAATTAGAAGCAAATATAATACAAAATTTTACGCGCTCTAATAAAGGAACATTTTTATTTTCTGCTTCTGTTAAAACTCTTTCATTAAATGATAACCATGAAATTTCACGATTCATATAAAGATCAGGGTCATCTAAATGAATATGTTTATGTTGTGTTTGAATTTCTTTATTAAAATGATTTGTGATCGTAGGGGGTAAAGATTTTTGAATATTTCTTTCAGAGTTTATTAACTTGCTCATTTAGGTTATCCATTAAAAAAGATCTTGCTTGCTGAACGTCCTTGGTTATTTGTTCCTTTAATTGATCTATTCCTGTAAATTTCATTTCACCACGTATAAATTTTTTCAAATGAAATTTTACTTTTCTTGAATAAATATCATCTGAAAAGTCTAGAATATGAGCTTCAATTTGCAATTTTAATCCACTCGCAATTGTTGGGCGTACTCCACAATTCATAACTGCAGGCAATAAAATTCCGTTAGAATCAATTTCAACATAACAAGCATAAACACCATATTTTGGAACAACAAGAATGTCATCTAGCTCGATATTTGCTGTTGGAAATCCCATTAATCGTCCACGTTGGTCGCCTTTAACTACCACTCCGGGAAGAAAATAGGGACGACTCAGTAATTTTTCTGCATCTTCTGCATTTCCATCAGATAAAACTTGTCTTACAAAAGAAGAGGAAACTACTTTATCATCATATAACTTAAATGGCTGTGTTTGCCTAATTTCCCAATGCTCTTTTTCTGCAAACAATTTCATATGATCAAAATTACCCTTCCTTTGCTTGCCATAACAAAAATCATGTCCAAGCATGACTGCCTGAATATTAAAATTATCTTTTAACCAAAGACAAAATTCATCTGCAGTAAGCATAGCAAAATCATTGGTAAACTCTTGAATAATTACCGTATTTACTCCAGATTTTAATAAAAGCGATACTTTATCAGAAAGTGTATTTAATAATGGTTTTGCAACTCCACCAGAAAAAAAAGTCGCAGGATGTGGATCAAAAGTAACAACAACAATGGGAATATTTTTAGACATTTTTTTTAACTCTTGAATTAAATAAAAATGTCCTTCATGAACTCCATCAAAATTTCCAAAAGTAATTGCAATTGGTTTTTTATTTTCAATTGCATCTTTATCACCAAAAACCTGATAACTATTTTTCAAAGTCATATTACTGTACCTGAATTAAAGAAAAGTCGGCTACGTCTTCGTAAAGGGAACATATCTTCTTTAAAAGAGACAGTCGATTTCTTTTTAAATTTTCATCAGGATCATTAACCATTACAGCATCAAAAAAGGACGCCATTGGTTGTGCTAATGTTGCCAACGCGATTAGCAATTCATTATATTCTGCATTTTCTATATTTCTTTTAATTCGGATTTCTAGACTATTTAATTTTTCAAATAAGGAAATTTCTTCCGCTGTTTTAAACAAAGAAGAATTTACTTCAGTTGATGTCCATTCCTGTGTTAAATTTTTTGCTCTTTTATATGGAATTAAGGCCTCTAATAACGATCCTTTTCCAGATTGTGTTAATGCAATAGCAATTTTTTCGGCAAAATTACGAACTTTATGAAGTGGCTCTTCTTTTAGTTGTCTTATGAGAGCCTCTACAGAACGAGGATCATATTCTCCCTCTAATGCTGCTTTCATACGATCTAAAATAAAGGAATATATTTTTTCTTTGTGTTCATTTGTTACTTTAGATTTTTCTTGAATAACAGTTAAACAAATTTCTACTACTGTTTTTAAAGAAACAGAGATACTATTTTTTTCATCTTTTATACCTAATAAACGAGCAACTCCCAAAGCAAGTCTTCTCATACCAAAAGGATCTTTATTGCCTTTTACTTCCGCACCATGGCAAATCATCATGCAAAGAGAATCGAGTTTATCTGTTAAGGAAAGAATGACGCCCTCATACGTAGAAGGCAATGGAGAATTCGCACCTGCAGGCATATAGTGCTCTTCAATTGCTTTTGCAGCTATTAAAGAACAATTTGTGTCATTAAAAATATTTTGTTCCCTTACAAGAACCCCTCCCATAAAACCTTGCATTTCATCTGGAAATTCTTGAACACAGCCTGTTTTTAAATCGGCCTTACAAAGCTCTGCTGCTTTTTCAATAATATTTAAATCTGTTTTTTGCGATAATTGATTTGCAATTAATGCAGCTATTTTTTTAAGACGTTCTGTTTTTTCAAATAAAGTACCCATTCCTGCTTGGAATAATTGATCC
The DNA here is from genome assembly GCF_009208775.1 of Silvanigrella paludirubra. Classification (NCBI taxonomy): domain Bacteria; kingdom Pseudomonadati; phylum Bdellovibrionota; class Oligoflexia; order Silvanigrellales; family Silvanigrellaceae; genus Silvanigrella; species Silvanigrella paludirubra. Next base: position 357,695 of record NZ_WFLM01000003.1, on the reverse strand, counting down.
TTTAATCGATCACGAAACTCAGAAATAGGAGTACTTAAGTCGGTGTCATAATAAAAAGCGCCATCTTCAAGTCTACCAATAACAACAGTTTTTGTTCCTTCGATCATTTCTTCAATATTATTGCATTTATAATTTGCTGAACCTATATAATATGGCAATAAATTATTTCCATCTAGAGTTTCAACAGAAAAATAATTCATATGCTCACGCAATACACTTGAAATAAGAGGCTTTGGTAAACGCAAATATTTTTTATCAAATTCAGCTATAAATAAAGTCGGGTTTTCAAATAAACCGACACATTTATTTAATAAGGAATCATCATTTTGAAGTTTCCCATTTTTGCTTTGAGCAAGTTTGTTTGCTTCAAACGAAAAAATAGCTCTACGATTTTCAAGCGAAGGCTCTACAAATATTTTCTCTAATGTTTTTTCATATTCATTTGCATGATTTAAAGTAACTTCTTCAGGATGCAAAATTCGTTGTCCACAAGTTTTACGACCCGAATTTAAGCCAAACATTTCTAATGAAATAACTTTGTCCTCAACCAACGAAACAATCCAACGAACAGGGCGAATAAACTGTGGACTTATTTCTGCAGGTAACCATTTCATTTTAAGTGGTGCGGAAAGACTATAACACCATTCTTTAAATTTTTCTGCCAAAAGAGTAGGGAAGTCACGTCCTACTACATGTTTTTCGGCATAAATAAATGTTCCATCCGATTTTGTTTTAAAACTAATATTTGAAGGATCTAAATTATTTTTTTTGCAGAACCCAAGACCAGCTGGAGATAAAGAACCATCAGCAGATTTAGCAATACGCTCAACAGGTCCCCAAATTTCAACTGTTTTTGAGTTTTCCGATTTTGGAATATTTTTAAATTGTATGCTTAAACGACGTGAAGAAATATCTACTTTATATCCACCATTGTTTAAATTTTCTTTTGTTTCATTTTTAAATGAAACCCAATTTAAATTTTCTATATTCACAAAAGAATGAATTTTTTCTTCTAACTCTGCTTTTGCACTTAATTGAAAATTTGGTGGCATTTCTTCAACACCAAGTTCAAATAAAACATTTAATTTTTCTTTATTTGAAAAATCGGAAATATTTTTATAGACATTTGTTTCTTTATTTTCTGTTACGTTATGAATAATGCCTTTTGGATAAATAGGTTTCCGCGCATCGGTATCGAGACGATTTAACATAGGATAACCAAGTTTTTCACGTGCGGAACGATATTGAACTGCGCATTTTTTTGCACAATCACGAACACGCCCAATATAGCGCTGTCTTTCACTTACAGAAATAGCACCACGAGCATCTAATAAATTAAATGAGTGAGAAGCCTGTAAAACATAATCATAGGCTGGTAAAACTAAACCTTTTTCGCAAAGTTGAGAAACTTTTTCTTCGCATTTTTCAAAATGTCTAAAGAGCTCATTTGTATCTGCTTCTTTAAAATTAAAATGAGAAAATTCAAATTCATTTTGATAAAAAATATCGCCATAAGTAAAATGATCATTAAATGGCATATCTAAAGCATTTTTGTATCCTTTAGAATACATAAATAAACGCTCTAAACCATATGTAATTTCACCACAAACGACATCAATATCTAAACCGCCGAGTTGTTGAAAATAAGTAAATTGTGTCACTTCTTGTCCATTGGCGCGGACTTCCCAACCTAATCCCCAAGCACCAAGAGTGGGTCCTTTCCAATCATCTTCAAGAAGACCAATATCGTTGTCTTTTAAATTAACGCCAACATGTTCAAGGGATTTAAGAAAAATATCTACTATATTTGATGGCGATGGTTTTAAAAGCACTTGCAATTGATAATAATGTTGAAAACGATAAGGGCTTTTTCCATAACGCCCATCAACAGGTCTTCTACATGGTTGTACATAAACAGAACGCCATGGCTCAGGCCCAACTCCTTTTAAAAATGTATGCGGATGAAAGGTCCCAGCTCCCATATTTGCATCATAAGGTTGGCTCCAAATACAGCCATGATCCACCCAATAATTGCAAAGAGCGATAATAAATTCTTGAAAATTCTTAATTTCCACTGGGTTCACCTTTCACACGAAAAATATCTAAAACGAGCCTCGCAAAGATTGTTTACACTAAGAAAAAGATTAAGAAAAGAAAGTTAAGCAATCTGTTAGTATACTTCTTTGAAAAGCCGAATTTTAAAACTTTATTTAAAATAATTCAAAACTTCCTTGCTTTGAAAGAATTCAGATATTAATGGTGACAATTCGGGTAATTCAACTACAGCGCGTCCTACTTTTGTAGGAGTGAGGAAAGTCCGGACTTCATAGAGCAAGATGCTGGTTAACGGCCAGGCGGGGAAACTCGACGGAAAGTGCAACAGAGAATACACAGCCGAAGCCGCAAGGCTGGCAATGGTGAAAACGTGAGGTAAGAGCTCACGGACATGGCTGGTGACAGTCGGTTTGGCAAACCCCATCTGAAGCAAAGCCAAATAGGGGTGGAGAGTTGGCTCGGCTCACTGACACTCGGGTTGGCTGCAAAGAATGCTACGGTAACGTAACATCAAGAGAAATTGTAGTTTTAAACAGAATCCGGCTTATGGGTTACCCGAATTTTAATTTAATGTTACTTTTATTTAATCAATTAAAGTTAACCACTCTGCAGCGGTTGATATGAAAGGAAATAGAATATGTTTCAACGCTCGCTCACATTAAATTCTTCTTCTCCAGAAATTACTTACTTCACATCCGAAAGCGTTAGTGAAGGACATCCTGATAAAGTAGCAGACCAAATTTCTGACGGAATTCTTGATGAACTTTTATCATTTGATCCTAAAGCAAGAGTAGCATGCGAAGCTCTTTGCAAAACTGGATTAGTAGTTATTGCTGGTGAAATTACTTTAAATCCAGAAACTGTTCACGCAAATGAACAAAAACAAAAACGCAAAATGAAAAGTTATTCTGAAATAGCTCGTAACGTTATTAAAGAAATTGGATACGATGATCCTAACAACGGCTTTGAATATAGAAGCTGCGGTGTTATTGTTGCCGTTGATCAACAATCTCCAGATATCGCTCAAGGTGTAAATGAAGGCGAAGGTTTACACAAAGAACAAGGTGCTGGTGACCAAGGCATGATGTTCGGTTATGCTACTAACGAAACACCTGAGTTTATGCCTGCCACAGTTCAATATGCTCACTCTATCTTACGTAATCTTTCAAAAGCACGTAAAGAAGGTAGTGCAAATTGGTTACGTCCAGACGCAAAATCTCAAGTTACAGTTGAATATCATAATGGAAAAATGAAAAGAGTGGATACAGTTGTTGTTAGTACAATGCATACTGATGACGTAACACAAGACACCATTCGTAATTTTGTAATTGAAAATGTAATTAAAAATACAATTCCTTCAAATTTACTTGATTCCAATACAAAATATCACATTAATCCAACCGGTAAATTTGTTATTGGTGGACCTCAAGGTGACTGTGGATTAACAGGACGTAAAATTATTGTTGATACATACGGTGGACATGGAGCACATGGCGGCGGCGCTTTCTCTGGAAAAGATCCTTCAAAAGTAGACCGTTCTGCTGCTTATATGGGAAGATATATTGCTAAAAATATTGTAGCTGCAGGTCTTGCTGACAAAGCTCTAGTTCAAATTGCATATGCAATTGGAGTTGCTCAACCCGTTAGTATTAATGTGAATACATATGGAACTGAAAAAGTAAATCGCGTTAAAATTGAAGAAGCTGTTCAAAAAGTATTTAACATGACACCATCTGGAATTGTTAAAACATTTGATCTATTAAATCCTCAGAAAAATGGATTTACTTATCATGAAACTGCTTCCTATGGACATTTTGGACGTAATCATTTTCCATGGGAAAAATTAGATAAAGTTGAAGATCTTAAAAAGCTTGTTTAATTTATCAATTCATAAATAAATCAATTCCTTCCTTTATTTACAGTGCTCAAAAAAAAATATAATCTGCCAGTTCTGAGTCTTTTCATTCTGGCAGGAGCATTTATGATTATCACAAAAAATTTGAAATTATTATTTGGTATTTTTATTTCATTTAATTTATTTAGCAATATATCTTACGCACAAAACGACTCTGCTATTAAAGATAAAGAAACAGTCTCTGAAAGCACTAAAGAAACAAACACAATCGCTAAAGAAACCTCTGAAGACCAAATAAATATTAAAATTTTAGATAAACTATGGGATAATCGTGAAACAAATGAAGGCGAGCAAGAAATTATAAATTTCTTTAAAAAAGAAGTTAAAGTACCTAACGATTTCAATATATCTTGGAGAACTTCTCGCCTTGTTTATTATTATGGTAACTTTATGCAAGTAGAAACTCTTACTAAAAGTGAAAAAACAAAAATATTTAAATATGGTTATGAGGCCGGAGAAATTGCAAAAAAATTAGAACCCAAACGTGTTGAAGGATTTTATTGGTATGCAATTAATTTAGGATCGTATGGACTTTCTAAAGGAATATTTTCAGCATTAAATAATGCAAAACCTGGAAGAGATGCCTTAATAGAAGCATCAAAAATTGACCCAAAGTACCAATGGTGTGGCCCATTAAGAATCCTCGGAAGATATTATCAAGAAGTACCTGGTGGTCTGATATCATTTGGTGACAAAAAAATAGCGGAAGAATATTATAATAAGGCTATTCAAAGTTGTCCTGAATACCGTTTAAATACAATGTATTTGGGAATTCTTAAGAAAAAAGCGGGGGACAAAAACGTTGCTCTCGAATTGTTTAAAAAAGCCCAAACTTTACCTGATGTTGATGGCAAAATTGAAGAAAAGCGCTATGCTAAAGAACTTGCTGAAAATATTAAAAGTGTGCAGAATATGTAAGCTGTACTTGATTCGCCCTTCTTAAGTGCATAAGAAGGATTGGGTATAATTTTTTATGCGTTTAAAGGAGTTTTTATGTCTTCTGGAAAATTTATTATTGGCGGAATTTTTATAGCTGCTGCCGTTGTTGGCTCAATACCACTATTTTTTCATGATTATAAAAAAATTGCAAATAACTTAACTGGACAAACATCGTCAACAGTCTCAAGCAGTTCAAAAACCGCAGCGGGAACAGAAGTCATTGGAAAATATAATAATGTTACCTTAAAACGCTCTGATCTTACGACTCAAGAGTTACAAACACTTTTTGATGCTGAAAGTCAATCTTATAAAGCCATAGAAAATATTTTAGCTAAAAGATATTTTGATAATCTTATAAAAGAATATATGAAAAGCAAAAATATTTCTAATACAAATACAGCTGAACAAATGTTTATTCAAGAAAAATCTACTGTAACAAATGAACAAATAAAACAATTTATAAAAGAAAATGCTGAAAATCCTCAATTAAAAGGGAAAACAACAGAGCAACAAGAAGCTCTTGTTAAACCTTACTTACAAAATCAAGCAGCAGGTTCTTATTTTAGAGCACTTGTAGCACAAGCGCTTTCAAAAGGTGAAATAGAAGTATTAGGTGCATCAAAACCAGTTTCTCCTAAAATAAATGTAGAAATTGGAAATTCTCCTTCAAAAGGTCCCGCAGACGCTCCTGTTACGATAGTAGAATTTGCTGATTTTCAATGCCCATTCTGCGCTACAGCACAACCAATTGTTGAAGAAGTATTAAAACAATACAAAGGAAAAGTTCGTTACGTATTTAAAAACTATCCATTAGTACAAATACACCCAGAAGCTATTCCTGCAGCTATTGCTGCTGAGTGCGCAAATAAACAAGATAAATATTGGCAAATGCATGATGCTTTATTTGAAAATCATAAAAAATTGGGTGATGAAACATATACTATGATTGCTCAAAAAATTGGATTAAAAATGGATGAATTTAATTCATGCAGAAAAGATCAAGCAATACATGATAAAATCAATGCAGAAATGGAATATGGTCAAAGCTTAGGAATTAATGCAACACCAGCATTTTATATTAATGGAGTTCAATTAATGGGAGCCTTACCAAAATCAGAATTTGAAAAGGTAATTAATAATGAACTTTCAATAAAGAACTAATAACAAAATTTGATAGATTATTTCAAATAGAGTAAAAAAGCCGTAGGTTGAAACCTATGGCTTTTTATTTTTGGAGAAATTTTATGACAGAATCTTTAACACACTTAGAAATAAATGGAAAAAAAGCAACTCTTCAAATCAACAGACCAAATCAATTGAATGCACTAAATAAACAAGTTCTTGAAGAAATCCATAATCATTGTCACTTTCTAAATGAAAATAAACAAATTAAAGTATTAATTATTTGTGGCTCAGGGGACAAAGCATTTGTTGCTGGCGCAGATATAAAAGAAATGCAAGACTTTAATTCCCCAGAACGAGCCACTCAATTTTCAATTTTTGGCGCTAAAACATTTAGCATGCTTGAAAATTTACCTCAAATCACAATTGCACGTGTTCAAGGGTTTGCACTAGGAGGCGGTCTTGAGCTTGCCCTCGCTTGTGATTTCATAATAGCTTCTGAGAAAGCAAGATTTGGACTTCCTGAAGTGACGTTAGGGCTTATTCCAGGTTTTTCTGGTACGCAACGCTTGACAAGACGCATAGGAGCGTCAAAAGCTATAGAATGGATATCTACAGCTGATAAATATTCCGCTGCAGAAGCCCATTTGCATGGTTTGGTAAATCATGTGACAAAACATGATGAGCTTGAATCTTTTACAGATCAAATATCTGATAAAATAATAAAAAATGCTCCTCATGCAATTCAAGTTGCAAAAAAAGTGATTAAGCAAGGCATTGAATTGCGTTTTGAAGAAGGGTGTTCATTGGAATCATCCGAGTTTGGACTATTATTTGTAGGCTCAGAAGCTAAAGAAGGCATGAAGGCATTTATTGAAAAAAGACCCGCAAATTTTTGAACGCTTGAAAGTGAAATAAATGGACCAACAAACTCCTCCTCTTCAAAAAGATTTGTCAAAATCTGTAAAAATAATTTTGCTTAATAAATCTGGACACAAAATTGATGAATTTTTCATGAGAGCAGGAGCTAATTTATGGGTCTTTATTAGAAAAAGAGGGTTGCCAATTGGGGCAGCCTGTTCGGGAGTAGGTGTTTGTGGTGCTTGTAATATTAAAGTAATAACTAATAATCCCAATGCTATTTCTGAACAAAATGATTTTGAAAAAAATACGTTATTGAAAAATAATAAATTAACTGAAAACCGTCTTGCTTGTTTATGCCGTGTTTTTTCAGACTTAACCATACAAGCTGATTACTGGTAAAATTACGATTAAATAAACATATTAGGAAAATCGAAAAACATGTTTAAAAAAACTTTATTTATATTAAGTTTATTTTTATTTTCTTCTTGTAGCGAAAATCCAAAAGAAAAGGAAAAAGAACTTTCGTGCTCCGAATTATTAGATCAATTTCATAACAATAAAAATTCAACTCAATACATTGTAAATTCATGCGCTGGTTATGATAAGGAAAAAAATATACCGGGATACGAATCTACTGTTTATATTGCTGGAAATTTTGGTATATGCACAGGAGTAGCAATTGCAGATAAAACAATTTTAACAGCTGCTCACTGCTTTTATAAAAAAGATGATAAAGGTGTTTATAGTAAAGCTACTAGAAGTGATGTTTTTGTTTTTAATGAAAAACCCTTAAGTTATAAAACAGATAAAAAAATTACAGTTAGACATATAATTTATAATAATATTTATAATCCTAGCAATAAAGATAATATTCCTTTTGCAGATATTGCTATTTTGAAAACTACAGAATCCATAAGTAAACTAAATATAAAACAAGCTCGAATTGCAAAAGAATATTTTGATGGAGAAAAAACTCTTTTTGTTGGATTTGGACAAACAGGAGAATTTGAAGATAATTCAAAAGGCATTATAAGATGGGCTGTTGCCACATTAAGAAAGCCAAATCATAATATTTCGTATAATAGCGATGAACTTTTATCATTTCAAAATGCAATTAATAAGGGAGTGATTGATATATCTAAAGCACCATCTATGAAAGATACTTTTATTATAATGAAAAAAGAACATATGTCTTATGGTCAAACTTGTCAGGGAGATTCAGGTGGTCCTCAGTTTGTAAAACGTGGAAATTTTCATTCCTTAATTTCAATTACACAAGGAACACATCATAGATTAGTTGGCCCACAAAAAGTAACTAATAATGATAAATGCACTGCAGAAGATTCAAATAATACTTATATATATCCTTATCTTTCATGGATTGTGGATAAATTAGATGCTGGTGAAAAATTGTTATATTAGATTTCTCTAAATAAAATTCTTTTAAAAATCAATTATATTTTTTTTATAATTGATTTTTTTTATTATTATCTATACTTTATTTTTATAAATATAAGGAGAGATGATCATGGAAAAAGCATTTTCTCAGACTAGTGAAAAAATTTCAAATTATGCAATAGATACTTTCAAACCAGAAGACTCTATTTTAAAAGAAGTCAAAGATCGTTCCGCTAAATTAAATATTCCACTCATTCAAGTAAACAATATGGATGGCCTACATTTAGAATTATTAATACGTATCTCTAAAGCTAAAAAAATTGTGGAAGTTGGTACTTTAGCTGGGTATTCAGGAATATGCATTGCTAGAGGAATTCAAAATGATGGTATTTTGCATACCATTGAATTAGAGCAAAAACATGCCGATGCCGCAAAAGAATCTTTTCAAAAGGCGGGTGTTTCTCATTTAATAAAACAACACGTTGGTCCTGGGATCGAAATGTTAAAATCAATTGAAAAAGAAGGCCCATTTGACGCCATTTTTATTGATGCAGATAAGGTATCTTACCCTAAATATTTAACCTGGGCTGAAGACAATTTAAAAGTGGGTGGATTAATTATTGGTGACAATACTTTTGCTTGGGGAAATATTTATAAAGAAAATATAGAAGACCCAGAATTAAATACAAAAGTAATTGCATTAAGAGAATTTAATTCACGACTCGCAAATAGCTCTAAGTTTAGAAGTACTATTTTACCCACAGGAGAAGGACTCACTGTAGCCATTAAGGTTTCTTAGTTTCTTAGTTTCTTAGTTTATTTCTTTATCATTTTTTTTCTTTAGAATTAAAAAGTAAAAAGTAAAAACAAGAAGAATACTCGAGGCCAACATCACACTTGCCATAGGCAATTGTGATTGTGATTTAAATGCCCCAGATAGATAGCCTGCAAATACCCCAGTCATAATTTCTATAAAGAAAAATAAGCCTGTAGCTACTCCAACCATTTTTGGAAATATATCAATTACACCTACTTGAGTTAAAGGAAAAATAATACCAATTCCTATCATAATTACAATTAAAGGAATTAATATAACAGCAACTGAAGTATAATTTAATATTGCAAAAATAAATAATATACTTGAACCTATTAAACACAAAAAAGTAGCAATTGAAATTAAATTATTTAATGGAATTTTATTGGACATTTTTCTTGCTAAAACAGTACCCGATATATACCCAAATGAAACAAAGCCAAAAATAATTCCATAAACAACTGGAGAAACTCCTATAATATCTTGAAAAATAAAAGAGGATGAAGAGATAAAAGAGAAGAAAACACACCAAGCAAAAGCAATAGTTAAAGTATATCCCATATACATTTTATTAGTTAACATAATTTTGTAATTTTTAAATAAATTTAAAATATTTGTAGCTTTTGGATTTAAATCTTTATTTGTTTCTTCTAATTTATAATATGCTAAAATTAATACCAAAGTAGAAACTATAAATAAAAATACAAAAGACGAACGCCAACCCCAATAACTTTGTAATGTCCCACCTATAATAGGAGCAATGGCAGGTGAAATTGCCATACCAGTAGAAATATAAGTAAACACTTTAATTTGATCTTTTTTCTCGAAGGAATCACGAACTATCGTCCGCCCAATAACAATTCCACAACATCCGCCTAATGCTTGGAAAAACCTAGCTATAATTAAAATCCAAACATTAGAAGCAAAAATACAAATAAAAGTTGAAATAATATATAATGAAATACCACCTAATAATATGGGACGTCTACCAAAACGATCTGATAAACAACCACAAGTTAACATAGATATGGCAAAACCAATCATATAAAAGCTTAAAGTTAATTGAATTAATGCTTGTGTCGTATTTAAGTCATTGACCATATGGGGCAGGGAAGGAACATATGTATCAGTTGAAAACGTAGACAATGAAACAATTAAAATAAGAATAAAAATCTTAAGCGTGCTGGATCGATTTTTCAACTGATATCTCCTCGGAAAGCGCTTGACTACAAAATAACACGCAAAAAATCCATGCAATATCTGCAATAAGTAAATGAATTATTTGCATCCAAACAGGCGCAAGAAGCGCAATATTAATGAACCCAATAAAAATTTGAAGAATAAAAATTCCTGTAATACTAAAAGTTAATTTTTTTTGTATTGATGATGAATTTTTATTTGTTAAACTCCAAGCTGTAAAAACAGTATATATAGCAACAATAACAGCAAAAATAGGATGATATATTCTTAAAGACATTAAAAAATGGGAAGGATTTATTATTTCATTAATAACACCTTCGCCAACAGAATTAGGCCTAAATAAAGTATCGCCTAATGCTGTAATAGCACCAGACATACCCACAACAAACATTCCAACTATAATTAAAGAAACAGGTAAAAACTTTTTAGTTTGCATATTAAATTTATTAAATTTAAATCCAGAAGACCATGCTGCAGTCAAGGAAATAGATGCTATTAATATAAATGTGGCAACTAAATGTAATGACATGACGATTGCTCTAAAGTATGAAGAATTATTAGCTACTAGTCCAAATATAACTAAACCAGCTCCTAATAACGCTTCAAATACCACAAAACAAAATGCAATAATAGCAGAAATTCGTATAGGATCCTTTTTTTTCGTTACTTTAAAAGCCCAGACTAATAAAATAATAGAGCCAATTCCAACGATTCCGCTTGAAACTCTGTGAGTATATTCAATTATTGTATGAAAAGTGGAAAAATTAGGGACAACTACACCATTACATAAAGGCCAATGTTCTCCACAACCTGCACCAGAGCCTGTCGCTCTAACATAAGCTCCACCTAAAATTACGTAAAAATTATAAGCAAGAAACGCCCAAGCAAATCGAGAATAGTTTTTCATTTTTATCATAATTTAGTTCCGATGTGTGATTAGGAAGAATATAATAAATAAACATCGGCCAAATAGTAATTAAGAAAATTTTGAAAATCAACTTTTGGAATTATAAATTACTAATATAAAAAGCAGATCTTAACTAGTTTTTAAGAGGTCATCAATCATCCCATCAACATCATCTTGCGCTAGTTTTTTATTACGTGGATCAGGAAGAGAAGCAATTAAGGAAAGATAATTTCTATATATTTCATCTTCTTCTGAAGAAAATTGTTTTCTTCTTAAATCTCTATGAAGAAAAGAATGAAGAATTTCACCACCTTTACGAACCGCATAAAGAGGATTTGGATAAAGTGATTCATTTTTGGTTAAGTATTCTACGTTAAAAGCACAATTCATCCAGTTTGAAATATCCACAATTGCATTTCGATATTGATTTTCAGACTCAAATTGTGCTGCACTCATAATACTATTAATTAAATTTGAAATGGTAGCAAAAGATTTTTCATCAGGAAGCGGATTTACTTTTTCAGGCTCATAACGACCTAACATAGCAAGAATAAGCCTAATTCTATGCTTAGATTCGCTATATAGATCTTTTATGGAGTCTTTTGAAATCGGTTTATCCGCAGTCAAATTTATTCTCCTAAACAGAGAAAACAAAAGATTTAGATTAAAATCGTCTTTAAGTAACAACTGCAAGCGTAATATCATCTTTAACATGTCTAGGAGGATCAAGACATGATAATTTGCCTAATAATTTTGCCCCTTCTTCTACAACAAGCTTATAGGAGGCAATATCTCCTTGAACCCTAGCAGATGGAGTCAGCCTTAATAACTCAGCAGCATGCAATGTTCCTTCAAACACCCCACTAACCTCAATAACGACCCCTTGTATTTCACCTTTAATCAACGCAGATTCTTCAATAATAAGAACATCTTCTGATATAATTGTCCCTTCCACATGACCAGCTAATCGCGCTTCTCCTTTTAAAATCACTTTTCCTTGAAAAAAGGTTTGACTTCCAAGTAATGAAAAAGGCACGCCTTTATATTTTTTTGAGACATTTTCAATACTTTGAGTAGACGACATTACTTTAGCATCTTTCGCTTTTGAAAACACCACTAAGCTCCTAGAATAATAAAATGCGATTTTTTTGAAACTCAAGATAAATACTCGTAATATAAAGGTATAAAAGTGCAGTAAAAGTTGTGAGATACAAAATGTATTAGGACGGTTAAATGACTTACAAAGAATATATTGCCGCAATTAGAGTTTTTAATCATTTTCCTGATATGCAAAATATTCCCTATGAACGCTTATCCTCTTTATTTCGAGAAAATTTATTATTTTTAAGAAAAAAAGATTGTTATTGTGAGGATGATGCTGGAAATATCCCAAAAATTCCAACAATATACCCTATTTTTCCAACCACAGGAGAAGCTAGTAAAGGCTTTTATAATTCGCTACCTTTTGCCTATATTTCATGGTATATTCCATCGAATGCTTTGCCTATTATTGAAGTCATTGAGACCCCAATCCCCCATAATGAACTCATTTTCAATTCAATGGAAAAAGAAGAAATTGATAAGGCCTTAAGCCCAAAGGGAATAAGTATCATTGGAAGCTTTGAAAAAGTAACATATCCAATTTTAAACGCAGGTTTAACATCTATTAGAAAAAGAGCCTTAAGCAAAATTTTAGAAATTTCCAATAAAAATGCAGTTATTTACCTTTCAATTTTCCGAGATATGCCGAAAATACTTGTTGGAGATAGTTTTTCCAGTTATCAACAAGGTTTTGAGGTTTCTCAAAATTTGAATGGTTGGGCTTACCAATCAAAAAGAACCATGCCAATAATGTTTCAAAAGAAACTTTATGTTTATACCTTGGATTGCTGGGCACTTTCAAAAAAAGATTTGATTATTTAAAGGAACGAGATCCAAAATGAATTTTGTGTGTTACAATTTATTAAAAGTAACTTAAGGAAACTATAATGTATTTTTTATCAAGATTAATACCAATAAAAGCATTGAAAATGTTCCTTATCCCATTATTTGGTTGTGGATTTATTTTATCAAATTCTCAAATTGCACTAGCTCAAAGCGCCGGCAATAAAAACGTAACGATTTTATATTCACAACAAAATCAAAATAAAAATAAAAAAAATTCGAATAAAAAAGTCCGCAAAAGTAACAAAAATGTAAAAGCAAAAAAAACTTCTCGCTCAAAGACAAAGCATAGAAGACAAGTTGAAGAAAACTTTGCTAGAACTGACGCTAAAACGGTTTACGTTACAGCTCAACCCGTCCTATTTTCAGCGTATAACGGTTCATCCATTATAAATCCCACTCGATTTGCTCAAAATACTGTAAAAGTAAAAGCATTTACGGATCCAAGAGAGTCTTTAAATAATAATGGTGCGGCTTTTAATACTCCATTTGGTCAAATTGATTGGCCTGAAGTTGCATCTAAAATGTTTTTTAAAAATGGAAAAACCTATTCTTATTACAAAAATTTCAAACTAGAATTAACAATTGATCCACAGCTTCAAGATGCTTCCGAAAAATATTTAAGCCAAACTAGAATATTAAATGGATCTACAGCAATTATAGATCCTAAAACAGGAAAAATTCTTGCATTGTCTCAAAACGGAGGTAACAGAAATGCCGTCATTTCTGTAAGCTCAAGAGCCCCAGCAGCAAGTTTAATGAAAATTATTACAGCTTCAGCTGCTATTGAAAAACGCAATTTAAATCCTTATGATGAGATCGCTTTTAGAGGAGGATGTGGGTCACTCAGAAATGGAAATTGGCTTGCCGATCCTGCTCGAGATTCACAAAGATTAACATTTGCTAAAGCATTTGGTTCAAGTTGTAATACTGCATTTGCAAGAATTGCTTTGTATGATGTTGGACTCTCTTCCTTAAAGTTTTACGCTGAGAAGTTCATGTTTAATAAAGCAATCCCAAGCGATATTAAATTACAAACTAGCATGTTTTTATTACCCGATCCCGATACAGCTACTCCTCAGGAAGTCGCTGAAGCTGGCGCTGGATTTGGTGCTACTAGATTAAATCCTATTCATGCTGCATTATTATCTGCTGCTATAAATAATCGTGGGGTCATGATGGCACCATTTCTTGTAGAAGCCGCATTTAATTCGGATGGAAGAGAAGTTTATAGAGCAAAACCAATGCAAATAGGAAGAATAGTTTCTCCTCAGACGGCTTTAAAAGTTGAGACCCTTATGCTAGCTACTATTGCCACTGGAACAAGTAGACGCACTTTTCATAAAGCAGGCACACGAGCTGATGCAGATGAAATTGGTGGAAAAACAGGAACTCTACTAGACCCTGAAAATAGAGATGTTCTTTACACATGGTTTAGTGGTATTGCTCCATTAAATAGTCCTAACAGTATTGCTATCGGGACTGTTGTAGCCAGTCCACAAAACTGGGTTGTACGAGCTAGTTCTGTTGCGCAAACGACATTGGCTGATTACTTAAAGTTAGAAAAAAGTGATAGCAGAGTTGCAAGCAGAAGCAATTAACTTAAATCATTAATTTATTAATTATCACTTTAGAAACTTTGTAAATGTAGAGTTTATTTAGTTTTTAAAGTAACATTTAGACAGAATAAAAATGACATCAAATTCTTTTATTGATTTTGTATTCTCTCAATTCCAAGCTACTAATTGGCAAAATGGAATTTCTATTTATAGATCAGGTGGTATTCATAATTTCCAAGCATATGGAGAATTATTAAGCTGCCGCGTTAAAGCGGGAATCGGAGAAAATTACGAAGTCCGTATGAAAATCCATGCGCAAGGACGTTTTGTTCAATGGATGGAATGTACATGCCAAGCAAATAGAAGAAGAGCTGAAAAATGCCAGCACTTAGCCGCATTTTGTATTTATTTAGATCAAGAAAAAGCAACTTATCTTCAAAAATTAAATTTAGGCACAGGGGGTTCTGAACTCCATTTAAGTTCAGTACACACCAAACCTCAAACAGTTCCACTACAAGAAAATAAAAATGCTATTTTTAGTGCTGAAGAAAAATGGGAAATTATTAATGATGCAAAACAAGTATTAGAAAGTAGCAATTTAGAAAATATTTTCTCTTCTAATGTTGCAGAACTTGTTTCTATTGACATTGATAAAGAAGAACCTTGGCTAAACGCATTGGTTCAAATTGATAGTGCCCGAAAATTAAATTATCGTTTTGGTGTTGATGACACTTGTAAACTTTTATTTAATACAAAATATTCTGATAAAGCTTCCGCCCCAGTTCAAAAACTTATTAAACATGAAATTGTTGCAAAAAGATATTTTAATATAAAAAACAATGGGAAATCAGGTTTTTTAATTCAAAAAAATATTGCTCTCGTAAAAGATGGTAAAATAATAAAAAAACTTATTATTGCCGATTTAAACCAAACTCATATTGGTAAAATTGGTATATTTATTAAAAAAACGGGATATATTCCATTTGCAGACAAAATGAATAATACACAAATTTCAAGATGGCACGAATATCCTAAAACAGGCATTGTTGAAGGCGACACTGCCGCAAGCTTGATTGAAAGTGATTTTTCTCGACTTAAAGAAACAGCTGATATTGTTGTAAGCGATAATTTATCAAAAATTAAAGTTTACAAAAAAATATCTATCCCTGAATTTACCTTAAATAAATCATTAGATGGTTCAATACTAATTGATGCTAAATTTAATTCAAACTCAGATGAAAAAATAAGCACGGATACTTCTGGTACTTTATATCAAATTCTTAAAGCAAGAGCTGAAGGTAGACAGTATCTTGAAACAGATAAAGGTTTTATTAAAATCACACCAGAACTTGATTGGTTAAAAAACAAAGTTCAGGAAGATGGTCAATTAAAACTTTCTACTTTAGAATTTGTACGTTTTCATGAACAATTTGGGTCAGAAAGTAAAGTCAAAGGAAAAGCCGCTGTTATTGAAAAAATCCGATCAGGTTTAATTTCAAGAGACAAACTTCAATTACCTTCCTTAAAAGAAACAAATTTGGCTTTAAGACCCTATCAAGAAGACGGTTTAAAATGGTTATGGTGGTTATATAACAACCAACTCGGTGGACTTTTGGCCGATGAAATGGGTTTAGGAAAAACGCACCAAGCCATGGGACTCATTTCAAGCATTACAAAAAATGAGCAGAATTCCATTTCACTTGTTGTTTGTCCTACCAGTGTGATTGATCACTGGCTAGATAAAATGACGAAATACATCCCTAACGTAACAAGCATCTGTTTTCATGGACCATTCCGTAAAAACCATTTATCTAAAATAGATAAATCAAAAAATATTCATTATGCATTTGTTACAAGCTATGGGATTTTACTTCGTGATATACAATTAATTATGCAATTTAAATGGAATTTAGTTGTATTAGATGAAGCTCATTTAGTAAAAAATCAAAGCACACGCACTTATAAAGCTGCTTGTAAAATTAATAGCAACATGAGACTTTGTTTAACGGGTACACCTTTAGAAAATGATCTCATGGAATTAAAAAATCTTTTTGATTATATTGCTCCAAGTTACCTTGGTACAGACAATGAATTTAAAAAGAAATATATGCTCAACGATGAAAAAACAGATCCAATTGCAGATATTGAATTACACCGATTAATTCATCCATTTAAAATGCGCCGAAATAAATTAGATGTATTGACTGATTTACCAGAAAAAGTTGAAGATATTAGATATTGTCATTTAAATCCTTCACAAAAAAAATTATATAATGAAGCTTTAAATTTAAAAGGCAAAAAATTAATTGATGATCTTCAAAATGAAAAAAATCCAATTCCTTATATTCATATTTTTAGTCTGATTAGTTTATTGAAACAAATATGTAATGACCCTGCTATAATTGATCCACAATATGCAAATGTAGGTAGTGGAAAATTACAAGTTTTTGATGAATTACTTAGCGAGGCAATTGAAAGCAACCAAAAAGTTGTTATTTTTTCTCAATATGCAAAAATGGTTTCTAAATTATCTGAAAGATTAAATAATAAAGGCATAAAACACGTCACTTTAACAGGACAATCTATTAATCGAGGAAATATTGTTAAAGAATTTCAAGAAAATGATGATGTAAAAGTATTTATTGGTTCTTTATTAGCAGGAGGAACGGGTATTGATCTTACTTCTGCAAGCGTTGTCATTCATTTTGACAGATGGTGGAATGCGGCAAAAGAAAATCAAGCAACAGATCGTATTCACCGCATAGGCCAAATAAGAAATGTCCAAGTCTACAAATTAGTTACCAAAGGAACCCTTGAAGAACGTATAGATGAAATCATTAGCCGTAAAAAAATGATTTTTGAACGTTTTGTAGAACAAGATGAAGAAGTCTTTAAAAATCTTTCGAGAGATGACTTACTTCAGTTGCTAAAAGCGCCTGTAGATAATAGTGACCTTGGAATTCAAGAAGATGACAGTATAGAAGTATATAATATTTAAAATATTTATTTATTTTATTTTTATAAACTCCTTTAATTTATCAAAAATACTACTAATATAAATTTATTTAATATTAAAACTAAAAATAATGTCTAAAAAAACGACATTATTTTTCTTTATTTTAGATACCCAAAAAATTAAATATAAAAATAAAGGCTCATTGCTTCTTCTATTTTCTAAAGGAAATAAAGCATGATTTCATCTATTTTGAAAAGAATATTACACTATAAAAAACACGTCAGAAAAAAATTTAATTAGCTTCAATTAAATAACAAATACAAAAATAATAAAGGAAATTTTTTTATGAGAAATTCAAATATAGGCCTTATTGCGTTTTTTTTAGGAGCTATTGCAAGTTCTGAAGCATATGCCGAAAGTATTCCAGAAATAATTCCTCCATCATCAAAACAAAATCTTATAATAAATCCATCGGCAAAAACTGAAAATAAAACTTTTAACTATGTACAGTTTTTAAAAGACTATAATAGTAGAATAAAAGATAATAACCAAAAAGTAAATATTGATAATACAACTAAACAATTGGTTGAATTATCTCAAGACGATTATTTTAAAAACCAAGCCTCTCGTATTCAAGCTGAATTAAATATAGTCATAAGTAATGCTCAAAGAAATAATAATCAAATTGATAAAAATTCTTCCGACTATAACCAATTAAAAGTTGATTCCCTTGCCATGCAAAAATATATTAAAGAAAAATATCCTGATGCATATACTTCACTTGAAAAATTAAAAAATGATAAAGAATCTGTAAATTTATTACAAAGTATTCCAAGTATGAGCGTTCTATTAGACTCTTCCGTTTATGCCAATGCAGCCGTGAATACAAATGTATATGCAAACGCAGAAGCTGTTGCAAATGCCGTTGCCGCAACAAATGCTGTTGTTGCTACGAATGGATTTGTTGCAGCCGAAGTTTTCATAGTCATTGCTGTATTTGTAGTATAAGGAAATTTTAAAATGTTAGTTTTACCACATTCTCTTTCATTAATTACAACACACCATTGTACTGCAGCATGTGACCATTGCTGTTTCTCTTGCAGCCCTAAAATTACAACAAGAATTCCAAAAGAAAAAATAACTTCTCTAATTGAGGAAGCACAAAAAATTCCAACGATGAAATTAATCTGTTTTACAGGTGGAGAATGTTTTACTTTAGGAAATGAATTGGATGAACATATTTCTCATGCAACCCGCTTAGGATTTGTAACAAGATGTATCACAAACGGATATTGGGCATTTTCTTTAGAACATGCGAGAAGAAGAATAAAAAAGGCTAGAGAAAGTGGTTTAAAAGAAATTAATTTTAGTACGGGCACATTTCATCAAAAACATGTTCCGATTGAACGGATTCTTAATGGAACTCTTGCTGCTGCTGAAGCTGGAATTTTCGTTGTAATTAATATGGAAATATGTGACCAGAGTGATGAGTATATTAATGATATTATTTTAAAAAATGAAAAATTAATTGAACTTCATAATTCTAAAAAAATTATAATACAAAGGACTGTATGGATTGAAGCAGATGGAAATACTTCTTTAAGCCATCCCGAAAACCGCTCCCGTTTTAACCCTAAAAATAAAAGCTCATGCAGAACAGTGCTCAATGTTCTTTCTGTTACTCCAACTCAAGATCTTATTGCTTGCTGCGGACTTCATTTAGAAAAAATTGACGAATTGCATTTAGGAAGTTTAAAAAATAACTCTATTATGGATGTTTTAAAAAATACCAAAGATGATTTACTTAAAATTTGGATTCATTTAGATGGCGTGGAAGAAGTTTATTTACAAGCCCAAAAAGAAGACCCTTCCATTTCATTACCATATTCTTCAACTCATCCTTGTGAAACATGTTTGAGTTTGTATAAAAATAAAGAAGCTTTTCATGCTATTCAAAAAGTTGTTAAAAAACACGAAAAAGAAATTATGGAAAGATACATGAATAAAATGACATTACAGATTTTTGATCGAAATGTAGTTAACTAAATTGTAAGTATAATAATTTTTTGATATTTTAGCCCCTTAGTTCAATTTTGTTTCTTTATATATAACAATTATTTAATACAGGGGCTAAAATGAAAATATCATTTATATTTTTTAATTTAATAAAATTTTTTTATATTCTTTTATTTATATCATCTTATCAAATATTTTCAAGCACAAATAAATCAAATAATTTAAAAATACCAGAAACTCTTAAAGTTTGTACAGCTGGTGGATTTATCCCTTTTACTTATATTTCTAATGGTAATTGGTACGGATTTGATATTCATATGATGGAAGCTTTTTCAAAACATTTAAATTCTAAACTAGAAATATTAAATTATAGTATTGATGGAATTATTCCTGCTTTAAATGCTAAAAAATGCGATTTAATTTCAACGGGTATGGTTATTACTGAAGAAAGAAAAAAATCTGTACTTTTTAGTAACTCTTATTTCAAAAGCAAAATTATTTACCTATTTAAAAAAAATAATCTAAATATTGATAAAATTAGCAATTTACATGATTTAAATAATTTAAATTATAAAATAGGAGTAAAAATTGGAACTACAAATGATTTTTATGCTGCTAAAAACTTAAATAAAGCAAATATTTTTAAATACAATGAGTATGGAGATCTTGTTAATTCTGTCCGAATTGGAAAGGTGGATGCTATAATAATAGATTCTACTTATGGGTTATATCTAGAGAAAAAATTTCCAAATATTTTTAAATTTAAAGAAACAGAAGGAAACGATCAATATTTTGGCGTTGCAACAAGATTAACAGAGAAAGAGCTCATGAAAGAGTTTAACTATTTTTTGAGTAAATGGAAAAGCAATGGTGAATATGAAAAAGAATATAAAAAATTTTTTTAATGCATTTACTTTGAAATTTGCCATGATTTAGGAAATTTTTTTAGCATAAATTTATTATCTATTATCCTTTGTAAAATTCTTTTATTACTTTCAGTCATATTAAAAAAAACCAATCCAACAAGATTTTCATTTTCATTTTCAAAATGCTTTACCTCTGCTTCAATAGGATCGAGCATTAAGTTAAATTCTTTTAATAATCTTTCATCTTCTATAATCAAGACAAGCCTTTCACCACATTTAAAACTATAGTTATTTGAAATTTTTAATAATGCACCATGAATTGAAATATTTTTAAAAGAGTTATTTGGTGATAATAAAGTCCCATTCCTATATAAAGAAACAACAAACTCTACATTATGTCTTGCACTTTTTCTATTTTCTTTTTTAATTTTAGATACATTAGCCATATAGATTAATAATCCTTAATTAAAGCTTAAAGAAAAGTTCGTCTGAATAGTTTCCTTGTTTTCGGATGTTTCTAGCTGATTGAATAAGATTCAAATAACAATTATAGGATGATGGATAAACAGCAATGCAAGGATGAATAGCGGACTCAGACAAATACCATAAAAACTCGTCCGTTACTTTTTTTTGCATTTCAATTTCAGAAGACTCTGTAACAAGATCTTTTAAAAATGGAATATTAAATTGCTCAGCAAGCCAAAGAAAAAAAGATTTAATATAATCTGAAAACATTTTTACATCAAAAAGAAATAAAATAGATTGAGCACGAATTTCTTGAATATGAGGAAAAATATTTCCTAAATAAACTTGCATAAACTCTTCGGCACTTCGTACATTAAGCAATTCATCTGTAGGAAGATAACGTTTTACATCAATTTTAGAAGAGTGAAAAATGCTTAAATGCTGTCCAATTAATAACCATCTTGAAATAGGAAAATTTGCAATTTCACCCATAGCAACCTGCATAAGTAATGATTCTTTTTCAAAAACAGAAAAATAACCTTGCACAATGCTATCTGAAATCTCATTTTCAAAAAATGTAGGTGTCGAAAAAATGGATAATCCGTTTCCAGAAACGGGAACGCGAGTTGAAAATGAGCCAATTCCAAGAAATGTTTCAGGCAAAAACCCTTGAGATGTCCGATTTAAGACATACTTAGCGCATGCTGCATTATTTTCTAGTAAATGAATTTCTCTCATTAAATAAGTTGCCTTATTTGAAAATGATTAATAACTCGAATTAGCGAACAGACTTAGCAATCGCATCTAAAATTCCATTTACAAAACTTGGAGAGTTTGCTGAGCCATATTCCTGAGCAATAGAAGCTGCTTCCGAAATAATGACGCCAAGATCCGTGTCGTTTCGCTCTAAAAGCTCTATCGTTGCTACTCTCAAAACTGCTAAATCTACCTTTGCAATACGTGATATTTTCCAATTTTTTGCGTTTTTTTCAATAAGCTCATCAATCTTTTTACTGTGATCAAAAATAGCGTTTAGAAGCGACCTTAAAAAGTCTTTTTGTAACTCAACTACTTCAGACTGTCTCATAAAATTATCAAGAGATTGTTTCTGCATAACAAATTGTTGATTTAAATCTTGCTGATAAATAAATTGTACAGCATATCTCCTAATTTGCTTAAAATCTGCTGGTTTTAATCCAGTAGCGCCATCAATCATAAAAATGAATTTCCTAATAGAGAAGATTTTAACATAACCATTTCTAAAACGGCATCAGCAACATCGGCTCCTTTGTTGCCTGATTTTCCACCCGCCCTGTCAATTGCTTGCTCCATTGTATCGCAAGTCAAAATACCAAAAGCGACAGGCACAGAACGTGATAATTGAACATTCATCAATCCAGAAGATGTTGAAGAACATACATAATTATAATGATCTGTCGCACCTTTAATAACAGCTCCTAAGGCAATTACACCATGAACTTTCTTTTGATCAATTAAAATTTGAGCTGCTAAAGGAGTTTCGAAACTACCAGGAACCTCAATTTCTACTATATTTTCAGCCTTAACTCCTCTTCTTAAAAGAAGATTTTTTGCACCTGATGCTAACTTAGAAGTAATTACTTCATTAAATCTTGCAACAACAATACCTATTTTTACTTCTGATGGCTTCATTTTATACCCCCCAAAGTCAAAAAAATTGAATCAATCGGAGAGTGTCTAACACAATGAGTCATTTTAACAAAGGAAAGTTTAATGCCCCAAAAGAATTCTTCCCACAATCATTCTTTGAATTTGTGAAGTTCCTTCATATATTTGAAAGATTTTTGCATCCCTCATTAACATTTCTACTGGATATTCTTTATTATAACCGTATCCACCAAATATTTGAACTGCGTCAGTTGTAATTCTCATACACGCATCTGCTGCAAACATTTTTGCTAAAGAAGCAAAATAAGTATTTTTTCTTCCTTCATCGACTTCACAAGCAGCCTTCCAAACAAGAAGCCTTGAAGCTTCAATATCTCGCGCCATTTCAGCAAGAATAAAGCTAACACCTTGATTTTCTGAAATTAATTTTCCAAATGCAGAACGTTGTTTCGCATAGTCTATGGCACACATCATTGCTCTTTGTGATAAGCCTACGCATTCAGCTGCCACGGCAGGCCTTGTTCTATCAAAAGCGCCCATAGCTAGTTTAAAGCCATCTCCTTCTTTTCCTAATAAATATTTTTCAGGTATTTCAACATTATCAAAGGTAACACCACGTGTATCACTACAGCGTTGCCCCATATTATCTTCTTTTCTTCCAATTGTGACACCTGGTGTTTTTGCAGGAACGACAAATCCCGTCATTCCCTTATGACCAGCAGCAGGATCTGTTTTTGCTAATACAAAAAACCAATTTGCATAATTTGCATTCGTAATCCACATTTTAGAACCATTAATAATATATTTATCTTTTACTTTTTTAGCTGTTGTCTTAATTCCAGCAACATCACTTCCAGCTCCAGGCTCGGTCACACAATAAGAAGCCATTAAACAATCATCCACCATGGGCGCTAAAAACTCTTTCCAAACTTGTTTATTTTCGGACAAAATAACAGGCACAGCAGCAAGATCATTTGCAAGTGCTGCTGTACAAAATCCTGCACAACCCATGGCTAAAGCTTCCGAAATAAGGCAATGATCAAAAGTACCAAGACCTAATCCTCCCACTTCTTCTGGAACAAAAGCATTTAGCATTCCCAATTCATGGGTTTTTTTTAACAATTCAATAGGAAATTTTGCTGTTTCATCTAATTCTTTTGCTTTAGGCCAAACTTCTTTATTTGAAAAATCTTTTGCCATTTCAAATAATTGCTTTTGAGTTTCATTCAAATCAAACATAGCCATAATCTATCTCCGTATAAATTAACAAAACAAGTCAAATTCTCTATTCAATCAAATTATGTTCAAATTAAAAAAGCCGCAATGGTAAAAAATAAAATACAAGACAATTTGGCATTTACTGCAATAAAGGAATATGAGAGTTTGCTCAAATCCATCTAATCAGATAATTTAAAAAAAGCAAAGGTAACTCAATTTGAGAAAAATCTTTTTTTAGGGGGATTTGTGTCAGAAAATACAAAATTTAGTTTTATGAAAAATATTTTTAATGGTCATATACCTGAAAAGTCTTTACATCATTTTCCATTTTTTAATACACATCGTGAAAATGATTATATGTTGATGGCTAATTCAATAAATGACTGGATGAAACAAAATGTAGATAGCATGAAGTTTGATCAAGAAAAAAAATTGCCTAGCGATATTATAAAAGGCATGAAAGAAATGGGGTTATTTGGATTAATTATTCCTGAAGCTTTTGGTGGAAGTGAGTTTACACAAACTCTTTATACAAGAACTCTTGAATTACTAAATAAACACGACGCTTCAGTTACCTTAACAGCAGGCGCTCATAGCTCAATTGGCTTAAAAGGTTTGTATCTTTACGGAAATGAAAAACAAAAAGCGAAGTATATGCCAAAACTCGCCACAGGTGAAATGATAGCTTCATTCGCATTAACGGAACCTACTGCTGGTTCTGATGCGGCTGGAATTAAAACTCGTGCGGTTAAACAAGGCGATCATTATATTATCAATGGATCAAAATTATGGATAACAAATGGTGGATTTGCTGATTTTTTCACAGTTTTTGCGAAAGAAGAAATTAATGGTGAGGATAAAATAACAGCTTTTATCGTAACAAGAGATATGGGCGGAGTTACTCATGGATCAGAAGAACTTAAATTAGGAATAAAAGCATCTTCAACTGTTGAAGTCTTTTTTAAAGATGTAAAAGTTCCAGCAGAAAATATATTAGGTAAACCTGGTGATGGATTTAAAATTGCAATGGGAATTTTAAATCAAGGTCGAATGGGGCTTGCTGGTGGCGCTCTTGGAGCCATGAAATCATTAATGGATGAAAGCATAACTTATACAAAAAATAGAAAAGCTTTTGGCCACTCTATTTCTGATTTTGGACTTGTTCAATCCATGCTTTCCGATATGGCAATGTATATATATGCCTCGGAATCTGTAACTTACTTTGCAACAAATTTAGTTGATTCTGGAGATACAGATTACAGTATAGAAGCTGCAATTTGCAAAGTATTTGTTACTGAAGTTGGTTGGAAAACGATAAATACCGCTATGCAGATTCATGGCGGGAATGGCTATATGGTTGAATACGGAATTGAAAGAAAATTGAGAGATGGGCGTATTGGGCTTATTTTCGAAGGTACTAATGAAATATTAAGATTATTTATTGCTATGACAGGACTTAAAGAAACTGCTTCGCAATATCAACGATTAGGAAAAGAATTACAATCTTTACAAAGTACAAAAAATTTAGACTTTTTAAATAATGCAATTGGAAAAATAGGATTTTTATCTGAGTTTGCTTTTAGTGAAGTGAAAAAAAGTGTTATTGCTGAAAGATTGGAAGGTTTTCACCCAGCTTTAGAAAAAGAATGTGAAAGGCTCTCATCAGCAACTCATGCTTTAGCAAATGCATCTTCAAAATTAATTCGAAATTATGGTCATAAATTAATTGATGAACAACTTCAGTTGGCAAGACTTGCTGATATTGCGATTGATACCTACTTAATAGCTGCTGTGTTAGCTCGCATCAATTCTGTAATAGAAAAACATGGTGGACCTGAAAAAAACGAAACAGAATTAGCAATGGCAAAACTTATTATTCGTGACGCTAAAGCAAGAGTGAATCAAAGCGTTTATAATTTAAAGGCCAACCATGATGATGTCATTAAAAATGTAGCTAAGAAATTAATAGAAAAAGAGAAATATCCTTTCCCTATTGATAATGTAAAATAATTTTATTTTGTTGAAAGTTTTAGACCTATTATTCCGCTAACAATCAATAACAAACAAATAATTCTTATTAAATTAGCGGATTCCCCTAACATTATTATGCCATAAATAGCAACACCTACGGCACCAATTCCAGTCCAAATTGCATATGCCGTTCCTATAGGCAAATTTTTAAGCGCTAAAGATAAAAAAGTAAAACTAATTGCCATTCCCACAATAGTTACAATTATAGGTAACGGCTTAGATAAACCATCAATATTTTTTAACGAAACAGCCCAAACAATTTCAAAAAGTCCTGCTAAAAATAAATAAACCCAAGCCATAACATTTTCCTTAAAAATTTTTAATATAAAAATAAAAAAGAAGAAGAACTCTAACAAAAGAAATTTAATATTTCATATTTTTTTAATTAAATCCAATATATTTTAAAAAATATTTTAATTTATTTTTAAAGAAATTTCATTTCCAATTGCTAAAGCGGAAGTCAGGCCAGGGGATTCAATTCCTAATAAATGAATAGAAAATAAATTATCATTTGTTATTTCTTTAATTAAAAAATCTTCATAAAGATTATTATCAACAAATAACTTTGGTCTTACACCTACATAATCAGGATAGATATCTTCAGTCTTAAGAGATGGAATTAACTTTTTTCCAGATTCTAAAAATTTATCTTGGCATAATAAATCATTTTGATTTATTTTATAAAGATCAATATCTGTAGCTTCATGAGTTTCAGAAAATGACCAATCAATATCGGGGCCTAATTTTAATTTACCATTAAGATCAAATGTAATATGTGTTCCTAAACCTCCCATTGGATCTGGTAAAGGGTAAATTAA
Source organism: Silvanigrella paludirubra (assembly GCF_009208775.1). Lineage (NCBI taxonomy): Bacteria > Pseudomonadati > Bdellovibrionota > Oligoflexia > Silvanigrellales > Silvanigrellaceae > Silvanigrella > Silvanigrella paludirubra. Next base: position 330,961 of record NZ_WFLM01000003.1, on the reverse strand, counting down.
ATTTTTAAAATAATTTTTATATTTGTAGCTTAGTGAAAAATAACGACCACGACAAGGTTTTATTTTGAAATTATCTTTAATACCACAAGATTTTGCTACTTTATCAGAATTTAATCCAGCAGAATTAATAAAATTTCGACATTTAATATGATATGGTTTATAATTTTCATCTAATATTTCAATTAAATAAGCATCTCTATTCATATCTATCATTTTATGAAAAGAGCTTTTATATACAAAATGTACATTATTTTCAATTGCAGATTGTTCCAAATATTTCATTAAGGAATGACTATCTAATATACCCGTATCAGGTGACCATAATGCTCCAGTAAAATGGGATAAATTTTCTATTTTAGACAATTCTCTTTTATCTAAATATTTTAAATTTACTTCATTATAAAAAGCATTTTCTTTTATTTGAATAAGCTTTGAATACTGTTCATCGTTATTTATTATAATAAATTTACCGCATTTATTAAATGGAATCGAATTTTTTTTACATATATCGTAAATCATTTCTCTTCCTAATTTACAATATTTCGCTTTAAGTGAATCTTTTTTATAATATATTCCAGCATGAATAACTTCACTATTTCTTGATGAAGTTTCTACTCCAAATGTTGGGTTCTTTTCTAAAACAGCAATGGTCATATTTGGAAATTTTTTTGAAATATAATAAGCTATACTTAATCCTAAAATTCCCGAACCAATTACGACAGTATCTACATAAATTTCACTATTCATTAATATTTAAAATCCTTGAGTCATTATGATTTAATTACAGCTTTTTTCTTTTTTATTTCCTCTAATTTATCAAATATATTTTCCTTAGCCAAAGGCTTCAATATATTACCTGTCGCTCCATGTGATAACATATTTTGTATATCTAAAGCTCCATTTTTAGAGGTCATCATAATAACAAAAATTTTAGGATAACGTTTTTTTATCTCAACCAAGGCCTCAAGCCCATTCATAACAGGCAAATCCCAATCTAAAAAGACACAATCTATATTTTTTTCATCTTCAATAGTTTCTAAAGCATCTTTACCACTTTTTGCTAAAAATAATTTATAATCATCAACATTATCGAAATAGTCATTAACAGATGCCAAAACATTTTTTGATGCATCAACTACCAAAACATTCAGTTTAGACATTTAATTTCTCTCTAAAAAATGATTCTTGCAGAAGAAACACTTTATACTTTAAAGAACATTATAATTTTATATGAGTTTAAAGAATTAATCATCATGTGTCATTATTCTGTCAGTATATTTTATGGTAAGTCTGATTTTTTAAAGTAAATCCATTTAAAATTATAATAATTTTTCATAACACCTTGAACAAATTCTTTAATTTTTTTATCTGGAATATATTCCATAAAAATAGCGTCATCATTAATTTTTAAATTATTTTGAAGCCATAAATCAGTTGAAACGACACCTGCTTTATAAGCACTAATTGCATTGACAACATTATTTTTATACTTTTCTAAAGTATTTTTCATATTACATACTTTAGTCAAAGTTTCTTGATATGAAGTTTTTTGATTGATAAAAAAACCTTCTTGTCTAAAGATAGAATACATAATATCAGGATCTACATAACAGCTATCAACAGCAAGTTTTAACTCATCTTTATGAAACTGTGGATAAAATAAGAAATAAAGAAAATTATTATTCTCCGAAAATCTATCTAATGTATTTTTTATTTTTGAAACAAGAAGAATGGCATCTAAATATTCACCAGTTAAATAATTAAGCCAAACAATATTATTTCCAATAATTTCAGGTTTATTTTCTTTAGGCCAATCTTTATAAAAATTTTCCCAATTTTTAGTTAACCATTTAATTTCATCTTTAATAATTAAAATTTCTATATTTTTTTTCGTTTGAAATGTTTTTTGAAAGTCATCTATCTTCATTATTTTATTTTCAATTTTCAACTGTGAAATAAATAAAATAACCGATTTTAAAGCAAGCTCCATAGACGAATTGTTTTGTATTTCTGGATAACGAATCCATTTTACCATTTCATTTTCCCAAGCATCAGGAAATGGAGATAAATCTTTAGTCGATGCTCTACCAGATAAATTTTTAATCATTTGTCCTGAAAGAGAATCATATAATCCTAAAGGATTAGACAATCCAGACATTAAATAATATTTTTTTGCTTCTTTAAAATTATTTTCAGCAGTATATGCTCTTCCTATCCAATAATATGAAGAAGACTTTACTGATATATCGTTAGTACTCTTAGCAATTTTATTAAATAACTCAATTGATTTATAAAATTCTCCATTTAAAAAATAGGAAAGTGCTACTTTTTCATTTAGCATTTCAGCACTATCAATATTTTCACTATTAAAGGATTCCGTATTTGCATTTTCAAAAGAAATATTTAATTTTTTAGGTTTTTTTTCATTATTACCTAAAAAAATTGTATCTATTAATAGTACTGGTTTTTCTTGATCAATTGCAGCAAAAATATCATTAGATAAAATAATGTCATTATACCCTAGAGGCGTAAATAAAATACTTTCATTTTGTACAAGATTTTTCCAACCATAACTATCACATAATGAATTACACTGATCGTTTTGAAATGAAGTAAAATCAAAATTTTTAACAATATTTTCTTTTTTAGAATATTCACTAATTGATAACAATGTAGAAATAGAATATGCTTTAAATGCGAATTTATACAATGAAGTTGTTAAACCTTCTTTATATAAGATATTTTTAGAAATCTCTTTAGCATTACTAAATTTTTTTTCTTTTAAATTTTCAAATGCATTTAATAATAAATTAGTTGTATCCAAAAGAACAAAATCTTCATTTGAAATATCACTTAATAGTAAATTCTGAATTTCTTTTTTTGTACTACCAACTTTAAGATCTTCATGATCTATAGACTTAGGTAACGTAGTACAAGACGAAATAAAAGCCGCGACAGTAAAAGTCACAGCCTTCTTAAAACCAAATAACTTATAAATAAGTTCTTTATGACTCAATTGAATTAAGCCCTCTGTGCTCCTAGCTTATTGCCGAGAATATCTGCCACCATTTTTTCAACTTCACCGGCAAACGGCTTATGAGTAAAAGCGATTTTTCTTCTTACTTCACAAATTTGTACTTTACCATTATCATTTTTAAGTTCAATGCAAATTTCACTTGTACCCATTTTTTCTATTTTAATTATTAGTTCATTATTATTCCAAGAAGTTTTTACATAATCTTTTTTTATTTCTTTTGCTATAAGACCTGTCAATTCTGATTTAACGGATTCAATCTCTTTATTTATAACATAGTTAATTGACATATTTAGTCCTTTTTATAATTGAAAATATTTATAAAAAAATTTGAAATTTAAGAAATTTCAAATACATAAAAAATCACCTTATCAGAGGCTCAAATTAAAAACCAGCTTTTTGAAGCTCTTCAAAAAGTGCTCGATTTTCATCGGAAAGTTCATCTTGAGTAGGTACTTTAACTGAAATAATCGCATAAAGATCTCCTCTTTCAGAAGTTCCCATTATTGGAAATCCAAGACCTTTTAAACGAACTTTTATTCCATTTTGCATTCCTGGTCTTATTTTAATTTGCTTAATTCCTTGAGGCGTATTTACATCTAAAACACCACCTAAACATAAAAGGCTATATGGAGTTTTTGTATCAACTTCAATATCATTATCTTTCCGAACAAAATCGGGGTGAGACATAACTTTTACATTCAAATAAAGATCCGCTTTATGACCATCTGGAGCTGTACGCCCATGATTTTTTACTCTTAACTTTTTACCTGTATCAATCCCTGCTGGTACTTTAATACGGGTTGATATATTTTCACCATTGCTCAAAGAAAAACTAACATATCTCTCTGAACCCAAATAAGAATCCATAAAGCCAATCTCAAGATCATGTTCTAAATCATAACGAGAATAATCTTCGGGTTCTTGTTTAAATCCGCCCCTACGTGCACTTGCTCTATGCTGTTGCTGTGAGGCACCTTTTCCAAAACCTCCAAATTTTCCTCCGCCATTGAATCCACCAAAACCTGAAAAGCCCATTTCTCTGAAAATACTGTCAAAATCCATATTTCTAAAAATATCTTCTTGAAATCCAGTGCCTTGTTGTTGAGTAAAGCGTGCGTCACCTAACATATCGTATTGACGTTTTTTCTCTGGATCTGACAAAACTGCATAAGCTTCTGACATTTCCTTAAATTTTTCTTCTGCTGATTTATTTCCAGGATTTCTATCTGGGTGATACTGCATAGCCATTTTTCGATAGGCTTTTTTTATCTCGTCCGAGCTCGCGTTTTTATTTACACCTAAAATTTCATAATACTTCATTTGGTTCTCCAATCCATAAACGAATTCTTTTAAGAATTACGTTTTATGAAAATTTAATGCCCAAATGAATGATGGCAAGGGCTTTTTCTAAGACTTTTTAACTAGTTGTTCTATATGATAAAATTCATGCTCTAAAACAATTTCCAAGAGCTCTTCATCTTCAAACCCAAAAAATTCAAACCAGTTTATTCCAACCAATTCAGGAGTAGGGGTTACTTTTTCTTCTCCTTCGTCATTTTCATAATATTCAAATGCTTTTTGAACAACTCCATCACCAAGCATTTCAAAATAATGATATCCATCACCATTTAAAAACTGACCATCACGAGAGTCACCAGTCCAAAATTCTCTACAATACCAAACTTCATCGGGTTTTCTTTTGACTCTGACGGGAAAATTAATAACATTTTCCATAATTTAAAAATATCCTTTTAATTAATGAAGCTTTTCATAAAAATTCTCACATGAAATGCTCTGTCTAGGAAGTGACTTTAACAATTTTTCAACGTGAATCAATCTTTCTACCCTCGGCTTTATTCTATTTTCCCCCAAGGGAAATAAAACAGTATGATAAAAATGCTGCTGTGAAAGAAGTTTCTCTCCCGATTTCCTAACATCTAGAAGCAAAGGTAACAAAGCTTTTGCTTGTTCATGGGAACGATTTTCCATTTTAAGGGCTTCTAAAATGTCTTTGAGTACCATTTCTGAAAGTTTTTCAAAATTCTTTACCCGATTTAATCTTCTATTAAAAATTAAAAATCTCAACTTTTTTTTATTTTTAAAATAGCTTTTTTTGAAAGATCTAAAAAAATACAATATCAATAGAATAGTTGGGATAGTAACAGAACTTATGTAAATTGCTTTTAAATTCAAATCCATATTTATTCCCAATATGATTCTTTTATTCGTTTTGTATCGGCAATTTTTTTTTATTAGGAAAAAATATATAGATAAATATGTCAAAAATAATTTAAATTATATGTTTAAACGCGAGGGCCCATAAAATCTTTAGACATGATGTATTCATTTGGAGTTACAAAAGCAGGATTCACTATTTCCTCATTCGATTTTGAAAACTCAATATGATTTGCAAATTCTTCATTACTCCGATGAATTTCGCCAGAATGAAACTCATCAATTTCCTCTTGTGGGACAGCCAATTGTCCTAAACCTGTATAATATTTTTCTGATGATTCCATATCCATTTGCACTGAAGAAGAATTTATAAGTGCTTGAACTTCAAGTTTTTCTTCCTCAAAGTTGATACTTCTTTGCACATCATTTTTAACATCTTGCCAAGAATTTTGCACATCTTTAGCAACTTTTTTTGCCTGATTAAAACCCTTTATCATCTTTTTCATATTTTCAGGTAATTTATCATTACCAAATAAAATAAGTGCAATAAGAGCTATTAAAAGTATTTCACCGCCGCTAAAACCAAACACAAAGATACTCCAAAATAATTGGAAAACATTAAAAATAGCGTACACTTTAGCATTAACAATTGAGATTAATGAAATCAAGCCTTAAGTAGGGCTATCTCCAACCTGACATTTGATGAAACTTTTTAAGATCCTTATCGAATTTTGACATTTTTTTGTCTGTGGAGCAATTCTTTTTTTTCTTTTTTAGATGATTCACTGATTGAATGACGTTTACTTTCCAAATAATGTTTCCCCTTCCATCTGCTAATAACATAACAACATCAGTAGAACCAATTTTTTTTGCTTTTAAACAAATTCTACCTGATAAATAATCATTTTCAATATCCAAAATATCTTTATTTTTAATTGAAATTTCTAAAATTTTTTTTTGTGAAACTATTTTGCATTTTTCAAATAAAATTTGAACTTCTTTTCTCTCAACAAAATTATTTGGAAATATTTTTAGAAATATCATTAAATTTAAAAATAAAATAATAACTTTTAACATTTAATATTTAATCCATTCAGAGCAATTTTGAATATTTTTTAATTTTTCAATTTCATTAAAATCTACAATTAAAGTTATTAATTTAAAAGATTTCATATTTGAATATTTATATAATTTTGATTGATATTTTGCCTTATCAGACTTAAAAGATAAGTTATTATTAATATTTTTATTTAAAAAAAACAAACCTAAAAAACAAATATACTTCCCATCTATTGAATGCAATAATAAATACTTTTTACCAATTATAAGATTAAGTGATTCATGATACAAAATCCAATTATCTTTCATTATAAAATAATCATACTTCATTTCTTTTGGTATATTTTTTAGCATTGAAGTATTGTTTTTAAGTTGATTATTTTTGTCTATATTTAGACTTTTATAAACCTTAAATAAAGAGCTAAAAATTAATACAATAACTGCAATAATTAAAAATAATGTAATTATTTTTTTCATTTATTTAAATTCCTATAAAAAAACCAGAGTTAAATTTAATTAATTTAACTCTGGGATAAATAGGGTGAACAAAAATAATACAACTTTATAAAATTTTAATTCGAAATATTTATTTCTTTTTTAAGTAAGTTCTACTTGGCATAGGAACTTTTTTAACATTACTAATCCCTGTAATTTCAGACTTTAAAGCACCATTTAAGGGGCTTGAAACCACTTCAAATTTTGAAATAGGCATAGAATCATTTAAAGTAGCAGAAAAACGATTCACTCCCGATAAAGGAATTAAAGGCTTTCTGTGGTTCTGAATAGAATCAGAAAATATAGAATCCATTAAAACCTTGCCTTTAGCTAAAGAAGATTCAATTTCATTTTTAAATTTTACCTTATCATCTATACCTGATAAATTAGTATAGAGGTGGCAAAGCTCAGTATGACTGCGAACCCAATCATAAATTTGACGAAGATTCTCAACCTTTTCAAAATCCATGCTAGATATAAAAGAATCATTAAAAAATTTACCTTGCATTATCCACCTCCTTTCTAAAAAATAAAATGAAAATAAGAGCCATCTAAGCCCAATTTTTATATCGACAAAATTTAATTGCAACTTTAGAAATTATAACAGCTTAGAGTTCTTAGGACTTTTTGTCTTCTACAAAAAAATACAAATTAACATAAGGCATTATAACATAAATTTTTAAAAAATGGTGAATTTTTTATAAAAAAAATTAAAGGCTAAACATCTGTAATATCAGATGTTTTTTTTCCGTCTATTAACTGCTGATTTTTCCTAGATAATAAAATGGCACGTATTTGTTTTGCACTCAATCTTGCAAACAAAATACCAACTGCCGATACCGCCAATAAATTGACGGATGTTTGGAGCAGCTGTGAAGAACTCGCGGCCTGGGGTGAAATTAGAAAGAGGGAAAACACAATGGCAGCAATAATTTGCATTCCACCCACACCTGCTATACCTATTGGCAATAAAGAAGCGATAGACAAAATAGATATTGTTGCAAGAATGACTTCAAAAGGAATTTTATTGGATAAGGCAATACTACTTAAATACAAGCCTAAACAGGATAAAAGAACACACATAATGCTATAAAAAAAAGGCTTCCAAAATAAATATAATTTACTACTACCTAATACAATTGCATCTAATAAAGAATTTATTTCATGAAATAATTTTCTAATAATCTTATTTAAAAAACCCTTTTTAAATAAAGCAAGAAATAGACGTTCAAACCTACTTAATATTTTACGAAATACCTTTGATTTTGAGAGAAAAGGCAACATAATTATTGCTATAAATAATAACAAAGTAAGAACTAAAAAACCTTTTAAACTATTTGCTTTATCAATCATATTTAAATTTGAACTTATTTGAAAATAGACAAATGATGAAACAATTAATCCAAATCCTAACATGACAAGTATACCAATTAATCTATCAATAATAGAAACAGCTGCTAATTTTGACTTTAACGCCAACTCTGCCAAGTTTTCTTTTATTTCAATTTCTTTTTTATCTAAATTTTTTTGATTAAGATGTTTATCAGCACCTAACATTAATCCTATTCGTATAACTTCTATAAAAGCCATAGATCCGGGCATCCATTGACCAATACCATTACTAACAAATGTAGCAGCTAAAACATTTTGAAAATCAGTTTTAATTTTAAAAATCTTTAAAAGGCTAAAATATCTTAAAGTCATAAATAAACAAACAGAAATTTGAATAATTGCAATTAAAAGAATTAAACTTTTATTGGTATTAAAAGCATTTTTTAAGGCATTAATATCAATTATTTTTTGATGTAATAAAAAGTAAATTGCTATAACAGAAAACAAAAATAAAACGATAAATTTAATTAATGTTTTCATTTAACTTTTCCTCATCATTATTTTTTTCATTTTCTGGTACTAATTCAAATTGCCTCATTTTTCTATATAAATGGCTTCTTTCCATTCCCATTGCATCTGCAGTTCTTGTTACATTTCCATCAAACTCTTCAAGTTTTTTTAATATGAAAACTCTTTCAAATTTTGCTCTAGCTTCTCTAAAATCAATAGAAGTAAATAAATTTTCAAATTCTTCATTTTTTTCGAATTTAATAGAATTAATTGGAAAAGGTAAATGCTGAGGCTCAATAAAATCTGCTTTAACCATTATAGATAATCGTTCCATAATATTTTTTAATTCTCTAACATTTCCAGGCCATGAATATGTTTTTAATATTTGAATTGCAGAACTAGAAATAACTTTATTTTTAATGCTATTTTCAGCAGAAAATAGGGATAAATAATGAGATGAAATCAATTCTATATCTTCTTTTCTTTGTCTTAAAGGTGGTAAATGAATTGGAATAACATTGATACGATAATAAAGATCTTCTCTAAACGTACCTTTTTTAATTTCTTCTTCTAAATTTTTATTTGTAGCAGCAATAATTCTGGTATCGACCGAAATTGTTTCGTCAGAACCAACTCTCTCAATTTTTTGTTCTTGTAATGCTCTTAATAATTTACTTTGAGTTTTTAAACTCATATCACCAATTTCATCTAAAAATAATGTACCATTGTGAGCTAATTCAAATTTTCCTCTTTTAGAAGAATGGGCTCCAGTAAATGCACCTTTTTCATAACCAAATAATTCACTTTCAATTAATTCATCTGGTATAGCAGCACAATTAATTGCAACAAATGGTTTAGAACAACGATTCGATTTTTGATGTATTAATCTAGCAACATTTTCTTTTCCAGTTCCATTTTCACCTGTAATTAAAATTGTAGTATTTTTATTTGCTACCATTTCTACAGTTGAAATAATATCTTTAAGAGCTTGAGAGCTTCCTAATAAAGTATATTTTTTTTCAACCCTATTTTTTAGATTTTGATTTTCAAATTTTAAATCTTTTAAATGCAATATGTTTTGAACATTTAATAAAACTTTTTCTAGACTTAATGGCTTTTCAATAAAATCTGTCGCACCTAATCTAGTACATTTAACTGCTGTTTCTATATTTGCATGCCCACTCATCATAATGACATATAAATCAGAATTTAAAGCTTTTAATTTTTCGAGAGTTTCTGTTCCGTCAGAGTCGGGTAACCAAACATCTAAAAAACAAACATCAGGGAGTTCTCTTTTAGCCAGTTTTAACCCTGATTCAGCTGAATTTGCAGTTATTACTTTGTAACCTTCATCACTTAATATACCTGATAAAGTAGTACAGATATCTTTTTCATCATCAATAACCAAAATTTTTCCTGGTAAATTTGTCATATTCAAATTATTTTATCCTCATTTTCCCTAAACTTTATAGCAGGGATTTCAACGATAAACACTGTACCTTTTGGAAGGTTTTCTTCAACATAAATTTTTCCAAAATGTTCATCTACAATTTGTTTCGCAATCACAAGCCCAAGCCCAGTTCCTGTTTTTTTAGTACTAAAATAAGGTTCAAAAAGTCTAGCTTTTATTTCTTTTGAAAGGCCCTCTCCCAAGTCCATAACTCTTATTTTAACAAACCTCTCACCTGTATTATAGGATAATGAGACTGTTACTGGCTGATTCGTACCATGAGAGACTGTTACGGCGTTAGAAATTAAATTTACAAATAATCGTACAATTTGGTCTCTATCATAATTACATATGATTACAGGTAAAAGCTCTATACGCTCCTCATTCTTTAATACAACATTATTATTATCTATTTTTATATGAAAAACCATTGACACATTCTCAATGTTACCAACAAATCCTCTTAAAGCCATATAAACAGATTCTACAATATTACCTTCTTGCAAAAAGGATTGAGGCATTCTAGAAAATTTAATAAACTCATCAACTAGTATCTTTATACTTTCTGTACTCTGTAAAATAATTTGAACAGATTCTCGAAATATATTTCTCTCAACTCCAACAAAATGATCCGAAAAACGTCGCTCAATTCGCTGAGCTCCCAATTTAATAGGTGTTAAAGGATTTTTAATTTCATGAGCAATCCTTCGCGCAACATCTCTCCAGGCAGCCATTCTTTGCACTTTAGCAAGTTCAGTAATATCATTTATAAATATTATTTTAACAACTTTTCCTCTAGATGAAAGTAACATACTTACTGCAACTTGTAATTGATAGTCAATTTCAGCAATTTTTCCCGACCATTCTAATTCAATTCTTTTTTGTGATGATTCTGTTATTTCAGATAGAGGTGGTAGAAATGCTTTTTCAAATATATTTTTTTCTATAATTTGAGAAATATGTTTACCTAAAGCTTCTGACTCTTTATAATTAAAAATATTTTCTGCTCTATAATTCCATGTTTCAATATACAAGTCTTGGTCTAATGCAATAACTGCTGCATTTACATTTCTTAATAAAATTTCATTATATTCTGATTTAATTAATAATTCATCTGCTTTTCTTTTTATTTCGTTTGAATATAAATCAACTCTTTCTTTTTCTAATTTCAAATCTGATACCATAGATCTAAAACTTAGAGCTAATTTTCCCATCTCATCATCTGAAACAATATCATCAATTTTTACAGAATAATCACCATGCGCAACGCTTTCTGTTGCATCTGAAAGTATTTTCATTGGAACAGTGATCTCTCTTGCTATTGTAAATCCTAACCAAGTTGCAGAAAAAATAATGAGTAATGTAATAACACCTAACATAACATAATAAGATAATTTTAAAACTTTTGTAGCATTTTTAGATTCAGGATATTCTGACTTTAATAGTAACCATTGAGGATGAAGCATTTTTGGAGAAATAATCCCAAATATAAAGTTTACATTTGATTTTAATAAAATCATTCTTTCGTTATCATATTCAAACCAAATTGCTTTATTAGTTAATTGTGATTTATTTTTTTCAATTATCTCATTTATTTTATGATCACTCTTTAATTCTTTTTTTGATAGATAAATAAATTTATCTTTCTTTTTATCTTTAACGAAATCAAATGTATTAAAATTGTCTTTTGTTGGAATTTGATTATCAAATAAAGAAAGAATTTGAGATTGATACATAGCTTCACTATTCAATGTTTCTTCAGTTGCTTCAACAAAATTTGATGGAAGCCATTTTTCAAAATTTGTATTTACAAATTTTGTAGAAACATACAATAAAACCACAGTAGGTAGTAAAGAAAAAAACAGGAACGCAGTAACGAGTTTAGTATTTAATTTACTACCAAAAGCACCTTGTGAATTATCTACAATTAATTTAACACCACTTCTAAAGGTTAGAAACACAAATAATAAAAGAAGAATTACATTAATATTAACAGCTGAAAAAAATAAAAAAAAGGAACTTCCAAAAAATTTATTTCCAAATATCGCTCCATCGCTAACAATATAATTTTCAATCCAGGAGCCTGTAAAAGCTATAATAATAGCAAAAAAAGCCCATACGAAAAGAACATATAGTCTTGAACGATATTTCATGATTTATTTTGCCTCATTTTCTAACAAAATTTTAGTGGCATTCACCACATCAATAGTATATATGATAGCTTCTATGAAAAATAGAACAATATTTTTTATATTAATACATAAAATGGTGGAATAATGAACGTAAAATCAAATGATGAAATTGAAAAATTAAAGAATATCGGTCAAATAGTTGCCGATACTCTTGTCTTAATGAAAGAAAAAGCAAAGCCTGGAATGACATCAAAAGAATTAGATGAAATTGGCTTTGAATATTTAGATAAATTTGGAGCAAAATCAGCTCCTAAAGTAACTTATAACTTTCCTGGATATACTTGTATTTCAATTAATCATAAAATAGCTCATGGGATACCTTCTGAAACTAAATTAAAAAAAGGCGATTTAATTAATATTGATGTTTCTGCGGAATTATATGGTTATTTTGCTGATACAGGAGGTACATTTACGCTAGAAAATACAAACCCACATTATGAAAGATTATGTAAAGCCACTATTGATTCTATGTATGCTGGTATATTTGCGGCAAAAGCAAATAAAAAAATATCTGATATTGGAAAAGCTATTCAAAAAACGGCAAAAAGCTATAATTATAATATAATTGAAAATTTAGGAAGCCACGGCGTAGGAAAAGCACTGCATGAAGAACCTAAATTTATATCTTCGATTTATGACGATAATGATAAAAGAATTCTTTCAAATGGATCCGTAATAACAGTAGAACCTTTTTTATCAAATGGAAGTAACTACGCAAATGAAAGTCAAGATGGGTGGACTTTATATATTAATAAAAATCACCGAGCAGCTCAATTTGAACATTCCATAATCGTAACAGATGGGGAGCCAATTATTTTAACTATTCCTAGTAGTGGAAGATTTTTTTAGCAAAATTTTAAATATTATTACAACATTAAAAAATTATAAATATTAATAAATTAGATTTCAAATGACATTATTTTAACTCTTTTATTTTAAATTTTGATTTAATAAAATTAAAACTGTATAATTAAAAATAATTATCAATGAGGTGAATCTTTGTTTTTTAAATTTTTAATTAAAATATTTATTTTTATTATTTTATTTTTTCCATTAAATGTGTTTTCTGAAGAAATTACTTTACTCGCAGATCCGAGCTTCACCGGTGAAATTGAAGAAACCAAAGATAAAGAACTTGGAGGACTGGGTGGAATAATTATTGCAAAAGCATTAAAAGAAAAAAATATAAAAATTAATCTTGAATGGCGCCCATGGACAAGAGCTTATAAAGAAGCTTTAGATAATAAGGATAATAAAACATTTATTATCCCTCTAACTAGAATACCTGAAAGAGAAGAAAAATTTATCTGGGTCTCAAAAATATATGATGCTCATACAATGTTTATAACCATGAAACGTTCAAAAAAAATTAATTCTATACTAGATGCAAAAAATTTAAAAATAGGAGTACTTGCATCATCATCATACCGCGCAATTCTAGCTAGACCTGAAAATGGACTAGACTCCAAAGACATAGATGAAATTCCAATTGATATAAGAAATTTTAAAAAGCTAATAGGAAAAAGAATTGATACTTGGTTTACGATTGATATTGTTGCAATACATGCAATTAAAACATTATCTTCTGCAGAAAATTTATCAGAAAGCGACTTTAAAATAGGAAATTCAATTTCAATTCAATCTAAGTATATTGGAACAACATCAAAAACTTCCCCTGAATTAATTAAAAAAGTTCATAATGCTGTAGAATATTTTAAAAAATCAAAAGAATACCAAAAAATTATAAATCAAATTCCGAAAAAAAATAGTAATAAATAATTTTTATAATATTAACTATTAATAATTAAAAATTAAATAATCAAAATAAAATTGATCTTTATTAATTTTAGACATTCCATTATTAAAATCTTTTAAAATTTTATTATTTAATTTATTAGAGTTAATCTCTTTAAATGTAGCTCTTCCTGAACTAGTAAGACTGATAAATGTAAGACTGTCAATGATATCTCTTCTATCGGATATTGTTCTTCCAAATAAACTTATTATTATGGATTTAAACTTCATCTTATTGAAATATTTAGAAATACAAAATTATCTATACCAAATATTAATATAGTAACAATAGTAATATTCATTAATTAACTTTAATTAAAGAGGAAATTCTGACTATAAAAACTAAATTTCTAGCTAAAAATTCGTATATAGTTAAAAAAATAAAATATAAATTTGACTTTATTTTTTCATAATTGCATTTTCCAATTAAACTTTCAAAATCAAAAAAGGAGCTTTTTTTCTGATGAAGAAGTTTATTCAAAAATAGTTAGTTCTTGAAAGCGGTCAATCGAAATTCTCTTCAACTCATTAATAAAAATTAGTGGAATTCAAATCGCATCAAAAGTGTGATCCACTAAGGGACTAATAGTTCATATTTTCGGACAATTTTCGCCTAAATATTTAATTATATATTATAAACTCTTAATTGAAAATATTACAATACTCGAAGAAACTAATTTCAAAGTTGAAGTTGAAGAAAATCAAGTGAAAAAATCATTGAAAAATAATTTTTTAATTTTAATATTTAAGAATAGATGATGATTTATTTAAAATAATTTTAATATTCATTCTTTTAAAAATGTCTTTTTTTATAAGTATTTTAGCCCCCCAATCCGTATATTGAACTAAATTATTTTTGCAAATATTTAAAAAATAATTTAGTTCAATATTATTAATTAAATCATGATAAGATGAAAATTTTTCTTTAATAGATATTTTTACATATTTTTTACTATCAATTATATTAATAAAAATAGAATTATCTTTCCCAACACACTTAATAGAATAATCAATTAAATCAGATAATAATTTTTTAAACTCAAAGGGATTTATTTTTGAAAATATTCTTGATGTTTTTTCATCGTATTTTAATTCTATTTTTGCATATTTACTTATTGGATACTCAATTTTTTTAGTAATAACAACCGAAATAACAAAACATAATATCAATTGGTTTGTTGAATGATTTTTACTCAATTTAAAATTATTTATATTTATATTTTCATAACTAAGATTTTTAAAAATAGCATTCATAAATGTATTCCATAATATAAAATATTTAAACCTAAAGAAAAATATAGGCTTAAGTATTTTATATAAACCTATATTTTTAATGTAAAGAAATTGATATATCTTTCGTATTTATCGTTTGGCAAAATCTTTATCGGAATTTCCGTAAGAAAAAACATGATTAAAATATAGTCAATAAATTTTAATCACAAGCCCAAAAAAGTTATAATTGAATCTTCTTGACTAAGATAAAATTATAATGAATATCTTATATTTGTAATATTTTGATTTATATTGCAATTTTTAAAATTTTATAGATAAAATATTTATTTAAGGTTATAAAATGTATGAATAAGATATTTATTTTAATAGTAGTTCAATTTTTTCATAGTATTGTATTTGCAAATATAAGTAAAATAGCAAATGAAGATATGGTTACATTACACTTCACGTCAGATAATAGATTACCTTATAAAATAGGAGTCCCATTTATAAGTTATGGAACATTTACAGAAGCCGTCCAAGGACTTTTAATTGAATCAACAGATTCAAATCTGCCAGATTTTCAAGATAGTTTATCATCATTAGAATATGCAGAACCAAATAAAAGCGATCCTTCAATTATAAATCTTAAACTAAAGAAAAATTTATATTTCATTGATGAAGATTCATCATGGGAAGCCACTGCAGATGATGTTAAATTTTCTCTAGCTAGGTATTTTTTCACCAATTTAGATATAAATGCAAAGCATAGTTTGTCAAATATTGAAGGCACAGAGAATATTAAACCTGGTACTCCATACGATCCTGAACTCATAAAAGCAATAAGCGTAATTAATAAATATGAACTTACAATTAAGCTAAAAAAAATTGATATTCATTTTATAGAAAAATTAACACATGCGGGTACTCCTCTTGTTTCCATAAAGACTCTAAAAGATAATTATTTTAGCTGGAAAAAATGGCCTATTGGAGTTGGCCCTTATTACGTTTTATCATCTAATTACGAAACCGGTGAAACAATTATTAAAAAAAGAGAAAATTCAAAATATGATTCAGCGCCAAAATTCGTTAGATTTATTTCATCAAATAATAGTGAAGGCGACATATTTTGGAAAGATATGTGGAATTTAAATCATGAAATTTATAAAAAGGAAGTTATTAACGTTTCATATGGAACTCTAGGAATATTTTTTAATTATGATAGTGAACTTGGAAAAAATGAAAATTTCAGAAAAGCAATATCACTGTCAATAAATAGAGATGAACTGGTAAATAATATTAATTATATCGTTAAAAACAGTGAAATGATACCTATAAGTATTTGGGGAAGAGCTAATATTGATTTAAAACAAAACATAAATTTAGCTAAATTTTATATAAATAAAGTTCCGAAATATTTATTAAAAGATACTATTGATATTAATACTTTTGGACAAAATACTGATGCTTTAAGTAAAAGCAATTTTGTTAATTTAAAAAAACAATTAGAAATTTTAGGAATAAAAACTAGATTTATTTTAGATGATGGAAAATTAAATTTAAATTCTCCGATGCATATTGTTGGAATTCAAGCTTCACATAAGGATCCATCATATGTTTTTAGTTATTTTAGAAAAGGGAGTTTTTATAAAAATAGTTATCCTAAAAATGATGAAAATATTGAAGACTATTTTAATAAAATTATTTTATCTAATGACCCCAAAGAAAAATTAAAGTATTCTAAATTATTAAGTACATATTTATCTGAAAGTGCTATTGTAGTTCCTTTATGGGATTTATATTCTGTTTATTTTTATAACTCAAATAAAATTGACTCATCAACTTTTATAGCGCAGCCAGGAGGCATGAGATTTAAGGTATGGGAGATTAAATATAAAATAAATAAATGATAAATAATTTAGAATTAAAAAAAACAACACACATAATATCTTTTTCGATTTTTTTAATATATATTTTTATCATTTTTATATCTTTTTTCTATTTTTCAATTCAAACATATAAAGAAAAAACTATTTATATATTAAAATATAATAATACTTCATTTATAGCTTCTTTATTATATATGGATATGGATAAATCCATACGAAACTCATTACAGTCAATGTTAAAATCTGAAATAATAAATTCATATCAAATATATTTTAATAATTTTTTAATATCAAAAAGTAATTATAATATAAATTGCAAAACTGGGTATTTAATATATTCTTCATTATACAATAATTTTATTAACGAAAATATTTATATATTAAATAGCAATAGAGAAATAGAGATATGCTATGAAAAATATTATTATAATAATGACAATAAATTCATAGGATCAATTCAAATATCTGTTCCTGTAAAGCTTTCTGATTATAAAGATTTTTTTGTAATAATTATAATGTTTTTTATTATTATTTTTATAATATATATATATTTATTAATTTACATAAAAAAATATATAAGAATTGTTGAAAAATCTAGAATTTTATCGCATGATATTACATTACCATTACTTATGGTTGAAAATAATTTGAAAAACTTACTAGTCAGAAAAGATAGAATCAAAAAAAATATTTTTAACTGCATTAATACTGTTAAAACTTCTAGAAGTATAATTGAATATTTCATTGATAAGTATATTTATAATAAAGAACAGAATCACAATAAAAGTTATAAATTACTAGAAAAAATTATACATGATTCATTTCTTTCTTTAAAAAACTTTAAAAAAATAAATATTTCTTATGAAATAATTAATACCAATAAATTATTTATTAAAATAATTAAAGAAGATTTATATATTATATTTATAAATTTAATTAAAAATGCAATTGAATCATCTTTAAATAATAATTTAAATTATATTCACTTTTTAATAGATTATAAAATACAAAATAATAATTTAATTATTAATTTTTTTAATTCAAACACTTATATGAGTGATAAAAATATAAATAAATTTACTAATCAAAAATTTAATAAAAACATTAATTCTAAAGCAAATGGTGCTTTTATAATTTTTAATGCTTTAAAAAGGAATAATGGTAAAATTGAAATTAATAATAACCAGATAACAAAATATCTTGAAATTAAGCTTATTTTTTATAAAATTGAATTTATCGAAAAAAGAATCTCAAAAATTGATTCTAAGAAGCTGAATTTTATAATAATTGATGATGATTACAAATCACAGGATATTTGGAATCATTTATTAAAAAAATGTCAAATTAAATTCTATTTTGAACCGGATACATTTTTTGAAGATATCATATTAGGAAAAATAAATATTAATAAATACGACGTAATTATATCTGACTTTATATTTAAAAGCGATAATACATCCAACATTTTAACAGCTGATAAAATAAAGATTAGCTATAAATTAAAAGAGAAATATAAATATAATGGATTACTTTTATTATCTAGTAGTTTGAGCGAAAATGAATTTAATAATAACAAAGATCTTTCTTATTTTGATAAAAATATTGAAAATAAATTTTTATCCTATAAAAAAATTAGAACATTATATTTAAAAAAGAAAGAAAAAATGAGTAAGATAATTGAAATTGATGGAAATATAATTGAATATTATATCATTGGAAATTCTAAGCATCAAATTTATTTATTTAACGGATTTGGTTCATTTATAAATAATTGGAGTAAGAAATTTTTAATTAAACTTTCTAAAAATTTTCAAATTATATTATTTAATTATCCAAATTTTGGATTATCAAAATCACAAGAAAAAGTTATATCCTTTGACGATTATTCAAGATTTTTCTATTTATTATTTAAGAAAACTTATAAAGAAATAAATTATGCATTACTTGGGTATTCAATGGGCGGATATGTTTTAAGAAATACTTTATTATTATATCCCAAACTTGCCCCAAAAAAAATCATATTTTGTTCTACTTCATACGGAGGTATATATAGAATTCAGCCAAACAAAAAGATAATCGATCTTATTATAAAACAAGATATAAATTTAAAAAAAGTTATATATAATAAAAATTATTATACAAACTTTAAAATAAATAAATTATCTTATAGGAAAAATAATATTAAAAATTGCAATGAAAATTTAAATTTACAAACAAATCTTATTTATAAGTTTTTTAATGAAAAATGCGATGGAATAAAAATACATATAGATTCATTAATTATACATGGTAAAAATGATTTAATTTTCCACAAAAATAACGCTGAGTTATTAAGATTATTTTGCAATAAAAATTCTGAAATATATTATATAAATAGTGGCCATGGTTTGTTATTTACTGATAATTCTATTGTAGTTAATAAAATTAATAAATTCTATTACAATTAACATCTAATCTATAGATATTTTTAATAATTTAATTATTGATATTATTTTATTTTTTTCCTTAATATCATTTTGATTGTATTTATTGATTATTAGAATAAATAAATTTAATATTTCTTCTAAATCTTCTTTTTTTTTCATATTACATATAAATGAAATAATTGAACATAATTTAATTCTATTTTCAAAATCTTCGTCATTTAATTTTATCATATTTTCCTTAGCTTTTGAACTCCAAGTCTTTTTTTCACAAGTTAATTCTGAACTAATTTCATTTGTTTTTATGCCAAAAAATGAGTTTATAAAGTCATTTAAATTATTAAATTTTCCAACTTTGGCTAATTCATTCAATGTTTCAAAAGCATTAAAAAACTTATCATATTCAGATCTCCAACGCCTTAATTTATTTTTTTCTATTCCAGTTTCTTTTGATAACTTAATCCATTCTTCTTCCAAATATATTTCAGATTTATTTGTATCTTTTAAAAATCTTCTTTGCACGCCAATTTTTTCAAACGAATTTCTGTAATAGTGAAGTATATACTGCTTAAATTCTAATTCCTTCATAAAATAGATTTCCTAAATTTTTCTACTTGGATTTATTCCTAAAACACGCTAATAGCAAACTTATCCCCATACTAAGACTTAAAAAGGAGGTGGATATGGATTACTCTAAGGCAATTAGTCATTTAATTCCATTTATACTAGAGAAATATGAAAACTTTGAATTAGATGCTGAAAATGCTACTAATAACTTTTTAGAACAGAATCCCTCTGAAAAAATAGCCTGTACTAAAGGATGTGGAGCTTGTTGTTACTTTCCTTTAGTTCCCATTACGGCTGGAGAAGCATTTGTTTTATTAAATAGACTTCTTGCAGAAGGGATTGACCTCAACCAATTAGCTGAAAAATTATTCCTTTATGCTGAAAAATACTTTGAATTCGCATATGAAAATAATTCACTTCCTTTTAAAGATTCAGACCAAAAAAAGTTTTTAACAAAAAAACTTCCTTGCCCTTTTTTTGTGAAGGAACAGAAAAATGAATTTTCAGGACATTGTGGCATATTTGGTTTACGTCCTCTAATTTGTGGTTTTTATAATAGTATTGATTCTCCCAAACTATGCACACAAAAATTATCACATCGAAGTATCGAACAAACAGTTGGATTAGGCTCATTCACTCAAGATTCCATAAGAGATTTTGAGAGAAAAACTTTTGGAAGAAGTACATTAGGACATCTTCCTTTATTATTAGCTGCACTTTGTACAAAAGAAGGATTAGAAGCTTTTTTAAATGAAGTTCCTCTATCCGATGAAGAATTAAAAGAAGAATTTGCAGAGGGAATCCACGACTTTTCGCTTTATACCGAAATGTTAAAAAGTATTGGATACGAAATTGGTGAAAATGATTTACTTGCTTTGGAAGAAGCTCAATCAGAAATGATTAAAAATTGTTTACCAACATAAATACCATTTTTTAAATAAATCTTGGTTGTTATTTTTTTTGCTTGTTTCATATTTAAAAAATATTTTTTGCATGAATATGTATTATGTTTTTCTTTAATATCTGAACCAGAGATATTAGGTAATGTTATTCTATCTATTAAAATATCATCAACGTACCATTCATGATATATTCTTGAATAAAAACCTGATGGAGCAATAATGGGAGATATTGCACAAATTTGTTTCCCGGAATTTATCGTTTTTAAAAATTCTTTTCTTGTTCTAATATTCCCTTTAATAAGCTCATAAGAATTACTACTAGGTTTTTCAATTGAATAGTTACTATTTTCAACCCAAATTGAGATAACAGGAAATTGATATTCTGATGGTATAAAAGAATGAATAGCAATAATAATAGTTAAAATAAATGAAGCCGCAATTTCTTGAATTTTAATTTTTCGATTTATAACAAAAGAATTCCAAGGAAAAATAACAAAAAAACAAACTACTGTAAACCAAACATAATAATAATCTATGAATTTAGGAAATAGCACAGCATATAAAAAACCAAAAGCCATACAAGAAGAAATAAGTCTTAAAAATAATCTAAAAATTTGTATTTTAAATAGCCTTACCCAAAAAGGATCCCATAAGGTCATTCCAACAAAAAAGGATAAAAAGAAAAGCCAAATCCATTCTTGCTTAAAATATAAAAAAGGAAGGCAAAACATAAATATATATTGAATAAAATATTGAGTTGCGGTTAACCCAACAAACTCTAATAAATCTTTTTGTTTATGAATATTAATATGAATTTTAGTTAATTTATTATGACTTTGTAAAGAGATTTTTGTAATATAACTATACCAAGTTGACATAATTATAATTAATAAAAAAAAGGCTAATGTAAAAAAACCAAGTCTATTTGCTTTATCATAATCACGAGTAAGCCAAAAACTAGAACCTATACCCCAAATTAAACTCGCCCATGGCAATAGGCGAGAGTATTTACTATATAAGGATTTTATATGGCTTAAAAGTTTCAAATTACTCCCAAGCTACCTTTCCTTTATTACATATTTGAAATAATAGCTTTAGCAAATTCAGAACACTTTACTTCTTTTGCCCCTGGTAGCTGACGAGCAAAATCATAAGTCACTACTTTTTGAGCCAAGGTTTTTTCAAATGCTTTTTCTATTAAAGAAACAACTTCATTCCAACCAAGGTATTCAAACATCATGTTACCACTTAAAATAACAGATCCTGGATTTACTTTATCTTGACCAGCATATTTAGGTGCTGTTCCATGAGTTGCTTCAAATAAAGCGTAACCATCTCCAATATTAGCACCAGGAGCAATACCTAATCCACCAACCTGGGCAGCTAATGCGTCTGAAAGATAGTCTCCATTTAAATTTGTACATGCAAGAACTTCATATTCATCAGGACGTAACAAAGCCTGTTGGAACATATTGTCAGCAATAGCATCTTTAACTAGAATTTTTCCTGCTGGAGGATTTCCATTACACTCATCCCAAGTTACGCATTGATCACGGAACTCAGTTTTAGCAACTTCGTAGCCCCAGTCACGGAATGCACCTTCGGTAAATTTCATAATGTTACCTTTATGAACTATAGTAACATTTTTACTTTTATTTTTAATAGCATAATTAATGGCTGCACGAACAAGACGCTTTGAACCAAATTCACTAATTGGTTTAATTCCTAAACCAGAATCTTCGCGAACTTTTTTTCCAAGTGTATTTGCGAGAAATTCACGTAATTTTTTTTGCTCTTCCGTGCCTGCTTTAAATTCAATACCAGCATAAATATCTTCTGTATTTTCACGGAAAATACACATATTCACTTTTTGTGGCTCACGAACAGGAGATGGCACATTTGTGTACCAACGAACAGGACGAACACATTGATAAAGATCTAAAATTTGGCGAAGTGCAACATTTAAACTTCTAATACCACCACCAACTGGAGTTGTTAGAGGTCCTTTGATAGCAACGCGGTATTCTTTAATAGCATCAATTGTTTCGTCAGGAAGCCAACTTCCATTTCCATTAAAAGATTTTTCTCCAGCTGGAACTTCCATCCAATGAATTTTCTTTTTACCACCATATGCTTTTTCAACGGCTGCATCAAAAACCATTTGTGACGCTTTCCAAATATCTGGTCCCGTACCATCTCCTTCAATATAAGGAATAATAGGATTATTTGGAACCTCTAATTTACCGTTAGAATCTGCTTTAATATGAGAACCGCCTTGTGGGACAGTAATGAGCTTATATGACATTATGGAAATCCTCCCTTTTTACCAAGATAGTGTTTTGGAAAGGTTGGCCTTTCCAATAAACAACGAAACAAGATACATTTTGATAAAACTATCTACAAATATTTTCAAGCTGATATGACATTTTTACGGATATAAAATTATTTAACATCTTCAAAAATTTTTATTATACGTTGAAAATCTTCTGGCAAAGAAGAATGAAATTCAAATTTTTCATTATTTAATTCAAAAGAAAGATTGCTTGCATGTAACATATGTCTTAATGCAAATTGAGCATATTTATGCCCATATATATTTTGTGAATAAGTTTTATCTCCTAATAAAGGACAACCTATTGCAGACAAATGTACTCTAATTTGATGAGTTCTTCCTGTTTTAGGTAAACAAGAAATTAAAGAGACATCACAATTTTTATAAGATTTTTTTACAATATAATTTGTTTCAGAAGATTTTGCATCTTTATTTTTTGAATTTGGATTTGTAATAGCAAAATAACAATTTTTTCTTGAATTATCTTTTGCAATTGGAAAATTAATTTCACCTTCTAATTTTTTAGGAGTATAAAAACATAATGCATCATAAGTTTTTTGAATTTTTTTGTCTCTAAAAAGATCTTCAAATTTCTTTTGAGCACTTTGGTTTTTTGCAATAATCATTAAGCCAGAAGTATCTTTGTCTAAACGATGAACTAGAAACATATTTTGAATATCAAATTTAGAGGAATCAAAATTAGCTAATGCATGCAAAATAGTATCTTTACTTGAAGAAAGAGTTGCTTGAGATGCAATTCCAGCTGGTTTATTTATTATAAAAAAATCTTCATTTTCAAATACAAGTGTATTATTATCAATAAAAGTCCCTATCGTATTTTTTAAACTATATTGATTATGTTCCTTCTTTTTTTCACTTGAAATTTGATTTTCTTCCCAAAAAACTTCAATTTTATCTCCATTTTTTACTACTGATTTTGCCATTTGCACTCTTTTTTTATTAATGTAAGCACCCCCAGCATCAATAATGGATTTAATTTTTTTTCTACTAAGCTCTTCAAATAGAGCTGCTGCAGCTACATCAAATCTTTCGCCATTATACTCAGCAGTAATTTTGGCACTCATAGATTTCAACATATTTATTCCTTAATAATAGTATGTTATAAAAAATTCGGAAAATTTGGATGACAGGCCAAGGTTTTTATTGCATACAAGCCTTTCAAAGTGATTTTAGTCTTACTATAAACATGGCAGATCACTCTACTAACATTTTTAAAGGCAAGTGAGAGTATGCAACTTAAACGAAACATATCCAAAACAAGTCTCCTATTTTTATCTATAGGATCTATTGTAGGTTCTGGATGGCTATTTGGATCATTTTATACTGCACAAACAGCTGGTCCTGCTGCAATCCTTTCTTGGATATTAGGTGGAATTTGTGTTGGGATTATTGCTCTAACTTTTGCAGAATTATCTACTATGCTTCCATTAAGTGGAGGATCCACTGCTTACTCTTTAATAAGTCATGGTAAAATGACTGGCGCCATTTTTGCTTGGATTACCTGGTTGTGGACAATGGTAGTTGCTCCCATAGAAGTTCAAGCCGTACTTCAATATGCTTCAAATTATATCCCAGATATTTCTCAAAAAGTTGGAACATCTCACGCATTAACGGGAAAAGGCCTAGTCTTAGCAACATTATTAATGGCAATTTTATCCATAATAAATGTAATTGGCGTTAAATTTATGGCTGAAACCAATAAATTTGTTGTCATTTGGAAACTAATTATTCCTATAGGCGTAGCAATACTTCTATTAACAGCAAACATTCATCCTTCTAATTTAACTTCAGCTGGTTTTGCACCATTTGGTTTCGATGGAATTCTATCTTCAATTGCTGTTGGTGGAGTAAGCTTTTCTTTTTTTGGATTTCAAACAGCTATTTTCTTAGCTGGAGAAGCTAAAAACCCACAAAAATCAATTCCATTTGCTTTATTTGGTTCCATATTAGCAAGCATGACATTATATGCAGTTTTGCAATTAGGATTTATTTTATCTGTCGACCCTTCCGCGATTTCTGGTGGTTGGGACAAAATTAGTTTTTCTGGTGATTCTGGACCTCTTGCAGGAATATGTATTTCTTTGGGTTTTGCTTTTATGGTCAAAGTTTTATATTTTGATGCTATTATTTCTCCTTTTGGAACCGCAGTTGGATTTGTCGCATCTTCATCAAGAATTTTATATTCAATGAGTTTACAGGGAGATGCACCAAAAGCTTTTTCAAAAGTAAATCGTTTTTCAATTCCTTGGGTTTCTATTGTAGCAAATTTTGTCATAGGAATGCTTTTTTTCCTTCCATTTTCTGGTTGGCAATCTATGATAGCTTTTTTATCTGCTGCAATTGTATTATCTCTTGCATGTGGGCCAATATGTTTACCAATATTCAGAGAAAAATTAAAAGATATTGAACGTCCCTTTAAACTTCCTTTTCCTAAACTTTTATCTTTTTTAGCATTTTATGTTTGTAACCTTATGCTTCAATGGACAGGATGGGAAACTGTTTGGAAACTTGAAGTAGCAGTTGCACTTGGTATTCTTATTTTTATTTCATCACATTTATTAAATAAAAAAACAAGAAACGAAAAATTGCATTTAAAATCTTTTAGCTGGTTAATTGTTTATCTTATTTTATCAGGAATTGTTTCGTATCTTGGTACATTTAAAGGTGGAACGGGGCTCATTACAATGCAAATGGCATTTTTAGTTGTTGCTATCACGAGTTTCATTGTATTCATTTTAGCTGATAAAACAGCATTATCTGAAAAAGAATCAAAAGAAATTTATTACAAGTTAATAAAGGATCACTCTTCTAGCAAAAAATAATTTATATTAAGCTAGAAGATTAGCTTTGTTTTTTTCATTTGGTTTCTCTTTATAAAATAAAAATGAATATAATCCACTTAAAACAAATAAACCTAAAAATATAATCGATAGTAATAAATTAAAATAAATTAATGATAATAAACATACAAAAGATAACACTAAAGCAATTAATGGAAAAATAGGATAAAATGGAGTTAAAAAAGGTCTCTCTAAACTTGGTTCTTTAGATCTTAATTTGAATAATGATAACATTGAAGTTATATACATTATAATAGCACCAAAAACAGACATTGTTACTATATTTGCGCTTAAAGATTGTCCACCAATTACAATTAAATTATCACTAAATATAATTCCAATCCCAAAAATTCCACCAGCAATAATTGCTATATATGGGGTTTTAAATGTGGGATGAATTTTTGCTAAAAATTTAGGTAAGAATCCTTCTCTTCCTAAAGCAAATATTTGTCTAGAATAGCCCATAATGATGCCATGAAAAGATGCTACTAAACCAAATAATCCTAACCAAACTAGCATATGCAACCAACCGCTTTTTTGCCCTACAACAACGCGCATTGCTTCTGGAAGAGGATCATTTATGTTCGATAATTTTCTCCAATCACCTACACCTCCAGCAAAAATCATAACTCCAATAGCTAATAAGATAAGTGTTAAAATTCCTGCTATATATGCTATTGGAATTGTTTTTTTAGGATTTTTAACTTCTTCCGCTGCCATCGCAGCCCCTTCAATTGCTAAGAAAAACCAGATAGCAAATGGAATGGCTGCCAATATTCCTCCAATAGTATGAAAACTAAAATGATTCTCACCAGCCCAGCCTGCATGAATAAAGTTTGTAATCGAAAAACCTGGAGAAACGATTCCCATAAATACAATTAATTCTATTATTGCTAAAATAGTTACAAAAAGTTCAAATGTAGCTGCAATACTAACTCCAACAATATTAAGAATCATAAAAACAAAGTAACAAAATGTTGCTATCCATTTTGCGCTTAAATCTGGAAATTGAACATTTAAATAAGCACCAATCGCTAAAGCAATAGCTGGAGGAGCAAATAAAAATTCAACCAATGTTGCAAAACCTGCAATAAAACCGCCTACAGGTCCAAACGCTCTATTTGCATAAGCAAATGGACCACCAGCATGAGGAATAGCGGTAGTAAGTTCAGTAAAACTAAATATAAATGTGAAATACATAACTGAAATAATTGCTGTAGTTACTAAAAACCCTAACGTTCCAGCTGTTCCCCAACCATAACTCCAACCAAAATATTCACCAGAAATAACAAGTCCAACAGCAATTCCCCAAAGTTGAAAAGTTCCCAAAACAGGTTTCAGTTTTGGTGCTGAATAATCCATAATTATACCCTTTCTTTCCATAGAAAGATCTATTTAATAAAACTTATTTCAATTTTTTTTAATTACCATAAATTAAATATTAGTTCTATATTAATATTTTTTAATTTATGGTTATCTCTATTTAAAATTTTTATTATATTTAATTCTTATATATAAATAGATTTTTAATTATGAATTAAAATTAAAATGATAATCAAAATTTTAAGTATAATTTATTTTAAATTTGTTTTTTTATTTTTAAAGTAACATCCAAAAAAATACATTTTTAAATTTGCTATAAATTTAATCTAATTTTTCCCAACTTTCAAAAAAAACACACTAAAAAGACCCTAGAAAGGTCAAAAAATATTTGTAATAATTTTACTTATTCTTTAAGTACAATATTTTTTAACCCATTGAAAACCAAATAAGATGAATATAAGATGACTTAAAGGAGGAATTTTACCCATGGTTACTCGTCAATCTGGTATCCGCTTTTTTAAGCTTGGAGAAGAATGGAGAAATGCTTGGATTTCAGGCATTACAGTAAAAGACATAGCAAAAAATGCTGGCCAAAACCCGCAAATTGTAAGCAGAGCAATATGGCTAGCTCGCATACCAGAGAGCTTAAAAAATGAGATGAAATCCTACCCTGAAATTTTTACTAGAAAATTACTTTTAGATACCTTTGCGGCAAAAAGAAGGCAATGTGAAAAAGATGGTTTCAAAAAACTAAGCCAAGAAGTGAGGCGATTTATTGAAAATGGAGCGGAAACAAAATCTAGTTTAAAAAAAACAAATAAAAAAATAGCCTTAAAAAAGAAAGAAATTAAAACAAATCCTATTATAAACATTCCAGAAGCCCTTTCTGGAGAAGCCAAAATAATCTCTCAACTCAAAGCACATTGTCGAATTACTTTTGACTCTCAGGGTGAGGGAGGAGAAATTCGAATTTTTTTTAATAACAAGAATGAATTGGATAAAATTATAAATAAAATTACAAATACAACTAAATTTATTTAAGAACCTACTGGCTCATTATTTTCTTTACCTTTGATTGTATCTAAATCTGTTTTTTCTCTATTGATAATCTTCCAAGAAGATAGGCCTACAATTAAAACAAAAAGAACAAATAATATATAAAATAATGGGCTAATAAAAACAGATAATGTTAAACAAATAAAACCTAACGTTCCACAAACAACAATATTTGTCATGACTTTATCAGAAGTATTTAATGGCAATTCTGCATCTAAAACTGCTTTTGTATATCCTTGAATTAAAATCCGCCGTTCCCTTACGGTTGTAAAAAATTTAAAAAAACTTTTTGGTGAAAAGGAATAACGAATAAACCAAAATGGCATATGAACGATATGAAGGCCTACAACTTCTATTTCAGTTCGATGTTCATATAAGGTACCTATTTTTGTTTTAGCCATTCTTCTGTGATACTCATTAATTTGATCTTTAGCTCTAGTAACCGCAGATAATTCTTTTGTTTGGATACTTGCCACAGCAATTTCATTCGCCTGTTCATATTTAAATGGTACTTTGGCTTCATAAATTGGTTTAACACCTTCATCTTGAACGCCCATAGTTTCATCTAAAGGAAAGCCCTCCCAATCAACCATAACGCTTTCTCTTGGGTGATGTAGACGTTCTAGGCCCCAATGTTCTTTAGGCGATTTTCTTGCTAAAATTGCCCAACGATATCTTCTGCTAAAGCGGCCTTCTTCTTTTAAATATCCCGATGCTAAGTCTCGCACTCTCCCTGGATATAAATTTTTCTTTGCGCTATGACCACTCCAAAAAGTATGTGCCTCTACTGAAATAA
Organism: Silvanigrella paludirubra; assembly: GCF_009208775.1. Lineage (NCBI taxonomy): Bacteria > Pseudomonadati > Bdellovibrionota > Oligoflexia > Silvanigrellales > Silvanigrellaceae > Silvanigrella > Silvanigrella paludirubra. The sequence continues at coordinate 301,556 of NZ_WFLM01000003.1, read as the reverse complement.
CCCAATAAGGTAACATAACTCCGTACGAACCTAAAATATTAAATTCACTTTTTATTTTAGAAGGATTATGATACCTCTTCATAATCCAATCATTAAATATTTCTTCTATATTTTCTTTTTGAATATTTGAAGGAATAACATAGTGATCACCAATAAGATCTTTTGCACCTTCTTCTGAGTCTATAATAAAACCAGCTGAGCAATAAGGACATAAATGAATATAATCATCTGGATTATATTCAAATGAAGCTTGGCAAGATGCACAAGATACTTCAAACATTTTAATAAATCCTCTTAAAAAAGAAAAAATATTCTTTTAAAATAATACAAAAATATAATTCATTATTGAAGATAGAAATATTAAATTTTAGCGTCAATATTTATTGAGATTTAAAATTTTTAGTTAAATAATTTAATAATTTATTAGCAGATTCTTCAAGATCTTGAATACTTAAAGAATTATCAATGACATAATCTGCATGGGTAATTTTTTCACTATCAGACATTTGAGAAGAAATAATTTTTTTTGAAATTTCTTCAGATAAGTTTCTTTTTTCATTTAACCTTTTAATTTTAATATTTTCATCTGCAATCACAACAATGCAAAAATCAAAAAATGATTTTCTTCCCAATTCTAAAATTAAAGAAGCTTCATAAAATATCCATGAAGAAGGAGAAACTTTACTTATAATAGACATTTTTGAATTAAAAAGATCAAACATCGCTGGATGTAAAATTTTTTCAAGATCTTTTTTTAATTTTGGATTTTCAAAAATGATATTACGGATCATTTCTCTATTTAAATTACCATCGCTAATAAAAGCGGAGTCACCAAATATTGTTTTTATTCTTGATTGTACTTCGGGCAAAAATAAAACTTCTCTGGAAAATATATCTGCATCCCAAACACAATATCCTCTTTGAGCCAATATTTTTGCTAAAGATGATTTTCCTGAGCCTATGCCTCCAGTAATAGCTATTTTTTTAGACATATGGATTAACGTTTATTATTATCTCGTTGTTGTCTGTATTGATTTCCCGTTTGCTGGGTATTTGTTGATGAAGATTGATCATCATAAAATCTTTGCGAATTTTGATAATTTGGTCTTGAATTAAATCTTTGTTGTTGAGGATTGTTATTATTATTTGAATATTGGTTTCTAAAACCGTTTTGGTTATTATTAGGTTGTCTATTATTATTATTATTTTGTTGATAATTTCTGTTGTTTACAGAATTTCTATTATTATTATTTTGTTGCTGATGCTGAGGATTTCTTTGTTGAAAACTAAATCTATTATTTCTATTTTGTAAATTATTTTGCTGTTGTCTATTATTATTCATCATATGATGACTTAAATGAGGTTGCGGAGCAGATTGAGTTCCATCCGAATGTACATAACCTGTTCTTGTCATTAAATGACTAGGCGTTGGACGATTTTGGTCTTCAAACACGCGCTTAGCAACACCTTCTGCAACTAATTCAACAAGTAAATCTTCTACAGAAATACCTTCCATTTTGGACATTTGTCTAAGTTGGTTCATTAGTGACCAAGAAAAACTTAAAGAAACATTATTTTGAGAAAAGTCTCTAACTTCAGGAACATTTTCATCAATATATTCTTCTTCATAATTATCATCAAAATTTTGATTTTCATCATCTAATTCAAAAGCAATATTTTGCTCTGAATCCCAATTCATTTCTGTATTTACTTCTTCTGCAGGATTCACTTCTTCAATTACATTTTCATCAATTGTGCTTAAAGCCACGATATTCTCCACTTCTTTTGTAGGCTCAAGATCAGATTCTATTTCACTCGAAAAAGTTGTTGCTAATAATTCTTCTTTGCTCAAATCATTTTTATCAGATAAATCTGATGCAACTGCTTTTAATTTTGGAGGTCTACCCCTACCTCTTTTAACAGGGGAACCTTCAATCATGGAATCTTTTGATGATTCCTCAAAAAGTGACAAAGAAAAATACCTACGGGAGTGAAAATAAATCACGACGATACTCCAAATATAAAGTAACAAAAATAAAGGTTATTTAATAAATTAGTAATTCAGGTAGAATCTCAATAAAAAAATCCTATGCAATTAATATAACTTGAAACATTTAGAAGGAGAGGTTTTCTCGCTTCTTACACAATCCCATAAATGAATCATTAAAACAAGTAGCTAAAAAGTAACTAAAAAGGAAAATTTTTCCTATATTGCTAATTTAAAATTAATTAGCGTCATTAGGATCTTGCAAGTCAGCATATTCTGAAAGCATATTTAAATTTTCGGTCCAACCTGGTTTTACTTTAACAAAAAGTTCTAGAAATACCTTTTTTTCAAGGTGCCTTTCCAAGGAAATTCTTGCATCAGTTCCAATACTTTTTAGACGTGAACCACGCTTACCAATTACGATTCCTTTTTGGGAATCACGATCCACAATAATAGTTGCAGAAATATTTGTTACATTATTTTTATGCTCAAATATATCAATAACAACTGCTATTTTATATGGTAATTCCTGACCAAGTTGACGGAAAATTTGTTCGCGAATTATTTCTGCGCAAACAAAACGTTGCGGTCTATCTGTAAGATCATCTTCTCCAAATAGCCACTCACCTTCAGGCATCTGCGATAAAATGAACTGCCTTAATGATGAAATTTCCTCTGGTCTCTTAGATGAGATTAATTGAGGCACTTCTCCAATAAGTTGACATTTTATTTCAGACGACGCCTTAATTCCTTCAAAAAGGTTTTGGAATCGATTTACAATATTTAACCTACCGTGCTCTACTTCTTCTATCTTAACCTTATCTGTCTTAGTTGCAAGGACAAGAAGCTTTTTATCGAATTTTTTTAATATGCCTTCGAGCCAAAGAGCGTCGTCTTCCGACCAGCCTTGCGTTACATCAATTAAATAACAAACTAAGTCGGCATCACTGAGGACACTCCACGCAACTTTATTCATGACTTGATTCATTTTAGGAAGACCTTGAGATTTATGAATCCCAGGGGTGTCTAAAAGAAGTGCTTGGCTATTTCCTTCTGTACTGACTCCTAATATTTTATTTCTTGTTGTTTGTGGTTTGTTACTTACAACGGCAAGTTTTGCACCTAAAAAGGCGTTTAGAAAGGTACTCTTTCCTGCATTTGGTCTACCTAAAAGAGCCACGTATCCGCATTTTTTTATCATTTTTCCCTTCCAAAAAAACTTATAATCATTTCTTTTGTTAGCTTTCCTGTTTCTATTTTTTCTACAATGAGTTCAGCAACTTTCTTACTTGCATCTCTTTTACTAGCGGCAGTTGCTCTACCTATTTCCGTATTGCCTATAAAAGCAGCGACAATAAAAAAAGTTTCTTGAGGAGTGCCTTCCGTTCCAATTGTTCTATACACAGGTGGAACCCCGATTATTCCTTGAGTCCATTGCTGAAGTTTACTTTTTGAATCAAACTTTAAAAGAATATCTTGGCCAGCTTTTAAATCCTCTGCAAAAACTTTGAGAAGCCACGAATGGGCTTTGTCTTCTCCAGCATCTAGAAGTAAAGCCGCTGTAACCGCTTCAAAAGCATCAGCTAAAACGTTATCTCTTCTCTGAGGATTGGAATTCATTTCAGCTTTACCAACAAGCAAACAATCACCTATACCAAGATCCCTACTTTTTAAAGCAAGATTTTCAGTTCCTACTAAAGCAGCTCTTAATCTTGAAAGATCACCTTCTTGCAAAGACTTATGCTCAATCATAGCCTCAGAAGCTATAAAAAAGCTTAAAAAAGCGTCTCCTAAAAACTCGAGTCTTTCATTTGAAAAGACACCAGATTTATCTGTTGGCCAATAAACTAAAGAGGATCGGTGTACTAAAGAAATGGCAGCTAATTTTTTATCTTGATATCTATATTCTTGAATTTCTCCAAGCTTATCTATATTTGCTTCTATTTGTGGAAAAACTCGGCTTAATTTAGCAAAATTTAGCTCACGAAAATGAGACCTTAAAAGCGTAAGTCGTTTTTCCAGCATCAGATAAAGACCTTATCAATAAAACCGCCCCCTACAACCTCATTGTCTTTATACAAAACAGCTATTTGTCCAGGTGTTACGGACTTTTGGGGGGTTTGAAACCGAAGAGTCACAAAATCACCATTTTTTTCTAAAATTGCTTTGCATGGGGCAGAACGGTAACGAATTTTAACTTCAAAATCTATTTCTGAGCCAAAATTTCGAACCATATGAAACTGTTTAAAGGAAAAACCAGAACGAAGCAGGTATTTATCTTCTCCCGCAAAAACCGTCCCTGTTTCAGAATCTATTCGGGTAACGTAAAGAGGGTTAGCATAAGATATTTTAAGACCTTTTCTTTGCCCAACAGTAAACTGATGAATACCATCATGGGTGCCCAATAATTGCCCCTCTTCATGACGAATCTCACCTTTAATTAAATCAGAATCTTGAACTCGATTAGAAATAAACTTTGCATAGTCGTTGTTAGGAATAAAGCATATTTCCATGCTTTCTTTTTTTGCTGCATTTACCAGGCCATATTTTTCAGCAATTTCTCTAACTTCGGGTTTTGATAACCCACCAACTGGAAAAAGGACTTTTGAAAGCCTTTCTTGAGTGAGTGAATATAAAAAATAGCTTTGATCTTTTTGAGAATCAAGACCTTTTAGTAATTTATATTCATCATAAATTTCATCATATTGTATTTTTGCATAATGCCCAGTTGCAACATAATCACAACCCAGCCTTTGAGCTCTATCTAAAAGATGATCAAATTTAAGAAAAGTATTACAGGCTACACAAGGATTTGGAGTACGACCTTTTAAATATTCGTCTGTAAAATAGTCTACTACATTTTCTTTAAAATCATCTTGATAATCAAAAACATAAAAAGGAATTCCTAATTTATGAGCGACTAATCTAGCATCTGCAACATCATCTAAACTACAGCATGTATCAAATTTGCTATTTGGATCACAACTAGATTCATTCTTAGAATAATCCCAAAGTTGCATTGTAACACCAATAACATCGTAACCATTTTCAACTAAAAGTGCAGCGGCAACGGAGCTATCAACTCCTCCAGACATTGCTATAAGTACACGTTTTTTCATTTTGATTAAGTCTCGGAAGAAATAGAATGGATTTCATAATCTCCATGCCCATGTTTACTTAAAAAATCATTAGCATAGTTTTCTAGTTGAAGATTTCTTACAAATCCTCTTATATAAAAATGAATTCCTTCAAATTCATGTTTGCTCCAATCTAATGGAACAAAAACATTTCTCTCTTCGGAAAAGTAATTTGTCCAATATAGATCAAGATAATCTAACATTTTAAAAGCAACTTCCGTTTCTTTAAAATCACTAGAAGATTCTTTAACAAAAACACATTCAATAGGATAATAATAACTCTTATCACTTTTTGTTAAAGTAACTTTTAACTGAACTTGATCTTTTGTAGCACCAGATTCAATGATAAATTCTTCATTTTCAAGATAAACTAAATGTTTTTTGTCTAAAAGTTTTTTTATTTTTTGATTTTCCTCTTCAGACCAAATTAAATTTAATTTTTCACTAGATAAATAAGATAATTTTTGCATATATAAATTACTCCATCACTATATTATGATGAAAATTATGAATAAATTCTTTCGCACTCTTAATTTCTTGAAGAGTTTCAAAAGGTTTAAAAATTGGACTTACTTTTTTTGCCCCAATTATTTTATCTACAGAAAGAAGCTCTGAATACATTGGAACACGACCAAAGAAAGACTCAAGAACCAAAAATAATTCAACAGAAATAGTGGACTCAATTGATGATAGCCAAAAACGAATATCTGGATATCTTTGGTTTTCAACAAGCTTATCCAAATAAATTTCTAAAACGGAGGAATCACTAAGACTAATCTTGCGGATCGTCTTTAATTTACCTTTATAAACAATATGATTTAAATCAATATCTGTAATTTCTTTTGCTAATTCTTTTTGCAAAGATAATATAATATTCCAACCTAATTGAAATAAATATTCAAGCCCAAGAACTTGAATACAAGTAATACTTTTATCTATATCAGTTGTATTTTTATCAAACTCTAAACCATAATCAGTTGGATTAACTAAACAACTTTCAAGACCAATATTTAATACTCCACGAACAATTGATATTGCGCGACCTAAAGCATCATTATCAATAGAATTCATAATACCTGAAACAAAAATATTTGATAATCTTGCAACACGATCTTTTAAATAAATTGCATTTTCTGAATCTTTTTTCATAAACTCGTAAAATGCCTTTTCAATTAAAAGGCTATTACTGTGTATTACTTTAGAGTTTAAAAACTCAGAACGCAATAAAACTTTATTACAAATTTGAATTATTTTTTCAGTTGACTCCGCAATGAAATCTTCATCCTCATAAAAATAAGAAGGATCAATATTTTGTGATCCTGTAATTTCTTTTAGTTCATCACTACCTAAAGCAAGCTGCATATAACGCACACCTTCTTCAGGTTCTAAGCTAGACAAAAAGAGTACAATATTTTCAAATAAATCGGGATCGATAGTCTCTTTATTTTCATTAGATAAAGAATAAGAAGACATTTTTTCTAATGTTTCTTTTCTTTTTTTCTCAAGTAATTTTGCTTCATGAATAGATTGTTTAATAAATTCAAGTTTTTTAGGAGCAAGAATTTTTAAAGCTTCTTCTTTAGACACAAACCCCTGATCCGCCAAACGAGCTGATTTCCAGCGTAATCCAAATTCTAAAGACTCTTGACGAACAAGCATAGCAGAATGGGCAAATACAGAAGCAGCAATTCGAGCATTATATTGATATAATGCATCTACAAAAGGTTTTAATAGCTCAAAAGAATCACTGCTATCATCACGGATTCTTAAAAAGAATTTATTATCTGCAGATTGCCACCAATTTTCTCTCATATCTTCTGTTACTTGAGAAACCCCATCTGGGATAATTTCAAATAATTTAGATATAATAAGGACTATTGTTTCTTCTTCAAGTTCAAGAATTCGTTTTGCTGCGAATTCTGGGCCAATTTCCATCCAAATTCTTAGCCAAGATAAAAACTTACTGGCAGAAATATCGCCCTCTTGAAATTCAAAAGAGTTTTCCCACAAATCAAAATCAAGTATTTTTTGAAGCTGTTCTCCGCGAACCCATTCAATCACTTCAATGGAATCTTCCATGCCATGTGCCATTATACTTCTATAAAGCAAATGCGCAGGAGCTATTTGAGCAATAAAAGGCAATAACGGCTGTGCGGTAAGCCAATCAATATCCAGCAAAGCAGGCGCTAGGGGACTTTCAAGGTTTGCCGGTTTCCAAGCAACACGATTCCCCTCTATAAGCTCATTTTTTAGATGAAAATCGCTTATAGGTTCAATTTCTTGAGATAAATTTTTTGGCGTAAGACGCATGAACATTTTTACCAACTCCTTGACCTAAATACCTAGAAACAGGCAGTCTTATATTTAGAGTATTTAAATATAAAGCGGATATCGCATCTATACAGAAGGACGGAAAGCCTAGGTATCAACTTCAAACAGTCTGCCGTAGCATGTAATATTAGATTACGGAAGGAGAATTTGTGGCCCAAGTCCATAGCAGGGTCAAATATCAGAGAAAATCTAATGATTCAATGAAAGAAAACTCTACTCAAACAGAACAATTTGTTACTTTTTGGGGGACTAGAGGTACTATTCCAATAACGAATGAAAATATGTTAAAATACGGCGGAAATACGTCTTGTGTTGAAGTGATATCCATTAAAAATAATATAAATAAATCAATAATTTTAGATGCAGGGACAGGCATTATAAAATGCTCTGAAAACGCACTATTACGTGGAGACAGGGTTTTTCACCTTTTCATGAGCCACATGCATTATGATCATATCATAGGATTAACAAAATTCATCCCTTTTTTTAGGGAAGATTGTGAAATACATATATATGGTCAAGCAAAATTTGGTAACTCTTTAAAAGAAATATTTCAACGTTTTTTTTCAGCTCCTTTTTTTCCTGTTGAATTTTTCCAATTACCCGCTCTAAATAAGATCCATTTTCATGAATTAAATGGAATTAAAAACATTCAAATTGATGATATTTTTGTTGAAATCCAACCTCTTAATCACCCTCAAGAAGCACTAGCTTATAAAATTTGGGATTTTAATAAAATAAATTGTGTAGTTTATGCAACAGATCACGAACATGGAACACGAAAAGATTTAGATCTTGAAAAATTTATTAAAAATTCAAACTTGTTTATTTATGATTCAACATATTCTGATAGTAATTATAAAAATTATATTGGATGGGGACATTCAACGGCTGCTGCTGGAGCAACTTTAGCAAAAAATTCAGGTGTGAAATATTATGGAATATTTCATCACGATCCTGCAAGTACAGATGAATACCTTGAGACAAAAATTTTAGTCGAAGCACAAGCTATTTTTAAAAACAGCTTCCTAACTGCAGAGTTCCAAACCATAAATATCAGTGAGCTAAATACGTTATTGACGAATAAGTGATATTATGGGAGATAATTAGTTTGGGCTACGTCATTCTTTTTAAGGCAACACCCATTCTTTTAATTCTCTGGAATGATACCAAATGACATTTCAAAATAAGAACAACCGTTCCTTTAAGCCTGCTTATAAGACTGTTCGCAAAGAACAATCACTTCCAACTGAGATAATTACCAATCCAAACCGTCCTCAATGGTTAAATCTTTTACCATCACAAATGGATATTGTTTTTTTTGATTTAGAAACTACAGGTGGCAATCCTTATAATAGTTCCATCATAGAAATTGGAGCTATTAAATATAAACAAGGAAAAGAAGTAGCAAGATTTGAAACATTAATTAATCCTAAAAGACATATTCCAAGCATTGTTCAAAAAATTACTAAAATAAACAATGAAATGGTTTCAAAAGCACCAACAATAAAAGAAATATTTGATGACTTCATTAAATTTATTGGTAATTCAATTATAGTAGCTCATGGTGCTCAAGGAGATATTGCTTATTTAACATATCACATGAAAGAATTTAAAAACGAGGAGTTCAAAAATTTCTATTTTTGTACTCATTTAATTGTTTCAAATATATTAAATGAAATTCCTTCTAAAACACTTACTGGAGTTGCAAATTATTTTGAAATTCCAATACTTGAAGCACATAATGCACTTGCAGATGCCGAAATGACGGCAAATGTTTTTTGGAAACTTATTGAAGTGTGTGAAAGACACGGATTTAAATCCTGTGACGATATTTTAAAAATTCAATCCGATGCAGAAACAATTCGAAAATTAGGACCAGGAATTAATCCAGCTATAGTTGAAAATATTCCAACAACTCCAGGGTTATTATTTGTTTTAAATTCACATCATGAAATTTCATATTTAACTGCGAGTTCTAGCATAAGAAAATCTCTTCAGCAATTAACTGAAATTGGTCTTGATAGAGAAATGAATAAAATTATTGTTGACGCATCTGGCTTTAAATTTGAACGTTGTAGCAGTTTATTAGACTCTCTAATTCAAGAAAAAAAAGAATTAAAACGTATTTCTTTATCAATTGATCCACGAAAAAGTCAAAGTCGTAGTGAGAACTTTTTACAAATATTTATTCCCGATGACATGCTCGATTATGCAAGAGTTTTTCCAGAAAAAGTTCCTTTTTTAATTCCACAACATGGTGAACTTCATATAGAAGAATATGAAGAAGATGAAACATATATTAGCGAAAATAAAGAAAATACAAATTTATATGTTACTTTTGGCGAACAAGATGATGCTGTTATTCCAATAACAAGAACAAGACGTAACGCCTCTATTTACAAATCAGATAAATTTAAAATATCTAGAAGACGCAATAATGACAATGAAGCTTTAGTAAGAATAGGGCATCTTAAGGAAGGAATTGGTTATTGTTTTGGACCTTTTCAACAACCAAAAGTTGCATTATCCGAAATTCAAGAAATTATTAAATGTTTTCCCTTTGAACATAATTCTTTTACAATGCAAGAACGTTTCGCGCATTTAAGAGTTATTATTTCTTTATTAAATGGCAATATTCATGAAGAAATAAATAGAATAGAAAAAACAAATAAAAAAATTAAAGCTATTAAAAACTTTTCACGTTGGCTTAGAAGTTTAAATTTATTAAGAGAAATTAAAAATACTACCGAAACATTAAATACAGCCATAACGAAACAAATTCCTAAATCAGGATTGTGTTTAATATCGAATAATGATTTTAAAGAGTTTGATATTGCTATTATTGTACGAGGACGAGTTGCGAAGAAAACAAGACTTCCCTTTGAACAAGCAGAGCGTTTAAAAAGCGCAAGGTACTTCACAAGACTTTTTGAAAATTATTATGATGAAATTGTATCACCATTATCTCCAATAATTTTTACAGATGATGTTTGTTCCGATATGGAACTATTTTCGTACTGGCTTCATAATAGAAAAGGTGAAGGTGAATGGGTAGACTTCTTTGACTTAGAAGGTTTGTATAATACTTCTATTTTATAAGTCTACTTTTTATTAGTTTTTCTATCTAATTTTTTAAACTCATGTTTATATAATAAATCATTTTGATATCTTAATTCATTTTCTATTTTCATTTCTAATAAATATTTATCCATTGATGTTTTGTGAATATATTGAATAGATTTCATATGTTCTTTTATTTTTTTACCTATAATAAATAAATTTTCTAAATATTCTCTTTCAAATTTTATTCTTTTTAATTCTTTATCTAAAGCTCTTTTTAAAACTTCTTTATGAACAATTAAATTTAAAGATTTTTTATCCATTAATTTTCGCTTCATTATGTCTTTTTTTACAATGTTTTCATTAATATTTTCTGAGAGTCTAGCTTCATCTAATTTATCAAAATGTCTTAAATCATGCCTTCTTCTCACCATTGCATATTGATGTTGTAATTCAGCAAATCTTTCCCACGTATAAGATAAAGGAGAAAAAACGTTTATTCTCATAAACAAAACCTCCAATATATTTTTCGGAGATTTTTAATTAATTAATTAAATTTGAATTTATACCCATGTTTTTATAGAACTAATTACATACTAATAAATGAATATTTTAAAAATTAAGTAAATTTAGGAATCTTTGCATTTCTTAACATAATAGTTTAAATAAAACTCGAAGATATAAGTTATTCCATATAAATTGGAGTATCATTTTTGGAGACATCAATGAAAATAAAAAAAATTGAACTTTTTTCTACTCTAATATGCTCTTTCATCCTTTTAAGTGCATGTAAATCTACCGAAAATAGACCATATAATCCAAATTCTTCTCAAACAATTACCTCTTTGGCTCCTAAAACCCCTTTTGATTCCAATACCATAGATGGCGTTTTGGCCACCGTAACAGATCAGGTTTTATTATTAAGCGACTTACAGCAAGCCATTTTTATTTCTTCAGGTGGTCAAACTAAATTACTTCCCAATGGCCGTCTTGTCGGAGGTACTTTAAATACAGATCAAGCTCGCCAAATTTTAGAATCATTAATTAATCAAAAAGTTTTGCAAATTAAAGCAATAGAACTTGGTTTTGATATTTCTGAAGAAGAACTTTCTCAGCGCATAGACGAATTTTTAAAACAACGAGGATATTCCGAATCTGACTTAGAAAATCAATTAGCGCGGTCTGGAAAGTCGATGGAAGATTATCGAAAAGAATTTAAAAGTGAAGTATTAAAACAATTATTAATTGGGAGAATCATTAGCCCATTAGTAAATGTAAGCGATGATGACGTTAAAAACTTTTACATTCAACAGACTGGCAGTGTTAAACAAATAAGCACAGTAAGATTAAGAAGTTTATTAATTAAAGTTTCTGAAAATGAACAAAATGATGTTCTAAATTCACCGGTTGTTAAAATAGTTGCTAAAAAAATAGAGGAAGGTGAAAATTTTACAAGTTTAGTAAAAAAATATTCCATGGCTTCCGATGTTTCTAAAACAGAAGGACTTCTTCCTCCAAAACCTGTCTCTGAGTTGCCTTCACAACTCAAAGATAAACTTTCTAATCTAACAATTAATCAAATAATTGGGCCATTCACGATTGGAAGCTCTGTGTTTTTCTTTCAATACTTAGGTGCTGATTTTAATGCTGATAGTGAATTTCAAAAAAACTTTAATAGTTGGAAATCAAAACTACAGGATATTAAATTTAACGAGAGACTAGCTGAGTATTTGAAAACAGAAAAAACAAAATTAAAAGCAAATGTAAGACCTATTCTATTTTCCAAATAAAATATAAAGAACATTTATAAAATTTATTTTTATTAACTGGCTTTTCTTTCAACAAAAACGATATCAGACTCAATTTGATTTTCATTATGAATTTTTAAAATATTTATTTCCGATTCTTTTTCAATACCTTCATTATTTAATGATTTTAAATGTGTTATTTGAACTTGAATTGGATTTAACGGAAATTCTAATGACTTAGCTATAAAGTAACATTTTTCTAAATGATTTAGCGAAATATTTTGCAAATTAGAGTCAAATTCTTTTTCAACTATCTTTTTAATTGCTATTCCCATTATAAAATGAAAATCATAATCATTATCTAAAAATAAATTGCTATTAAGAGTTAATAAACTAATTGCATTTAAATAATCATTTAATTCATAATAACAATTTGCCATTGCCAAAATTGCATTTGTATTATTTGGATTATCTTTTAAAAGTTGACCAAGAACACGGATAGCTTCATTCCAATCTTTTGTATCCATTGCAATTAGAGAAGCGACCAAATAAGGCTCTTGAGCAAAAGGAAATCTATCATGAATCATATTATAAGCCTTGCTCATATCGTCTAATAAATTATTTTCAGATAAGGTTCTTAAATAATTTCTCCATGTAAAATAGCTCGCCTTCTTTTCTAAACATACTTTTTTTAATAATGACAAACCTTTCTTTTTTAAATCTGAGTTTTTTAGTCTTGATAAATAAAGCCCACAGCCTTCAAAAGCAAACCTATTTTCAACACCTTTATTTTTATTTAAATAATTAAATATTCTATTACAAGTTTTATCACAAGAAGCATAATTAAAAGAAATTAGAGCTAATGACAAAAAAACGTTATGAAAATGCCTCATTTTTAAAAGATGCTTACCTAGTGATATAAGAGCACCCGTATCAAATGTCTCTTTTAATGCACATATCCATATATGGTAAAAATCTGCTCTATCATAAAATTTACTTAAATGTAAAACAGCCCTAGAAGACAAATTGATAATTTGTTCCCAATCTTCTTGAGCAGCATATATTTCTAAAAGCTTAATGAGGCTTGAACATGACTTTGCTGAAGGGTTTATTTCTCTCCAAAATGAATTGGATTCATTTTCTAACTTCGTAATAGTTAAATTTGAATTTCCCTTTAGCATATTTACTCCTTAGAGTGGAATATTTTAAATTCATAAAATTAGTTCGGTCTTTATTTTTATGAGTTGAATTCATATTTGGAGAAAAATTGATTGATGAAAATTTTTTCAAGGAAAATTATTCCTATTTTAGAATAATGATCATATAAATACTTAGAAATCTAAAAATATCTAAAAAATAGATATTTTATTTTAAACTCCTTATATTTTAGAGGATTAAATGAAATTTATTTTCTTAACTATAATATTTTTAATTCTTGAAGAAAAAGCATATTGTAAAAATGATTTTATCAAAATAAAAGAAAATTTTAATAATGATATATGGAGCATGAAAAAAGAAATTCAAATGAATTATAAAGTTGATACCTTTTCAATATCAGTATTCAATAAGTCTTTTAATGAAGAAATAACAAATTTTTTTTATGGTAAAAATTTTAATAATGAGTTTATTGATCAAGATACACTTTTTCCTGTAGCTAGTATTTCAAAAATATATACTGCGGACATAATAGATAAATTAGTTTATAAAAATTCAATTCATCTAAACGATAAAATAAGCAAATGGGTCAAAATAAGAAGTGATTTAGAAAACAAAACAGTGTTTCAATTGCTTAACAATAATTCATTAATTCCAAATTATTCTAATAATCCATTACTTTGGAGCGAAAGAAGAAAAAATTTTTCTAAAATTTTTAGTTTTAATGAACTAATAGGTTTTATAAAATATATGGAAATTACAAAAAATAATTGGCAATACTCAAATACTAATTATCTTTTATTAGGGGAAATAATTGAAATTGAAATGAAAAATAATTTAAAATCTGTATTTAAAAATTATTTTAATGAAAATAATATGAAAAACTCATTTTTTGAAAAAGAAAAGTCAATAAATAATTTAATGTTTGGAAACGAAAAAAATGAAAAATTTTCTAATATTAATGTTTCTTGGCTGAGTTCTGCAGGTGCTGTTTTTTCAACACCACAAGAAGTTGTTATTTCTTCTGTAAAAATAGTCAATGAATTAATTCAAAATAATAAAAAATGGGTTAATACAAAAACTGGCAAAATAACATTAAATATAGAAGAGACTGCTTATTTAAATGGAGTTTTTAGAATGAATTCTCCCTTTGGGATTATTTATTTTACTCCAGGCTTAATTCCAGGATTTACATCAGGATTTATTTATTCCCCTTGTCTCGAAACAGCTATTGCATATTCTGCAAATAGATCTGAGTTACACAAATTTCATGCATTTATAATTAGAAAAATATTTAAAAATTTATATCATGATAAAACATATAATTTATTAATATCTAAAAAAAGTAAAAATTCTAATTTTTGTGAAAAAGTAGCACCATCAGAAGAAATTAACTTTGCGAATATGGAATAAATTATTTTTAAATCACTTAAAATTCAATCACTTTATCTGCAAAAGGCAAAAACTCTTCACGGTTTTCTATTAAAATAAAAGTAGCTCCACGCTCAGTCATCACTTTCATAAGTTCACCTAATATCGAAATATCTGGGCCATGCAATCCAGTGCTTGGATGTGTCAAAATAAACCAAGCACCATCAAGGTTTGAGCGTTTTAATTCAATGGTTAAATTTAATCGTTGTAATTCTCCACCACTTAGTGAATCCATTCCTTGCCCAAGCTGAATATATCCTAATCCAAATTGACATGCTCGTATAATTCGATTTGCAATTATTTTATGATTTTCAAAAATATCTAATGACTGTTCTAAAGTAAAATTCATTACATCTGCTAAATTATATCCTTTAAATCTAGGTAACAAACTTCTTGAATTTAATTTAGCACCGATACAAACTTCACATTCCACACGAACAGGTTCTGAGTATCTTTGAGGAAGTTCAATATATCCTTTTCCTTCACAATGATCACAACGTCCTAATTTTGAATTCCAAGAAAAATGACTTTCCGTTAAACCCATCACTTGGCTTGTAGGTAATTTTGTAAATAATTCTCTTAATGGCTTAATCACATCAAGAGCAGAGGCAACACTTCTTCTAGAACTTCTTGTTACACTCCCAGGTTTAACGTAACCAACAACATTCACTTCAAAATCATTTGTTACATTAAATTTACAAAATTCTTTAAATGGAATTTCAATTTCATCTTCTGCATCAGGATTTTTTCCTCCTAGTGAATATAATGCAGGTAGCAAGCACAATTCAATAAATGAAGACTTCCCTACCCCCGAAGCCCCCCGAATTATCGTTATAACACCATGATTTATCTGTATTGTTTTGCCAATCAAGTTTCTTACTTGAAAGTCCGAAAACAACATAGAAGACTTTGATAAAACGGAGGTTTTAGTTGAAAAAGACTCAGGACTTTTCTTTTTTGAATTCGCCTTGGGTAGCTTTGGCGCTTTCTCCAACAATAACGATTGAGGCGCAAACTTGGTTTTATTTAATTTCGTTTGCGGATTCTCAAGAAATACATCCAAATCCTCCAGGGCAGTGGCTTTGGCAACAACTTGTCCACCATGCACACCTGCGCCCGGGCCCATTAAAAATAAGATCTCACAAAAAGAAAGAAAAACGGGGTGATGTTCAACCGAAATTACAGTTGCGCCATCTTTTACAATTTCTTGAAGAACGGAAGCTAGTTGCTTGACTTCTTGTTTCGTTAATCCTTGACATGGCTCATCAATAATATACAAAACACCTGTTAATTTATTTGAAATCATTGTTGAAAGTCTAAGTCTTTGGAGATCACCCGGTGACAAGCTAGCTCCAGATCGATTTAAAATTAAATGTCCTAAACCCAAACGATTCATACTTAAAAGAGCGCGAGAGATTTCAGAATAAACTTTTATTTTTGATTTATCATTTTGAACATGCTCTTTAAAATCAGAAATTATAAATTGATAAAGCTCTTTGATATTATATAAATGAGTCTCAATAAATGTTTTTCCTTTAACCCTTACAATAGGAGTTGAGGGATCTAATCTTCCACCATGACATTGTTTGCAAGGAAATAAATCTGCTGGATATCCTTTTTTAAAAGAACCTTCTCCCTCGCATTTAATACACTTACCTAACGAGGAATGACTAAAGTAACGAGGATCTAACTTAGGAGCACTTTCTCCACACTGGGGGCAGTTAGATTTTGTATTAAATTTAAATTCTTTAGAAAGATATTCTATTTTAACTATACCTTTTCCATATTCGAGAGCCTGAAATAATGCTCTTTCAATTCTTTGTTTTTTTTCAATTAAAATAGAAACATAATCAATTATAACATCTATTGTATTTAATTTTTTAGGATCAATTTTTATTTTTATATTTTCATCTTGAAGATCAAAAATATCTCCATTAACTCGAAGTTTAGAAAATCCTAATTCTTTAAATTTTTCAATTTCATCTATAAATGCTCCCTTTCTTTTTTCACATATAGGAGCAATTATCATTATTTTTTTTGCATTAAAATCTTCAAATATTTTTTTAGATAAATCAGAAAAAGAAATTGATTTTAATGGAATATCGCATTTATGACAAAAAATATCACCAAACGCAGCAAAATAAACTCTGAATAAATCGGAAACACCAGAAATTGTTCCAACGGTAGAAAGCTTTCCAGCTACACCTTGTTTTTGGGAAAGACCTAGCGCAGGCGGTAGCCCTGTAATGGATCGAAAGCGTGGTCGTGACATTTTAGACCAACTAGAGCCTCCCATAACATAAATTGGGGTTTGACTGGAATCAACAAAGCGTCTAAAAGCTTCAGAATAAATAGTGTCAAAAACCAAACTGCTTTTGCCTGAACCACTTACACCTGTAAAAGTAACTAGTGAGTTTTTAGGGATATCAACATCAATATTTTTTAAATTATGTTCTTGAGCACCACGTACAGAAATAAACGCCACAACGAAACCTTTCCGAAGGGTTGACGAAATACATGCATATATACCACAATTATCTATAGAGATCACTTGCTAAAGCAAATGGCTTCTTTTGTATACATCTCAGTTCTTGTTTAAGGAAACAAAATGACAGGAATTCTTTCTATTCAATTGGAATCGGAACAACTTATGCTTAGAATACAAGACTTTAAAATATTAAATTCCGAGCAATCCATAACAGAAAAAGAACCAGTTTTGGTATTAATTGCTGGGGATGCAAGTGATAGAAAGTTTTTTAGATTAATAAATGATCCCATTGGTGCCATATGCATGCAATTTCCAAAATGGGAAGGAGGGTATGGAGGCGACCCAATAAGTTGGATTGGAATGCATACAGCACTTTCTCAAATGGAACTTCCTATTCCAAAAATAATTGAAATTGATGAAACAAATGCTTGCATTTGGACTGAAGATCTTGGGGATACATTTTTAAATTCTACTTTAATAGAACCTATATTAGATATAAATAATCCAAAATGTCTAAAGTCAATTAACTATTATAAAGAATCATTGTTACTCCTTATTAAAGCTCAATATCCTAAAAGAAAGATTGACCATCCTGCAATAAATCGTTTTTTTGATTTTGAAAAATTATTTTTTGAACTTAATTTTTTTGTAACTCATTTTTTAAATGGATTTATGAATTTAAATGTCACAGAAGATAATCCTGATTATAAAGGACTATATGACGATTTAAATTTACTTGCAAAAAAACTAGATGCATGTGAACGAGTTTTGTGTCATAGGGACTATCACGTAAGAAATATTATGCTAAAAAATGAAAAAATATATTGGATAGATTTTCAAGATGCTCGTATGGGCCCACATTCATACGATGTTGTTAGTTTAGTCCGTGATAGTTATGTTAATATAACTTGGGAAACTAGAAAAAATCTTTTTTCATATTATTTAGATAATATGAATAATGAAAGAGAATTAAATAATTTAAAGCCAATTTCAAGAACAAGTTTTAATTTAGAATTACTTCTTATGGGACTTCAACGTAATATAAAAGCAATTGGAAGTTTTGGTTATCTTGCAACTAAAAAAGGAAAACCAAACTATTTAAAATATGTAAAACATACGCTTGAAATATTATCTTCTCCAGAAGCTCAAATTCATGAAGAAACAGATTTAAAAATTATGATGCCTCAATTATATAGTTTAATTAATAATTTATATAAAGGTGAATTATCTATTAAATTAGAAGAAAAAATAAAAAATTATTTTTAATTTGGAAATTAAATGTTAGATAAAAACGATCTCGATAGTTTTATACCAATAGTATTATGCGCTGGATTTGGCACAAGACTCAAACCTTTAACAAATTTTATTCCAAAAGTTGTTTGTCCAATAATTAATAAACCAGTTGCTTTTTTAAGTATTGAAATATTTTTAAAAGCTGGATTTAAAAAAGTTCATTGTAATACTCATTATTTAGCAAAAGAAGTGCAACAAGAAATAATTGAAGCTGCTAAGTATTTTGGATACGATCCAAACCAAATTATTTTTTGGCATGAAGAAGATATTTTAGAAACAGGTGGCGGTATTGCTCGTATTTACCATGAAATAACAAAAAATGAAAATGACAATATTGGCAAAGATGCTATTGTTGTCTCTGGAGATATCGCAGCTGATTTTCCCCTAGAAAATATGATAAATAAATGGAAAAATAAAAATTCAGATGATTGGGCATTAATGTGCACTCATGACACGGATAATATAAGAAAAGATGCCACATGGGTTTCCCATAATAATAATTATGTCTTAGGATTTGGTAGCAATTTTAAACCAAATGAAAATGCTATAGCAAAAGTTTTTACTACTCATCAAATCATTTCTAAAGATCTTTTAAATATTGTAGAAGTTGAAAAAAAATCCAGTATAGAAATATATTACAAAAAAATATTTTTACTTGGTAAAAATATTTTAAATTATTCATACCCTAAAGAAAGTTATTGGTTTGATATTGGAACCCCACAAACATACCTTGAATGTATTGAGTTTTTTGAAAAGAAATTAAAGAAAGATCATAGTATTGATATTTACAATGGAAATGTAATTAACTATTGTTTTATAAAACCAGATTCTTTAAAAAAATATATAGAATCCAGAAATGATGAAATAAATAATCATAAAATAAATAGTAAAAAAATACTTATTGGTTTTAGAGATAGAATTAAAGATAATAAAATATTAGCTTTAAAAGAAATAAATAATGATTCTGAAAATTTCTATATAATATTTTAAATGAAATGAATTTTTGTGGAGAATCAATGAGAATCATTTTTATTTCAGGAGATGGACATGGAGCGGGTAAAACCTATTTTGCAAACAAGATAGCTAGTGATAAAAGCCAAATATTTTCGATTGCTAACATGATCAGAAAAGAACTTGCAGCTGAATACCCTAATTATGATTGGTACAATAAAGACCCGAGATATAAAATTTATACAAATGTTAAAGAAACAAATTTATCTATACATCAAATGCTTATAAATAAAGGTAACGAAAAGAAGAAAAAAAATAATATATATTGGGCTAAACAATTAGTTGAAATTATTTTGTATAATAAAGAATTTTTAGACCTTAAAATTGCTATTATTGACGATCTTAGATATTTAGATGAGTTTGAATTTATTAAAAGATACTTACAAAATGATCAAATTACTCATATTCATATTATTAATCCACATGCAAAACCTGAACCTAATTATGAAAATGAAAAATTAAAAGAAATATCTGATTTCCAAATAATATCTAAAAGAATTCTCAATGTGAGAAATCTTAAATTAGAAAAAAAAGAGTGATATTTCATTAAAGCAAGACTTTTTAAATTTATGGAGAAACTATGAGAATCATTTTTATTTCTGGCGATGGACATGGTGCTGGTAAAACTTATTTAGCTAAAAAAATTGCAAGTAATAAACAGCAAATATTTTCAATAGCAAATACAATACGAAAAGAGCTTGCAATTGAATATCCAAATTATGACTGGTATAATAAATCACCTTCCTTTAAAGACAATACTATTCTTAAAGAAAATGGAAAAACAATTCATCAAATGCTTGATGACAAAGGTAATGAAAAAAAATCTGTTAACAATTTATATTGGGCTCAACAAATTGTAGACTTATTAAAATATAATAGAGACAGTTTAAAACTTGATATCGCTGTTATTGATGATGTAAGATTTGTAGATGAATATCAATATATAAGAAAACAATTTGAACATGAGCATATTACTCATTTTCATATTATAAACCCCTCCGCAAAAGCAGAGCCAATGTATGAAAATGATGAATTAAAAGCTTTGGCTGATTATCATTTAATTTCAAAACCTGTAATAAATTCTATGAAACAAAAATAAATTTGAAAAAAGATTGTTTTAAAATTTTAAATTTGTTGCATAAGTTGCAAATGCAACCCAAATTGCTGTTAAAAATATTAAAAAAGACGAGATTTTAGATATATTATATATTTTACCACTTATGAAAGAAGAATAAGAGATAACAACTAAATTTGCAATAAGCGATATAGATTCATTATTAAATTTTTGTGTATAAAATGGATATAAAATACAAATAATAAATAAAATTGGAATTAAAAATAATTTATTTTTATGAGTATTCTTTTTTATTAAGATCCATTGAGAAAAAGACATGCATAAAATTAAAAACAGCCAAACTGTTCCTATGATATAGGGAGCGGGTAAGAACGGACTTCTAACAATTCCTAAATTAGTGTTTGAGTTTCTAAAATTAAATATAAATATAATACTATTAACAAAAATAACTATTAAAGCAGTTGAAATAAAAAGCTTTATTAGACCTTTTTTATTTCCTTGAATTTTAAATAATTTCATAATAAATATTTACTCTTTCTTTAAGTAATTAAAATTAAAAATATCCATTTCAATGGATATTTTTAATTTTAATATATATTTTATAAATTTTAAAGATATAGAATCTAATAAAATAGAGCATTATGTAATTCAATTTTTATCAATCATCTTTCGGATTTTTAGGAATATCATCTGGATTTACAAAATTACTTTCAGAAGATTTTCTTATTGCATTTTTTTCTTCTTCTGTTAATTCATTTTTTGATGCATCTTGTTTTACATCAATTGCTTTTTGTTCCGTATTATTTTGATCATTTATAGCATTTAAATCTTGTTTAATAGGTTCTTCGTTAGAAATTTTTGTATCCTCATTTAAATTTATATTTTTAACAGGCTGAGATTCTGATTCTTTGTTTATAATATTATATCCACCAGCGTCAGCAGTTAGTGCTTTAGGTCTAAAATAAACTGCCGTTCCTTCTTTAATTCTATCAGGATTAGCTATTTGAGGGTTTTCCTTCCATAATACACGCCAGTCTTTAGACCTACCAAAAACAGCCTTTGAAATATGAGAAAGTGTATCACCTTTTTTAACTATAATTTTTGCTCTTGGAGCATTTTCATATTTTTCTGCAAACATTTTTGTTTTATCATCTAATTGATAGTAAATAACATCTCCTGCATAAATTTTATTTGCATCTACTATTTTATTTATTTCAGCAATTTTCTTCCAGCTTTTAAGATCACCATATATTTTTTTGGATATTTTACCTAAGTTATCACCAGCTTGAACATAATAAGGCAATAAAATATTTTGATTACTTGGAGGAACAAGACCTTCTACAAAGTCAGCTGATTCCTTATTTACAAGTTCTTCAACTTTTTGATTTTGAGCTTGATTCAACTGGTCTTCATCGTTTTTAGAGCTCGTCATACATCCAAATAAGGATAATGAGAAGAATGAGCATAATAGAACAAATTTAAATTTTTTATAAATAGACGCCATATTTTGCATAATATTTTTCTTCATGGCAAATTTCATCCTCAAACAGTAAATTTCTTTTACAAGTCCATTATCGGACTTGATAAAGTGAAGTTGAATGCTTTAGGCACATATGATTGTGCCACGTTTTTGACTTATGTTAAAAAACAAACACAAATACTTCGTTTTAAAGCCAAAGAGGACATCAATGAATAATGAATTTAATCATATAACAGTATTAAAGAAAGAAACGATACAAAATATTTTTCCTTCTGAAAAACTTTTGAATTTATTAAAAACAAATAAAACATATAAATTAAATATTGTAGATGCTACTTTGGGTGGTGGTGGTCATGCTGAATATTTAATTCATTTATTCGTTAATGATCCTATATTTAATAATTTTGAACTGAATTTTATTGGCTTTGATCAAGATATAAATGCACTAAACTTTACTGAAAAAAAATTTAAAGATGTTCAATTGAAGTATAAAAATATTCATTTACATTTCGAAAATGAAAATTTTAAAAATTTGGCACAAATTTGGCAAACAAAATTTCCTGGTGAAAAAATTCACGGCTTGTATGCCGATTTTGGTGTTAGTTCTCCACAACTAGATATTGGCAAAAGAGGTTTTTCTTTAATTCATGATGGCCCTATTGATATGCGCATGAATCCCAATGATAATTTAACCGCTAAAAACATTTTAGAAGAATATTCCGAATTAGAATTAACTCGTATCTTTTTTGAATATGGCGAAGAACCTAAATCAAGAAAACTTGCTAAAGCAATTGTGCAGGATAGAAAAATTGAGAAAATACCTCTTCATAGTACAATTCAGCTTGCTGAATATATAAAAAGAGTACTTGCCTATCCAAATAGCAGAGTACACCCAGCCACGAGAGCATTCCAAGCATTAAGGATTGAAGTAAACAAAGAATTAGAATCTATAAATTATCTTCTTCAAGAAATCCCTGAGCTTATTCATACTCATGGAAAAGTAGGCTTTATCTCATTTCATTCCCTGGAAGACAGACTAATCAAACATGCTATGAGAAATTGGCAAAAAGGAAAGAAAGCACACGAAAAACAAAATGAAAAAAAAGAATTTAATATCCCCTTGCATCTTCAACTTCATTTAGAAGAAAATCATAATAAAGGTTTTGGCAAAGAAATACCGCGTGGAGGCATAACCGCCTCCGATGAGGAATGCCAAATGAACAATCGCTCTCGATCCGCAAGACTTCGTTGTTTTGAGTTCTCAAGAGAAACAGGGGGCTAACATGCTAAAATTTTTAAAAGGATTTGATGCAATCATTGCAATTATTTTTTTAACGATTATTGTTGGTATAATAGTTATTACAATGAGATCTAAAACTTATTCTGTTGGTTATGAAATTGCTGCTTTAAAGTCTAAGGAAAAAATACT
This sequence comes from Silvanigrella paludirubra, assembly GCF_009208775.1. Lineage (NCBI taxonomy): Bacteria > Pseudomonadati > Bdellovibrionota > Oligoflexia > Silvanigrellales > Silvanigrellaceae > Silvanigrella > Silvanigrella paludirubra. The sequence goes on along the minus strand of NZ_WFLM01000003.1, from coordinate 277,928 downwards.
TAGACAAAGACAAGTAGAGCTGCAATCTGAATTAGCTGCAACAGAAAGAAATGTTAGAGACAATTTGCTTGCCCAAAAAGATCCTTCAGGCAAGCTTAATAAGTATGTTTTACCAGATCCAAAACGTGTATTAAGAGCAGAAAAAGGGTTACATTAAATAAAAAGGTAACAAAAGTGGGAAATAAAATAAATTTACAAGTTAATTTATTAGTTAAATTTAAAAATTATTTTGACCCAAAACAAAACAAAAAATTACCTAATTATAAGTTTCGAGCCCAAACAATGGGAATCATTTATTGCATTTTTTTAAGTATTATTCTTGTAAGATATGCATGGATAACTTTTTTTCCTACTCCACTAAGAACAAAATTAATAGCAACTGGAACAAGACAATTTGAAACTAATTTAACTTTAGCACAACCAAGAGCTACAATTACAGATAGAAATGGAAGAGTTTTAGCTGTTAGCATATCTAGACCAAGTATTTATCTTTTAACACACAAAATGCCTGAAGAAATTAGCACTTTAAAAAAAGTTTCCGAACAAATTCATTTTCCATTAGATACATTAATTTCTTATAAAGATGATAAAAGAAATTTTATTTGGCTCAAAAGACAAATGAATCAAAGCGAGTTTATTAAAATTGGAAATCTAAAAAAATGGCAAGAATTTATTGGCGTTGTTGATGAACCTAAAAGAGTTTATCCAGAAAAAGATCTAGCGGCACAATTAATTGGATTTGTTGGTTCTGAAGGTAACGGACTTGAAGGCATTGAAAAAATATATAATTCAAGACTAAATATCAAACCAATTAAATCAGAAGTAATGAAAGATGCAAGAGGCAGACTTGTTATGGTTACACCAAATGATGCCTCTAAACCAGATCAAAAAGCCCCAAATTTAACTCTATCAATAGATTTATCCATTCAAGAATTCACTCAAAATGCTCTTAAAGATGGAGTTCTTAAAGCAAAAGCAAAAGGCGGTAGCGCTATCGTTATGGATGTTAAAACGGGTGAAATATTATCAATGGCAAGTTATCCATCATATGACTTAAATAACCCACCTGAAAATGACCCCGCATCTAGACGCTTACGCCCTGTAATGGATGCAATTGAACTTGGCTCAGTTGTTAAACCAATGTGGATTTCTAAAGCACTTGATCTTCAAGTCATTACGCCTGAAACAAAAGTTTATGCAGAAAATGGCCAAATGTCATTACCAGGTGGTATCATTCATGACACTCATGAACATGGATGGATTACTCCTGAAGAAATATTAAAAGTAAGTAGCAATATAGGTGCTTATAAAGTTGTACAAAAAATAGGTCGTGAAAACTTTTATGACTCATTAATGAAAATTGGTTTTGGAAGACAACCTGGCACAGGACTTCCTGGCGAATGGTCTGGTAGAATAAAAGCATTAAATACTTGGAGAGAAATGAATTTTGCAAATATGGCTTTTGGCCAAGGTTTTGCAATTTCTCCTTTGCAGTTAGTGCATGGATTATCCATTATTGTTGGTGGCGGCATTGATCATGGAGTTAATTTAATTGCAGTTGACGAAAAAAGACAAAAAAATTTTGTAGGCCCTCCTTTAAAATATATTTCCCAAAAGACAAGCTTACTCATTTCTAAAATGATGGAATCCGTTGTTGAAGAAGAAGGAGGAACAGGATCTCCTGCTCGAATTCCAGGTGTTCTTGTTTCTGGAAAAACAGGAACAGCTCAAATTTGGTCATCAAAAGAACACTCTTATTCTGGCAGAACTGCTGTTTTTGAGGGAGTCATTCCTTCTGACGATCCAAAATTAGCTATTGTAGTTGTTATTGATGAAGCTGGAATTAGACCTGCTTATGGGGGGCCTCTTGCTGGCCCTGTTTTTGCGGAAATTGGGAAAAAAACAGTTCAATATTTAAATTCTCAAGGAATTTTTGATGTCAAACCATATGAAAATGCATATTTAAAAAGAAATAAGCCTAATATAATTAATAATAATAAACCACAAAGCGCAGCTATGACAAACAATCATAACGAAACAGATACAAAAAAGGAACAATGATTTAAAATGTCTTTTAATTATAAAATAGAAATACCTAGATGTACTTTAGAAAATGCAATTTATGTTTTAAAAAATGAGGATTTATTAGTAAATGATATTGCCATTAATAATAAGTTAGAATCACCTCTAGATATAATTATAAACTCTAATGAACTTAAAAAATTTAAAGTTAATGAAGATTTATTAAAAGAAGAATCATTTATATATATAGCTAGAGTTGGAAAAAAATTTGATGGCCATAGCTTAATAGAAAAAATATTGAGTTCTAAGAACTATTTTATTGGAAATGAAGAAAATGTATTAGATTTAGCAAAAAAAAACAATTATTCTGAAGATTTGTTGTTAAAAATCATAAATAATCCTTATTTTATTAAAGTAAAAAATACAGAAAAATCAATTAATTTATTATTTGAAAAATGTTATCAAATAAATAATGAACATTTTAATACAATAGCTGTAACAGGAACAAACGGAAAAACTTCTGTGGTTCAATTATGTTCTCAAATTTTTGAACTTTTAACAGCAAAAAGTTGCTTACGCATAGGCACATTAGGATTACAAATTGGCGAGTATAGCATGGAATCTTCACATGTTACAACTCCTGACTATCCAGCTTTATTGAGTATAATAAATTTATGCAAAAAAAATAATATTGATAAAATAGTTATGGAAGCAACTTCACATGGATTGCTTGAAAAAAGATTAGGCAACTGGAAAGTAAATACCGCTATTTTTACAAATTTAACTCAAGATCATTTAGACTATCACGGAACAATGGAAAACTATAGGAATGCTAAATTAAAATTATTTGATGAATATTTAAACGAAAGCGGTTGTGCTATTATTTGTACTAATAATTTTGATTGGGAGTTTTTTGCTAAACATGCAGCTAGAAATAAAAGAACATTAATTGGTGTTGGAAACGAAAATATTTCAAAATCTTTTTTTTCTACATTTAAGAATTTGTATAAATCGTTATTATATTTATCTATTACAGATCAAAAATCATCTTTAAAAGGAATTTCTGGAACTTTAATTCTTAAAGATTGTCATAAAATTATAGAATCGGAATATTTTAGCGCTCCTATTATAGGAAATTTTCAATTTGACAATATCATGTGTTCAATAGCTGCTATGATTAACGATGGCTTTAAAATTAGTGAAATTTCAAAAAAACTTGCAAATATAAAAAACATCCCAGGAAGACTAGAAATTATAAAACATAAAACTGAAATTGATAATAAATTTCCGACAGTTCTTGTTGATTATGCTCATTCACCAGATGCTTTGGAAAAAGCGATATTAGTTTGTAAAAACATACTTTCATTAGAAGGAAGAGGAAAACTAATAACAGTATTTGGCTGTGGTGGTGACAGAGATAAAACAAAAAGACCTATCATGGGTAAAATTGCTTCAACCTTATCAGATAAAGTTATTGTTACTTCTGATAATCCAAGAAAAGAAGATCCTGGCAAAATTATTGACGATATTTTTACTGGTATCAATTCCAATTATAATTGCTTTAGAGAGAGCGACCGCAAAAAAGCAATTGAGTTTGCAATCCAATCTGCTGAACAATTTGATCTCATTCTTGTTGCAGGAAAAGGTCATGAGGATTATCAAATTATTGGTGAAACAAAATACCCATTTTCTGATTCACAAATTGCTTTATCCATATTAAGTAAGGAGAATTAAAAAGAATGCTTTATTTACTTATCATGAAACTCATAATGATCAACCCTAAGCTTTCTGGTTTAAAAGCATTCTCTTACTTATCTAGCCGCGCAATATTAGCTTTAATAACTAGTATCATTGTTTCAATGATATTATATCCTAAAGCAATTCGATTATTAAGATCTTTAAAAGCAGGACAACCCATACGAGAACTTGGATTAGAAGAACAAATGCTAAAAAAAGGGACTCCAACAATGGGTGGAGTTGTAATAATATTTGCAACTTTATTCAGTGTCATTTTATGGATGGATGTTACAAATAGACATTTTTTTACCTTATTAATTATAACTGTTGGCTATGGATTTATTGGATTTTTGGATGATTATTTAAAAATATCTAAAAAAAATACAGATGGTTTATCAAGCAAAAAGAAAATGTTAGGTCTTTTATTTTTTGGAACTTTAGCTGTTATTTGGCATTTGTGGTCATCATTTCATGTTCTAAATCCAAATGCATATACATTAAATCCTACTTCGGTAAATATTCCTTTCTTTAAAAATCTTATTATAAATTTGGGTATTTTTTACGCCCCTTTTGCAATATTAGTAATAGTAGGTTCAAGTAATGCTGTTAACTTAACAGATGGATTAGACGGCCTAGCGATTGGTCCGGTAATTACATGTGCATTAACTCTAACAATTTTAAGTTATGTAACTGGAAACGTAATTGTATCCAAATATCTTTTATATCATTCCATCCCAGGATCTGGAGAAATAAGTGTATTTCTTTCCGCACTCATTGGAGCATCAATAGGATTCCTTTGGTACAATACATTTCCAGCACAAATTTTTATGGGTGATTCTGGTGCTCTTGCTTTAGGTGGAATTCTTGGAACAGTTGCTATTATTACTGGTCATGAAATTTTACTTGTTTTAATGGGTGGTATTTTTGTTGCTGAAGCATTAAGTGTGATTATTCAAGTTGCTTCATTTAAAACAAGAGGCAAAAGAGTTTTTAGAATGGCGCCTGTTCATCACCATTATCAAAAAAAAGGATGGCCAGAACAAAAGATAACAGTAAGAATTTGGATTATAAGTTTTATACTTGCTCTTTTAAGTATATTAACTCTTAAATTAAGATAATAGGTAATATAATATGAATTTAGGCCAAAATATTAAAGAAATTCATTTTTTTATTGCAGGAGCAGCAAAAAGTGGAATTTCAGCTGCCAAAATATTAAAAAAAAATGGCGCACATGTTTTTATTACCGAAGAAAATAAAATATCTGATAATTTAAAAATTGAGTTAGATAATTTAAAAATACCATACGAAGAAAATGGCCATTCTTTTGAAAAATTAAAATCTCAATGCGATATTTTAATTTTATCTCCCGGTATTCCTTTAAATAAAGATATTTCAATATTTTGTAAAAAGAATTCTATTCCGATCGTCAGCGAAATTGAATTTGCATCTTGGTTTATGAATTCTAAATCAATTTCAGTTGGAATTACTGGTACAAATGGAAAAAGCACAACAGTAAATTATTTATCGCAATTATTCTCCAATACAAAATACCATTCTAAAGCATGTGGCAATATTGGTATCTCAGTTTCACAAACTTTATTAGAACATCCAAATACAAATTTATTTTCTATTGAATTTAGTAGCTATCAACTAGAAACAACTTATTCTATAAGACCAATGTGTACATCATTATTAAATTTACAAAATGATCATTTAGGTCGCTACGAAAACATGGATGAATATTTAAAAGCAAAATGGAGACTTGTATTACTTACAGATGATCTTGGGATAACTATTATTGATAAAAACATAATGAATCATGTTATAAAATTAGGATTAAGTTTACCAAAATCGAGAATTATTTTAATAGATGAAATAAAAAATACTATTGAAAATAAAGTCAATGAGAAAAAATATACCGACTTCATATATGAAAAAATTGAGAATGGAAAAACATTACCAAATGCAATTTATCAAGAACTGAAAGATTTAAATTTTGATGAAGTTATGTTGCGTAGTCAGTTTGAATATGCCTATGCAAAATATAACGATAATGGCTCAATTAATATCAATTTAAATCTAAAAAACTCAACTAAAAATTGGATAATTGAAAATCCCTGCTTACCAGGAAAACACAACATGATGAATATATTATGCGCCAGCATAATAGCAAACTATTTAGGTGTTCCTGATATTCATATTCTTAAACAATGGGAAGAAAATTCATCATTATATAAGCATTTACCGCATAGACTCGAAAAAATATCTTTAAAATGGAATTTATATTTAGATAATAATTTAAAAACTAAAAACATCCTAATTATAAATGACTCAAAAGCTACTAACGTAGAAAGCACTTTAGTTGCTTTACATTCTTTTCAAAACCCTATTCGATTATTAATTGGCGGTGAACCAAAAGGAGATGATTATTCACCAATAGGTGAACTAATCAATAATAATTTAATAAAAATTTATCCATTTGGAAAAGCCTCAAGTATAATTCAAGAACACTTAAAAAATTATAATAATAAAATTGCCGAATCATCTCCAAATATGTTAGCTGCAGCCAACTTAGCACTAAATGACGCAACAGATAATGAAATTATTTTATTGTCTCCAGCTTGTAGTAGTTTTGATGAATTCAAAAATTTTGAACACCGTGGCGATGTATTTCGCGAATGGGCTTTATCTCATTTAAAGGATAACTAAAAGTGAAATTATCAGAAAAAGAAATAATTGATAAAAACAAATTAAATGATGAAAATCTAGAAACTATTCTTGATACTCCTAAGCCAAGTACTTGGATTACATATGGCGGGAATGTTTTATGGGTTCCCGTAATTGCTTTAACAGGTTTTGGAATTTTATTTGTTTATAGTTCTTCTTCTGTATATTCTTCACAGCACTTTGGCACAGAATTTTATTATGCAAAAAGACAGACAATATACTTAATTCCGGCTATTATTGCTGCAATAATTGGAGCAAAAATCTCTTTTGATAATTTTTATAAATATATTAAATATTTATTTTTTGCTTTTGTTATTTTAACTTTTGCAACACATGTTCCTCATATTGGTAAGACGGTTTCAGGCGCTTCAAGGTGGATATCAATTGGCCCGCTTCCTGCAATTCAGCCATCTGAATTTCTTAAAATCTTTACTATTATGTTTATGACTTGGATTTTAACTTCAAAGTCAGGTGAAATTATAAAAAATGAACCCAAAAGATTATCAAATATTATAGAATTTTTAACTTTATTTTTAGCCCCTATTGCTATCATTTCACAAAAAGATTTTGGATCTACTGTTGTTGTTATTTCAGGAGCTGTCGCAATTTTATTTATGAACGGTTTACCTAAAAGATATTTTGCAGGTATTTTTGGAGTTATTATATCAGGATTAACAACAGCAATTTTAATTGAACCTTACCGAATATCACGAATTATGACTTTTTTAGACCCTTTTAAAGACCCGCTTGGTTCTGGCTTCCAAGTAATTCAAAGCTTTGTTGCTGTTGCTAATGGTGGTTTGTTTGGGAGAGGAATAGGTGAAAGTCAACAAAAATTATTTTTCTTACCCGAAGCTCACACCGATTTTATTTTAGCAGTGATTACTGAAGAAATGGGTTTTATAGGAATACTTGTCTTAACTATATTATACTCAGTTTTATATTATGCTATTCTTCGTTTAGTTATTTATGGAAGTTCGCATAGAGATAGACTCTTAGCTACTGGCGCATTTGCCATGTTGGTAACAACTACAATAATTAACATGGGCGTTGTTGCTGGTGCTCTTCCAAATAAAGGTTTACCACTTCCATTTATTTCCAATGGAGGAACTGCTTTAGTTGCTAACTTTTTTATTATTGGCCTTTTATCTCAGATTTCTAGAAGAATATACACTCAAAATAATAATTAAATTTAAGGTATAGAAAATATGTTTAATGCAATTAAAAGAATTCATTTTGTAGGAATTGGTGGAAGCGGAATGTCAGGCATAGCTGAAGTCCTACTAAATTCAGGTTATCATATTTCAGGAAGTGATATAAAAAAATCTCAAATTACAGATAAACTAGAAAAACTAGGTGCAAAAATATTTATTGGACACAATTCTGAAAATATAAAAAACACCCAAGTTCTCGTTGTTAGTAGTGCAATAAATAAACATAATCCAGAAATAATTGAAGCTCAAAACAGTAGAATTCCAATCATTCATAGAAGCGAAATGCTAAGTGAATTGATGCGAATGAAATATGGAGTCATTGTTGCTGGTACTCATGGAAAAACAACAACAACAAGTATCTTAGCTTCTGCATTAAATGATGTAGGACTTGATCCTACGGTCGTTATAGGTGGAAAAATAAATTCATTTGAAAGTAATGCAAAACTTGGAAAGGGCGATCTTTTTGTAGCTGAAGCTGATGAAAGTGATGGTAGTTTTGTAAGGTTAACACCAACAATTGCAATTATAACAAACATAGATAGAGATCATCTTGATCACTATGATAACCTCGAAGATATTGTTAAAGCTTTCGAGACTTTTTTAGATAAAGTTCCTTTTTATGGTGCTGTTTGTGCTTGCATTGACGATCCTATTGTACAACTTATTTTGCCAAAAATAAGAAGAAAACTTGTTACATATGGATTAAGACAAGATGCTGATATCACTATTTCAGATAAAGTAACAGATGGAATGACAACCACCTATACTCCACGAATTTATGGAAAAACATATTCAAAAGTTAAATTAAAAATGCCTGGTTCTTACAATCTTTCAAATTCTCTTGCTACATTTGCTGTTGCTTCACTTCTTGAACTTGATATTGAAAAAATATGTGCATCTATCTCAAAATTTGAGGGTGTTCAACATCGTTATACCATTTTAGGTGAAGTAAATAAAATATTAATTGTTGATGACTACGCACATAACCCGAAAAAAATTGAAACTGTATTAAAAGGAACAAAAGAAAGTTTCCCCGAAAGAGAAATCATTGCTATTTTTCAGCCTCATCGTTATTCTAGAATGAAACACCAAATGGATGAGTTTGCAAAATGTTTTCAAGACGCCGATAATGTTGTTATTACGCCAATTTATTCTGCTGGTGAACAAGAGATTTCGGGAATAAATACTTCAACTATTGCTCATCAAATAAAATTAAATAGCTTCAATAATGCATCTAATTCTACTCATATATCAGAAAATCTAAATGATGCTGTTATTAAGGCCCATAATATAATAAAATCAATAGATCTAAATAAAGGCGCAGTTGTTTTAACCTTAGGCGCCGGGGACGTAAGACAAGCAGGAAATATGCTATTGGAGAAATTAAAACTTGAATGTAAGTAAGAAGCAAAGAAAAGTAAATTTGCTAGCCTCCCAAAAGCTAGACTTAAGGAGCCGCAAAGGGACAAAAAAAACAAAAAAAACGGCATCTACAAAATGGTATATAATTGTTTTACTTCATTTATATATTTCTATGAAAAAAATAATTCAGGTAGTATATCATTTTTTTAAAAGCAAACCCAAATTTACTTATATTCTTTCTCTTCTCACTATTTCTATCATTTGTATTAAATCAGGCGTTTATTTTGTAGATATTTATAGTGAAAAAATATTGCCTACACAAGTTCAAATTGAGACTGATAATAAAGCGATCACAAATGAACTTTATATTGAAATAAGTAAAGAAATTGAAAAATCTAGACAAAATAAAGAAAAGCGTTCCGATTTTATTGCTAAAATAAATTCCATATTATCCTCTACAGACTTAATTGATCAGTATTGGATTCGTTTAGGTTTAGATGGAAAATTACAAATTAATGCAATAATGCAAATTCCAATTTTGCTCATTGAAGCAAAAAATGGAGAACGTTATGTAATTAGCAATAATATGAAAATTATAGCAAAAAATCCTCTTCCAAATGAGTATACCTCATTGCTTAAATTGGATGCTCCCGAATTAAAAATCAATTGGAAATCAAAAAATACAAACATTAAAATTAAAAAAAATAAAAAATTAGATAATAATAATTTAAATGAGACCAATACACCTGTAAATTTTATATGGCTTTTGACCCAAACAAAGTTCATTAATTCTGAAATGCTGAAGCTTGGAAAGGGATACTCTCTATCAAAAATATCTTGGGACTCAAATACAGGTTTTACACTTAAAATAAATCGAAACAATTCTTTATTAAATAATAAAATTCCAGATAAAAACACAGAAAAACCCAAAACAGATTCACAAAATAATTCAACTTTAGAAAAGCAAGATAGTGATTATTTAATTGCCCTAGTTGGTGAAAATAATATTAAAGATAAATTAGAAAGACTGAAAATAATTCTAAAAGAATTAGGTAATAAAAATATTTTACCAAATAAGGTTGATCTTGACTTTACAGATAAGGCAAGCTTTAAGATTCAAGGCGCTACTTCAAAATTATCTCAATAGGGATTTTTAAATCTTGCTAATGACTTTTATTTTTTGATTGTGTAAGTTTAAAGAGAGCGCGTTCACAAAATGCTTTTTAAACATTTTGCATGCAAAGTTAAATTGACATGAAAACATCTCTAAATAAAAATATTTGTATTTCCCTTTCGCTAGGCTCAACTCATACAAGCCTAATTGCGGCAAGCTATGAAAATAAACCTCCATTAGCTCAGCAAGATGATCATTTTCAAAATGACAAAGATTCATCCCGAATTCAAATTTTAGGGGCTGCAAGAATAAATAATAATGGCTCTATTAAAAAAGGAGTTGTTTCAAGTATTGACGCTGTAACCGCTTCCATTCTTGAAACAATTGATGAAGTTGAACGCCAATCTGGTGTTGAAATTGATTCCATACGCGCATGTATTGCAGGAACGGCAGCTCAATTCGATAATCACGTTGAAACCTGCTCAATCAAAGGTGAAGAAATTAGAGCATCAGATCTCGAACGAGTTTCAACCGCGGTTCGAAATCAAAAACCTCCAATGGGTTATGATTTTATTCATATGATACCTAGTTCTTATTCCGTAGATGGAAAACACGGTATTCAAAACCCAATTGGTATGCAAGGAACGTCTTTATCAATAATGCACCACCGCGTTTTTTATCCTCAAGCTGACCTTCATAATATTGTAAGAGCATGCAACAATGCAGGCATAAGAGTTCAAAGTTTTGCATTTGAACCATTGGCTGCCGCAGAGGGTGTTTTAACAAAAGATGAAAAAGAATTTGGGTGTATTTCATTATCAATTGGTGCTCATTTAACACATGCTGCAGTGTATTTAGGAAATATTCCAGTATATTCTAAAGAATATCCAATTGGATCACACCACATTACAAAAGATCTTTCTATTGGTTTAAGAACAACACAAGCCGAAGCGGAAAGAGTTAAAAAAGAATTAGGAAAAGCAATTGAATTTTCTACAAAAGATGCAAATGAAAAAATTGAAATTTGTAGTATTGATGGAAATACTTCTCGCTACGTAACTAGAAAAGAAATTAATCAAATAATTGAACCACGAGTAAGAGAAATTTTAAACACAATTTATACTGATTTAAGAAGATCAAAACTAATTACCAAAACTTCAAAAGGAATTGTTTTATCCGGAGGCGGTGCACTTCTAAGTGGTATGGCTTTAGCTACTGAAGAAATTTTTTCTTTGCATGCGCGTGTTGGAATGCCAATAAATATTACTGGTGCAACTGAAGGACTTAAATCACCAATTTGGGCTTCTAGTGTTGGTACATTATCAACTCTTTTTGCAACAATTCATGGTGAAAACTCAGCATTCCAAACAGAAGAATCTAAAAGAATTGGATCTTTCGCAACAAAAATATGGCATAAACTGAAAGAACCATTTGCTTCTAGATAATTATTAATACTAAAATGATAAGAAACACGGAGGATTTTAAAAATGAGTGAAAGAGCGGATAAAAATAATAAATACTCTTCAAACGCAATCATTAAAGTGATTGGTGTGGGTGGAGGCGGAGGAAACGCTCTGAATACAATGATTGAATCTGGACTCAGTGGTGTTGAATTTATTGCAGCAAATACTGATGTTCAAGCGCTTCAATCAAATCTTGCTCCCATTAAAATCCAACTTGGACGTGAATTGACGAAAGGTCTTGGAGCTGGTGCAAATCCAGAAATGGGCAGAAATGCAGCTCTTGAAGACAAAGCAATTTTACAAGAAGTTTTAAGTGGCGCCGATATGGTTTTCGTAACTGGTGGTATGGGCGGTGGTACTGGAACCGGTGCAGCTCCTATTATTGCACAAGTTGCACGAGAATTAGGTGCGTTAACAGTAGGTGTTGTAACAAAGCCTTTTACATTTGAAGGTAAAAGAAGAAAACAACAATCTGAACATGGTATTCAATCCTTAAGACAGTCTGTAGATACCCTAATTACTATTCCAAACCAAAGACTTTTAAGCATTGCTCCACCAGAAATGTCCATGCTTGAAGGATTTAAACTCGCAGATGAAGTTTTATTAAATGCAGTTAAAGGCATTTCAGATATTATTAACATTCCTGGACGCGTAAATGTGGACTTTGCAGATGTAAAAACAATTATGTCTGAAATGGGTATGGCACTTATGGGTATAGGTACTGCTACTGGCCCTAATAGAGCCGCTGAAGCCGCTCGTTCTGCTATTAATTCTCCATTACTTGAAGATATAGATATTGAAGGCGCAACTGGAATTCTAATTAATATTACGGGAACAAGTTCCATGACACTTCATGAAATTAGTGAAGCTTCTACTCTAATTCAAGAAGCAGCGCATGAAGAAGCTAATATTATATTTGGTGCCGTAATTGATGAAACTATGGGTGAAACCATTCGAGTGACAGTAATTGCTACAGGATTTGATCAAGCGCGCGTTTCTTTTCCAGAAACAGCTCACGGATTTTCAAATATTCAGCAACAAGGTCAATTCATTCCACCTAACGTAACAAATCAACCACAACAACAAATACCACAGCAGGCATTTGCAGGAATGAATTCACAACGTTCACAAACAGGTTTTGCGCAAAATATTCCTGCCGTAAATCCTTATGACGTTAGAAATCCAAATCAAATGTCTAATCAACAAATTCATCAGCAAAATCAGTTTGCTCAACCAAATAATCAACCAAATCATTTTGCTAGACCACAACAATTTGGAAGAGATGTTCAACAAAATTACAATCAAGGAATTCCAAATCAACAAAGCCCTAGATCAAATAATCCAAACCAAGATTTAAATAACTCTCACAATAATTTAAATTCTGGAAATTTATTTAGATCAAACCCTCAAGTTGATCATAGAAACACATTAAACAACCAACATCATAATCCAATTAAATCTCATGAAAACCAAGCTCCCTCTGCTTGGCCTAATCAGCCACAAAACTCCAAAAATGAGCCAACTTCCGATTTAGAAGAACTAACAAAATGGACTTTTGATATGGCAAATCAGCAACAAAATTCAAATAAAGCAAATGATCCAAAAGTAATGGGTGCTTCTTCTGCTATTAAAAACGAAGATCACAATCAAGAAGATGCTGCTGAAACAGCTTTAAAACTTGCTAAAGAATTATCTGATATTGAAATTGATGATTCTGATTTTGAAACGCCAGCATTTATGCGCAGAAAAGATGATTCACACAGGAATGCTTGAAAATAATATTGAAGAAGATTTTTCATTTTCTTCTTCAATTCTATTTAAAACCTCGTGATCCATTATAGCTAAATAAACTAACCAAAGTAAAAATTTAGTATCTTCTTTTGAGCTAAGATTATAAAATCTTTCTATTGATGATAATATTAAAAAACCATTATATTTTTTCTTTTTGCTGTTTTCATATCTGTAGTGACTATTTAATACATCACCTTTCAATATATTTTTAAATAATAACTCTCCCTCTTTTTTACTTTTTACAGATTGAAATAATTCTGAAAAATCAATGATTTTTTTCTTAATTTCATTTAATAAAAGAGTTTTACTTATAAAAACAGATGGAAAATCATTTAGTATTGAAGGAATAATTCTAAAAATATTAAATTTCTTTACAATAAAAAAATCTTGTCCACACATTGAATTTAAAAAATCAATATTTGGTGGATAAGAAAGCATTGTCAAAGAAGCTGAACTATTTAAAGAAATTTCATATAAAGACTGTACATTTTTAAAATAATCAAAAGTTTTATCAACAATATTAATTAATTTTTTCTGATTTATATCTAGAATTGGGTCATGATAAATTTTAGGGCAGCATATTAAAAAATGAAAAGGTTCATCAAATATTTTTTTTAATACTTCTAAATTAGAACTAAAATTTTTCTTAGATAAAAGAGTCCAAAAATCCATAACTATTATTATATTTTTTTTATGATTTCGAGATAACCACTTATAAAAAAAATTTAAATCATCAAAATCTGAGCGTATTATTTCTTCTGGAAAAATATCTAATAATGAAATTGTTTTTTCTTGAGGAGATATTTGAATGTAAAACTCTTTTATTCCATGATCTTTTTTAAGTAAATTAGCGCATTCTGCGGCTAAATTTAAATCTTTAAAGCCCCAAAATAAAACCCCAATCTTCATGGTATCCCCTATTTTTTTACTTCACTGAATGCAGCATTAAGAGCTTTTTTATTGAATTTATTTATTATACCTGCATCACTTAAAAGCCAATCTAATAGAGAAATTGCTGACTCATTCCATTCAAAACTTTTACCTTGAGCTTTCTCTACAATAAATTCTCGTGTGGATTTTGCTTTATTCAAGTTTATATAAAATTCAGAATCCTTATTATCTATAAGCATTTTTTCAATTTGTTTTGCCCAAATAGCTAAATAACCATTATCTAACCCACACCAAAAATTACTTGGAAGCATGCCAGGGGAAAAATGCTGATCTACAGCGGTAGATGTTCTATAAATAACCGGAGTTCCACTTAGAGCAGCTTCTAATGGAGGAAGACCAAATCCTTCTGCAACAGAAGGATGAACAAGAAGCGACGACAATCTGTATAATTCAGCTAATTCGAAATCAGACAAAATAGGAAAAATAATTGTTTTTAAATTTTCAAAAAATTTAATTTTTCCTATTTCTTTAGGAACACATTTTTTTAAATATCCTGATATTTCCTTTTGATCAGCTCCTATTCGAATAAACCAAACATTTAATGATGAATCTGTTGCGACTTTCATTACTGCTTGAGAAGCTATATCCCAGCACTTATATTTTTGATTTCTTCCTACACCTAATACCCAATTGCCTTGTATTATTTTTTCAATAAATAACGTGAATTTTTCAGAATCTTTTTCAAATGTAACTTCATCCAAAAATTTTTTACGTAAGGAAAAAAGAAGATTATTATCAGTTATTCTCGATTTACTTCCAAAATGCAGATCGACTGCATCACCAATAACATATAGTGGAGCTGTTCTTTTTTTAACTAAACCTTGCAGTATTTTAGCTGAATGAGTTGAAACCGTTGTAACAAAAGGCAAGCGAGATAAAGCTCTTTTTACTAAAAAGCGAAACTGTCTTTTAAATATAAAGCCAACACCTTTAACGGGCATAAATGGAATACTGTCATGAACAACCTGAATTACTCTTGATGACATATTATTTCTAGAAACAAACAATGGTCTATCAAAATTAGCGGGAGCAAACCAAATAACTTGGTTGTTTGTGAGCTTTTGAATTCTTTTTAATGCAAAAGTTGGCCATAGCCATATTGGTTTATCATAAGACTTTTGTAGAGCGCCGGGGCCACCACTCCAAAACGAAACAATATTTGGATATTTATGTACCAATTCAAGAACCCATTGAGCTGGCTCTGACTTAGAAACAATTAGGATTTTTAATCTTTTTTTATTTTTTGTAAAAACTATTTTTCTATTATCTAACTCTGCAGCTAGAGCTCTAGTCAAACCTATAACAAATCTTGAAATACCTGAAACAACACCTGACTGTGCAGACCTTGAATCGATAGCAAGCCAAACAATATCTGAATTATCCTTAAAGTTAGCTTCTTCTAACAAAGTCAGCTGAGAAGTCATCTTTTGCACACCATCTTTAAGATCAAAGAATAAAAAAGGAAGAGCTAAAAAACCCTTCCATTAATCCTAGCACAATAAACAGATTAAAATTTACTATGAACGACTGCAACAATCAAAAAAATTACTTAAATTATAAAATTCTTAATTTTATAATGATTTTTTGTCTTGAGAGTTTTTGCCCATATGCAATTCCGCTGCTTCTAATCTTGCTATAGCTCTTAATTTTGAGGCTTCAGCTCTTTTAATATCTATATGCTCAGATGCTTTTGCAATCAAACGATTTTCAGCTCTTTCAAGAGAAGATTTTGCTCTTTCAACATCAATTTGTGATGCATCTTCACCGACATCAACCAATAAAGTTACAGAAGCGCCAGTAATTTCAGCAACACCTCCAGCAACTTTAAAAAAACCTGAGACGTTATTTTGAGTATAAACAACAACCCCTGTTCCTACTGCAGAAACCATTGGAGCGTGACCAGGTAATACCCCGATT
Source organism: Silvanigrella paludirubra (assembly GCF_009208775.1). NCBI lineage: Bacteria > Pseudomonadati > Bdellovibrionota > Oligoflexia > Silvanigrellales > Silvanigrellaceae > Silvanigrella > Silvanigrella paludirubra. The sequence continues at coordinate 261,630 of NZ_WFLM01000003.1, read as the reverse complement.
ATCCCGTTTTCAATAGGTAAATACAATTCGGTAACGCCAGACAGATCAAGAAGACGCTTGTAAGGAGTTAAAATTACAACTCTCATATTGCCTTTTGCTTCGACCATAATATTTTAATACCCCAAATTAGACGGAAACTCCCATCTTTCTTGCTTTTTCAACTGCCTCGTCTATACCGCCAACCATATAAAATGCTGATTCCGGTAAGTGATCCCATTTACCTTCACAAACCTCTTTAAAGCTACGAACGGTATCTGAAACTTTAACGTAACAACCTGGATTACCAGTAAATACTTCTGCAACGTGAAATGGCTGAGAAAGAAAACGTTCTATACGGCGTGCACGAGCAACTACAAGTTTATCTTCTTCAGAAAGCTCATCCATACCAAGAATTGCAATAATATCTTGTAACTCTTTGTAGCGTTGTAAAATTTGCTGAACTTTACGCGCTGTATTGTAATGCTCATCTCCAACAATTTGAGGATCTAGAATTCTACTTGTTGAGTTAAGAGGATGAACAGCTGGATAAATTCCTTTTTCAGTTAAGGAACGATCTAGGTTTGTTGTTGCATCAAGGTGAGCAAATGCTGTAGCAGGCGCTGGGTCAGTATAGTCATCTGCAGGAACGTAAATAGCTTGAACAGAAGTAATAGAACCTGTGTTCGTAGAAGTAATACGCTCTTGTAGATCACCCATTTCTGTAGCTAAGTTTGGTTGATAACCCACAGCAGATGGAATACGGCCAAGTAAGGCGGAAATTTCTGCACCAGCTTGTGTAAAGCGGAAAATATTATCTACGAAAAATAAAACGTCTTGATTTTGTTCATCACGGAAATATTCTGCAACAGAAAGACCTGAAAGAGCAACACGAGCACGTGCTCCTGGCGGCTCATTCATTTGCCCATACACTAGAGCCACTTTATCAAGAACTCCTGAGTCTTTCATTTCATGATAAAGGTCGTTACCTTCACGAGTACGTTCACCAACACCAGCAAATACGGAGTAACCACCGTGTTGTTTAGCAATATTATTAATTAATTCCATAATTAATACTGTTTTACCAACCCCAGCTCCACCAAAAAGACCAATTTTTCCACCTTTTTGATAAGGAGCAAGCAAGTCAACAACTTTAATACCTGTTTCAAGCATTTCAAGTTTTGTACTCTGACGAGTAAAATCAGGAGCCTTACGGTGAATTGGATAGTGTTTTTCTGATCCAACTTTACCGCGGCCATCAATTGGCTCACCAATTACGTTCATAATTCTACCAAGAACAGCATTCCCAACTGGTACTGAAATTTGTTCTCCAGTATTACGAACTTCAATTCCACGACATAGACCTTCTGTGGAGTCCATAGCAATTGCTCTAACTGTGTTTTCACCAAGATGTTGAGCAACTTCTAAAACAAGATTTTCTTTTTCGCTATTAATAGAAGTATTTGTTGTACGTAAAGCATAATAAATTTCAGGCAGGTTTCCATGCGTAAATTGCACGTCAACAACAGGCCCCATGACTTGAATGATTTTTCCTAATCCTGACATAAAAAACTCCAAATTTTTTTAAATTATAGTGCTTCAGCACCGCTTATAATTTCAATAAGTTCCTTAGTAATTGCCGCCTGACGAGCCCTTTGATAAGTAATTTGGAGTTTACGCTCCATTTCCTTAGCATTTCTTGTAGCATTATCCATTGCAGTCATACGTGCACCATGTTCACTTGCAACAGCTTCAAGAAGTGTTTGAAAAATTCTTGATGCCATATATCTTGGAATCACAAATGAAATGAGCTCATCAACTTCTGGCTCAAAAATAGGCTCTGCTTCAATTGAAGTAGTACCAATATGAAGTGGCAAAACAACATCAGACGTTGGAGTTTGTGACATAGCAGACTGGAATTTATTATAGACAACAACAAATTTTCCAATTTTACCATCTGAATAAAGCTTACCAAAAGCATCTGATAAACGTGTCGCGTTTGCATTTGTTGGTTTGTCAAAATGAGCTGTAATTGAAATAAGCCCATTTTCTGAAACTAAAACAGAAGGATCATTGCAATAATCGTTTTCAGAAACAAATAATGCTTCCTCTTTTGTTTTCGTTAATAACTTACGTCTTCTACTTAAAGTTTGTAATGCTTTTTTTCCAATACAAATCGTTACAACTTTATAGCCCTCTGATTCGAGTTCTGAAATTGTTTTGATTGCATGTTTTGTTACGTTAGCATTATAGCCACCACATAAACCTCTTTCAGAAGAGATCACAAGAACGGCAGCTACTTTAGAAGAAGACTCATTCATAAGCGGATGATTACATCCGCCGCTAACTACACCAGCAATTTTTGAAGTAAGTTGTGCTAAGGAATGGGCGTATGGTCTAGAATTAACCACATTGTGCTGCGCACGGCCAAACTTCGCAGCAGAAACCAACTTCATTGCTTTCGTAATTTGTTGAGTGCCTTTTACACTTTTTATTTTACTGCGAAGATCCTTAAGACTTGCTGGCATTTGGTTCAAACCTCTTTGCGAAATCGTCAAGGGCTTTTTTAATTTCCGCTTGCAACTCGTTGCTCATTTTCTTACCTGTAGCAATTTCATCTAAAATTTTCTTATGAGTAGCTTCAAAATAATTGAGCATTTGACGCTCAAAAGCACCTACGAAACGCACTTCAATGTTATCTAAATAGCCATTAATAGCTGAAAAAATAGTAAGAACTTGTTTTTCCATAGGCAATGGAGAGTATTGAGCTTGCTTAAGCAATTCAGTTAATCTTTGACCACGGTTAATTTGCTTACGCGTTGCGGCGTCAAGATCGGAACCAAATTGAGCAAATGCAGCCAACTCACGATATTGAGCTAATTCAAGACGAAGATTACCTGCAACTTGTTTCATTGCGCCAGTTTGAGCAGCTCCACCCACACGAGATACGGATAGACCAGCATTTACAGCAGGACGCATACCAGCATTAAATAAGTCAGCTTCTAAGAAGATTTGACCGTCTGTAATAGAAATTACGTTTGTAGGAATATATGCTGAGATATCATTAGCTTGAGTCTCAATAATAGGAAAAGCTGTTAAACTTCCTGCACCTAATTCATCATTTAATTTACATGCACGCTCTAATAAACGGCTGTGTAGATAAAATACGTCACCAGGATATGCTTCACGACCTGGAGGTCTACGAAGTAATAAAGAAAGCTCACGATAAGCTTGAGCGTGTTTTGTTAAATCATCATAAAATACAACCGCGTGTTCACCACGATCACGGAAGTATTCACCAATTGTACAGCCCGTATAAGGAGCCATAAATTGTAGAGTTGCAGCCTCGGAGGCACCAGCAACAACAATTGTTGTATACTCAAGAGCTCCTGCGCGGCGAAGTTTTTCAACAACCTGTGCAATTGTTGAATATTTTTGTCCAATTGCAACATAGATACATTTAACACCATTACCTTTTTGGTTAATGATTGTATCGATAGCAATTGCTGTTTTTCCTGTTTGGCGGTCACCAATAATAAGCTCACGTTGTCCGCGCCCAATTGGAATCATAGAGTCAATTGACTTAATTCCAGTTTGCATTGGTTCATGAACACTTTTACGTGCCATAATACCGGGTGCTTTTACTTCAACAGGAGAAATTTCATTTGAGTTTAATTCACCTAGGCCATCAATAGGCTCACCTAAAGCATTTACAACTCTGCCTAATAACTGTGGACCTACTGGAATACTATTTACGTTTCCAGTCCGGCGAACTTGCATACCTTCACGAACAGTTTCTGCCCCAGAAAATACAGCAACACCAACGTTATCTTCTTCAAGGTTAAGTACAATACCTTTAACCCCGTTTTCAAACGTGATAAGTTCACTGATCATTGCTTTTTCAAGGCCGTAAATTCGAGCCATGCCATCTGCAATAGACACAACTGTGCCTGTTTCAGATACTTCTGCCTTTTGTCCAAAAGCCTGAATTTTTTGTTTTAATAATTGGCTTATTTCATCAACCCGGATATGCTCCATGAATTCAACTCCTAACTCAAAGACTCTTTAAGATTCAAAAGACGAGAACGCAGACTCGCATCCACGTTTGTATTTCCAACTTTTATAATAAAACCAGAACGTAGGGATTCATCTACCTTCGATTCGAGGATTATTTTTTTATTTAAAACATTATGAAGAACGGAAGAAAATTCGGATTCTCCATTTTCATTTAACTTACTTGCAGAAATAATTGTAGCTCTTGCTACTCCTGCATATTCATCTGCTCTAATTAAAAAGTTTTTTAAAACCATTTGTAATTCAGAGAAGCGGTGATTTTCTAACATTAATTTTAAAAAATCAGATAACTCTGAAGGAATTTTTTTATTGACAAATATTTTATTAAGAACTGTATCAAGAAGTTGTTTTTTTTCTTCAATTGATAAAGTCGGATTAATAAAAAATGAAGTCATTTTTTTATTAAAAATAGTCATCAAAGTTCTAGAAGCTTCAACATAGCTTTCAAACAAACTAGGATCACCTTTTTGAGATGCTTCAATTGCACATTCAAACAGTGCAGTCCCATAACGTCTTGCGAGAGGACCAGAAAATTTATTCATAAACAGTAATACTCCACATAAAAGCAGAATTGAAAAAATTTATATTCAATTGAGCGTTTTTATTCCGTCAATCGTCTCTGACTTGAGTTTTGAATCAAGTGTATGCAACTGTTCAGGAGTAAGAGATTTTTCAACTTCATGAAGAGCCAAATTAAATAATTCTTGACGAATTTCTTCTTTGCTACGAGTTATAAGTTCTTTTGCAGCACGCTCTGCATCTTTTAAAATAGATTCAGAAACTTTGGCAGCATCTGACATAATTTTATCTCGCTCAATTTTTGCATCAAAAAGACTCTGCTCTTTTAATTCTGCAATTTCTTTTTCTAATGAGGCAATTTGAGCTTCATATTCTTTAACTTTACGTTCTGCCAAAATACTTGCTTCTTTTGCTTCAGATAGACGAGCTCTTAACTCATTTCTATTTTTATCAAGCATTGCAGCAATTGGCTTGCGCGCAAAAAGAACAAGAGCACCAATATAAATTACAAACTGGAAATAGGGCCAAAAAACACTATACCAAAAAGATGTTTCACCGGTTCCTGATGCGGCTAATGCAGGAGAAGATTCAATAAAACCTTTATATCCAATAATAGCAAGGAGTAATGCAACGCCAATTTTTTTATAAATTGTTGAAACAAGATCTTTAACTTGGCTAGGAAGATTAGATTTAGCTTGATTTATTTCAGATGAAAGATGATCACGAACTTCATTTAAGTAGGCATCAGCCTTTTTTTGATTTTCAGAAATTAATTTGTTTGCTGCTTTTTGAGCAGCAGAAATTTCTTGCGCTCTTAAGCTTTTAGCTTCTTCAGCACCTTTTTTTAATTGAGCTAAATATTCCATTTCAAGTTTTTTAGCTCTATCATTTTCTAGTCTTGACGCTTCTGTAGCACCTATTGTTCTGCGTTTACGTTCAATATGAAGTTTTATTGCAGGTCCAATGATAAGTTTTTGAGCAATAATAACACCAACCAAAAAAATTCCAATCTGAATACCAAACCTTATGGCACCTTCAGTGTCATGAAACGGATATATATCTAGTGAGCCTGCCATTTACTCCACCTCAGCGCAAATTCAGCGCGAAGCACTGAATAATCTAAAGAAAATAAAATATCTAAAACAAAAACGGTGTTGTTTAGGTTCGGCGACCCAAGCAGCACCCGCTCGTTCCTGTATCTGGCCTTGTTATTACTGTGAACTTTGAGATTCTGCAAGCCCTCGCTCACATAATTTGCAATTAATTTTAGTATTAAATTGTTTTTTGTCTATATCCTTCAAAAAAATTAGATACCCCAAGTTGATCCGCTAGTTTAAGATGTTCTTGAAGGGTTGTTCTAGAAATTTGCAAAACCTGACTTGCCCTAGTCATTGAGAAGCCTTGAAGTTTTACAGCATAGTAACTCAAACTTGACTTTAAAAATGTATGAGCGTCCTCGCCTTGAAGCATAACGTAAGAAAAAAATGTTTCTGCACATTTTTCTATAGGAACACTAATTTTGCTATAAATTTCATCATTATTTAATTGAATGCTATCTAGATACTGAAGTGACCTATTTTTATCTCCATGAAAGCCTCCATAATATGCAGTTTGAACTACGGCATCAATTAATATAGCTAAACCTAATGTCTTAGCTATTTGTTTCAATTTTGAAAGTAGATCGGAATCAAAAGCATCTAAAAAAATGGATAATCCAAAATAATCCAATATATTTTCAATCGCTGAGGATGTAGAACTCAATAAGGAATCAGGAGATGGTACTTTATATTTAACAAATCCATATCCACTACTTAAACATTCAGTATGTATTAAAATAGTTGGTTTTAAAGAAGTAATATTAGAATTTGATACTTTATCACTATTTAGAATTTTTGGATCTCTAACTAAATTTATATCAATTAAATTTGAATTGATCTCATTTTCTAGAAGATCAATTAGTAGCTCCTGAATTTCAATAAAGTCTGTTTTAACATGAACATCAAAACCTTGCCTCGTTATAGAAATTATGTGTCCTATTTCTTCATATAACTTTTTTCTAATTAAAATAGATATTAACTTTGAACGAGGTGAATGCATTAGAATCTCCTAAATGAAAATACATATTCCTATTTTGATATAGTGAATCCCAATGCTCCCATTCTATGTTTTTAATTCAGATTCATTCATAATTAAATTTTTAATAAATATTTTAGAGTTATGAATTTCTAATTCTTGAAAAAGAAATCCTTTTTGAAAAACCTAATATGATTAACATATTTACATCTCTGTATTAGATCTAAGACATTGGTCGTATGAAAAAAAAAGCTCTCTAAAGAGTATGCATATTTTTTAAAACAAAATTGTTTCACGTGAAACAATCATTCATTTATTTAATAATACTAGTTAATTTTAAAATATTTTGCTTTTTAATTGAATTAATTAATAAACCCTTTAAACCGAATTTTCATAATGCTATTTCTAAAATGAAATATGCCAAGGTTTCAAACAGTGGGTTTAATTTTCCTACAAACAAAATTTACATCAAGCTTCTTAAATATGAGAAAATATATTTATCAAAAATGTTTCACGTGAAACAATTGGTTTTAAACTTTTGAAAACACTAGGTATATTAAGTTTTTTCTAAATCGCTTGATATAATTTAAAGACTAGAATTAGTATTCATATTTGTTCTTAGGAGAAAAAATGAGCTCTATTTCAACGATTAATGAACCACAGAACTTTGAAAAACAAAAATCTTTTACACTAAATCAAAAGTTTTCTGATCAATCCAAAAATTATTATCAAAACCAAATTATTGAATATATTTCCATTGATAATCTGGAGCCACTTGAAAATCAGCCAAGACATAATTTTGATCAAGATAGTTTAGAAGATTTAGCTCAGAGCATACGCACCTATGGAATTCTACAACCTATAATTGTATCTACAGATAACAAAGAACATATTACAATTATCGCCGGTGAAAGAAGATGGAGAGCAGCAAAAATAGCTGGATTAGATAAGGTTCCTTGCATTGTTCGAGAACTACATGATCATTCTAGGCTTGAACTAGCTTTAATTGAAAATATTCAAAGAGAATCTTTATCTGCTGTTGAAGAAGCTCAATCGTATAAGCAGCTTATTGAAGAACACAATTACTCTCAAGAAACATTAGCATCACGCATTGGAAAAAACAGGGCAACAATAGCAAATACGATCCGACTTTTATCACTTCCAGAGAAAATTTTAGCTGATTTAAATAAACGAGTCATTTCAGCAGGACATGCTAGAGCACTATGCTCATTTGACAATGAAAAAATGCAATTAAAAGTGCATTCCATCATTGTAAAGAAAAAATTATCGGTAAGACAAACGGAAGATCTCATTAAATCTTTTAAATCGGAAAAGAATCAAAAAACTCTTATCGATTCCATATCTCCCGATCTCCGTTACATTTGTGATCAATATAAAGGGCACTTAGGGACAAAAGTTAAGATAACAGGGGATACAAACAAAGGGAAAATTGAAATTAGTTATTATACTTTAGATGACTTAGAAAGAATTTCGGAATTAATTCTCGGTAATATTATAACTCCACCAAAATGAAAACGAATTACCAAAATTAACATTTTATTTGATTAAACCCATTTTTTAATAACAAAAGTGATCCTGCGATAAGAAAAGCTATCCATAAATAGTAAATATATACAAAAATCAGAATCACTTTTTATATTCATAGCAATGATAATTTCCTAACTCTTGAAACCCTAAATTTTTATAAATACTTACCGCTTCTTTAGAAGACGCAGTTAAAGATATATTTTTTGCATAATTTAATAAAAAATGCATCATAATAGAGGCATAACCTTGCTTTCTAAATTCATCATGAGTAAGAACATCAAAAATTCCGCACATTTCATTATGAAAAAACAAAGATGCAATGCATACCGATCTATTTCCAGCTTTAATATAAAATAGGTGATAAGGTTTTAGATCAGAAAACCCCAAATGATTTGCTAAATTCAAATAATAATCCCGAATAATAGGGTCATAATTTTCAAGAACTTCTATAAAGTTAATGACATCATATCTGTCTGTTACTTTATTTACATCTCCCAAAAACCCATCACAATTGCTATAATTTAAATCAAATACCATTCCTACTTCATTAGCTTCCTTGATAAATCCAAATGCCCTTAAAATATCATCCAAATCTAATGGAAAAGAATTTGGATGAAGCTAATATACATTTTATATATAACTAGGAATGTAAAAAAACTTAGTCCGAATCGTCTTTTCAGAGCTTTCTATTAAATTTTTCATAAACTAAAAACCAAATGTATTTAAAGTAACGTTGCCGCTATAGTAGCAAGAGCGGAGCGTTCTCCTTTAACTAAAGAAACATGTCCAGCAATAGCTTCTTGTTTCATTCTTTCCACAACATATGTAAGTCCATTTGATGCGGCATCAACATAGGGATTATCTATTTGATAAGGATCACCTGTTAAAATAATTTTTGTATTTTCACCTGCACGAGTTAATATTGTTTTAATTTCATGTGGTGTTAAATTTTGTGCTTCATCAACAATGAAAAATTGATTAGGAATAGAACGTCCTCTTATATAGGTTAGAGGTTCGACCTCCAAAATACCTTGATTGATCAGTTCATGATAACTTTGAGACAAACGCTTTTGTCTTCCTTGAGAAACTCCACCAAGTAACAATTCTAAGTTATCAAAAATAGGCTGCATCCAAGGATTCAGTTTTTCTTCTAAAGTACCAGGTAAATAACCAACATCTCTCCCTAATGGAAAAATTGGCCTACTCACAAGAAGTTTTTGATATTTAGATTCATCTGTAGTTTTTTCTAATCCTGCTGCAATGGCTAATAAAGTTTTACCAGTACCTGCTGTTCCAACCAATGTAACAAGCTTTACATCATCATCAAGCAATAAATCTAAAGCAAAACTTTGTTCAAGATTTCTTGGATAAATACCCCAAACAAAATCTTTGCCCCCTAAGTTTAAATTCTTTAAATTTCCAGTTACATGATCATATTTTCCGTAAACAAACTGAAGAGGATCTTTTGAATCTCTTAAAATAACATATTGATTAGGCATCAAGTCATATTCTTCTAAAGAAACAGAACCTGATGATAAATATTTTTTAAGAATTTCAGATTCTACTTCAAATTCAACTATGCCTGTATAAAGTTCTTCGATATTTACTTTATCTGCTTCAAAATCAGATACACTTACTCCTAAAGCATCTGCTTTAATACGCAAGTTTGAATCTTTTGTAATTAAGATAACAGGCATATTGCCAACCTGTTTCTTTAGTATAAGAGCTACGCTAAGTATTAAATTATCTGGTTTCCTTTCAAAGTGTGCAGGTAATAAGGCCATATCAGATTCTAAAACAACATAAACTTTCCCACTGTCTCTTTTGTCATTAAAAAGGGGGATTCCGTTACTTAAAGATCCTCTTTCACGTAAATCATCCAAAATTCTTGAAAAATGACGTGCGTTTCTTCCTGTTTCACTAAGGCCCTTCTTAAATGTGTCTAATTCTTCAATTACGGAAATTGGAATATACACATCATTATCTTCAAAAGAGAAAATGGCACTTGGATTGGATAACAACACATTTGTGTCTATTACAAATTTCTTTTTCAACCCTATACCCCTTTCGACAAATAATTCGATCCAAAGAGGGATCGCGCTCTTACAAGAAATCAATTCTTACTCTATCATTCCATGAGAATGGTTTGAGGTTAACAGATACAGGCATTTTTTTTTAGTACGAAAGTAGGAGAAAAAAGAAATGGCACAATTGCAATCCAAGGATCTGCTTAATAGTGTTTCAGAAAGTGTGAAACGTGAATTCAAAGAGCAAAAATATATTTTGTCATACGATGAATTTTTAGATATTTTTAGTAAAGACCCAAGAAAACTCATAAGAAACTCTGCAGAATATATGCTAGATATGTTCAAATATTTTGGAGTTAGTGAAGTTAAACATAGCTATAATATTACAAAGAGACATTTTAAACTTTTTGAAAGAATTCGTGGAAAAAATAAACCTGCAATTACGGGTCAAGAAGAAGCTCATGAAAGTATATATAGGGTGCTAGAACAATTTGTTAGACAAGGTAAAGTAGACAAACTTATTTTATTACATGGTCCAAATGGTTCAAGTAAATCTTCAACTGCTGAGTCTTTAGCTAGTGCTCTTGAAGAATATTCAAAAACAGAACATGGAGTTGTTTATAAATTTAATTGGATTTTTCCTTCAGATAAAATTGGCTATGAAGGATTAGGAGACAATTTTAATAAACATATTGGTTTTGGTGATGAAGCTCCAACTCGAAATGGAAGCAAATCATTTGCTCATTTAGAAGATGATGAAATAATGTGTAAAATAGTTAGTGAAATGAAAGAAAATCCTATTTTTATTTTACCCAAAAAAGAGCGTGTTGAGTTTTACAAAAAAATAACTTCTAATGTTATGTATAATGATGATATCCCAATGTATCTAGAAGAAGGTGCTTTAGGTGCTAAAAGTAAGAAAATTTTTGATTCACTTTTAGTTGCTTATAAAGGCGATCTTGAAAAAGTTCTTCGTCATGTTCAAGTAGAAAGATTTTTCTATAGCAGTAGATATCGTGTAGGAATTGCTTCGGTAGAACCTCAAATGGCAATAGACGCACAAGATAGACAAATAACTATGGAAAGAAATATTCAAAACATTCCCCCTGCCCTTCAAAATATTCGTATTTTTGAACCACAGGGAGAACTGATAGATGCCAACAGAGGATTTATAGAATTTGCTGATTTATTAAAACGTCCTCTTGAAGCATTTAAATATTTATTAACAACTATTGAAAAAATGAATATTAATTTACCAAGTGGAATTGCTGATCTTGATTTAATTATGATGGCAAGTACGAATGAAAAACATCTTGATGCTTTTAAAAACTCTCCTGATTGGCCATCATTTAAAGGAAGATTCGAATTAGTTAGAGTTCCATATTTATTATCAGCAAAACTAGAACAAAAAATATATGAAGAAGACATTAAAATAATTGAAAAAACAAAAAAAATTGGCCCACATTCGCTTATCTTATTGGCTAAATGGGCAGTATTAACACGCTTGCGTCAACCAGATCCTGATTATTATGATCCTAGTTTAAGAAATTTAATTGCAAGACTTGACCCATATGACAAACAAGCTCTTTATGATGGAAATGAACCATCAAATACCTTTACTGAAATTGAAAAAGGTTTATTAAAAAAGAATGTAGAAGAAATTTTAAAAGAAAGCCAAAGTTCTGTAGCTTATGAAGGAAGGTTTGGAGCAAGTCCAAGAGAAATGAAAATGTTACTTTATTTTGCTGCACAAAATGAAAGACATGATTCATTATCTGCAATCGCTTTATTTGATGAAATTGAAAAACTAACTCGTGATAGAACAATTTATGACTATCTTCAATTTGAACCTCGTGGTGGATACCATGATTATAGAGAATTTATTAAGTATATAAAGACTCAATATTCATCACAGTTTCATAAAGAATTTTTATCTGCCTTAAATTTATATGATGAAGAACAATATATAAAAGCATTACAAAGGTACATGAGAAATGTTTCTGCATTTATTAAAAAAGAGAAAATACAAAACGATATAACTGGCAGAAATGAAGAAGCAAATGAAAGCACAATGGATGAAATGGAAACCTTAATGGGTGCAACTGGCAATAAAAGAGATATCAGAGAAAGACTTGTTGCTAAACTTGCTTCTTGGAGAGTTGAAAGACCTAATGATGAACTTAATTTTGCTAAAGTATTTGAAGCAGAGTTATCAATAATTGCTAGAAGAATTTATGAAAGCAAAGAAGAAGAAATTAAAAAAATTAAAACTTCTATGATGATGCTTGGTAGTGAGGATTATAATAATTTACCAAAAGAAGTTTACCAATTATGTGAAAATACTTTTGAAAATTTGGAAAAAATTTATCATTATACAAGAAAAAATGCTTGGGAAAGTTTAATATTTATTAATTCTTTAAAAAATAACTTTAAACACTCATAATTTTTTATTAAAAGAGTTTATAATGAATTTAAAATATTTATTTTTAAGAGAATATTCAATAATTTTTATTATCAATTTTATATTTTTTCAAAATATTTGTTATGCAAAAGAGACAATAACAATATTAACTGAAGAAAAACCTCCTAATAATTTTGAAGATTCAAATAAAAAAATCACGGGAATCTCTACTGAAATTGTTGAGGAAATTTTTAATAATGCAAAAATTAAATATAAAATAGAAATTATGCCCTGGGCTAGGGCTTATGATACAGCTCTTAAAAGTAAAAATATTGGCCTTTATTCATTAGCAAGAACACCTGATAGAGAAAAATCATTTTATTGGATTGGTCCACTAATAAAAAATGATTGGGTCTTTTTTTCAAAAAAAGATTCAAAAATTAATATAAAAGATTTAGAAGGTGCGAAAAAATATCAAATTGGAGTTTATAACCAAAGTGCATTAGCGAATTATTTATTGCAAAATGGATTTAAGGCAAATGAAAATCTGGATATATCTAATGAAGAAAAATATAACCCCACAAAACTTGAAAAAGGTCGAATTGATTTATGGGCTACAGGTCTATTAGTAGGTTTATATAATGCTAAATTATTAAATACTAAATTCTATCCAATATTTACAATAAAAGAAACGCAACTATATTTAGCTTTTAGTAAAGATACGAATGAAAATTTAATAAAACAGTTGAAAGATTCTTTTAATAAAGTAAAAAATAATGAAAAAATTATAAATATACAAAAAAAATACGGTTATTATAAAAATAAGTAAATTCTATTAAACTAATTATAACATAGCAAAATTTAATTTTAAATAAATAAATTGACTTTAAAAATAATAAATTATACATTTTTTCATTCACTAAAATTATTTTTATAATGTTAGAAATATAAAATAACAATTAATTAATAAATGGAGATTTCATGAATTTAAAAAAATCTATTCCAATACTAAAATATTCAACAACAATTTTATGCTCTTTTATATTATTTTCTTCATGCGGAAAAGGAAATATTAGTTCAGAAAATAATATTTTGAATTCTGAAAATAAATCCTCTTATTCTAAAAATAAAAATAATAATAAACTAAAATGGGAATTACCAGAATTAACACAAGAAGAAAAAGAAAATCTCATTTCTTCTGTAAAAACAGTTTTTAATGATTTTTATGTAAATAGGCTTCAAAAAATAACTGATTATCATTACGATGCTCTAAGAGAAGCAAATAAATTAAATATAAATATGAGCTCTAATGAATTGCTTAGAAATACAATGTCTATATTTATGAATATACGAGATCTTCATACTGGTTTTAAATATCCCTTACCAGCAAGATGTGTTATTGGAGGATTTCCATTAAAAGTAGATTTATCTTATGATATAAATGGAAAAAACGAAAAATTAATCATTTCAAAAAAATTAGCAGCTATTCCTAATTTTGATGACCCAAATGATAATTTAAATTATAATGATCTTCAATTAAATGATGAAATTTTGTCTATATCAAATATTGGAATTGAAGGTCTTACCACTGATGAAATGCCAGTAAAAATTGCTATAAATGAATTAGGTAAATATACTCGCGGTGCTAATGAAGATGCTTATAAAACCCGATCAGTTCAAAATTTCTTTTCAAGAAATGGTGCTTATTTAAAAACACCTGAAGGAAAATTTACTATAAAAGTTAAAAAATCTTCGGATGGTTCGATTAAAGAATATTCTTTTCCATGGCAAAGCTATAAATCTGCTGCAGATATTTGTAACACAAATAAATCAACTAAAGAAAAATTTAATAATTTTAATAATATAATGAATAATTCTTTATTTTATAAATTAAATAAAACAAACCAAGAAGAATCCATTGAAAACTTTTATCAATCATCAAACACAGCCTCTAGTGCAAATATTACAACAAGAATCGCTGAAAGAGGAGATAAAAAATTTGGAATTATAAGATTAAACATGTTTCTTCCAAGTGGGGATTATGATTTAAATGACTATTTAGTTGCAAGAGAAAAAATAATTAATGAAGTAAATATAATTCGAAGTTTTGTCCTAGAAAATAAAGATAAAATTTCTGGAATCATATTTGATGTAAGAGCAAATGGAGGGGGATATGGTAGTTTTCCTCAACTCATTGCTAATTTATTTACTAATCAATTTGTAAAAAATATGGATGTAAGGCCTCTTGTTTCTCAAACAAACAGTGACACCTTTTATAATTTAGAAATGTCTCGTTATTTTTCTAGAAAAGGAACTAAAGATGAATTATCTGCACCATTTTTAGATACTGTTAATGAAATGGAAAAATTAATAAATGATAAATTTACAAAAAATTTAGTTAATAATAGAGAAGTTTTACTTGAAGCAGCTGATAGATTTGATGGAGATGAAAATGACGCCCTCCCTCCAAATTACACAAAAGAGAATACAGATATATTAAAACCTATATTTACAGATAAACCTATAGCCGTATTAACAAATAGCAATTGTTATTCTGCTTGTGATGTTTTTACATCACTTTTTAAAGATTATAAAATTGCAAGAATATTTGGAGAAACTAAACACACTGGAGGAGGAGGAGCAAACGTAATAGAATGGAAAGATTTTTTAATTCCTGTTGTTATTGATGAAAGAGGTACAAAATCATCTATTATACCAAATGGAAAACCTCTTCCAAAAGGCAGTGAAATTCGATTTGCTTGGAATAAAATTAAAAGAGTAAATAACAGTAAAACAGAACAATATATTGAAGGAAATGGTGTTATATCAGATTATATTTACAAACCTACAAGTTATGATGTTTTAAATAATGATGAAAATATATTTAATAAAATAATGGATGATATGAGTAATTATAAAAATCCTAAAAAATTCTATTTAAATAGGTAAATTTTATTTTACTCTGTTTTTCTTCCTTTATAAACACTAAAATCAGTTATTTGTTTTTTATATTCGCATGAAAAATATGGTGAACTAATTAAGAAATCAGCTGAGGATCGATTACATGCTAAAGGAACATTCCAGACAACAGCAACTCTTAATAAAGCTCTAACATCGGGGTCATGAGGCTGAGCAGCTAAAGGATCCCAGAAAAAAAGAACGAGATCTAATTTTCCTTCAGCAATATGAGCACCTGCCTGCATATCTCCACCTAATGGTCCACTTTCAAAACAAGTAACTTTAAAACCAGTTTCTCTTTCTAATAGTTTACCTGTTGTACCTGTAGCATAAAGCTCATGATCGGCTAGTTTATCACTGTGTAATACAGCCCAATCTAATAATTCTTTTTTTTTGTTGTCATGAGCAATTAAAACAATTTTTTTTCTTTCTGGTAATATTACTTCTTTATATTTAATTGCCATTTTATAATCCCATAAATTTATTTAAAATTAAAAGCCATTTTTCAAATTATATTAAAAAATGTAAAAAAATACTACTACTCATATTACAATATTCTATTTACATTATAATGAATAAAAAATATATTACTATCAAACAAATATTATTAAAATCTATTGCAGGAGAATCAATGCCAATACTCAATGTAAAAGTAAGTGGAAAAAAAACTAAAAAATTAAACAAAGATATTAATCATTTTTTAATTGATATTACTACAAAAATTTTAAAGAAAAAATCAGATATTACAGCAATTATTATAGAATATATTGACCATGATAATTGGTTTGTAGGTGGTAGTTTACTAAGCAATCAAAACAAAAATTCATTTTATTTTGACATAAAAATAACTGATGAAACAAATACAAAAGACGAAAAAATGTAATATATTAAAGAAGCTTTTGCAGGATTTGAAAAAATATTAGGCAATTTACATGAGGAAAGTTATATTTATATTCAAGATGTTCGTGCTGCATGCTATGGATACGGCGGGAAAACACAAGAATTTAGATATCATAATAAATAATTAGATATACTTTGTTATTATTCTACAGTAACACTTTTTGCTAAATTTCTTGGTTGATCTACATCAGTTCCTTTTCTTACTGCGACCCAATAAGCTAACAAATGCATAGGCACTGCTGTTAAAAAAGGTAAAATAATTTCAGAACATTCAGGTATTGCAATAAAGTCGTCTGAAATATTTTGAAGTTCTTTATCCCCTTCCGTTCCAACGGAAAGAATTTTTCCACCACGAGCTCTAATTTCTTCTATATTACTTATTGTTTTTTCATAATATGAATCTTTTGGAGCTAAACAAACTACACTCATATCTTCATCAATTAATGCGATTGGACCATGTTTTAACTCTCCAGCTGCATAGCCTTCTGCATGTATATAAGAAAGTTCTTTTAATTTTAAAGCCCCTTCTAATGCAACTGGCCATTGATGTCCTCGCCCAATAAATAATAAACTATTAAGATTATAATATTTAATTGAAATTTCTTTTATTCCATTTGATAACATTAATACTTTTTCAAGAAAACTTGGTACCTTAATTAATTCATCTATATATTCAGAAATTTTATGGGTATTTAATTTCTTTTGTTCTTGAGCAATAGCTAATCCTAAAAGAATTAATGACGCTAATTGAGCTGAAAATGCTTTTGTACTAGCAACTCCAACTTCGGGTCCTGCATAAATAAGACTTTGATCATCACAAACATGGGCTATACTGCTTCCAGGTGCATTAATAATAGCTAGAGTCTTTGCTTTATTTTCTTTTGCAAATTTTATTGCCTGAAGAGTGTCAATTGTTTCTCCACTCTGAGATACTGCAATACTCAATGTATGTGAGTTTACTGTTGGTGATCTATAACGAGATTCACTTGCTAATTCTGTTTCTACAGGAATTCCTGTAAATTTTTCAATAAAGTAACGTGCTAAACATCCTGCATAATAACTTGTTCCACAAGCTATAATTTGAATTCGATTTATTTCTTTTAAATTAATATGGTTTATACCGTAAGCTTTTAAATTTATTTTACCTGTATCAAGATCATATCTACCATTAATAGTTTGTGCTACAGCTTGTGGTTGTTCATGAATTTCTTTTAGCATATAATGATCAAAACCATTTTTATCTAGCATGCTTGTTGACCATGAAATAGAAATAGGATCTCGTTTTACAGGTTTTCCTTCAAAATCTACTATGGAGATATCTTTTGAAGTAAGATAAGCGATTTCTTTATCTTCCATAATAATAATTTGGCGAGTATGATCTACTAATGCTGTAATTCCAGAAGCCATATAATTTTCATTTTCTCCAATACCTAAAACAACTGGAGAACCATATTTTACGACAAATAAAGTATCTGGAACATCGGTACATAAAATACCAAATGCAAAGGCACCTCTAATTTGAGATACTAAAGAAAAAATTGATTTTTTCATTCTTTCAAGAGGGTTTTGTATATTTAGATTTTGTTTAAATTCATAATTTAATAAATGAGCAGCTACTTCAGTATCAGTCTCGCTATGAAATTTATAACCTTTATTCAACAAAAATTCTTTTAACGGTTTATAATTTTCAATAATTCCATTATGCAATAAAATCATATTTTCAGAGCGGTGAGGATGAGCATTTAATTCTGTTGGTTTTCCATGTGTAGCCCAACGTGTATGACCAATTCCAATTTTAGTTGATTTAGGTAACAATTCTAATTTTTTTTGTAAATTAACCAGTTTGCCTTCTGCTCTTTGAATAAAAACTCCATCAGAATTCATCATTGCAATACCTGCAGAGTCGTATCCTCTATATTCTAGTCTTTTGAGGCCATTATAAAAAAATTCAGGTGTTGCTCTTTCACCAATATAGCCTATAACTCCACACATATAATACCTCGTTCCATAATTTTATTTTTTATTTATTTGAAAATTTTTCTTTAAATTTTATTTCCATTTCTGCTAACTGTTCCTGAGAATTTATTCCAAGAAACTCTAATTCATCTTTTCCAATTAAATAGCCAACTTTTTTGCCTGAATTTTTAGATAAAATTGGTAAATCAGTTAAATAATATTCTTTTGCTGCATTTTCATTTTTCAACAAAGGAAACATTTTTTGCATTTCTAAATAATTTGCACACAAAAAACCTGAATTGCATAAATCAATTTTTTTCTGATCTTCACTACAATCTTTTTCCTCACAAATAGCAAGAAATTCACCATTTTTATCCGTGATAATTCTTCCGTATCCAAAAGGATTTTTTGCTTTAAATACAAGAATAGAAAAAGCATTCTTATTTTCAGAATGGTACTTTAAAAATTCTATAAATGTAGATCCCTTAACAGCAGGAGTATCACCATAAGCAATAAGTATATTTAATGAATTTAAATTTTGACTCACTTCTTTGTCAAAGTATTTTGTAACGGAATCAACTCCACAGCGAGCCGCATGCCCAGTACCAAGTGGCACATCTTGATAAGCAAAATGAATTTGAGTTTCTTCAGAAAATTTATAATTAGAAATGATTTCTTCAACCATGGTTTGGGTTGGTGAAATAACTATAACAATTTTTGATACACCAGCTTGAATAAGAGATTCTATCGCCCAAATCACAAGCGGCTTACCTAATAAAATATGGGCTACTTTAGGAATCTTAGAGTTCATTCTTTTGCCCACTCCAGCCGCTAAAACAATTCCAATTGTATATTTTTCTTTAGATAAATTTTGATGCGACACAAATGAATTCTCCAAAATAAATATAAATAAATTTAGATCTCAAATGACAGATCATAAAAATGCAAAATACAGAGACTCTGAGTTTTATACAATAGCCTAAAAGAGGATTTATTTTTTTCTGCGGTTTTTAAAAAAAGATTTTAAAATATTAGAGGATTCTTCTGCGCATATACCTGAAACAATTTCACATTTATGATTTAATCGATCATCATTTAGTATATTTGTTAAACTTCCTACAGCACCTGCTTTTGGATCTTGGGTAGCAAAAACGACTCTTGGAATTCTTGCCAAAATGATAGCGCCAGCACACATAAAACAAGGCTCTAATGTCACGTACAAAGTACAATCTTGAAGTCTCCAACGTGAAAGTTTTTTGCATGCTTGCTCAATAGCAAGAAGCTCTGCATGGGCTGTGGCCATTTTTCCTGTTTCACGTAAATTGTAAGATTCTGAGATAATTTGATCTTGAGAATCAACAATAATAGCACCCACTGGAACTTCACCTTTAGCAGCTGCCAAATTTGCCAATTCAATGCATTTATTCATGTACAAGATATCAAGATTTTTGTTTTTAGGTTGGATTGCTTCAGTAGACAATAACACACCTGTTTTAAAAAGGTGGCGGAGCGAGAGGGATTCGAACCCTCGGAAGAGTCTCCCCTTCGCGCCCTTAGCAAGGGCGTGGTTTAAGCCAACTCACCCATCGCTCCCAAGGGAAAAATATAAATGGCGCGCGGTAAGCGATTCGAACGCCTGACCGCCAGATTCGTAGTCTGGTGCTCTATCCAGCTGAGCTAACCGCGCTATGCATTCTAACCTTCGAGAATAAATCCTCGATTGCCAGAGTGTTCTGTGGTGTACAAAATCAACTCACATTAGTCAACATGCAATCTCACTTTTTTCTTGTACTCAGGTTATTAGAATAAAAACTCCTATTACTTTATTGCATTATAGATTCAAAAAAAGTCCTAGAAACATTTGATTCTTTTGTGTTATGCCTTTTCAGATTCTTGCCTATATGGCTAAGTAATTCATTTTACCAAGAAACTTTTCTCCGAAAGGAATCCACGTGCCCTCTACCCGCATGATCAAAAAAGCAAGAATGATAATTATAACACTTTTAAGCACTTATTCTCTTACTTCCTTAGCAAACTCCATAAAGCAAGCTCCTCCTAAAATATGTATGGTTCTTGATAAAGGTGGAAAAGATGACCACTCTTTCAATGAATCTGCTGTCAATGGCTTTAATAAATCTTTAAAAGAACTTGCAATCAGTAAAGATAGTAAATTTGTTGAGCCAAGAAATGATGCTCAAATTCCTACCTTTTTTAGAAATTTTGCGACTTCTATGAATTGCGATTTAATTATTGCTATTGGATTTAATCCTTCCGACTCAGTCCCTGAACTTGCTTTAAAATACCCAAATAAAAAATTCTTAGTTGTTGACACCAATCTAGAAGAAAAAAATAAAGCGAAAAATATCCGTTCCATTACTTTCCAAGAACATGATGGATCTTTCCTAGTTGGCGCTATTGCAGCCATGAAATCAACTTCTGGAAAAGTTGGATTTATAGGCGGCATGGATATTCCACTCATTCACAGGTTTGAAACAGGCTATACTGCCGGCGCAAAATACATCAATCCAAAAATAAAAATATCGACATCTTACGTTGGAATTACCCCTGATGCTTGGAATAATCCAACAAAAGCAAAAGAACTTGCTTTAGCTCAGTATAACGAAGGAACTGATGTTATATTTCAGGTTGCTGCTAATTCTGGACAAGGCGTATTTGATTCTGCTGAACAAATGAATAAAAAAACAAACCATAAAAAACAACATTACGCTATTGGTGTGGATTCCAACCAAAATTGGATTAAACCTGACATTATCATCACAAGCATGGTTAAAAGAGTTGATAACGCAGTGTTTTTTACAATTAAAGATTTTGTTGAAAACAAATTTACATCGGGGCATACAGCATTCGGTCTTAAAGACGGTGGTGTAGATTGGGCTTATGATCAATACAACAAAAAATTCTATTCTAGTTCGCAAATTAAAGAAATAAACAGTATTAAAGAAAAGATAATAAACGGCAAAATTACGGTCCCAGATTATTATGAACAGGAAAAAAAATAAACTTTCCTTCTAATTAAGGATATTGCTTTTATGAAAAATTTTCTTTCTTCATTCTATTTTTTATCTTTATTACCTTTATCTGCCTTTTCAAATACAGAACCAAAAATTTGTATGGTTCTTGATAAGGCCGGTAAAGATGATCATTCTTTTAATCAAGAAGCTTATAACGGATTTCAAAAAGCACTTAAAAGTTTACCAATTTCTAAAGAGAGTAAAATAATAGAAGCAAAGGATGAAAATCATTTAAATCAAACAGTAAGATCTTTTGTTAAAGGAAAATGCTCTATTATTTTTGCTGTTGGCATAAATAATGCCGATACTATCAAACTTATTTCGCCTCAATTTCCAGAACAGAAGTTTGTAGTTATAGACTCAAATGTAAGTAAAAAAAATGTACGCTCCATTGTTTTTAAAGATGAACAAGGAGCTTTTTTAATGGGTGCAATTGCGGCCATTAAATCTAAAACAGGATCTATTGGTATTATTGGTGGAATGAATATTCCATTAATTCAAAAATTTGAGACCGCATATACTGCCGGTGCAAAATATGTTAACCCCAAAATCAATGTTTTAATTGGATACGTTGGTATATCCGTTGAAGCTTGGAATAACCCCACAAAAGCTCAAGAAATTGCTCTAAGCCAATTTGATCAGGGAGCTGATATTATTTTTCACGCAGCAGGAGGTTCAGGGCTTGGTGTTTTTAATGCAGCTGAAAAAGCAAATAAAAAAGATACAAAAAAATATGCCATTGGATGTGATTCAAATCAAAATTGGATTAAACCTGGCATGATATTAACAAGCATGACAAAAGATATAGAAAAATCGGTTCTGGATACAATTCAAAATATAATTGATAATAAATTTACAACGGGTCTTTACACATATGAAATATCTAATGGTGGAATTAACTGGGCATTAGATAAATATAATAAAGATTTATTTACTGAAACTGAAATTATAAAAATCAATCATATTAAAAATGAAATTGCATTAAATAAAATTCAAACATTAAGTAAAGAGGCGAAAAACTGAGATGAAGTCCATAAGAATATTTAAAAAAAGTTTTTTTCTTTTACCAACATTTGGTATTTTAAATATTTTATCTTTAAATTCCAATGCTTCTACAAAAACAGAATTACCTAAAATTTGTCTTGTATTAGATAAAGGCGGCAAAGATGATAAATCATTTAATCAATCTGCTTACGATGGCTTTATTAGAGCCCAAAAAGAATTAAAAATATCTAAAGAAAGTAAGTATGTCACTGTTACTAATGATGCTCAATCTCAAAATTTCATCCGCTCTTTTTCTAATGGTGAATGTGGACTTGTCATAGCTGTTGGATTTAATAATGCAGACTCTGTTGGGAAAGTTGCAAAAAAATATCCAAATCAAAAATACGCTTTAGTTGACTCAACAATTGATGAGCCAAATATTAGATCTATTTCTTTTCAAGAACACGAAGGAAGTTTTCTTGTCGGCGCTATTGCTGCCATGAAATCTAAAAGTGGTAATGTTGGGTTTATAGGTGGAATGGAAATTCCATTAATTAAACGCTTTGGATTAGGTTTTGAAGCTGGTGCTAAATATATAAATCCTAAAATTAAAGTAACTGAAACTTTTGTTGGCATAACTTCTGCCGCATGGAATAATCCGACAAAAGCAAAAGAAATTGCGCTTTCAATGTACACACAAGGTATAGATGTTATTTTTGTTGCTGCAGGTGCTTCATCTCAAGGCGCATTTGATGCAGTTGAAGAAGCCAATAGAAAATTTTCTAATAAATTTATTATTGGAGTTGACTCAAATCAAAATTATATTGCTCCAGGACATGTATTAACAAGCATGGAAAAGAAAGTAAATTTAAAAGTATTTACTGCTATTCAAGATTTTGTGGATAATAAATTCACAACCGGAGTTATTAAATATGGATTTGCAGATGGCGGTATTGATTGGTCATATGATAATTTTAATAAAAAATTATTTAAAGACTCAGAAATAAAAGAAATAAATCGAATTAAAAAAGAAATAAATGATAATAAAATTATTGTTCCAGATTTTTATAAAACCAGTAAAAATTGAATCATAAATTTCTCTTTTTATTTTTAACCCAATCAAGATAAGTAGAAAATGAAAACAATAAATCAATTAAAGGAACAATCACCCGCCATAGAATTTCGAAATGTAACAAAATCATTTGGAAATGTTATTGCTAATAATCAAATTACTTTTTCCGTGGAAAAAGGTACAATTCAAGCTCTTGTTGGTGAAAATGGTGCCGGCAAATCAACTGCTATGAAAATTTTATTTGGATTATATAAAGAAGATAGCGGTGAAATTTTAGTAAATGGCAAACCTCAGCATTGGGTTTCTCCAAAAGACGCCATTAAAAATGGAATTGGAATGGTTCATCAGCACTTTATGTTGGCAGAAACAGCTACAGGTCTTGATAATATCATCTTAGGTGATGAAGAACATACTTTAAAACTCCCTTTTATACCAATTCCTTTTAATATTATTGATAGAAAAAAAGCTAAAAAAGAAATTGAAGATCTTGCTAAAAAATATGGATTAAATGTTCCTTTAAATGTAAAAATTTCAAAACTACCAGTTGGTATGCAACAACGAATTGAAATATTAAAGCTACTTTATAGAAATGCTGATATTTTAATTCTTGATGAACCAACAGCAGTATTAACTCCATTAGAAGTTGATGAACTATTTGAAAATTTAAAAAAATTAAAAAATGAAGGTAAAACTATAATCATAGTTACCCATAAATTAAGAGAAGTATTAAATTTAACAGATAATATTGTTGTATTTCGAACTGGAAAAGTTGTTGGTGAAATTAAAACCTCAGAAGCCACTGAAGAAAAAATTGCTTCTATGATGGTCGGAAGAAATGTAAATTTAAGACCTGATATTCCTTGTGGAAAAAACATTAAAAATACTGTTCTTGAATTATCAAATGTTACTTTAAAGGATTATTTAACCAAAGATTCTAAAAGAAATTTACTAAATAATATTTCTATTAATATTAAAGGCGGAGAAATTGTTGGAATAGCTGGAGTTGAAGGAAATGGACAATCTGAACTTCTCGATTTAATTTTCCATCCTCAAATATATTTTGGCAAGAAACCATCAGCAAATAATTTTGCTTCAGGCAAAATACATTTACTAGGAAGAGATGTTACCTATAAAAAAAGCTCACAAATGCAAGACTTAATTGTAGGCTTTATTCCAGAAGATCGTCACAAAAATGGTTTGCTTTTAAATATGTCTGCCGAAGAAAATTATATTTTGGGAAGACATTGGGAGAAAAAATTCCGATTTGGAATATTACAAAAAATTAAAGAAATCCAAAAAACTGTAAAAAGTGAAATGGAAAAATATGATGTTAGACCAAAAAACTCTAAATTAAATGCTTCTGGATTCTCTGGCGGAAATCAACAAAAAATAATTATTGCAAGAGAATTTGGAAAAGAGCCTGAATTCATTGTTGCCGCAAACCCTACTCGTGGAGTTGATATTGGTGCAATTGAATATATTCATCAACAAATTGTTTTAGAAAGAGACAAGGGTGTTGGAGTTTTACTTGTTTCATCTGAGTTAGACGAAATTATAACTTTATCAGATAGAATTTTAGTTATGTACGGCGGAAGTATTGTTGCTGAATTTAAGAGAAATGAAGCTGATGAACATTTATTAGGATTGGCTATGTGTGGTGGATTATCTAAAGAAAATGGGAGAAATTCATAATGAAAATTCTCCGTCCCATAATAGCAACAATTATTGCTTTAATTTTAGGTTTATTAGTTACCTGTATAGCTGGCGAAAATCCTATAAATGTTTTTGTTATATTTGCTAAATCAGGTTTTGGAACTCCATATGATTTTGGAATGACTTTAACATACAGCATGCCATTAATTTTAACTGGTTTATCTGTAGCAATGGCTTTTAAAGCCAAAATGTTTAATATTGGTGCTGAAGGTCAACTTACAATGGGTGCTTTAGCTGCCGCATCTGTTGGTGCTTTGTTTCCAAATGTTCCAACAATTTTTGCTGCTATTTTTGCAGGACTTTGTGCTGCTTTTGCTGGTGGACTTTGGGGTGGAATTGCGGGTTACCTTAAAGCAAAACGAGGAGCTCACGAAGTAATTATAACAATTATGCTCAATTTTATTGCAGCAGGAATTGCTAGTTATGTTACAGTTTATTTATTAAAAGATCCAAATACTCAAAATCCACAAACAGTTCCTATTTCTAAAAATTATGTCATTGAAGCTTATCACTTTTTCCAAGGAGCTCCTGTAACTTCTGCCATATTTTTATCTGTTATTGTTGCCATTTTATCATGGGTATTTTTATATAGAACTCCTTTGGGATATGAAATTAGAAGTGTGGGTGAAAATGAATCTGCATCTTCAACTGCAGGAATAAGCATTTCTAGAACACAAATTTTAACTATGTTTATAGCTGGTGCTCTTGCAGGTCTTGTTGGTGTTGGAGAAATATTAGGACGTTCAGAGTGCTTTAAACTTGATTTTTCTCCAGGATACGGTTTTACAGGTATTGCAGTTGCATTTTTAGCAAGAGGAAATCCATTAGCAATTATTTTCTCTGGACTTCTTTTTGGAGCTCTTCAAAAAGGTGCTAGTGATTTAGAAATTTTTACACACAATGTAACTTCTGATCTTGCACTTGTTCTTCAAGCATTAATTATTCTCGCGGTTTCAGCTGATGGACTCTGGGAAAAAATATTATCAAAAAAAAAGGCTAAATAGTTATGGAATGGATCAACCTCTTATCTTCAATTAGCGGCGCTACCATTCGTATGTCTGCTCCACTTATATTTGCTGCTCTTGGTGGTTTATTTAGTGAGCGAAGTGGAATTATTAATATTGCCTTAGAAGGTAAAATGCTTGCAGGTGCATTTACCGCTGCAGCTGTAACTACATTAACGCATTCTCCTTTATTAGGATTTCTTGCCGGTGGAATTGCTGGAATGGTAATGGCTGCAATTTATGGTTTATTTGTTATTAATTTCAAATCAAATCAGATTGTAACTGGAACAGCTATTACAATTTTAGCTGCAGGTTGTGTGCCATTTGCTTCACAAATTTTATTTCAAAACACAGGTTCAACGCCAGAAATTGCAATGAATCACCGATTTATCCATGAACCAATTATTGCTGTTTGGATAATAATGGCTCTAGTTTGGCTTTGGTTTAAATACTCTCCATATGGACTTTGGCATAAATTTGCTGGAGAGCACCCCGATGCACTTCAAACTTCTGGAATTGATGTAATCAATACAAGATGGAGCGGTGTGTTACTTTCTGGATTTTTAGCAGGTTTAGGTGGTGCAACTTTATCAATTTGTCTATCAAGTAGTTATACAAGAAACATGACCGCAGGACGTGGTTATATGGCGTTAGCTGCATTAATTGTTGGCGGATGGCGACCAATAGCCGTTGCTCTTGCTTGTCTTGCTTTTGGCTTTTTTGATGCTCTTGGAATTACCTTACAAGGAATACAAATTCCAAAACCTAACTTTGATATTCCTATTTTATCTCAAATATGGAATTTTGTTGTTTCACCACAATTTATTCAAATTATTCCTTATTTACTCACAATAATTATTGTTGCTGGTTTTGTTGGAAAAAGTAGACCACCGAAAGCCTTAGGTCAGCCTTATTTAAGAAACAGATAATTTTTATAAATCGTTTTATTAAAACAAGGATATATTTTATGAGAATTGTTAAAGTATATACGAAAACAGGAGATAAAGGGACTACAGGGTTAGCAGACGGTAGCAGAATATCTAAAGATGATTTAAGGATAGAATCCTATGGAACTGTTGATGAACTAAATAGTATTATTGGAATTTGTAGACAAAATATACTTAATATTCCCAGTAAAGAACAAAAACTTCTTGATACCTGGCTCTTTGCAATTCAAAATGACTTATTTAATTTAGGTGCAGATTTAGCAACACCTTTATCTTCTCGCTGGGAAAAGATGATTGTAATTAATGAATTTGATATTAAACAGTTAGAAAAAATAATCGATCTATGTCAGAATTTATTAGAACCTCTTCATGAATTTGTTTTACCCGGTGGAACTTTATTAAATTCATATTTGCATTTAGCAAGAACCATTTGCAGAAGATCGGAACGATTAATTGTTTCGTTATCAAAAGAAAAAGAAATCAATCCTCAAATTATTCCTTATATAAACAGACTTTCAGACCTTTTATTTGTTCTTTCTCGCTGGGTCCAAAAACTTGTAAACATAAAAGAAGTTACTTGGGATAAAAACATGGGTGTTAGAGCTTTAAATAATTTAAAAGATTAATTTTAAATTTAATAATAAATCCGTAATCCTAATGAAATTTCATTTGTTCCATTTTTATTTACATACCCTATTTGAGTTTCAAAATTCTGAGCAATATAATAATTTAAAATTAAAGAATGTTCCATAGAATCAATATTTCTTTCATAGTTATATCTTTTAGAAAAATCGGATTGTAAAATTAATTTAAAATATGGTGAAAGTTTTGCAAGACCACCAATAGAAAGCGTTGGGCCTATATGCGCACCAAAATCAGAAGAATATCCAAAATCTCCTTGAATAATAGCAAACAATAAAGCTTTATTTTCAAAACCAAAAAGTGCTGAACCAAAACCCATTTTTAAATATTCTCTTCCTTGAGTTGAAGCATCTCCAAATCCAAATCCATATTCATATCCAATATCAAAATGCCAGGCGAGAAATTGAATATTTGGAACTTGTTCTGGCAAAGATGTAATTTCTAATAAATGAAAATTTTTTAAATTAATCTGTTTATTTTTATAATCTACTCGAAGAATTGTATCTAAAAAACCTACGCCCAATCCATTGCTATAGCCTTGTTCATTTGCTTCGATATCATGTAATGCGGGTCGCCATCTTAAATCTGAATAAATATCTCCATTAATTGAGGAACCAAGATTTAAAGAAACAAGACCAGAATCATGTCCTAAATGAGGGGCATTTGATTTTGGTGAATATAATAAGGGATCTGATTTAACCCCATCTTGCGATCTTGCAATTAGCAATTGATTTCTTAAATTTTGAAACTCAATAGGATTATTTGAACCGACAAGTTTTTCTTTATAGTCTATATATTCAAGAGCAGAATCAATTGTTCGTGCTTTACAATATTTATCACATTCATTTGATAATGATTTAATTAGTACTGTTTCATCATTAGAAATTATATTACTTACAATCTTTGTTTCATTTTGATTTAAAACAGACATTCTTTCTTTGTAACGTGACAAAACAGATGGTCTATAATGAATACTTTTTATGAATTTTGGAACACGATTTACTATTCGAATTGTATCAGAAGGAATGGCATACAACCAAAGCTTACCAGTTAATTCTAAATCAGGTTTAACAGCTTCAAGTATAGAAAGCATAATATAAGCACAATTATGATCTAAGTAATAATAATCAATATAGAACCAACCAACTTCCCATAACACCCTTTCAAGTAAACGTATTTCATCTTTCGATAAATTTAATCTGTATTCCCATAAATCTCTACTTTCATAATTATTATATTCTTGTATTTTTTGATAATAAGGAACAAGAGAAAATCTTCCTTTATATCCACCAGCTAAACCTTTAATTGGATATAAAAATTCTTTTTCTTGAGGAACAAAAGCTGAAAAATTTACAATATCATCCTGAAGAACAGAATCACCATTTGAATAGGAATTTCTATGAAGCCTTAAGAAAGTATGTCCAAATAAAGTTCCAGGACCATCTGCAACATAATTAGAAAAAACAAGTGAAACATCTTCATAATTTAAATAATTAATAAATTTATTATATTCTGGACATGACTGAAATGTCATTTTACTAGGATCAATTTTAAGTTCTTTAACAAGCCAGTAAAAACGAGCAGCATATTTACACTGAGGATGCATAGAACTATTAATAACTAAAGGCTCATTAAATGCTTTAAGAGTTGAAATAAGTTCATTTTCAGGATTATATTTTCCATCTAGGGCTAAAAAATAAGACTTATCACTTATTAAACTTCGTTTATTATTATAAAAAAAATGATCAGGTATAAGCAATAACTTTATCCAAGCTCTTTTGTCCCAAAGTTTTTTAGATTGAGCCTCAAAAATTAAATTATCTATATAGCTTAAGGACTCACCATAGAGTTTTTTAGACTGAAAAATACAATTAAAAAATAAAATAATATATAAAAAATAATTTATAATATTTTTTATGATCATTATGATAAAATTCTGAAAAGAATTTTTGAAAAAAATCTTAACACTTGGTTACCAAAAATTTTTTTTTCAATAACATAAAAAGAAGCAGAAAAAACTTTAATACCAAAAGGCAAATATTTTTTCCAAAACATCTTGATAAGGCTCCTTACAATGTTACGAATAATTGTTTATATATATGTTTATTAAGGATTTATATATTAGTCAATAATAAATCTGTTTAACTCGATCATTAAGGAGTCTGAAAATTGACTAAAAGTATTTATTTTTATTTATTTATTGTTATTAATTTAGTTTCGGGTTGTAATCACCTTTTCTATTATCCTGATTCTGAAGTAAGGGTAACACCAGACAAATTAAACTTAAAATATGATGAAATATCTATTAAAACAGAAGATAATGAGAATTTAAATGGATGGTTTATTTATTCAAAAAATAAAGACCCGTATGCAACTATTTTACATTTTCATGGAAATGCTGAAAATATAACTACTCATTTCATGTATCTATCTTGGTTAGCAAGCTATGGTTATGATATTATTTCATTTGATTATCGTGGATACGGTAAATCAACAGGAAAGCCAACCCGAGATGGTTTATTTATAGATAGTAAATCTGTATTAAATTGGTTAAAAGATAATTCAAGAACAAAAGACATATTTATTTTTGCTCAAAGCCTAGGAGGAGCAGTTGCGGTTCCCGCTTATGTTGAAAACCCAATTCAGCAAGTGCAAGCAATTATTTTAGATAGTACATTTGGTTCATATAGAATAATCTCGAGACAAAAATTATCTAGTATTTGGCTTACCTGGCCTTTGCAATGGCCTCTTAGTTTTCTAGTTTCAGATAATTTAAGTCCCATTGACTATATAAAACAAGTTAAAATTCCTACATTATTTATTCATAGCACAGAAGATCCAGTTGTTCCCTTTGAATCAGGTTCTTCTTTGTTTAAAGAAGCTGAAAATCCTAAAGAGTTTTGGGAATTAAATGAAAAAGGGCATTGTTCTGCAATGGTAATAAAAGACGATATTTACAGAAAAAAATTATTAAATTATTTATGTTTTCATTTAACAGAATCGAAAGATAAATGCGAAAAAAATTTAAATGATAATATATTATCTTATGTAGAATTATTTCCTAAATCTTTTTATGATTCAAAATAATTCTTTAAAAATCATTTCATTTTCATAAATTTCATCATAATTTTGAATTCCTAAAATATCTTCAATATTTTTTTTATCTGTTAAACATGCCTTTGAGCATTCTAAAAAATTTTTTGAATTAGATATTTCAGAATTTAAAATTTCTATATTATTTGAAAAATATTTATTTATTTTTGCACTAACGGGTAAGCTAGAAAACAATAAAATAGATAAAGATAAAAACTTTTTAATCATAATTCATCCTCAATATCTCTAAAATTTGATAAAATTATAATTCAATACAATAGTATCTAAAAAATTTTAATTAAATAATTTTTTTTAGTCAATTTTATATATTAATAATTTATTAAAAATATTTGGTAATCTTTAAAAATTATTAATTATATTTTATTTATTTTAACATTTTCTATTTATTTAAAGTAGAATTTTTATTTAATCACAGCTATTACGACCAAAGAACAGAATAACGAATAGATCCAAAACTAAGAACCCCTCTTTGTCCTGAAGTCACGGGCCCTACCCCAGCTGGTGTTCCAGTAAATATAAGATCTCCAGCAACAAGCGGAAAAAACTTACTAATGTAAGAAACACATTCGATAGGTGACATTGTCATATTTTTTCCAAAACTTTCCTGTTTGACTTTATCATCAAGAGAAAATGTAAATTTTTCTTCTAAATAATTTGGAAATTCAGATACTCTTAACCATGGGCCAACTACAGCACTGTCTACAAATACTTTGCTAGTTGTCCAAGGATGTCCTTCTTTTTTTTGTTTTGCTTGAAGTTCTCTTAGTGTCATATCTAGTCCAATTGAAACAGCTCCAATGGCTTTTTCTGCTTCTTTTAAATCTAATTGATATCCACCTTTATCAAGACGTAAAACAATTTCAGCTTCATAGTGCAATGAACTAGACACTTGAGGAATAACCAAGGAAAGCTCTTCATGATCGATTGCAGCCCTTAAAATACTTTTGGGTTTAATAAAAAGTACTGGTTTTTCTGGAATGGCATCACCTAACTCTTTTGCATGTTCCATGTAATTCTTGCCAACACAAACAATTTTATCCATAACTAAGTCTCCAAGGGACAAGATGCCCTTTTACAAATAGGCACAGCAATATTTTTATTGGCATGTGCTAATTTGTAATTTAAAGAAAGCTGTTAACAATGTCTACTAGCATTAAAAAAGAGTTTTATACTCTTTCATAAATAGCGTACATTGAGTTTGAAATAAATATTTGCATTTAGTTTGGCCTATTGCAACATTAGTTTTGGAGAATGAAAGTATGGGATTTAAAGGGAATAATAAGAATACATATCGTCCAAAACCCCCTAAAGGGCCGATTCGTCTTACATTTGGAATCATCGATGATAAAAAAAATGAAATTAAACCTGTCATAGTTGAACAACCTAAATTTGAAAAACAAGAAATAATTGGCACATTAAACTTAAAAAAAATAAAAATTCACCTTGCACCTCCTCTTCAAACAAAACATTTAGATCGAATACTAAAAAATATTTCTAAAATTTATGAAGAAGGCCGTTACTTAAATACAAATACAATAATTGATTTAGAAGAAGGTAATTTTAAAGTTACATTTAATTATAATCAAAACACAATTGATAGAATTAAAGGCCTTGATCGAAATGAAAGACAATGGGATCCTGATAATAGAGCATGGAAAGTATTTATCGGGGCATTTGATGATCTTTTCGATATTATTGGTAAAGGCTTTAAAATAACAGATGAAGCATATAAAGAATTAACCGAGTTTGTAAAAGGAAAATATTATGCAAATATTGCTCCAAACAAATTAGGTAAATTAATATTACGTGAAAGCTGGTTTGAAGAGTTTGATTTAAATACAGAAGTTCAAACAAGCATTGGTAGTGAAGCGATGATTGGCTCTACCTCAAAAGAACAAAAAATATCAGAAGATCAACTAAAAATACTAAACAAAACAAGAGAACAATTAGCTTTATTTCCATTTAAACGAAAACCTTATTCACACCAAATTACGGGTATTGAATTTTTATTACAAAACTCTGCATGTGCGTTATTAGATGAAATGGGATGTGGTAAAAGTTTTCAAATTGCTTCCTCTGTTGCAATGCTTTTACAAAATAAATCTATTGATCGTTGTTTAATTGTTGCTCCAAAATCTCTAGTAAGAACTTGGCAAGAAGAGTTATCTTTAGCAACATCTACACCTTTTACAGTTATAGAGGGTTCACCTGCACAAAGAGCTAAATTAATACAAAGTGATTCCCCTATATTTATTATCCACTATGAAGGTATTAGATTAGAAAAAGAAGCATTAGCCAATTGGATCCAAAATGGGGATGGCATG
This sequence comes from Silvanigrella paludirubra, assembly GCF_009208775.1. Taxonomy (NCBI): domain Bacteria; kingdom Pseudomonadati; phylum Bdellovibrionota; class Oligoflexia; order Silvanigrellales; family Silvanigrellaceae; genus Silvanigrella; species Silvanigrella paludirubra. The sequence goes on along the minus strand of NZ_WFLM01000003.1, from coordinate 228,366 downwards.
ATTGTTTTTGATGAAAGCCAAAGAATTAAAAACCTAATGGCTCAAACAACAATTAGTGCAAAATTTATTCGAAACGGAGCTAAGCGTTGTGTTATTGCAACAGGTACACCAATTGCAAATAGACCAATTGACCTTTTTGCTCAATATTTTGTTATGGATAATGGAAATACTTTTGGAACGAGTTTTCCTGCATTTAAAAATACATTTTGCTATATAGATATTCTTGAAATTAACCAAGGTAGAAGAAAAGTTAAAGTAGAAAAATTTATCGGGGTTAGAAACGGTGAAGAACTTAGAAAAAGAATTCAAGCAACAAGTTTACGTCGTTTAAAAAATGAAGTCTTAGATTTACCTCCTATAATTTATAAAGATTATAGCATTGAACTTAAAGCAGAACAAAAAACAATATATGCTAAAATGAGAGACTCTGTTAGAAGTGAAATAGAAAATATGAGTCCTGAAGAGTATTCAATGCAAGCAAATAATATTGTAGTAAGATTGCTTCGCTTATCTCAGATTTGTTCAAATCCAATGCTTATTGATCCTAATTATAATGGTCCTAATGCTAAATTAACAGAACTTGAAGATATTTTAACAGATATATTTTCTGATGAAACAAAAAAAGTAATTTTATGGAGCCACTTTGTAGGAAACGTAAATTATTTAGCAGAGACATATGCTGAAAGTTATGGCGCAGTTGCTCATACTGGTGAAATGAATATTCAAGATAGAGCTAATAGTGTAGAACAATTTCAAAATAATCCTGAATGTCGTTTATTTATTGCCACACCACAATCTGCTAAAGAAGGTTTAACTCTATTGCCTAGAGATGGAAAAATGAAAGCAGATACAATGATATATATGGATTTAAATTTTGATGGAGGAAGTTACGTTCAGTCACAAGCTCGTTTCCACCGTATTGGCCAAAATTCAGAAAAATGTTTAGTAATCCATTTAGTTGGCTTAGAAACCGTTGATGAATATATTAAAAAATCCTTAATTGATAAAATTCAAACCGCTTCACAAATTTTGGATAATGCTTCACAAGAACAATTAAACCAAATTAAAGGTGAAAAGTTTACTTTATCTAAAGAAGAAATATTAAATATTTTATAAAAGTGATTATAAATAAGTAACAAGGATGTTTCTTAATTTTCTTCCTGATAATTCTATTTTATTTCTGTATCCCAAACCTCTATCTTTATTATAGGAATGGTAACAGTTTATCCATTTATCACCACAAGTTTTAACATATGTTTTTAAAATTTTATTGGATAAAAAATCAACAGAAAATTCGCCGTTTAAATATTTTATGGGCTCATATTCCCATTTTGATCCGTTAGCTTTCCAATTAATTTGCAAGGGGCCAATATCAACATTTTTATTTTTTGGTAACCCTTTTAATAAAAACTTTTTAGCATCATTACCAGTAAGAACCTGTTTTCCTTCTATATTTACTATTCTTATTTTAAACATAGATTCAACATGAGCTATTTGCCATAAAATATCGGGATTTTGAGTGTCACAAGCTGCTTTTGCAAAATTCATCATAAGCAAACGCTCGTCTGCAGGAAGTTTATTCGAAGATGCCTTACCTGCTGCAGCTAAAAATAGCACGTGACAAGGTATATCTCTCTTTTTTGAAACGTACTGGATAGCTTGGCCCTCAGGAATAGAAGCCAAAAAATCTATATTAGGAACCACAAACCCCTCAGTATTACTAAGTACTCTAAAAACATAGAAAAAAACACCGAGTACATATAACAAATTATTTTATAAATGTGGAGATAAAGTTGCTAAAATTTTTATCAATAATTAAGTTAATAGTTATTTTATCAATAATATTAATTAATTATAGGGTTTATAGTGATAGCTCCATTTTAATTCCGCCTACTCCAATGTATTTAGGTGCTAGACCACTAGGTATGGGAGACGCATTTGTTGCCGTTGCAGACGATGAAAATACTATCTTCCAAAATCCTGCAGGGATTGGTTTAAATAATTTAAAATCTAAATCAATTTTAAAAAGTGCTTCTTTCCCTAATATTTCATTTTCAAGCAACGCATATACAACAGATTTATTAGGAAATTATTTTAATTCCTTTGAGTATCCTTCTGGTATAATTAATAAAGCTGTTACAAACTCTGATACTAATAATATTGTATTTACAAGATTAAGTTTATTTCCAAATGTAGTTATTGGGCGTTTTCAATTAGGAATTTTAGTTGATTCTTACGTTAATGGTTATACTACAAAATCGAATTCAATCCAAACTAGTGCATATTCAACTAGCGCAAGTCCATTGACTTACGATAGAACCTTTACTCTATTTAGTCGCGATCAATATGGGCCTGTTATGGGATTTAGTTATACCTTTTCTAGGCATATTGTATTAGGACTAGGCTCAAGATTTATGCAAAGAGCAACAAAAATGAATACGATTGAAGCCAATCAAAATGGTGCTATAGACGCTTCTAATAAGGCTTCTGATAAAAATGTGAATTATACTTATGGTTTTGCTTTTGATACAGGAATTATTTTACCCCTTTATGATAGTATAAACACCAAAATAGCCTTTTCGTTCCTAGATGTTGGAGATACCACATATAAAGCTGCTAGCTCATCATCCAGCAACGAAGTTGAAAAAATGAATATTAAAGGGGGCTTAAGTATTAGTCCAGATATTAGCAAAAACGTTGGCACCATTCTCTCAATTGAAGAAGAAAGAATTAATGATCCAAGAGTGGATGACCGAAATAAGCTACGTGCAGGATGTGAATTTAGTTTTGGTGAAAAAACCGGAGCTAACGCACCATTCTCTGCAAGACTTGGTTATGGAATGCAGACTTTTAGTGCAGGAATGTCAATATACATTCTTTTTGCTAATCTAGAATTCGCAACATATGGCGAAAGTGTTCCAATTAACAATGGTTATGTCATCGACAGACGATATATTACGAAACTCACTGTCGATATATTGAATTAAAGATTTTAATGCATTTAGTTTCGGGAGGTTTACGTGGATGTTCAGTTAAAGGATGGCATATACCTTGTCTCTGGAGACATCACCGAAACTTGTAATTTAGGAGACTTTGGTCTTCCTTCGGGAGTTGTAAAGTTTGATTTAGGTAGCATAAGAACAATCAATAGCTGCGGCGTTCGTGAATGGATATTATGGATTACAAAACTAAAAATAACTCCTGTTTATTATAATTGCCCTCAATCCGTCGTTATGCAATTTAATATGGTTAAAGAATTTTTATCTAATAATGCCAAAGTAGAAAGCTTTCAAATACCGGCATATTGTGAAAATTGCGGTGAACAAAAAGTATTTTTAATGAATTCTGGAAAAGAATTCACATTGGGTAAAAAATTAGAATATGAGCTTCCTAAATGTGATAAAGAAGGTTGTAGTATTGAATCCGATGTCGATTTTGAATCATATTTTTATTTTATTGAAAATTTAAAATAAATTAAGGATTTCTATGATAGATAGTGACAACATAAATTTAGATGCAATTATTGATGTGCAGAGCGAACATTATAGAAATGAATTGGTCGCTTTATTTAAAAGTTGCGCTATATCTACTATTATAGCATCTATGGATAAAACTATTATAGAAATAAAAAAACTGGCACAAAGTGGTTGTAAACAAACCATGTATATCACTGATAAAGTAGATGAAAAAAAATTAAAAGAACATGAACTTATTCCTTCTATTCGAATTGAAAATTTGCTTTTAGTAGATGAAGAAACGAAAGATAAAATAGTAGATAGCGAAGGCTTAATGCTTTTTGGCCATGTATTATCATGTAATCAAGAGCATGTACCACATTTACAATTAATGAGCACAATAAGAAAAATACGTGAAAAAAAATACTTTGGTGTTGATAAGTGTGTTTCTTATGGTGCCTATGTTCATAGATATGTCTTATCTCATTCCGATCAAAGACAATGGTTTAGAGATGCTTTATTTGAATTTATTAAAGGTCTATCTCAAGTTTTAGGTAGACCAACGGATGCCTATGCTCAATTTGGTGTAGAAGTCCAAGAAGAGCTCCTTATGAACGCTATATGGGATGCTAATCCAAAACTGCAAGATGTCGATAGAAGAGTTCCAATTGCCTTATTACCACAAGAAAGTGTCCAAATTGAATGGAGTTTTGATGGAACTTATTTAGCTGTTGGCGTAAGAGACTCTTTTGGATCCTTTAGCAAACACACTGTTTATAAGTACTTAAAGTTTTTATTTGCCAGCGATAGAAAAGCGATGATCCGTCTTCAACAAGAAGCAGCGGGAGCGGGTTTAGGGCTTTTTATGGTGCTTGAAAGACTAAGTTCACTAATTATTACTGTTTCTCCAAATAAAACGACAGAAGTTATAGCAATTTTAAACTTAACCACCAGCCCAAAAGCTTTTACTAGAAAACAGCGCTCATTTCAGTTCTTTAGCATATAAAGTCATTTTTTTTTAATTTAATTACCGATTAGGGTTGAACTATCTAAAAATCTCATATACAGAAGGACATCGAGCGGATGTGGTGAAATTGGTAGACACGCTGGTCTTAGAAGCCAGTGCCTTTGGTGTGAGAGTTCGAGTCTCTCCGTCCGCACCATCTTAAAGTCTAAAGAACTTAGGTGTGCCTATGAGCATTCAGTCTTCAATCGAATTAAAATTAAAAGAAAAATTAAATCCCCATTTTTTAAAAGTCGAAAATGAAAGTTATATGCACAGTGTCCCAAAAGGATCCGAGTCGCATTTTCGAATTGAAGTTGTTTCTAATTATTTTGAAAATAAAAATCTATTAACGAGACATCGTTTTATTAACGAATTGCTTTCCGAAGAAATTTCAAAAATTCGTGCTTGTTCCCTTCATACTTTAACCATAAATGAATGGGAAAAAAAGAATGGAAAAACAGAAAACTCACCTACGTGTGCAGGTGGTTCTAAAAAATAATATTTTATTTTTTTCTGTTTATTTATTCAAATCGAATGGGTGCAATTTCAAAGTGCTCTAAATGATAATCTACAAAAGATTTAACGACTACCTTTTTACCATGCCTAGCTTTAAGTTCATCAATAAAAATTTTATCTTCTTCCAATAATCTGTCTGCAACATGTGGATGAGCTTTAACAACAAATCCTTCATTATTTGAGCGAGAAAATTCTCTTAATAACTCTCTAATTACTTCATAAGAAACTGTAGAAGGACTTTTTACATGACCATTTCCATCGCAGTAAGGACAATCTACAGTCATTTTTTGCATTAAACTTTCTTCAGTACGTTTTCTAGTCATTTGGACTAGACCCATTTCTGAAATTCTTAATACTGTAGTTTTAGCTTTATCTTTTTTAAGTTCTTCAACAAGAGCTTGAAAAACTTTATCTCGATCATCATTTCGATCCATATCAATAAAATCGAGAATAATAATACCACCAATGTTACGTAAACGAAGCTGTTGAACAATTTCTTTTACAGCTTCAAGATTCGTTTTAACAATAGTGTCTCCAAGAGATTTATTACCAACAAACCTTCCTGTGTTAACATCAATTGCAGTTAAGGCTTCTGTTTGTTCAATAATTAAATAACCACCCGATTTAAGCCACACTTTAGAACCTAAAGCACGAGAAACCTCTTGCTCAATTCCAAAAGCATCAAATATTTGAGTGTCGCCTTGATAAAGTTGAACTTGAGCACCTAACTTAACACTAAAACGATTTAAAAAACGTACAAGATCTTCGTAACGTTTTTTGTCGTCAATCACAATTCGATCTAAATCTCGTGAAATAAGATCTCTGGTAGCACGGAAAACAAGATCTAAATCTTCATGAACTAAACAAGGTGATTTCGATTTTAAACTTTTTGTTCTTAAAGATTCCCAAAGTTTAACTAAAAAATCGATATCGGCAATTATTTTTTCATCTGGGACATTTTCACTTGCAGTTCTTACGATAATACCAGCACCATCTGGCTTTATTTTTTGAACAATAGTGCGTAATCTTGTTCTTTCGTCTTCACTTTGAATTCTTCTACTGACACCAATATGGTTAATACTTGGCATTAATACAACATATCTTCCAGGTAAACTTAAGTAAGTTGTAACCCGAGCTCCTTTTGTACTAATTGCGTCTTTAGCAACTTGCACAAGGACTTCTTGACCTTCTTTTACGAGGTCAGATATTTTATAATTTTTTTGAAAATTTTTATTCGGGTTTCCTTCATTATTTTCATCATCATCTACATGATGATGAATAGGCTTACCCTCTTCATCAAAACCTTCAGGTAATTCATAAGAACCCTCTGGTTTTATATCTCCCCCATATAGAAAGGCAGCTCGTTCCAGACCTATATCAACAAAACAACTTTGCATTCCAGGAAGAACACGAATTACTTTGCCTTTATAAATACCTCCAACGATTCCTCTATCTCGACTTCTTTCAATGTAATACTCTGAAACCTGACCACCTTCTATAAGAGCAACACGCGTCTCATAAGAAGTGCTGTTTATAACTAATTGCTTAGCGACCATGACTCATATTCTTTTTTTAAAAAGGTTCAAAAATCCAAACACAAATGGAGTTACCTAGTCTTTACTATTTTTACCTTCTAAAAAGGCTTGCAAGATAATTTCACTTGTATCAGGAATACTTTTAAACAGCTCTATCGCTTTTGACCTTGCTTGGCCTAATTGAATCGCTGGATGGGTTGAGTCAGCCCCCTTCTCTACCAAACTAACCCACTGGGCAAGAAATTGGAACAACTCATTTGAATTTTGAAAAGAAATTGCTCCTCCCGAATTTATCAACTGAGCTGCCTCTCTAGCTCGCAAAAACATATTACCGATTAAAACAGGAACCCCATGAGCTGCGGGCTCTAAAACGTTATGAATTTGGCCATCAAATCCACCACCAATAATGGCAGCATCTGCTAGCTCATATATTTCTGCTAAATATCCAATTTTATCTACTATAATTATTTCACTTAAAGACATTAAATTTGGCGAAAATTTTATTTCATTTTTATAATTATAAATATTATTTGGCAACCTTAATTCATTATGATGATCATTGTTTTTTTGATACAATATTTTTTCTAAATTATCGTTTTTATTTTCAGTAAATTCATTTTTAATACTATTTATAAGATCTGAAAATAAAACCGCTTTTGTTCCTAATTTATAAAAGTCTTCTAAAATATTTTGACAAATTTTTGAATTAACATCATGGGGAACATATATAATTAATATTTTTTCTTTTAAAGATGCACACTGAATTGCTATTTTATGCTCATCACTATGAGGCGAACCAAATACAATACATTTTTTATATAATGATTTTTTTTGAGCAATACAGTATGAATAAAATAGAGAAAAATCATTTTCTACTTTTTTTCCTGATCCGTTTTGAGCTCTTTCATTTGCCCTAGCCCATTTTGCATCACCAGATAAATATATCTTTGAACCATTCATAAATTGAGAAAAATAAGTAACATCTTCATTTGAAACTGCAAAAATATTTTTAAAATTTATATAATATTTTTTATTCCAAATTTTACTTAAAAATCCTAATAATCCGCTTTTTGTTTTCTCAGACGAAGCAGATATTAAGTTTAGTTCAATTTTTCTTTGTAAACATGTTTCAAATAATCCTGGCCAAATATCGTATCTAACAAAGAACATTTTATCTATTTTTACTTCATCAAAAAGAATATTATATAATTTTCTTAAATCAATAGGTAAACCAACACAACCTATTTTTGCAGGAAAATTTTTTAAAAATGGCTCTGCACTAGGTGAATAATAAGTAACAAAAAAATGAGCTCCTAATTTTTCATTTAATTTTCTTGCAACAGGGATAGCTTGTTCCATTTCACCGGCACTAGCAACATGAAACCAATAAATTATAGGATAATCAATATTATTTTTAGTTAAATTATTAATTTTTTCTTTTGTGTTTTTTATTTCACTCAAAAAAAACGATGAATTTCTTAATTCACAAAATCGTATAAATTTTTTATTTACAATAATTTTAGATAATATTATCAATAAAAAATAAACAATTTTTTGAAAAATTTCATATATAAAAAACACTAAAAAAACTCCTGTCTATATTTTATCTTTGTTCAATGGGAATATAAGGAACATTTATATCACCAATATATTTTGAATTAGGACTATACACTTTATTATTTTGTCTGAGTTCTAAAATATGGGCGCACCAACCAACCATTCTTGCTGCAGCAAAAATTGCTGAATAAAGTACAGGGTGAATACCTAATTTTTTGTAAACAGCACCACTCCAAAAATCTACGTTTACATGAACTGGCAACATTTTTTCTTTAAAATATTTTCTAGCTTCTTCTTCTATTTCAGATAAAATTTTTAAATCACTATCTTTCTCATCTTTTTGGGTTAATTGAGTTAATAAGTCTTTAAAAATAACCGCCCTGGGATCTAATGTCTTATAAACTCGATGCCCCATTCCCATAATTTTTCCGCCAGAATTTAATAATTCTCTTGTATACTTTACAGGATTTCCACTTAATTTTGCTTTTTTTAACATATCAATAGTTAATTCACTTGCACCACCGTGTAAAGCACCACTTAATGCTCCCACAGCAGCACTTGTCGCAGAATAAAAATTTGAGAAAGTTGACGCAACAGCTCTTGCGGTAAATGTAGACGGTGTAAAACCATGATCCATTTGAATTATTAATGCAATTTCCATACATCTACTTTGATTTTTTGATGGAATATTTCCAAAAAGCATGTAAATAAAGTTTTCAACAAAAGTTAAATCCGATCTTGGCTCTAATAATGGAACACCTAAATAATGACGATAGGCAGCAGATAATATTACAGGAGTTTGTGCAATAACACGCATAACTTTTTCAATATGATTTTCTTCTTCTAAATATTCATCTTCTCTGTCAATACACGCCAAAGATGATAATCCAGTTTGCAAGACAAGTAATGGATTAGAATGCTGAGGAAACTCTTCAATAATTCGTATTACTTTTTCTTGTGAATGGGACATATTACTTAATCCCCATTGAAATCCTTCGAGTCTACTTTTAGTAGGTAATTTTCCAGTTAAAAGTAACCACGCAGTTTCCTCAAATGTCGCATGAGCAGCGAGTTCCGCAATATTAATTCCTCTATAAAATAAGCGTCCATTTACCCCATCTACCCAACTTATTCCAGTCGTATCTACAATCATGTCTTGCATATTATATTTTAATTCATCATTTTGCTTCGATGGGTCTTGTTGACTCATTTCAAACTTCCTCGGTTTTTTTGACCATTACGCTCAATTTTGCTACCAACTTTAACAATGCTCGAAGTTAGTTTTGAGCTGTACTCATTGTGACATACCAGCACTTTAAGAGGATTAAAACAATATGGACATTCTACAGCTTGAAAAACCCCTTCTTGAACTTTATAATAGAATTTCAGAACTTCGAATTGCTGCTCAACAATCCTCTATTTCACTATCAAAAACTGAAGATACTAAAGGTCTTAATGAAGAAATTTCTATACTAGAAAATAAATTTGAACTTTTAGCAAAAGAAATTTTTTCTAACTTAACACCTTATCAAATTACACAGCTTTCTCGCCATCCAAACAGACCCTACACTTTAGATATTATTAATCAGTTGTGCTCAGATTTTATCGAATTGCATGGAGATCGAAATTTTGCTGACGATCAAGCAATTGTAACAGGAATTGGAATAATTCGTAAAAAAAGAGTTGTCATTATAGGACATCAAAAAGGCCGCGGCACCAAAGAAAATATGAAAAGAAATTTTGGAATGCCAAGACCCGAAGGTTACAGAAAAGCTCTAAGAATAATGAATTTAGCGGAACGCTTCAATTTACCAATAATTACTTTTATTGATACTCCTGGTGCTTACCCCGGAATGGATGCTGAAGAGCGTGGCCAAAGCGAAGCGATTGCAAAAAATATTATGGTCATGAGTCGACTATCTGTACCTATTATCTCCATTGTTGTCGGAGAAGGGGGAAGCGGTGGCGCACTTGCGATTGGAGTTGCTAACAAAACTTTTATGATGGAATACTCGACATATAGTGTAATATCACCTGAAGGCTGTGCTTCTATTTTATGGAAAGATGGCTCACAAGCCGATAAAGCTGCTAATATTCTTGGATTAACTGCTGATATTGCTTTGAAAAATAAAATCATTGATGGAATTATCAAAGAACCTCTTGGTGGAGCTCATTGGAAAAGCAAAGAAGCAATTGAATCTATAGGTGATATTATTGAGAAAAATGTAAATCAATTGTCAAAATTAAGTAAAGATGAACTTAAACTAGATAGAATAAAAAAATATTTTAAAATTGGTTCATTTGAAAATATGCCTGCAATTTCACCAATGCATTCAGAAAAATCCCACATTCCTGATTGGAATGAAGCTTGGGAAGATGTTGAATCCTTTTTGGGTCTGCAATAGAGGAATTTATGATTAACCCCGATTTCAATTTGCAAGAAAAATTAAAGGTAATAACCATAGATGGGCCTGCGGGCTCTGGAAAAAGCACAGTTGCAAAAATTGTTGCCCAAAATCTGGGTTGGATTTACGTAACTACAGGTGCCATTTATAGAACCCTAGCTCTTTTATTTCATGAATCTAATATTAAAGTTACAGATCTTGAAAATACAGAAAGATTTATTTCTTTTATAACAGAAAGATATAGACAAGAATCTAATTCGGGGCAAGTTTTTATTGGCGAACGCGACATTACAAATGAAATTAAAGCTCCATTTGTTTCGGAATTAGCTAGCATTCTTGCACAAGAAGATTTTGTTAGAAAAAGGCTGCTGCCTATTCAAAGAAAAGTTGTTTTAAATAACAATGGTGCTGTTGTTGACGGCAGAGATATGGGGACGGTTGTATTTCCTGACGCCCCACTTAAAATATTCTTAACAGCCTCAGTCAAAGAAAGAGCTGAAAGAAGGCTAAAAGAATTAAATCAAAGTGGTCAAAAAACAGATATAAAGGAAATACTTCGTGAAATTCATGAGAGAGACGAAAGAGATTTAAATCGAACTTTTTCTCCATTAAAACCAGCTCTTGATGCTATTTCACTAGATTCTACTAAATCATCTCAAGAAGAAATTGCAAAAAAAATCTTGCAATTTGCTGTACAAAAAGATTTAGTTATTTCACAAAGCGAATTTTAATTTAATTTTGGAAGGCTTTTTTAATGGATACTGCATTAGAATCAACAAAAATAGATTGGTTTTCCATCCTTTTAAATGGCGGCCCTGTTGGCATGGCAGTCATGATATTATTAGGGTTCATGAGTATTTGGGCATGGGTTGTTATTGTTGGCAAAATGCGCTCTCTAAAAACGATGCAAAATCTCTCGGAAAAATTTCTCACAAATTTTTGGGAAGCCAAAAGCCTTTCTGAATTAAATCTTAAAGTTAAAGACATGGATTATAGCCCAGCTCGTGAAGTCTTTCGCTCAGGATTCAATGAAATGATTCGAGTTTTACAAACTCGTGAAAAAAGAGGGGCATCTGGTCCAATTCCATTTGATACAGTTAAAAGGACATTATCTAGACAAAAAATGCTTGAAGAAGCTAATTTAGGCAACAATTTAAGTATTCTTGCAGTTTGTTCTTCTGCTGGCCCATTTATCGGACTTTTTGGAACTGTTGTTGGTATTATTCGCGCTTTTCATGACATTGGTTCAAGTGGTACATCTAGCTTAGCTTCCGTTGCTCCCGGTATTTCTGAAGCACTTATAGCAACAGCTTTAGGTTTATTTGTAGCTATTCCTGCAGTTATTTTTTATAATGTTTTAATAAACAGAATAAAAAAACATCTCGTTTTATTAGACGGGTTTTCTTCTGATTTCATTAATATTTTAGAACGTCATTACACAATTAAGCCAGATCAAGAAGGTAATTAAAAGGATATCTTAAAATGTCTTTTCAAATTGATAATGAAAATGAAAGTAATCGCAAAGCAAATTTTATTGCAGAAATCAACATGACTCCATTTGTTGATGTTTGCCTTGTGCTTTTAATCATTTTTATGGTAACAGCGCCTTTTGCAATTTCTGGGGTAAATGTTCAATTACCAAAAACATCTCAATCTAAATCTCTTTCTTTATCTAATGAGTCTTTAATATTATCCATTAATAAAAAAGGCGAATTTTATATTGGAAAAGAATTTATAAAAGATACTAGTCTTGTAACTGTAATTAAAAATTCAATTAAAGATCGAGAGCATCCATCTATTTTTATTAGAGCAGATGATGGTGTTCCCTATGGTAAAGTAATGGCCGCCATGACAGCTGCTCAGAAAGCTGGTATCGAAAGAATCGGCATGGTTGGCGAAAATAAACGTGACAAGAAATGAATAAATACGAAATACCGATTGAAATAAAATCTTATAGATATCCTGAAGTCGACGAAAAAAACATGTTAAAATTTAACAAGCCGACTTATACAGCAAAGAATAATATTTATTTTTCAAGTTCATTTGAAAACTCTATTCATGATGATAAAGTTCTAACTGGTCCAAGATATTTAAAAATTTCCGAATTACCATTAAATAAAAAAGTAAAACAACCTATAATAGATATAAAGCCCAATAGTTTTAAAATTCCTTTTTTATCACCAGCAGAAGTTAGTGAATATTATAATACAAAGCCATTTCATTTTTTAGTAGCTTTAATTGTTCATTTAAGCATAGCTTCATTTTTTGTTGTTACTTCTTATATTTCATCCATTAATCAAGATAAAGCAGAAATTGTTGAAGTAACATTTGGATTAAATGACACAGCTGCTCAAACAATACAGAAGACAACTACAGAAGAAATTGGGGAAAGCGAAGCGACAAAAACTATACGTGAATTACCTCAATTAACAAAAAATGTTACTCCTGATACAGCTCAAAAAGTTCAAGAAAAAACTCCCTTAATTGATAATCCAAACAGTACTCTTACTTATAAAGAGCAAGAAACAAAAGTAAAACCACCACCGATTGAGAAAAAAGAAAACAAAGAGAAAGTTGAAAATAAGCCAATTGGGCCAACACCAGATAAAGATAAACAAAAAATTAAAGTAGATGATTTTTTAAAACGTAAAGAGCTTGATACAAGAAAAGAAGCCTCAAAAAAAACAGATGGTATACGTGAAAAAAATCTTGCTAAACCAGAAGGTAACAAAGTAAATCCAAATAAAATTCCTACTTCACCTTTTGCATCTCCTAGTGATCTTCCTGATAGCCCTTTTGCAGAAGCTCCTTCTGGTGTCTTAGAAGGAAAAATAAGTAGCAAAAGTTATAATAGCTATAAGGCTTACATTGGTAGACAATTAAAGTTAAATTGGGGGACATCGGAAGGAAATAATTTTCCTTCAAATTTAAAAGCAAAAGTTGAATTTATAGTTAATCCATTTGGCCATTTAATTGGTAAACCGAAAATAATTAAATCAAGTGGTAATAGTGAGTTTGATTCACTTGTTATCAATTCTCTTGAAAGTACTTTTCCCGTTTCTGAACCACCACCAAAAGATATCAATCCTCCAAAAAGATTTGAAGCATCATATTCAGCTAAAAATGTACAATAATAAGGAATTTTTATGATATTTCCGAATAAATTTAAAAAATACTTTTTACTAGCAATACTAAGTTCAACAAATTTTTCTTTTTTTAGTTATGCACAAAGTAATTCCTCATTTTCTTCTTCTAGTGGTGCATCTAGTTCTTTTGATTCAAATGCAAAAACAAATATTAAACCTAAATCAATTGAAAAAAAACCATCCTCAGTTCCTGAAGATTTAATTCCAGAAGGAAAGCTAGATAACACAATAGATGTGGGAGCCCCAGGCGTAAAAAAAATCAGGATGGCCATTCCAAGTTTTGTCATTAATGACAAAAGTGTTACTTTAAGTAATCAAGATTTAAATTTATTAACAAAAAGAATGAGCTCAATCTTAGGTTTTACAAATTGGTTTGAGTTTATTCCTCAAGATTCTTTTCCTAAAGTGGCAAATATTGCACTTCAACCGTTTCAAGCTAATCAATGGAAACCTTTAAAAGCGGAATATGTTATTCTCGGAAAATTTACTTCGGGAAGTATATCTAATAAGTTTAATTTTGAAGTAAGATTGTTTGATGTTAAATCACAAAATCAAATTGTTGGAAAATTATATACTAATTTAAGTTTAAAAACAGCTGATATCGCATTAAGAAGATTTGGAGATGTAACTGTTGGAGCATTAACAGGTACAACAGGACCATTTATGTCTCAAATTGTCTTTGTTGGTAAAAAACAACTGAATGGCAATGGTCAAATATATATTGCAGACTTCGATGGTGGTAATATTAAACAAATAACTAATAATAATGCAGTTAATTTAAGCCCCACTTGGACAAAAGACGGAAATAAAATATCTTACACTTCTTTTAAATCGGGTAGACCAGAAATTTATAATTACGACTTAATCACAAAACAAGAGACAAAAATTGTAAATAATATGCCAAACAGCTCTGGTGCCTCTTGGTCTCCAGATGGAAATACCATAGCTTTTTCTTCAAGTACTAAAGAAGGTTCCACTCATATATTTTCTATGAATAAATTTGGTGGCAATAAAAAAACCTTAGTTGATACAAGCGCAATAGAGGTTGAACCTGCTTACTCACCAAATGGAAAACTACTTGCCTATACAAGTACAAAATTTGGTAAGCCAATGATTTTTATAAAAAACTTAGCAACAGAAGCCAGCACAAGAATTACATACGCAGGATGGTATAATGCTTCAGCAAATTGGACTCCAGATAGCAAGACTATTGCTTTTGCAAGTTACGATAGAGATATTGATCGCTGGGACTTATTTAAAATAAATGCGGATGGTTCCAACATTGAACGTTTAACTTTAAATCAAGGAGATAACGAAAAACCGACTTGGTCTTCAGATGGAAGATTTATTTTGTTTCAATCCGATAGAACTGCTAAAGGAACTAGAAATGGGCCAAAAAGATTATTTGTTATGACAAAAGATGGTTCCTATCAAAGACCCCTCGATATACCTCTAGCAGAAGTTAAACAAGCCACTTGGGGCCCACAAATTTCTGACTTTGAAGATGATTAGGCAACATATCATTTTATAATTTTTTTATTTTATTAATCTCTTCTTGATACTCTGCCATAATATTAAAAATAAATTGTTTTGCAGAAATAATTTTTTTAATTTTCCAAACAGATTGTCCGCACCAAAGTGACATGAAATCTGGATTTTCATTTTTACTTGCAAAAGCGCGAATATCTTTAGTCATAGAATTTTGAATGGGGAATTCAGCTTTTTTTGTTTTTTTAGATTGTAGATTTTCTATTAACAAATTAAATTTTCCTCTAGCCTTTTTACCAGAAACATACTCTGTTAAAATAGTTTCATGTGAATGACAGTTTAATAAAGATTCTTTGTAAGATTTAGGAATACCGCTTTCTTCCGTTAATAAAAATCCTGTTCCAATTTGTGAAGAAGTTGCACCAAGTGTTTCAACAGCTAACAAACTTTTTCCAGTAATAATTCCTCCTGAAGCAATCACGGGAATTTGAATTAAACCTTGAAATTCTTGTAATAATGAAATTAAGCCTATTTCATCTCTTAAATTATGATTTAAAAATGATGCTCTGTGTCCCCCAGCTTCAATTCCTTGCGCAACAACAGCATCTAATCCCAACTCTTCTATTATTTTAGCTTCAATAATATTTGTACTACTACCAATGGTATAAATATTATGTTTCTTTAATTTTTCAATTATTTTTTTATTTGGTAATCCAAAGGTAAAACTAACAATTTTGACATTATGTTTAATAATAATATCAATTTTATTCTCTATTTCTTCATCAATATGAATTTTTATTTTTTTAGTTTTAAAAATTCCTAATTCTTTTTCTATTGCACAAATATTTTCAGGTTTTATAAAATTATTCTGAATTAATGGATCTATAATAAAGAGATTTACACCAAAAATTTTATTGGTTTTTGATTTAGTCTCTATTATTTGTTTTTCAAGTATTTCTGTAGATAAATAACCTGCTGCTAAAAAGCCTAAAACACCCTCATTAGCAACTGCAGCAACAAGATTTGGGGAAGATGCTCCTCCAGCCCCATAGGAGCCTGGATGATAGGATATTTTAAATTAAAAATTTTATAAAAATCATTGCTGAATATTTTTGGAAGATTTATTGAAATCATTTTTTTTCTTAAATGCCTCCATTGCAAACGCTCTATGACTTAAACGATTTTTTTCTTCCATAGAAATACTAGCAAAAGAAAGATCTTTATTTGCTAAAGAAAAAAATTGTGAATCATACCCGTGACCAGCACCAGAAATCAAATTTTGCTCTTTTGAAGAGACTTCACCATTACAATATCCATAGTGAATATTTAGATGAATATCTAAAGGAAATTCCTTGTAAAACATAGAAAAGGGTAATGAAATTGAATGAAAACCACCTACCCTTTTAAGATCAACTTTTTTCAAAAGTTCATTTTCATTTTCTATTAAATTTTTGTTTACAAATGATGATGCCTCTGTAAAATCAAAATTATTTATAAATTCAAAATCATTTATTTGGTTAAAATTTATTTCAAATAAAAAACAAACAAAAAATGCGGATAATCTTTTTTCATTTGCATAATCAAAAGATTTTGAACTTTTTAAGATTTCATCGGCAAGTTTTAACTTATTTTTTTTATCATCTTTGGGATAACCAGCATAATTTGCAGAATGAACACCTGGCAAATAATTTAAACCAGGTACACACAAACCAGAATCATCTATAATAATTTTTTTTATTTCATTAAATTTTTGAATATTTTTATTATTATAAATGTATTTTAACGCAACAAATACTTTGATAAAAGCATTTGTTAAAAAATAGTCTGAATTTTCTATGGGCTCAACATTATGGTTACTAGATAATTCATTTAATTCTTTAAGACCAACTAGATTAATTTCATTCTTTAACATTTTTTGAAATTCAACTAATTTTCCACTATTACTTGTAAATATTAAAATTGTCATAAATATCTTTTATTTTAAGAGATAATATTTTTTTGGCCCGATTTTTCCCAATCTTCAATAAATTGAGCAAGACCTTTATCTGTTAAGGGATGATTATAAAGCTGTAATAATACTTTATAAGGAATGGTTGCAATATCGGCACCTGCAATAATGGCATCTGTTACATGTCGAGGATTACGAATACTTGCTGCAAGTATTTTTGTTTCAACTTTATGGGCAGAATATAATTCCTTAATTTCTGAAATAAGGCGTATTCCTTCTTCACCTATATCATCTAATCTTCCAATAAATGGCGATACATATGTTGCACCAGCTTTAGCGGCAAGCAATGCTTGTCCTACACTAAAGCATAAGGTAACATTTGTTTTAATTCCCTTACCCGTTAAAACTTTACAGGCTTTTAAACCTTCTTGAGTAAGCGGAAGTTTAATAACTATGCTATTGGCTATTTTTGCTAGTTCTTCTGCTTCTCTAAGCATTCCTTTTGAGTCGCTTGAAATCACTTCTGCAGAAATAGGGCCCGGTATAATATTTATAATCTCAAGTAAAACAGTTTTAAAATCTTGTCCGGATTTCGCAATTAATGTTGGATTTGTAGTTACACCATCACACACACCGAGTTCAGCAACCGATTTAATTTCATTAATATCAGCAGAGTCAATAAATATTTTCATAATCTTCTTCCAATTCTTCCCAAATTTTTAATATTCAGTAAAAATAACAGGATCACTATTAGCAGATGATGAAACTTTATATCTTGAGATGGTTGAATACAAATAATTTACACAAAAAACTTTCGGATTATCCGCTATTGGTAAAACATCGGTACAAGATTGAGCACCTGAACCTGCGCTAAAATTAAACACAGATGGTTGTGTTGGATCTATTGTTAAATTTTGATAGGTCGCATAGCCACCAGAAGATGATGTCATAGTTACAGGACTAGATATAAGCCAAGCAGTATCTCTTCCTAATGAACCGGATGTTACTGTATTTCGAGCCCAATACGGTCTACATGTATTTGATGATGCAAATTTTACAACACTTATGTTAGCTATTCCTGCGCCTGTATTATCAAAATTACTTACATTAGAAGTTCTAGAAAACATAAATGGAGTTAAAGGGCCCACAGTTGAAGTCCACGTTGTACTTGTATTTAATGAAGTCTTTGCCGCATTATAAAAATCTATTATTTGATAAGCAGAAATTTTATTAAAATCTGAATCACCAGAAGCAGTTCTTAATCCTTTAATCACATTAATATTTGATCTTAAATTATCAAAACCAGTTAAAGCAAGAACTTCTGTTCCATTTCCCGTTTTACCACCATTTGAATTATCATTGTTTCCATTTAATCCACTTTTAGCAACAAAAACCGAATTATCGCCTAAAACTTGATATTGATTTGCACTTGTTGTTCCTGTTGTTGCATAACAAGAAGTAGCACCAGAACCTACATTTGAAGTATTTGCCCAATACGAAGACCAAAAGCCATATTGATAAGAAAAGGAATTAAGATCAGAATTATTAGTATTATTTGGATATGTAATTAGAGTTCCATTTGTTGTAGAACGATATCCCATACCATTTTGATTCCATAATAAAGGAACAAAATAGGTTGAATTATTAACAGATTTTCCGGCCACAATATCTGCCATATCCACTGCAGCTAAAGAAATTGTTCTAAAATCAGGTAAAATTTTACAAGCAACTCCATTACATGTCGTGCTATTTGAAGTACCCGATAAATACGTCAAAGCATCAGGTAAAACAGGATATGAGTTCACTCCATTATTAAATCCACCAATTGACCCAGTAGGAAATGCTATAAATAAATCATTTCCTCCACCAACATAAGTTGGTGCACCATATCCAAAAGTATATTGAGCATTATTTGAAGTCACGGCGGAATTTATAGAAGTTGAATTTGGTGACAAAGAATTTGTATCGTTCAATCCGTAAGAAAGAATAAATAATAATTGAACAGAAGAAAAACTACTATCAATTTTTGCAACAAAAACTCTTGATGGAATATTTCCATTAGAACCATCGTCATTTGGAAATGTTAAAATTGAACCATAAAAGTAGTAACTATTATCGGCAGTCCTTTTAAAAAAACCAGTTCTTTTTACTGCCTGCTTGCCCCCAGAAGAAGGCAAAGAAAGATTTATTGGGAGTAAAGAAGGACTATTTTTATTTGAATAATTATAAAATTGAACTTGAGTGTTTGAATAACTTCCATCAAAAGATAATGCAACTAATTTACTATCAGAGCTCACAGCTATTTCTGTTCCATGAGCGGGGACAGACATAGCTGAAATAAAAGTATGGTTTCCTGATGAATCTACTGTATATCTTTGAATAGATCCATCTGAGTAGTCACCATTTGCAGACGTGTTTAATAATAAAAAATCTGTTGTTCCTAAGGCAATCATTGAACCAGGAAAAGACATATTATTGCCAATTGGTGGAGCCTTAGATCTTTTACCGCATGAAAATACTAAAGAAGAAATCATAATAATTATAGAAGAAAAAATAAAACTCTTGTTTAATTTTAATTTCATATTAATTATTCAACCTCTTCAACAGATTCTATTTGAGTAACAGGTGTGTCATCAAATTCACTTGGAGTGGAAACTGAAACAATTTTTTCATCTTCAAGAATTCTCATTAAACAAACACCTTGAGTAACTCGTCCCATAACTCTTAATGAAGAAACTGAAATTCTTAAGACTCTACCTGTATTTGTTGTAAACATAATATCGGAGTCTTCAGAAACGGAAATCATTGTAATTACTTTTCCGTTACGTTCACTTATTTTAATCGTTTTTACGCCTTTTGCACCACGACTTGTTTTTCTATATTCTTCTAATTTACTTCTTTTGCCGTAACCGTTTTCAGTAACAACTAATAAACTTTCTTCAGGGTGTACAACTTCTGCAGCAACTACATAGTCTTTTTCTTCATCGTCTATAGTAATTCCTTTAACGCCTTTAGCTGTTCTTCCCATTGAGCGAACATCATCTTCATCAAAACGAACTGCTTGGCCATTAGCTGTAGCAATAATAATTTCATTTTTTCCAGATGTGATTTTAACAGAAACTAAAGTGTCTCCATCTTCTAAAGTAACAGCTCTTAACCCGCCAGCACGAATATTTGAAAACGAAGATAATTCTGTCTTTTTAATTGTTCCTTGTTTAGTTACCATTAAAATATGTTGATTTTCAACAAACTCTTTAACGGGTAACATAGCCGTAATTTGTTCATTACTAGACATAGTTAAAATTTGATTTATAGATTTACCTCTTGCAGTAGCGGATGCTTCTGGCAATTCATAAACCTTAAAGCTATAAACTTTTCCAAGATTTGAGAACATAAGAACATAATCATGAGTATGCGCATGGAATGTAAACTTAACAACATCATTTTCTTTTAATGCTGCTCCTGTTTTTCCTTTTCCAGCTCTATTTTGCGTTCTAAATTCGTCTTGATTTACACGTTTAATATATCCAGAACTTGAAAAAGTTACAAAAACATCAGCAGGAGGAATTAAACTTGCTATATCGACATCTCCAGCATCTGCAACAATTTCAGTACGTCTTTTATCATTATGTAAATTTTTTAAATTAATAAACTCTTCTTTAACAATTGCACGAACTCTTTCTGGTTTATTTAATATATCTTGCAAGTCTGCAATGATTGCTAATGTTTCTTTATGCTCAGCAATTATTTTATCTCTTTCCAAGCCTGTTAATTGAACTAAACGCATATCAAGAATAGCGCCAACTTGTTTTTCAGATAATGAATAGGCTGAAATTAGTTTTTCTTTTGCGTCATCACGGCTATCTGCACCACGTATAATAGCAACAACTTTATCTATATTATCGACTGCTATTTTTAAGCCTTCTAAAATGTGCAAACGATCTTCTGCTTTGCGTAAGCGGAATGTAGTTCGACGCGTAATCACTTCTAGACGATGTTCTAAGAAATATTCCAATGTTTCTTTAATATTAAGTAAACGAGGAACGCCTCTAACAATACAAACCATGTTTACGCCAAAGGAGTCTTGTAAACGTGTTCTTTTATAAAGATGATTTAATATAACTTCTGCATTTTCACCTTTTTTAATTTCAATAACAACGCGAATACCTTCTTTGTTACTTTCGTCACGAATATCAGAAATACCCTGAACTTCTTCGTCTTTAACTAGTTCAGCAATTTTTTCGATCCAAGTTAATTTATTCACTTGATAAGGAAGTTCTGTTACTATGATTTGCTCTCTTCCACCTTTAGTGGATTCAACAGCAGCTCTACCTCTAACAACAATACTTCCTCTACCTGTACGGTACGCATCTTGAATCCCTTTTAAACCACATATCATGCCATATGTAGGAAAATCTGGGCCTTTGATAAAATGCATAATTTGATCAACAGTTGTTTTCCCTTTTTCTAGCATATGCAACAAAGCATCAATCACTTCGCCTAAATTGTGCGGAGGTATATTTGTTGCCATTCCAACAGCAATACCGCTTTGTCCATTAATTAATAATTGAGGCAATACAGTTGGCAAAACAAGAGGCTGTGTTTCACTATTATCGTAGTTAGGACCAAAGTCGACTGTATCTTCTTCAATATCAGCCATAAGTGCTTCGGAAATTTTTGCTAAACGAATTTCCGTATAACGCATTGCCGCAGCAGAGTCGCCGTCAATCGAACCGAAGTTTCCTTGACCATCTATTAAAGGATAACGCATAGAAAAGTCTTGAGTTAACCTAACTAGAGCTCCATAAACTGCACTATCTCCATGAGGGTGGTATTTACCTAACACATCACCAACAATACGCGCCGATTTTTTAAAAGGTTTATTATGAACGTTATTTTGTTCATACATAGCATATAAAACTCGTCTATGAACTGGCTTCATACCATCGCGTACATCGGGAAGAGCACGACTTACGATTACGCTCATGGCGTAATCGAGATAAGCATTTTTCATTTCATCGTTAATATTTGCTGAAAGAACACTCATTTTTTCTAGTGACATAATCTTTTTTCCAACTTTTTTTTTATACTTTAATTAAGCATCAAGATTTCTTACATTCAATGCATTTGATTCGATAAATTCTTTTCTTGGAGGAACATCATCTCCCATTAACATAGAAAAAATATTATCTGCTTCAATAGCATCCTCTATTGTTACCTGAAGAAATTGTCTTGTAGAAGGCTGCATTGTGGTTTCCCAAAGTTGCTCTGCATTCATTTCACCAAGACCTTTATAGCGTTGAATATAAGCGCCACTTCTTCCTTCAGAAAGTAAAAATTCTCTTAAATCAACCCATGAAGAAATTACTCTTGATTTTTTATCATGAGAAAACTTTAATGGTAAAGCAAAAGTCGATTCTAATTGAGAAGAAAGTCGTTTTAATTCTTCAAATTCAGACGAACTTATAAAATCAAAATCAAATTTAAAGTGATATGGTTTGCCAGATAATTGAAGATCTAATACTGCAAAATAACGATTATGCTCATTGTCAAAATCTATTTTTGTATGGATATGTCCATATTTTAGAACATGTAGCTTTATTTCTTCAACAAGTTTTTCAAAGCCAGATTTATTATAAAATATTTCTGGAGTTAAAGATGTATAATTAGCTAAAAAGCTAACAATTATTGAACTTCTTCTACGAGACAAAATGCTTGTAATTCTGTTTCTTCTTTCAACACATGACAACATATTTTTTACCACTGATAACTCAATTACTTTAGAGTTATTATCAAGGATAGAAGCATCTTGCATAGCTGTTTCAACAAGAAATTTTTCAAGAGCAGAATCATCTTTTAAATAATGTTCCACTTTTTGTTTTTTATATCTATATAGAGGAGGTTGAGCAATGTAGAGGTGTCCTCTTTTAATAACTTCCTGCATTTGTCTATAAAAGAAAGTTAAAAATAAAGTACGAATATGAGCTCCATCAACGTCCGCATCCGTCATAATGACTATTTTATGATAACGAAGTTTAGAAATATCAACATCATTATCGTGTCTTCCAATACCTGTACCTAAAGCTTGAACTAATAAACGGATTTCTTGATTAGATAACATTTTATCCGTTGTCGCTTTTTCTACATTTAATATTTTACCTTTTAAAGGTAACACAGCTTGTGTTTTTCTATCACGACCTTGTTTAGCAGAACCGCCCGCAGAGTCCCCTTCCACGATAAACAATTCACAGTTAGCAGGATCACGATCCTGACAATCTGCAATTTTTCCAGGAAGACCACCCAAATCCAATGCACTTTTTCTGCGAGTTAATTCTTTTGCTTTTCGAGCCGCAATACGTGCTCTGGCTGCATCAACAATTTTTGACACAATTTTCTTAGAGACATCAGGATTTTCATGAAAATAATCCGTTAATTTTTCATTTAACGAACTTTCTACAAGAGTTCTTATTCTAGAATTTGCTAATTTGTTTTTGGTTTGTCCTTCAAACTGTGGATCACGAAGTTTTACATGAACAACTCCAGTTAAACCTTCTCGAATATCTTCTGGTGATAAGCCTTCTTTTAAATTTTGAACCGCTTTATCATTTGAAGCTAATTGATTTACAACACGAGTTAATGCTCCTCTTAAACCAGTTAAGTGAGCACCACCTTCCATTGTATTTATATTATTTGCATAAGAATAAACACTTTCGGAATAACTATCATTCCATTGCAAAGCGATTTCAATAACAGTTTCTTCTCTATCAACAAGCATATAAATTGGTTTTGGATGAATAACAACTTTACTTCTATTTAAATATTCAACAAAACTAATTAATCCACCTTCATATTTAAACTCTTGAGTTTTATCTTTGACTTCATCAATAAGACGAATACAAATTCCTTTATTTAAAAAGGATAATTCCCGAAGACGAGCGCATAAATAATCAAAACTAAATTCAGTTGTTTCCTGGAATATGGTTGAATCCGGTTTAAATGTCGTAGTTGTGCCGTGAGATGTTGTATCTCCAATTCTTCTTACATCAAACTGAGGAATACCGCATTTATACTCTTGCTCATAAACACCACCATTTTTTTTGACTTCTACGCGGCAATAGCTGGATAAAGCGTTAACAACAGATGCACCAACACCATGTAAACCACCAGAAGTTTTATAAACTTCATTATCAAATTTACCGCCGGCATGTAATATTGTCATTACAACTTCAAGAGCGCTTTTTCCGGATGGATGTTTGTCTACAGGAATACCACGAGCATTATCAGATATTGTGACACTGCCATCAAGATGCAAAGTGATTTCTATTTGGGAACCGTGTCCAGCCAAATATTCATCAATTGAGTTATCTACAACCTCATAAATTAAATGGTGAAGACCAACTGTACCTGTATTACCAATATACATCCCAGGTCTTTTACGAACAGCTTCAAGACCTTCAAGGACTGTGATGTTCGAAGAACCATATCCATCATCTTTTTTTTCATAATTTCCAGGATCGCAAACAAACAAATTGAATTTATTAAACATAGCTCTTTTCTTTAATCAAAAATTAAAAACTCAAATACGGACTTAAAAACGAGCTGGCACTAGAAGATAAAAAACTTCTAAACCTCTTTGACTTTCGCCAGTGATTTTAACAGGTCTGTTCATATTTTCCCAAGCAAATTGAACACGTAATCCAGATAAAACCCCTAAAATACCCATAATCAAAGATCCGTTATAGTTCACTTCAAATGGAGATGCTATAGATGCACTCATTTCGATCACCTCTTCGCCTTCTTTTTGACCAGGGGTGGAACTTGCCATCGTTAAAAGTGAATTTTCAAAATGTAATTTCATCACTTTATTTTTGTCAGCAAAAAGAAGAGAACGCTTTACACTATCTTGAATTGATTTTAAATCTAGTTGAATTTCTGTATTTATTTTTTGAGGTATAGCTGCTTCATAAGGAGGATATTGTCCCGCAATACATTTTGCAAACATCGTATATTCATCAGCTTCAACAGAAAAAAAGAGCTCTTTTTCATGCCATTTTAAACTAAATTCTTTTTCAGGTTCTAAAGTAGCTACTCTTTTTAATTCTTCTAAAGCTTTTCTAGGAATTAAAACTTGACTTGAATCCAAATTTTCAATTTGAACGCCTTCATTCAATGATGATTTTGCTAATCTTAAAGCATCACTTGCTACTGCATGTAAAACAGAACTATTTTCGGAATTTTTTTCTGCCCAAATTAAGGCACCATTTGCATAAAATCTATTATCATCAACAGAAACAAAATCTTTAAAGCTTGAAACCCAGCGTTCAATTAAATTTCCTTTGATTTTTACTAAAGTTCCTGCTTGTGGAATATCAATTTTACTTTGTGATTGATCATGTACAAGTTGTATTTTAGCAGAACTTCTTCCACATCTTAATTGAATTCTAGAAGGGAGTTCGGCTTTTAAATAGACTTTAGTTGAAGGAAGTTGTTTAACATAGTCTGAAAACTGCTTTCCAGAAACCTTAATAACTCCTTGTCCTGTATAAGGCGTTTCTATTTCACATTTAATTGCAAGATTGTGACTTATAGAAGAAATAACAACTCTTTTACCACCGGAAAAAGAAAGTTGTACCCAACCAATATCAGGGTCAATTTGTGCTGCACTTACGGATAATAACGCACTAGCTAATTTGTCCCTGTCAAACTCAGCAGAAATTTCAGGACTTATACTTTGGACGTCGGATGAAAAAAAACATTTGCTCTTTTTAAACATATGTCCACCTTTGAAAAAATTCATCTATACAGTGTTTGCTTAACCTATTGTCAACAGCTGTTCAAGCATGAGTACTTGAGTAACTCTTCTTATACACTTTATAAGAAATTTAAAAACTTTTTATTAGAAGTAGTAGTAGGTGAAGCTATTTTATGTGGATAACACAAATGAGGATTTAAAATATATATTATAAATCAATAACTAGAGGCGTTTTTGAGTACTAAAAAACCTGTGGATAAGATGTGGATAAAGTGTGGATAAAGTGTGGATAAGCTAAAATTTTGGTGGATAACTTGCTGCATTAATTTTAAGCGTTTTAGTTATCCACAGGTTGTCCACACTTTATCCACATCTTATCCACATAGAAAATGAGATCTGTAAAGATTCCCAAAAGTGAGATAGAGTAACTAAATTTTTATGTGAGTATGTGGATAACTTTGATTTTTGATGTGGATAACTTTTTGTAAAAACCTTGAAAATCATTCTAAAATATGGAAAAAATGCGATTGAGGTGAGGTCCTATTTCCTATGTGGATAACATGTGGATAAGTCTATTAAGAACTCGAAATGAATCAAAAATTGGAGATACAAGTGGCAAAAATCTTAAATTTCTCTGAAGAATCAATGGATCTGTGTGCCCATGCTTTACAAGCAAGTAACTTAGTCGCATTTCCCACGGAAACAGTTTACGGCTTGGGAGCAAATGCGCTTGATGAGAAAGCATTAGAAAAAATTTTCTTTGCCAAAGGAAGGCCAAAGTCAGATCCTCTTATCGTTCATATAAGTGAAATATTCCAAGCTGAAAGCTTAACAGAAATGACTTCATTTCAAAGACATTGTTTTGACATTCTTGGTAAGAAATTTTGGCCAGGTCCTTTGACATTAATTGTGAAGGCCTCCAAAAATATCCCCAAACTTATCACTGCTGGTGGAGATTCTATCGCTATTCGTATTCCATCGGGAAAAATTGCTTTAAGTTTGCTAAAAAAAGTAAATTTTCCAATCGCTGCTCCTAGTGCAAATCGATTCGGTCATGTAAGTCCGACTAAAGCAAATCATGTTTATGATGATTTAGGAAGCTTCCCAGATTTATATATTATAAATCAAATAGAAGAATGCGATATAGGAATTGAATCAACAGTAGTTAAAATATCTGAAAATAACGAAATTTCTATTTTAAGACCAGGAGCTATTAGTTCACTTCAATTAAATAATGTATTAAATGAAAATAATGTAAATATAAAAGTAAATTTAGTTAAAAGAGAAGTGAAAATAATAAATGAAGATCAGGAATTATCAACTAACCTAGACTCTCCTGGACAATTATTAACACATTATTCACCAAATATTGAATCATTTATTATTAAAAATAATGAATTAAAATTAAATAAAAATATTCCATTATTTTCAAAAAACTTATTATCAAAATCCGTTTTAATTGATTTCAATTCTAAAAATTTAAAATTCAAAGAACTTTCACTGTGCTACTTAGACTTATCTGATTCAGGAGATTCTAAAGAAGCAAGTAAAAATTTATTTCATTTTTTAAGAAAAGCAGAGATAATTGAAAATGCTGAGTTTATTTTATTACCAGATTTAAATTATGAAAATAATGAGAATTTAAGTGCTATTTTTGACAGAATTTATAGAGCAGCATCTGGTAAATTTGTACTAATTAATTAGATTGCATTAGAGCTTCGATTTTTCTTTTTACTTGTATGAAATTGCCTCTGAACTCATCGTCTTTTTCTAAAAGCTCTTTTACTTTTGACATCGCATGTAAAACTGTTGTGTGGTCTTTTTTTCCAAACGCGTTTGCGATTGCTACTATTTGTAAACCAATCATTTCTTTTGCTAAAAACATTGCAATATGTCTTGCGATTACAAATTTTTGTTGACGACTTTGTCCCATTAAATCAGCCATTTTTATTTGAAAATGATTTGCTACTACTTTTTGAATTGCGGCAGTATCAATTGTAGATTCTACAGAGCCTGTAGGAAATCTTCTTTTTAAAATTGTTGTTACAGATTCAATAGTAGGGCTTCTCCCGGTCATGTGCTGATTCATAAGAAGATCTTTTAACAATCCTTGAATTTCTCTTACGTTTGTTTTTGCATGTGTAGCAATTAAAAAAGAAATTTCTTGATTTATTTTAAGACCAATTAAATTTGCTTTTGTTTCGATAATAGCAACTCTATCCTCAAATCCTGGTGGTTCGATATCAACAAGTAAACCTTGTAAAAATCTACTTTTTAAGCGTTCTTCAATATTTGGAATGTCTTTAGGAAACTTATCACTTGTAATAACAATTTGTTTTCTTTTTTGATAAAGCTCATTAAATGTATGAAAAAACTCTATTTGACAAGCATCTTTTTTTTCAAGAAATTGAATATCATCAACTAATAAAACATCACAAGCACTATATTTAGATCTAACTTCATCCATTTTTCCAACACGAATCCCTCTATGAATTACATCATTTACGAAGTCTTCACTTGTTATATAAAGAATTTTTGCATTTGGAATTTTTTGAATTATTTCATTACCTACTGAGTGAAGAAGGTGTGTTTTACCAAGTCCTGTTGCACCGTAAATAAACAATGGATTAGATAAATTACCAGGATTTTTTGCTACCGCTTCACATGCAGAATAAGCTACAAGGTTACTTTCACAGCGTATAAAAGTTCCAAAGTTTTGCGTAGCATCTAAAGTTCTTGGTTTTTCATTATTTATTGGAAGATTATTTTTTTCTTCAAATTTTTGAGTTATTTCTTCTTCTTTAATTGCATTTACAGGAGTAATTTCTTGAAAAGAAATTTTGGGTTTTAATTTTTTCTTTTTTTCTGGGAAATAGTTATTTTCATCTGGAAAAAGTGTAATTTGAGACTCTTTATTTGTTTTAAAGCTTTTTGTTTTGACGGCACTGTTTTCTTCAATAGGGTTGCCTTCTATTTTAAAATCGTATGCTTTTCCCCAACAATCTTTAGCTATTTTTTCTATTTCATCTATTTTTGGAGAGATAATGTGATCTCTATAAAAAGTGTCAGAGCAGTAGGATATAATGGTATTTCCATCTATCTTTACAGGTGTGATTAGTTTGGTTATTTTTGTTGCAGTTTGTTTTGAAAGACCCAACTCAATAAATCGAGTACGGAGTTTTTCAGAAAAAATTTGGTTCGATTCTTTATCTAACATGAAATAACCTCGTTTTGGGTTTTGTCGCCAGCGAGGCATTTAGCCTTTGCGTTGCGTTTTGATTCTTACGAGCCAAATTCTTGAGGTCAAGTGTTTTGCCTAAAAAATGGTATTTTTTTTATGAATAATGAATTAAGAACTGTTGCAATCTTGTTTGGTCAGATTAGTTCAACTATTTTGATCATTCTAATGATTTGGGTTTTAGGAGATACGGAAAATGGAAAAAAAATTGTAAGTTATTTATTTTTTGAACCATTTACTGTAAAAATACTTATTTCCATATTTATTTTTGTACTTTCGTTTATAACTGTGTATAAAAATTTGAAATTATTAATCAAAAATGAGTTCAAGGACAATCGTGATGAGTAGTTTATCTATGCAAATAATGTTTGTAATATCGGCTATTCTAATTATGGCCGGAGTTTTTATCAATGCTAAATTCATTTTAAATAAAAACCAAAATACATCTTTCTTGAGTAGGCTACTAGTCATAACTATGAAGTATCTTGGCTTTGCTATTTTAGCTTATCTGGTTTACGAGTGTCCTTCTGAGAAATTGATTTTGAATTTGTCTCTTTTTGTTGCAACATATTTTGTCAGCTTAATGCTCTACCTACTTGCAAGAAGAGTCTCAATAATGTAATTGGCTTGTGTTTGCTTTGATATTTTACGAAGGGATCCTACATTAAAATTATGAAACGTAAAATTATTCATATCTTAACCTTGTTATCTATAGTTGTTGCGCCAGCAGCCTATGCAGATTCCTCAGGAGTGCATGTTGTGAATTGGTATCATGAAATTTTAGAAAACTTTTTTGTATTTTTTAATCCTGACATAACTCAGGCAGCTGCAAGTATAAAAGCTGAGCAGTGGTCCCCTGTTTTTGCTTCTGCCTGTGCAGTACTTTTACTAGCGGCTATTGCAATATTTTCTGGTTTTTCAAAAATGAAGCCAGAGCAAATGAGTGATGAGGAAATCCTCCCACCTAAAAAGTTTGGAATTGTGGCTTTTATTGAGCTTTGTTGGTCCGTTGTTTCCTCAACTCTTGAATCCACAATTGGTGAGAAAAATTGGATGAGATTTGTTGGAGTATTAGGCGGAACTTTTTTTGTACTAATTGTAACAAACTTATCAGGCGTATTACCTGGTTTTTCTCCTGCGACATCAAATATGTCTTTTACATTTGCAGCAGCCATGGCAATCTTCGTATATTTTAATTATTACGGCTTAAAAGAATCTGGTTTTGATTATATTAAACACTTAGCAGGACCTGTTTTATGGATGGCTCCGTTAATGTTCTTAATCGAATTTATTAGTTTATTATCAAGACCAATCTCGCTTTCTTTACGTATTTTCGGAAATGTATCAGGCGATCACTTTGTGTTTGCAATTTTTTCTGGACTTATGAAAGATTTATATATTCCATTTGTTCCAATTCCAGCAATTTTTCTTGGATTTGGTACATTTGTTGCCTGTCTTCAAGCGTTTATATTTATGACTTTAAGCGCCGTATACATCAAACTTGCACTTGAATCTAAAGAACAACATTAAAATTGTTTTTTAGTTTATGTTTATTTAGGATTTATTGAATATATCAATTCCTATCCATTCAGGATAAAGATTTAATTCATAAATTTCCTTACCTCTTATTTAGAGGTGATTCTATAAGAATCATTACATGAGAACTGGTATTCTGCATGTAAAAAAGAAACGAATGGCAGTGATTAAAAGTTTTTTATTTTTAGGAGTTTTTCATGAAAAAGAAATTTGCTATGGTTTCTGCTGCTGCGGCGGCTTTATCTGTTAACGTTTTAGCTTTTGCTAATGATGCTGCAACTACTGTCGCTACAGACGGAATGTCTATTGGAACAGGACTAAAACTAGTAGGCGCTGGATTAGCAATCGGCCTAGCTGTTGTTGGTGCTGGACAAGGTCAAGGACAAGCTGCAAAAGGCGCTCTTGAAAGTATTGGACGCAACCCACAAGCTTACAATAAAATCTTTACTCCTTTCCTATTAGCAATGGCTCTTATTGAATTTCAAGCGATTCTTGGTTTAATTATTGCATTTATTATTATCGGTAAGTAATATAAGTTTTATTCATAAAAAAATAGTTTAAAGTAAATTACTTTAAACTATTTTTTTATATTCATTCCTTGACTTAGAAGTTCATCTTAGATAACTAAGTGGAAACAAAAGTGGAGGGTTAGCTCAGTTGGTAGAGCAAGAGACTCTTAATCTCTTGGTCCAGGGTTCGAGTCCCTGACCCTTCACCATTTATCCGCTTTATTACAAACAAGTCAAATGACAAAATTTTCAAAATATGTTGGGCGCTTTGCGCCGTCTCCTACTGGCGATCTTCATTTTGGTTCATTGGTAACAGCTGTCGCTAGTTATCTAAGAGCTCGCTCTCAAAATGGAAAATGGCTCTTAAGAATTGAAGATATTGATCAAAAAAGAAACCAAAAAGGTTCTACTTATTCTATTTTAAAAACTTTAGAATTACATGGTTTAGAATGGGATGATGAAGTTATTTATCAATCTAAAAGAACTGAAATATATCGTTTTTATTTAAATCAATTAGTAGAAAAAAAATTAATTTATAAATGTTCTTGTTCAAGAAAAAATTTAATAAATTATTATAAAAATCTACAAACTATGGAATATGTTTATCCAGGTATTTGTAGGAATAAAGAGATTGAAAACAATGTGTTTTCATGCAGAATAAAGGCTTTAAATACATTTAATATTAATTTTACTGATAATATTCAGGGTTCAATTGAACAAAATCTTGAAAAAGAAGTAGGCGATTTCATATTGTGGCGAAATGAAAATATAGCTTCTTACCAATTAGCGGTTGTAGTGGATGACGAACTTCAAGGTATAACAGAAATAGTTAGAGGTTGTGATCTACTCTTTCAAACCTCACGTCAAATTTATTTGCAAAAATGCTTAAATTTTACTACACCAAATTACGCACATATTCCTATTTTATTAAATAAAGAAAATCAAAAATTATCCAAACAAACAAAAGCAGAGCCATTAAAAAATATAAATTCTAAAGAAAATATATGTAAAATTTTAAATTATATTGGTTATGATAAATCAGTTATAAATAATTTATATATTAATAGTAAAAACTCAAATGACTTAATAAATAACTCTGTATCTTATTTTAATTTAAAAAAAATAAATAAAGTTATTAGTGTTCAATTTGAATAAATATATTGATAAAATATTTTTTAAATAATTTAAAAAAAACCTAATATTTCATATCAAATTAACCGAAATGTAATCATGTTATATTATAATGATATTCTGGTATATTGTCATATTTTGAATTGAATTGTTTTAGATTATTATTATCATTAATGAATTTAATATTATGGTGTTAAATGAAAAGAAAAAATTTGCAAAAATTTCTATCCGTTTTTTGTTCCTTGTTAATTCTTTCTTCTCCTTTTCAAACATATGCTTTTGCTAAAGGAATTTCTAAAGTAACATCAATAATTTACAACTCAAAAAACGAAAAGTATAGTAATAATAACAGCTTATTGGTTAATAATTCAGCTCAATCGGCAAATGCAGCAATTACCTCAACGAATCAATCGTCAAATATTGTTAGTGATGCCTATAATTATAAAGATTTAACTAAAAATGTAGATCCTAGAACCGGTGCTTTTTCTATTTCATATAAAATTGCTGATGTAGTTGGGAATGGTTTTGAAGATCCCATTATTCCTCTGTCCGTAAACTATTCATCATTATCACAATCAGATCGCTTTGGATTAGGAAAAGGATGGGCTTGGAATCTAACGTTTTATGATACTAAAACAGGAATGCTGAGTTTATCGAGTGGAGGTAGTTATAAGCTTGATATTGGTCAAGGTAAGTTAAAATATTATAAATTAAATGATTTAAAAATTGAAATTGGAAGTATCTATTTAACTCTAAAATATAAAGATGGTAGAGAAGAAAAAATAGAAAAAGCATTTGGAAATTTAGTTTCTGTAACTAACAAAGAAGGCTATCAAGCATTTTTTAATTATATTAATGGAAATAAATTACAAAGTATAAGCTATAAAGATTTAAATAGTGATTCAGATATTAAAAAAATTGAATTAATTTACTCTAGTAACACATTTATAACAATTAAATTAAATAATGGAACTAACAATTTACCTACTACAACTTTAACAAAATCTAATAATAGTAATTTATTAACATCAATTAAAAATCCACTATTGCAAGAAGTAAATTTTTCTTATGGAGCTTCATCTGAAAAAGATTTTTCTACAGATTCTCTTGTAACAAAAATTTCTTTTCCTACTGGAACTTCAGTAAATGTAACTTATTTAACTGGAGGTTTAAATTCTCCTTTAGATGGAATTTCTTTTCCTGCTGTATCAAAAATTGAAACTAACTCTTTTACTTTGAAAAGTAATTCTAATAAACTTGGAATGAATTCTGAATCTATTTCATATATTTTTAATCAAGATTCA
The DNA here is from genome assembly GCF_009208775.1 of Silvanigrella paludirubra. Classification (NCBI taxonomy): domain Bacteria; kingdom Pseudomonadati; phylum Bdellovibrionota; class Oligoflexia; order Silvanigrellales; family Silvanigrellaceae; genus Silvanigrella; species Silvanigrella paludirubra. The sequence continues at coordinate 194,840 of NZ_WFLM01000003.1, read as the reverse complement.
TCAAACTATTTAGGAAAAGGTTTTACTGGATATAAAGAAGGTGAAGATACTTTATTTTATACACCAAATACATATACTTATTCTTCTATAGAAAGTAAAGACTCCCCAACTGGGTCAAATATTAAAACAGAAAGAATATATAATCATTTTCATCAATTAATGAGTGAAAAAATAAAAGAAAATGATAATTTGATTCAAACAAAAGAATATAATTATCCTGAATGGAAGAGTAAAAGTTTTGCTTCACTTGACCCAAATTATAATTATCCAATTGAAGTAAAAACTACATACTATAAAGATGGTTTAAATAGAACAGAAGTAGTTAAAAATTCGTATGATAATTCTGGAAATATACTTAAAACAATAGAAGCTAATGGAATTATAAAAGAATACCAATATTTATCAGCTGAAAATACATTTAATGGCTTGGTGCATTTAGTAGAAAAAGAGATTAAAACATCTCCTATTGATAAAGTTAGTTTAATAACAGAATATAAATATGAAAACACTCAAAATTTAACAGGAAAAACATTTCAAAGAGTTTTAGCAAAAATTTATAGATATAATACAAATATATGTGGAATAAGTGATGTAAACTGTGGAAAAGTATACAAAACCGAATTGAATACTTATAACAAGGATACAAATAAATTTAATATTTATTCTCTCCCTTCTATTGTTAAAATTAAATCAGCTTCTGGTGGTAAATGTAAGGTCTCTATTAATAAAAATACATATTCATTAAATTCAAACTTTAATATTACAAATAAAGAATATATTGACTATAAGGGAAATATTCTAGCTAAAGAAACATCAAAAATAAATTCCTTTACTAAAAAAGAAGAAAATAAAGTTGAAACAGATGGAAAAAATATTTCTTATCAATATGATAATTTAGGAAGAGTTTTAAAAGAAACAATAACATCTGTGAATGGTGAGAGTTCTATATCTACAAACTATTTATATTATTTAAATGATTCAAAATATGGTTTGGGATTTGGAACTTCTGCTGTATTAGTAATGAATCCTAACGGATATACTACATATAAAGTTAACGATTCTTTAGGAAGAGAGATTCAAACTTTTTTACAATCTAAATATGATAGTTCATTCAATTTAGTATCTTCATTAAGTTATAATAGTACCGGTCAAAAAGATTCTCAGAGTTTATACGATATTGATAAAGATGGTTATAAATATCAAATATCAACAAAATATAAATATGACGTTTTAGCAAGAGAAAACATGGTTGTTTCACCAAATGGAGAAACGAAAGTAACGAAATATGACGATGCTAAAAATAGTTCTGAAACTTACATGATATCAAATACAGGGAACTCATCTTCAATAAGTGTTTCATATTTTGATTTAAATAAAAAACCTATTCGGCTTGAACTTTTAACTAAAGATAGAACGTTATTTAGTAAGAGCTCAAGTTTATTTGATGGATTTGGTAACTTAATAGAATCTACAGATGTAAACGGAAATGTTGTTAAGTTTAAATACAGCCCTTTGTCTCAAAAAGTTCAAGATATTTTTTCTGATGGAAGAAAAATTTCTTACGATTATGATCCATTATTAAATGATAAAATAATTAAAAAATCAGTTATAACATCTGATGGTTCTTCATACACTTTAGGTTCAAGAGAATATGATTCAATAGGTCAATTAGTATCAGAGTCCGATCCATTTGGAAAATCTATAAAATATATTTATGATTTATACGGAAATGTTGTAAGTAAAACATTAAGATCAGGTAAGGAAATAAAATATTTATATAATGGATTTAATAAATTAATTAAAAAACAAGTCTTGGGTGAAGAATCTAATTATACAACGAATTATGAGTATGATTCGTTTTCTATGTATTTAGTTAATATGATTGATTCAACTGGTAAAACTAAATATACTACTTTTAAAGATGGTAAATTAAAATCTGTTACTTATCCTGATGGAAAATCGATTAGCTATGAATATAATTTTCAAGACTATCCAGTTACTTTAACTGATATTAATCAATTAAAATCAAGCTATATCTTTAATAAATCAACCGGTCGTTTAGAAAAAATTCAATACAATTCTAAAGATGGTATTTTCCAGGAAGAAAATTATTATTACGATGATTTTGGTAGAATATTATATAAAGTACTTCCAAATAATACAAAAGTTTCTTATTCATACAATTCAATGGGAGCATTAAACTCTTTATCTTATACAGATGTAAATAATTCTAATATTCTATCCTATACATATTCCTATAATATAGATATGAATATTGCATCAAGAAATAGATATAGTAATAATTCTTCTAGTGTTGATTCTCAAGAAAATTATTCTTATGATTCACTTAATAATCTCCAAAAATATGTTTGTACTGGAGTACTTTGTCCTAGGGATACAAACGGAAATATTATAAAATCAGAAGAATATTCTTTTGATTCATTAAATAATATTAAAACTGCAAAAGTTAAATATTCTGATTCTACAACAGATAGTATAACGACATATAATTATAATAAAACAGATGGAGTTAGATTAGAGGGATATTCTTCAACTGGATTAAAAAATACATCATCTACTTTAGAATATGATGAAGATGGAAATATAATTAAAGATGGTAATGATAATAAATTAGTTTATACACCATTTCAAAGATTATCAAAATTTATTAGTAAAGATAAAACAATAGAATATAGTTACAATGGTTCAGGTGAAATTATATCACAAAATGATAGCGAAAATGGATTAGTTAAATTTTATTACAATGGAAATAAAATTATAAACGAAAATTCAAATGGAAAAATTGTAAGTTATTTACAAATTAATGGTTACATTATTGGTAAAGTAAATCCAGGTAGCGTTTTCCAATTTTATTTAACAGATCAGGCTAGAAGTGTCATTCGAGTTATGGAAGGTGCAAAATTATTAACTAAGAATTTTGTATACACACCATACGGTGAGCAATTTGATGTTTCAAATTCTGCAGCAAATTCTCCTAAATTAAGTGATATTGGTTTTAATGGAGAAAGAACTGATGGCAAAACAGGTTATCAATTTCTTGGTAAAGGTTACAGAGCGTATAATCCTGCTTTAGGTAGATTTATGCAATATGATACTCAATCTCCATTTGGAAAAGGTGGGATTAACGGATATATATTTGCTGAAAATAACCCTATAATGAAATTCGACCCCACAGGTGAAAATGCTGCAAATATTATGCTAGGTGTTGGACTTGGTTTGTCTATATTAGGAATATTCCTTTCCATATTTACTTTAGGTACAACATTAGCCCCTGCTATTGCAGGTACAGCAGCATTATCTGCTGCAGATATAGCTGTAACTGTTGCTGCTTCTGCTGGTATTGCTTCAAGTGTTATTGGGATAACTGGACAAGTTTATGGAAAGTTATCAAGTGATGCAAATGCAGCAGGAAATAAAGCGGATGCAACTAAATATGGTGATATTTCATACGCATTAGGATGGACATCATTTGCTTTAGGAATGGCTGCAAGTGCTGTTGGTATTGGCCTTGAGGTTTCTTCTTTAGCTGGCGTCGCGTCGGCAGCAAAAAATACTTCTGATAATATAATTAAATTAGGAAGCTCTAACGCGAATAAAATAACGAATAATAATTATTTAGCAGATATGTATAATATTTCTACTTCTGATGGGATAAGAGTTAGTTCTCAATTTAAATACACAAAAATGATTATGGGTTATACAAGTGATGCTGCTTGGATTGCTGGAAAAGGTTTTGGAGAAGCATCAAGAAATGCAGGAAAAGCCGGTGATAATGAAAAATCTGATTTATATGGAAAAATAGCAACTGACATTTTCTGGTTATCCTTAACTACGGGCGGTGTTTCTGCAAGTATGTCAGTATTTAAATCCCCTCTTACTTATAGAGAAACAGTAGATAAATTAAATGTTGATGGTATGTAAAAAAACGGACTAAAGTTCTTAAAATATAATTTAGAACTTTAGTACCTTATTATTTGCTTATTAGAATTTTTATTTTTAAAAACAGAAAAATATAATAATTACTCCCATAACCCATTAAAAAATATTGTAATATATTTGTTAATTATTTGTATTGACAAGTAAACAAATCTTATTTATATAGACCCTTGATCCCAACGCGTCTTTTTTATAAATGCTCTAAATTAAATTATATAATAATTCATTAAATATCATACTTGAATATATATTAATTTAATAAATAACTGATAAGGAATGAATCATGCGTTCTAAATTTTCAGCTCGTTTTATTATAGCACCATTTGTATTATTTTTAGCATTAACAATGTATATTTCTGATGCGTCTTCAGAACAATTTAATGCGGGACCCAAAAAAATAAGAATTTGTACACTTGATGACTGCTAAAATTAACATTTAATAAATTAATTTTTTACTGAAACTTTTAAATATTTCAAAAATTTGATATAATTTCCTTAATATTTTTATAAATTAATTTTTTTATTAATTTTAAGGATAATTATGTTTTTCAATTTTATTAAAATTCCTACTTATATCTTTTTTATTTCGTTATTTCAAAATCAATTACTTGCCCAAAAAATAGTTTGGGAACAAATTCAAATACCTGCCGAGAAAACAAATTCGAACGGACTTGAATCTTTAATCATGTGGCCTGATACGAAAGGCAAGCATCCTTTAACCTTAATAACGCATGGTACCCCGAGAAATCACGAAGAAATTCCAAAAAGAACCGCAATGCTTTTTTTTGCTCAAGCAGTGGAGTTTGCAAGAAGAGGATTTGGGGTAGCGGTTGTTATGAGAAAAGGATTTGGTCATTCTGGTGGTGGGTTGTCAAGATATTTAAATGATTCGTGTACATCTCCGCCCTATTTACTAAGGACAAAAAAAGCTTCGAATGATTTAAAAGAGGCAATTTCATATTTATCTTCTATGCCTCAATTTGATACATCTAAAACAATTGTTATTGGTGTTTCCACGGGAGGGCTTGCTATTCTGGGTTTAACCGCTTTTCCTCCAGAGCCTAAAGATGCTGTTGTTGTTGCAGGAGTTAATTTTGCAGGCGGGAGTGGTTCTTACTCTAATGGACGTATATGTGGCCTAATGAATTAGCGAAAAAGTATCAAAGTTTTTTTCAAACCTATTTAGAAGATGCTCCTCATAAAGCTTTTGCAATATCAAAAAAGGGTGGATATGGAAGAAGTAACTCACAATACTCAAAAGAGATAGCAATACAAAAAGCAATAGATTTTTGCAACAAAAGTAGTAAATCAGAGTGTGAAGTTTATGATTCAGATTAAAATTATTTTTAAATAAACTGGGATTTTTGTTAATGAAACGTGATGAATATTTAAACAGACTTCAAAAAGCAATAAACTTTATTGAAAAAAATATAGATGAAGAAATAAAACTTTCTGATGTATCTAAAGAAGCCTTTAGTTCTTTGTCTCATTTTCATAGAATATTTTCATTTATGACAGGAATATCTTTAAAAGAATATATACGTAAAAGAAAACTTTCAATCGCTGCTGAAAAATTATTATTAAAAAAAACAAAAATTATAGATATTGCTTTTGAAGCTGGCTACCATACTCCTGAAAGTTTTCAAAGAGCCTTTAAAGAAATGTTTCTTTGTAATCCTTCCTATTTTAGGAAAAACCCATCTAGAAAAAAGTTATTTCCAGTATTAAAAATTGAAGAAATAATTAAAAAACAAAAAAATAAAACAATTGAAATTCCAAAATTATCCTATGTTCTATTAAATAGCTCAAAAATTTATGGATTAGAATTAAAAACATCATTAAAAAATAATAAATTAAAAAAAGATATTCCAAATTTTTACAAAAAATGTCTTAAAAATAATAATTTTAATATTATGATTCCATATATAAAATCAAATTATTTATATGGCCTTTATAAGGATATGACTGATGAAGAGGATTTTATTTATTTACTTGGCTATGAATGTTCTGAATTTTTAAATTTAGATTATAAAATTCAAATATTGCCAAAAGGAAAGTATGCGTGTTTTGAAGTTATAGGTGGAACTAAAAAATTAGCTAATGCATGGAAATATATTTATGGAATATGGTTTATTGAATCTGAACAAGAAAGGGATAAGGGTTTTGACTTTGAAATATACAGTGAAAATAAAACTGAGATTTTTATACCATTAAAAAATATCTAATTTTTATAAAAGAATAATTTATTATTTCTAAATATAGGATAATTAATATGTTTCAAAAAAAAACGATAAATAATGAACTTTATAAAAGCTTAGGAGATAAATGGTATCATGGAAATGATTATGTTGAACTCTTAAGATCGGAAGCAAAAACACGAAATCCTTGGATTATGCTTCAAATTGAAAAATATTTTAATAAAAATATTGAAATTCTTGATATAGGTTGCGGAGGAGGTTTATTATCCAATGATTTATCAAAAATTGGATATCATGTTTCAGGAATTGATATTCATGAAGAAGTTTTGCAGGTAGCTAGAAATTATGATCAATTTAAAAAAGTTAAATATATAAAAGCAGATGCATTAAATTTACCTTTTCCTGATGAAAGTTTTGATGTTGTTTGTGCAATGGATTTTTTAGAACATATTGAAGATTATCAACTTGCATTAAAAGAAGGAACTAGAGTGTTAAAGAAAAATGGTTTGTTTTTCTTCCATACCTTTAATAGAAATTTATTTTCTTCTCTTTTTGTTATTAAAGGTATGGAATGGTTTGTTAAGGGAACGCCAAAAAATCTTCATGTGGCTCATTTGTTTATAAAACCATCAGAATTATTGAGTTTTTTTTCTAAATTAAACTGCCAAAAAATAGAATTAAAAGGATTAAGTCCAAAAATATTTTCAAAATCTTTTTTTAACTTAATTCAGAATGGAGTTGTAGATAAAAATTTTACGTTTCAAATAAATTCATCGCTACTTACTGGTTATATTGGTTATGTCAAAAAAAATTAGTATATATTTAAATATATTTTTAATTTTCATAGGTTGAAATATTTTTTTGAATTTCAATATCTCTTACTTTTCCAATTTCAGTCCATAATTTTTCTGCAATATTTTTGTGTTCATTTATAAACTTATGACTAAAAATTAAAAAATAATCTTTTGAAATTACATCAGGATTTATTTTAACAATATTTTTTAGTTTTAGTTTTTTAATAAAGTAATCAACTGTAATAGATTGCCCTATACAGGATGAAATACGAGAAGAATCAAGTTTTTTAAGAAGAACTTCAGTTCCTTTGCTTTCTTCATAAGGTATTTGTAATTTTTTAAGAACATCAATAACTGCATAACCTCGATTTACACCTACTGCTTTATCTGAATTACTTAATTTCTTTCCATCCCATGTTATATTAGAGTCTTTTCTTTTATAAAAAGAATATATCATTGTGGCAACTCGTCTTTCATGATCAAGATCTTTTTTATTCATTGGAAAATATCCGTATTCTAATCTTTCTTCTAAAAAAGAAAAAATAAATGCACCATCTACTTCATTTTTTTTTAAAATATTAAAGACACGGTTAGTTGGTACACGAGAATAAATTACTTTGATATTTAAATTACTGGCAGCTTTTGAAATAATGTCTAAAGAAAGTCCTGCAGGATTAAAAACATGATCACCATTTCCTATTTGCCAAGGAGGAGCATCGTTATCTGGATAGCATAATTTTAATTCAAATTCTTTTGCAATAGAAAATAGTGGGAATAAAATAAAAATAAGTATTATAGAAATTCTACTTAAAACTTTTATAAACACTTCATATTCTCCAGAAAAATATTATTTTATAAATATAACAGATTTTTAATTATTTATTTAAAGTGATAAAAGAAAAATTATGACAAACTTATAGACTAAGATATTTATATTTAAAAATGAGTAAACAATAAAAAAACCCCCTTCTTAATCCTTTAAGAAGGGGGTCTAATATGGCGGAGAGAGAGGGATTCGAACCCCCGGTAGGCTCACACCTACAACGGTTTTCAAGACCGCCGCCTTAAGCCACTCGGCCATCTCTCCAAATAAAATCTTTTAATTAAAATTACTTTTTAGTAGCTGATTTCTTTGTTGTCTTAGAAGCTACTATTTTTGCTTTAATGCGTGCTTTTTTAGCAGCTTGAGCTTTTTTTCTTTTCATTTTAAAAGTACGACGGTTATCTTTCTTACCCATTTTAATCTCCTCATTTAGGTTGAGAAGGTTGTAACTTCTCTAATACAGAAGCTGACCTGTAACATGTGTATAAGAGCTTCGCAAGTTCTTTTAAAAAAAAATAAGTTTAACAAAGAGAATCGACTCTTTCTCTCATTTCTTGTCTATGATCAGAGACTTGCTGTTTTTCTATACTATCAAAAAGAGCCTTAAAATTACCTTCTCCAAAGCTATCATCGCCTTCTCTTTGAATAATTTCATAGAAAAAAGGTCCCGCATTCTTGTTATTCAATTGAACACACTGCTCTTTCATAAATATTTGAAGCAGATATTTGCCGTTAGAACCATCTAATAATATGTTGTTTTTTCTAACAATATCATATGGTTCATTTATTTTTTGTAGGTTCATTTGTTTCATGCGTTCAGGTAATTGCTCATAGTATTTATCTGATGCTTCAAGAAAAACGGTTCCTCTTTCTCTAAGTTTTTCAACGGTTTGTATGATATTTTTTGTTCCAAAAGCGATATGTTGAATACCCGATCCTCTGTTGTCTTCAACATAAATTTGAATTTGAGAGTTATTAAAATAGGGGGCTAGGGGTTGATTGGTTGCAAATTTAATGCCGCTTTCTTTATCCCACATCACAATACTTTCTAACCCAGATCCTGTACCTAATTCTGGTTTATGATGAGCTGTATGGAATTCAACCCCCCAGTACTGCTCAAACCCCATACAGTGCCTATAAAACTCTGTTATAGCGTGCATGGAGCGCCCATTACAAGTAACGTGATCTATACCCAGATCTAAACCAATATCATTTAATTTTGTTTTATTATTTTTATTTGTCCATTCAAAACCTGGGGCAAATTGATCAAAATTATTTTCCTCTATAAAACGAAATCCAACATCATCTATAGCTGTTGCAATAGATGTTTCTCTCCAAGAACCATCATGAGGAGATGTATGACTTTCGATATCATATAGGATGGAAGCTTTTTTATCTAATAGAAATTCAGCTGTATTTTTTATATTTTTAACTCTGAAATTTAAATATGCAATTCCATCTGGATGATTTGTTAAATATCTACCTGCAGTGGATGATTTTTCTATTGGCTCAGTAATTATCCATCCAAGTTTTCCTGCCCCTAAAAGGACAATAGCACGCATTCCATGACGTTTTTCCCAATTTGTTGTTGATTTAGCAATTTCTTCGAAACCAAATTTTTCTTTATGCCAATGCACGCAGGTTTTAATATCGCGTGTAAAATATTGAATAGAATGATAACCAATAAGACCAAGTGATTTATTTTCATTTTTCATAGCGGTACCTCCTGATTAAATATCAAGAGATATTGGATCAATTTTTTTTTAAAGTAAAGAATTTGTTTATTTAATGATTAGTAATAATAATTAATTTATTTTTTTATCTTTAATTTCTTTGCTAAAGTGACATGAAACATGATGTGGATTTTCTGTTGTTCCCAAATTTTTTAAATTAGGAACTTCATTTGTACATATTTCTTTTGCAAAAGGGCATCTTGTATGAAATCGACAACCGCTTGGTGGATTGATAGGGCTTGGAATATCACCTTGTAATACCTGTCGCTCTCTTTTTTCTACAATGTTATGCCTTGGAATACTGGATATTAAAGCTTGTGTATAAGGATGCAAAGGATTTTTATATAAGTTTTCAGATGAAGTATATTCTACTATTTTTCCTAAATACATGACAGCAACATTATCTGAAATATGCTCTATTACAGATAAATCATGTGCAATAAATATATACGATAATTTATATTTATCACGAAGATCCATCATAAGATTTAATATTTGGCTTTGGATTGAAACATCTAAAGCACTTACAGGTTCATCGCATATAATAATTTTAGGATTTAAGGAAAGAGCACGAGCAATTCCTATTCTTTGCCTTTGTCCTCCAGAAAACTCATGTGGATATCTATCAATTGATTCTGGGCTTAAACCAACTTCTTTTAATAAAGAAACAATTTTATCAAGACGTTCATTTTTATTTTTGTATAAATTATGAATCTCAAAAGGTTCAGATAATATTTCTTTTATAGACATTCTAGGATTAAGGCTTGCAAAAGGATCTTGAAAAACAATTTGAAATTCTTTTCTAAGGGGGCGTAAGTCTTTTTGAGATATATTTGTAATATCTTTTCCTTCAAATATTATACTACCCGATGTCGGTTCGATTAAACGCAGAATTGTCCTTCCAAGAGTACTTTTTCCACATCCTGATTCACCAACAAGGCCTAATGTTTTTCCTTTTTCAAGCGTAAAAGTAACATCATCGACTGCATGTACTTTTGCAATTTGTTTACCTAAAATTCCACCATTAATAGGAAAATATTTTACCAAATTATTAATCTGTAAAATATAATCTGTAGACATATTATTTTATACCTCTTTAATAAAGGAACTTCTTTCAAAACGAATTCGAGGACCATAAACTCCATTTGGAGCTTTTTCGCCAGCTCCAATTACCATTACTACATAAGCATCTTTTGGAAGATTAAGTATTTTTTGAACTCTTTGTGCATCAAATCCTTCCATTGGGCATGAATCAAAGGAATGCGCTCTTAACGCTAACATAAGATTTTCTGCTGCAAGAGCACATGTTTTTGTTGCCCATAATACCATATCACTATTTGAAACAGGATTTCGAGGAGTAGGTGTTTTTAATCCTCTTATATATAAAATGGGTTTTTTTATAGTACCAATAATACTTAAAAATCCTTGTGTATAAGCTAAGGGAACAATTTTTTTATAATAATCTATTGCCGTTTTTGGAACTTTATCTCCTTGGCTTTCGAGTAAGTTCAACATTTTTTTTGCATTTTGTTTCCATGTGTTTGTTCTAGCAACACACACAATTAATTCAGCAGCTGTACTTGCTGCTGGTTGAGATAAGCATGCTTTGACTAATTCTTGTTTTTTGTCTTTACTGCGCACCCAATAAAACTCCCATGGTTGTAAATTAGAAGAGTTTGGGGCAAGTAAGGCAAGGTCTAAACATTCATTCATTATATTTTCAGGAATAGAAGTGTTTGTAAAAACACGGACACTTCTTCTTGAGGTAACAACTTTTTTAAATTCTTCAGGATTTATTTTTGGGTTTGCTTCTTCATAATTTTTAGTTGGGATGGTATTAAAAATATTTTTTGACATAATTTATTATTCCCTAAGCCTTAAAGCATGAGACTAGTTTTTCGTTTTTTAAAGTTTTTAATTCAGGTTCTATTATTTTACATTCATCTGAAACTAAAGAACATCTATCTTGAAAACGACAACCTTTAGGTAAATTTGATAAAGAGGGAACAATACCAGGTATGGTATTTAATCTGTGTTTTTTTTCACCTAATTTTGGGATTGAATTAAGCAATCCAATTGTATAGGGGTGTTTTGGGTTTTCAAATAATTCTTTTGTAGAAGATTTTTCCACTATTTTCCCAGCGTACATGACCACAACATCATCACAAGTTTCTGCAACAACCCCAAGATCATGTGTGATTAGAATTGTAGACATTCCTGTTTCTTTTTGTAAATTATTCATGAGCGCAAGAATTTGAGCTTGAATTGTCACATCTAAAGCTGTTGTTGGCTCATCTGCAATTAAAAGTGAAGGTTTACAAGCTAGAGCAATTGCTATCATCACTCTTTGTCGCATGCCACCTGATAATTGATGAGGATAATCATCAATTCTTTTTTCTGGTGATGGAATTCTTACAAGTTTAAGCATTTCAATAGAGAGATCTCGAGCTTCTTTTCGAGTAGCTCTTTTATGCAAAGTAAAAACCTCTGCAATTTGATTTCCAATTGTATAAACAGGATTTAAACTTGTCATAGGTTCTTGAAAAATCATTGAAATTTTATTACCGCGAACAGATCTCATTTCTTTTTCAGATAATGTTAATAAATTTTTATTTTCAAAAATAATATTTCCAGAAACTATTTTACCAGGAGGATTTGGAATTAATCTCATTAAAGATAAACTTGTTACACTTTTTCCACATCCAGATTCGCCAACAATTCCTAAGGTTTTCCCTTTTTTTACAGTAAAGGAACAATTATCAACAGCATTAATTTCGCGTCCTGATACTTTAAAACTTGTTACCAAATTTTCAACTGCCAGAACGGTTTCGTCTTTCACTTTAAAACTCCGATTAGATTTTAAATTTTTTTACCCAAGCCTATTTCCCTTAACCTTTGTAACAAAAATTCATTTGCTAAGATAGGGGGGAATTTTGCTGATCTTGATGGAGAAACACATTTATCTAAAACATTGAGTTCGCAGTTTTCATATGCATGAACAAAAAATGGCAATGAGTATCGAGAAACGTTTTTGGCATTTATAGGATTCACAACTCGATGGGTAGTGGAGGGTATAATTTCATTTGTAATTCTTGATAACATGTCACCTGAATCAACTATCATTTGACCCTTTTGGCTTTGGATTTCAAGCCATTTTCCTTGTCGAGTTAATATTTCAAGCCCTCCTTCTGTTGCTTCACAAAGTATCGTAATTAAATTGATATCTTCATGAGCAGCAGCACGAATTGCTCCCGAATTAAATTGATCGCCTGTTACAGGAGGATAATGCAATGCTCTTAAAACAGTGTTTCCATCTTTTGCCATATTAGAAAGTGTATTTTTTGGAATTCCTAAATACTCTGAAATAGCAGAAAGTAACACAAGAGATATTTTGTCTAATGAAGAATATAATGTTGTTAATTTATCTTTAAAATTTGGTAATTCTTTTACAGGCCAAATATTTTTTGCACTTTTTAATTCAAGGTCTTTGTTTTCATAAAACTCTCTTCCAATATGCCAAAATTCTTTTAAATCGCCTTTATCGTTATTTTTAGCATGTTCTAGTCCAAAACTTACATAACCTCTTTGGCCTAATCCACCTTCTTCAATATAATTTGATTTAATATTTTTTGGTAAATCAAATAATTGAATAATTTGATCATAACAATCTTGAATTAATTTATTTGGAACTTCATGACCTTCAATGATAACAAAACCAAATTCTTGAATTGCTTTGCCAAATATTTTTATAAACTCATTTTTTTCTTTAAGAGAGCCTTCGGTATATTGTTTTATATTTGTTATTGGAACCTTGTTCATGAATATTAATCTCCAATATTATCAAAAATACTTAATAATTTTTCTACTAAGTCTCGTTTTCTTCTTGCTTTAGGACCAATTAAAACAAATCCTCTTCTAGCAGAACCAAAGACTTTTTTTGCGGTATGTAAAATTTGTTCTTGAGTTATAGATTTAACAATATCTATTTCATCATCAACAGATAAATTAGAGTTCATAAAATAAGAAGAGACTTCTCTGTTTAATAAACGAGATGGTGTTTCTTTAATTTGCTTTAAATCAAAACAATATCTAAATTTAATGTGCTCTATTTCCTCTTTAAGAGGATATTCTGAAATTACTGTTTTTAATTCACTAGCTAATTTTTCGAGTAATTCATTTAATCGATCTTCAGAAACAGTAGCGTCTATACTAAAGGTTCCTATCTCATTAAAAAATTGAGTGTCACAACTAATATCATAGACTAATCCATGTTTTTCTCTAATATTTGCTGGTAACCTTGTGCAAATACCATCATCAAGAATTCTTTGTAAAAAGGTAATTAAAACAATATCTCTTGATAGTCCGCCTATTGTAGGAAATATCATTTTTACAGCAAATTGATTATCAGGATTATTTTGTAAACATAATGCATTTTGGGGTTTTCTTAATTTAGATAGAGAGGGTATAGTATTTTCAGCCGTAACTCTATTTGGGTTAGATTGTTTTGTATGCTCCCAAAAGTTTCCAAAATAAGTTTCAAGTGTTTTAATTGTTTCAATTTCAGAATAAGAAGTATTTATTGTTATTATACAACGCTCAGGTATATAAAAATTTCTTCTTTTTTCGGATAATTCTTTTTCCGATATTTTTTTGACTACATCTTCATTACCAATTATTGGATTTCCTAATGGATGATTTGAAAATAATGTAGACATAGATAAAGATTCTGTATCAATACTATCCCCAGATTCATTAAAATCAGATGCCATTTCTTGCAAAATAACAGAACGTTCAATTTCTAAATCAGCATAATTAGGATGCAAAAAGAAATCAGAAAAACATTCAATTGCTTCAATTGTTTTTTCAGAATCACCTTTTAACCAATAAGTTGTATGTTCTATCCCAGTCATTGCGTTTGTTTCACTACCAAAAGATTCCATAGCTTTTGAAAGCGAAAGTGAATTCGGATATTTTTTAGAACCACGGAACATCATATGCTCTAAAAAATGGGATACACCATTATTTTCTTCAGACTCATCCCTAGCACCCGTATTTATATGAATAGATAATTCAAATGAAACGGAATCGGGCGTGTGACAATATAATACGCGCAATCCATTTTTTAAAGTATGTTTACTTATTGAAAAAAATTTCATTTTAATTCTTTCTGTTCAGAACGAAATACGTTATTTCACGAAGTGCTTCTAGTGCATGAATTTGTTCTGTATTTAATTTTAATTCTTTTTCTATTTTATTAAGAGCATCTCTTGCTTTTTTTGAATATTCTTCAGCTGTTTTATATGATTTTTCTAATCCTTCTGTTTCAATAACATAGCTCAAAAGAATTTGTTTATTTTGCTCTGAGGTTTCACCTGTTTCAATAATTGAATTCACTAGCTCAATTAATTTAGTTTTAGAATTGTGCTGAGAGTTTATAGAGTAAATTAGCGGTAATGTAATTTTACCTTCAAGCAAATCGGTTAAAACTGGCTTCCCTAAGATAGATTGTTTTCCTTCATAGTCTAAGCAATCATCAAATATTTGAAATGCATAACCTAAATTTCTACCATATTCTGCAAAATAATTTGAAATTTGAGTGTTTGTTTCTTTAAGATAGCAAGGTGTTTTTGCACTTGCTTGAAAAAGAACTGCTGTTTTTCCTGCAATAACTCTTTCGTATTGATCTATTGTTGTATTTGGTTTCCACAAAAGCTCTAATTGAAAAAGTTCACTTTCACTCATAAATCGAATACATTCAGCAAAATCATCTATTAATTCTAAACTCTTTGTTTTAACCATGAGTCTACATGCTGCTGAATAAATAAGATCACCAGACAAAACTGCGGTTTCATCTCCCCAAACAGAATTAACAGTTGGTTTATTTCTTCTTAATGTTGAGTTATCAATAACGTCATCATGTAATAAACTAGCTGTATGAATATATTCACATACAGAAGCTATTGGAAATTTATTTTCTCCATTATAACCAATTAATTTAGAGCATAAAAGAAAAATAGCAGGTCTTATTCTTTTTCCACCTGAAGAAAAAATATGGGATAAAACTTGATTAGTAGGCTCATTTGGAGTTAGTAAATACTCAACAAGTTTTTTTTCTAAAGAAATAAGTTCATCAGATATTGGATCGTAAAATTTAGGTATCATATTTAATCTTCTTTAATAAAGTTAAAATTATTTAAATCAATTTATTTATGCATTTTTTAAAGATGCTTTTTTAATTTTTTGAATAGCTTCTGAGTAATTTTCAAAATTAAATACAGCACCACCTGCGACTACAATATCTGTACCTAATTGTTTCAATGTCATAACATTTTCTGCATTTACCCCACCATCAACCATAATTTCAAAATTTAAGTTATTTTCTTTTCTAAATTTTGAAAGTTCATGAATTTTTTTATGAACTATAGGTATGTGAGATTGTCTTGAAAAACCAGGATTAACAGACATAATTGTTACTTGATCAAGAATAGGAAGTAAATATTCAATTGTATTCCAATGGGTTGATGGATTTAAAGCAATACCAGCTTTTTTTCCTGCATCTTTTATTTTCATACAAATGCGATGTGGGTGTAATGATACTTCTTGATGAAAAGATAAAACGTCTGCCCCTGCATCTAAATAATCTTGAAATACATGATCTGGGTTTGTTACCATAATATGCACATCAATAGGCATTTTTGTTATTTTTCTCATTTGCTCAATAAATGGAACACCAATGGTTAATAGTGGTACAAAATGACCATCCATTACATCAAAATGAATACTATCTGCGCCACTAGACTCGAGTTTTTTAACTTCTTCTTCCAATTTCATCAGATTAGCAGCTGCAATAGAGGGAGAAACTTTGATTTCTTTTTTCATTTTGTAACCTTATTCAATAATAAAATTCTATATAGGATTAACATAAGTATGTATTAATGTTTTTTCACCTACACTACTTCTTTCAAATTTAATTTTTAGTCTATAACCTTGAGAACTTTTTTCTATTTCTCGAATGATGCCTTCACCAAATACTTTATGATTTACTCTTTGTCCTTTTCTCCAGGTAGGAGTGTCTTCATTTGAGTGATTTGTTTCTTTTTGAAGAAGATCGTCACCTTTAAATATTCGAGGTTTATCTATAAATTTATTTTCAGCATTTATTTTACCAAATTCTTTTTTTACATTTTTATTAATAGTATCAATTTGATCTATAAATTCAAAAGGAATTTCAGAAATAAATCTGCTTTCTTGAGCGGGTAAAAAATCTTTGTATCTATTTCTTTTGCAATTAGTAATTGTTAACTTATTTTTTGCTCTAGTAATAGCAACATACATTAAGCGACGCTCTTCTTCAATTGCTTCAGGAGAATCTAGAGAGTTTTGATGTGGAAGAACTCCTTCTTCTAGTCCTGCAATAATGACATTTGGAAACTCTAAACCTTTTGCAGAGTGTATTGTCATTAATGTAATTGCATTTGCAGTACCTTGTTGAACATTTACAACTGTTGGTTCAATAGTAAGCATTGCCTGTTCAATAAAACGAGATAATTTTTCTATTCCTGTAAAAGGTTTTTCATTTTGAATAAATTCTTCATCATATTCAAAATTTTCAAATTCAATAATCGCGTTTCTTAACTCAATAACGTTAAGCCATCTTTCATCAAAATCTTCAGGATGTGTTGTTTTTAAATAAGCTTCAAATTTAATATCTGAAATTATGTCTGCTAAAATTTGAGAGGGCTTATTATGTTCATTTATATTATTTCGCCATTTTTGGTAGCTCATAATAAATTCTTTTATTCCTGAAATAGATCTCGATATTTCGTTTTCAATAGTTCCATATACAATTTCTGTCATTGTTTTTAATAGTGTTTCATTTCTACTTAAGGAAAGATCTTTTAAATTTTGTAAAGCTTTATCTCCAAAACCACGTCTAGGAGTATTTATTACTTTTTGAAAGGACGCTTCATCTGTTGGATTTATAATTAATTTTAAATAAGCAAGCAGAATTTTAATTTCGGCACGTTCATAAAAACGAACAGAGCCATAAATAATATATGGCATCATGCGTCTTCTAAGTTCGTCTTCTAAAGAACGGCTTTGCGCATTTGTTCTATATAAAATACAAAAATCGGAAAATTTTTCATCATTTTGAATGGCAGAATATATTTCATTAGCAATAAAACGAGATTCAGAATAAGAATCATCACAGGATTTAAACTTAATTTTTGAACCATTTGTTTTTTGAGTAAAAATAGATTTATCGGCTCTTTTATAATTATTTTTAATTACTCCTGTAGCTGCGCCAATAATGGTATTTGAACTTCTATAGTTTTCTTCAAGTTTATAAACTTTTGTATTTTCATTTTCTTTATCAAAATTTAAAATAAAAGAAGGCTCAGCCCCTCGCCAAGAATAAATACTTTGATCATCGTCACCAACAATAAATAAATTTTTAGTTTTTGAGCTTAAAATACGAATTAATTTAAATTGTATTGGATTTGTGTCTTGAAATTCATCAATTAAAAAGTAGCGAAAACGATTTTGTAATGAAGCTAGAACATTTGGGTTGTTTTCTAATAATTTATACATAATTAATAATAAATCATTAAAATCCATTGCATTTTGTTGCTTCATTTGTCTTTGGTATAGTTCATAAACTTTTTGTATAAGTTCAGGATCGTAATGTTCACCAAAATTTCTAAGCTGGTTTCTTTCTTCTTTTATCGTATAATCTTTATTATTTTTTATTTCTTGTAAATATTCTTCAGGAGTATGTCCTTGATTTTTAATTTTATCAATTTTAGATTTAACAGTATTTAATGAAAGAAGTTTATCTGGAACATTTAATTGTTTTAAAATATCTTTTAATAAACTTTTTTGATCATTATCGTCATATATTGTAAAACCAGGTTGATAGCCGGCTTCATGAGAATAAATTCGAAGAAATCTTGCACAAAAAGCGTGAAAAGTTGAAACAATAATGTTTTTTGATTTTTGTCCACCGATATAGCTTTCAATTCTTTCTTTCATTTCTTTAGCGGCTTTATTTGTAAAAGTTACTGCTAAAATGGAAGATGGAGGAACGCCTTGTTCTGTTATTAACCAGCCAATTCTTGAGCAAATTACTCTTGTTTTTCCACTACCTGCACCAGCATAAACAACTGCAGGACCATCTTTGTGTGTGCATGCATCATATTGGGCTTTATTTAAAAGAGTGAGATCAGGAGTCCCTGTTTGATTATGCATAATTGAAATTATCCTTTTATAAATGCAGAGCAAGATGTTACTTTATTTTTTTTTCTTTTTAGATTTTTTCTTATTACGCTTTGGGGTAACATTTTTATTACTCTCATTTTTACTATTAATATTTTTTCTTTTCAGATTTTTAATAGCCGCAAGGCCAGAAGAACCAATAGCTAATCTTCTTATTTTTTTTAAATATTGTTCCTCTAATGCAGCAGCTCTCGATTTATGAAGTAAATTAGAATAAAGAGGGTTGTTTTCAATATTTGAAGTCAAAAATACATGTTGGTGTTCTTGATCAAATCCCTTTTTCTTAAAAAATTGAACTGCTCTATTATTGCTTGGATCTGTATCAGCCATTATAATACGAACACCTTCATTTTCTACAAATGCTTCAACTACTTTATCAATAAGTTTGCTTGCTACACCTTCTCTTTGCCAATTTGGGTGTGCACATAACCAAACAATATATCCATAGCTCCAGGCGGTTCCTGGTTTAGACATTACTGTTCCTAAAACAAAGCCAACAATACGTTCATCTTCAGGATCTTCACCTTTTTGAAAATCATCATTTTCTGCAACAAGGCAATAATCACCATCTGTATTAAACATACTTGTGACTTCATATTCATCCCAGCCTCTGTATAACATTGGCCATAAATCTGCTCTAAAGCATGTTTCACCTAAGTTATAAGCTTCAGCTAAATCTTGGATTTCCATTTCGCGAATAGAAAAGCTGCGTTTAGAATCAAGATTTTTCTTTTCTTCCTTACTTTCTTCTTTTTCTCTTTTTTCTTTCACTGTCATAAAAACCCTTTTTTAACTAAATAAGCCTATTTAGCTATAACGTAAGGAGAGCAAAACACAAAATTTGGTCCCATTTCAATGTTAATTTTACCATCATTTGAATTTAGAAGATCACCATCTAACGAATAAAGAGTGCTATCATTGCAAGTTAATATAGCTTTTTTGAATTTTACAGAGTGAACTTTTGAAAAATTATAAATATCTCCGCCTAAAAAAGCCTTCATAGCTCCTTTTATAAGTTTTCTTCCTTTTTCAGAAATAGCCATCATTTCTGCAAAATTATCGCCCAATTCTACTTTTTTAAAAAAATGTGAGGTAAGTGGAAGTTTTTGAACTGTTGAAGCAAATACTAAACTAAATTCATCAGGTGTGTTATGAAGTTTGTGGATAGACTGCCAAATTGGAGAAGGTGATGTTTCTATTTTCATATTTTGCTGTTTAACTAATCGTGGAAATTCCCCATTTATTTTACCTTTTAAAAGGCCGTCAGCAATATATCCAGCTATTTTGAGAGCGGCTCCAAATGAGTTTGTTTTATCTTTATAAAACTCTTCAAGAAAAGCTGTGGCTACTCCGTTTGCAAAGATAAATCCAATTCGCCCATTGACATACAAGGTACTCAGAATAGCTTCATTCATGATTTGTTTTGTGTTGATGAGTTTTAATGTATCTTCTAGGCAAGTCAGAGCTTCTGTTTTTATGCCTAAATTTTTAGCTAAAAAATTGATTGTTCCGCCTTTTAGGATAAGAATTTTTGGAAGATTATTAGGCCCATAAGCTTTTAATATGGCTGAAAGTGTTAAACTAATGCTTCCATCACCGCCAACAATTCCAACAAGATTTATTTTTCTTGCACTAAATTCTTGGCAAACTTGATTTAGTTGTTCAATAGATCGAGTGACTTCAAGTTGCCCATAATTGGCCAAAGTATACCAGAGGCGCGTATTGTACTCAGGATTATGTTTGATAATTTTTGCAAAAGGGTTGGAAATGATTCCGACTCTGAGCATTGTGGATTCCTTTTCAGGGAGTAAGCCCTATGACTCGTAAGAAAGAGATTGTGATAACTGACGAAGAAAAGCAAACAGATGATTCAAATAAAACAAATAAAAAATCTTTTGTTCGAGTTTCTGGACAGAGCAAACAGAAATTAAAAAACAACAATATAAAAACAAATCTGAACTCCAAATCAAAAAAAACAGATCTACTTGATGCAGAAGTTTTAGATGAAGATGATTATACAGAAGAATCTTCAAAAGAACGACAAGATATAATAGATATAGATAATTATAAAGACTCTGAAACCGAAGTTATTTTAGATGACAGCGATATACTTCCTGCCCTTCGTGAAGAAGAGTCCGATGAAGATGATGATGTTGACCTTGATGATACAATTGAAATTGGTGCTAAAGAAAATGGTTTAATAACTACAAACGCTTTACAAAAATATCTTGCCGAACTTCGTAAATATTCCTTAATGACAAGAGAGCAAGAAAAAGAAGTCGCAATAAAAGCTTATGAAGAGCATGATATTGAATCAAGAAATCGTCTTGTTACCTCTAATTTAAGACTTGTAGTGAAAATAGCTATGGAATATAGAAGAGCTTATTCACAAATATTAGATTTAATACAAGAAGGTAATGCAGGTTTAGTTCAAGCTGTAAATCGTTTTAATCCTTATAGAGGTGTTAAGTTATCAACATATAGTGCATGGTGGATTAGAGCTTATATTTTAAAATTTTTAATGGACAATAAAAGTCTTGTAAGAATGGGAACTACCGATGCTCAAAGAAAATTATTTTTCAGACTTAGAGGCGAAGCTGAAAAATTATATGCTTTAACTCAAAAATTTGATGCTAATTTGTTAGCTGAAAAAATTGGTGTACAACCACAAGATGTTGTTGAAATGCAACAACGATTAACTAAAAATGATGTTTCTTTAGATACTCCTGTTGGTGAAGATAATGATACAAGACAAGTTGATTTGTTATTTTCTGATTCCGAAGAAGCTGATGTTACTTATGAAAAAGAGCAACTATTAAAAATATTACGAAAAGAAGTTTCATTTATTGAAAAAGAATTAAATGAAAGAGATGCATATATTTTTCACAATAGAATTATGTCTGATGACCCTATTACTCTTCAAGATGTTGGTGATAAATATGGTATTACTAGAGAAAGAGCAAGGCAGCTTGAAGCACGAGTTATAAAAAAAATTAAAGATAGAATTATTGCAGCAGGAATAAATCGGTGAAAATATTTTTTATTTATATTTTTGTTTTTTTTAATTTTATAATTATTTCAAAAGCATCAGCAAATAAAAATCAAAAAATTGTTTCATTAGCACCTAATCTTACAGAAATTGTATATGCACTTGGACTTGGCAATCAATTAGTTGGAAATACAATTTTATGTGACTATCCAGAACAAGCAAAAAAAGTATATAAAGTAGGTAATTTTAATAATCCAAATATGGAAAGAATCATTTCTTCAGGAACAAATATTATTTTAGCAACTGAAGGTAATCCAATGGAAAAATTAAATGCTCTAAAAACAAAAGGAATAAAAATAGTTCAAGTAAAACCTCAAAAAGCTACCGATATACCAATAATAATTCAAACTATTGCGAATAACCTAGGAGTAACAGAAAAAGGAAAAGAGCTATCTAGTAGTATTGAAAAATCTTTGCAAAAAATTTCAAATGGTAAGAAAAAAAATAAATCATTTTTACTGATATTACAATTTAATCCTATTTATTCCGTAAGTGAAGAAACTTGGCTAGGTGAATTATTTAAACTATCAGGACTTAAAAATATTGTTGGAAAAAGTGTAATTAAGTATCCTATAATTTCAAATGAATTTTTATTAAAAAACAGACCAGATTTGATTTTAGTAGGTGGTATTGAAGGTAAAACTAAACAGGAAAGTTTAGAAATACAAAAACAAAAAATCCAACAAATTTATGGAGAAGATACTAAAAAAATTGATATAGAAATATTACCTAAAGATGTTCTAGTAAGACCAGGACCTCGAATTGTTGAAGGAATTCATTTTATTGAAAGTATATAACATTGAAAAAAGATTTTTCTTTTAAAATTTTTATTATCTATATTTTAATTTTTTTAGTTTCTTCATTTTTAAGTATCTATTTTGGTTCTACAGACATAAATATTTTTAGTTCAAATTTAATTCAAACTAACAATGATTTATACCTAAAAATTTTAGAATTGAGAATGAATGGTTTAATACAAGCAGCAATTATAGGCGCTATTTTAGCTTTGTGTGGATATATTTTACAAAAACTGTTAAGAAATCCATTAGCAGATCCTTTTATTTTAGGAATATCATCTGGTGGTTCGTGTTTTGCGTCTTTATTTTTCATTTTTAATTCTTTGCCTATAATTTCGAGTCTTCCTTTAACAATACTTTTTCCAATACAATCTATATTTGCATTTATTGGATGTATGTTTTCATTTATAATTTTAATTTTAGCTAGAAAAAATATAAAAAACTTAAATGATGATTATATTTTTCCTGTAATAGGAATTATTATTAATTCTTTTTTTTCATCTATATTAATGTTGATATTTTCTCTTGCAAAGCCTGAACAGTTATCTGAAATTCATAATTTTTTAATGGGGTCTTTACAGCCAATATCAATTTATCCTTTATTATTTATAGTTACGTTGTCAATATACCCAATATACTATATTCTAAAAAAATCAAAATTTTATGATTATATGTTATTTGGAGATGATTTTGCAAAATCTATGGGAATAAATCCTGTAAAATTAAGAAACAACTCAATTTTAATGATTTGTATTCTTATTTCATTAGCAGTATCAACATCTGGAATTATTGCTTTTATTGGTTTAATTATTCCACATATCATTCGAAAAATTCATAGATTTTCATCATATTTTGAAATAATTATTTGCATGATTTTAGGTGCTATTGTTCTAGTAAATGCAGATACTTTATCTAGGTCTTTATTTTCACCAGCTCAACTATCTGTTGGCATTTTTACAGCAATTTTAGGAGCTCCTATGCTCTCTTTTATTCTTTTAAATAGGCATAAAATATGACTCCTATTTTCTTAAAGTCTTTAGATCTTGCTTATGCTGTAAAAAGCGGTAAAATATTATTTCGAAACGTAAGTTTTGAGTTTACCGGTGGAGATATCATTTGTTTGCTTGGTAATAATGGTGCTGGTAAAAGTACTTTGTTGAAGGTTTGCGCAGGTTTATTGGAGCCAAGTTATGGTCAAGTCTCATTATTAAAATCTCAGGATGACTTATTAAAAAGTCATAAAAATAGGAAATCAATCTCTTGGTTACCACAGCAGCTTATTCGACCTGAAAATTTTAACGTTATTGAGTTTATATCTTTGAGCGATTTTTTAAATAGGAATACTAGTTATTTATCAAATGAGCTTTCTATTGACTATGATAACATTTTGAGAGATTTTGACTTAATGCACTTAAAAAATACAGAATTGGTTGATTTAAGTGGTGGTGAGTGGAAAAGAGTACAATTGGCCAGAATATGGGCTAGTAAAGCAAAAGTACTTTTTTTAGATGAGCCTGAAAGTGATTTAGACGCAAGACACAAGCACGATTTAATTTATAAATGTAAATTATACGCTCGTGAAAATCAATCAATCATTTTTATCACTTCACATGACCTATTTTTTGCTAGAGAGATTGCAAATAAAATATGTGCATTAAGTGACGGTTTATGGGTTTGGAATTCGGATTCTGATTTTTTTTGGAGGTCAAATATCGTACAAAAATTATATGGAATTCGAAATTCATTAGAATAAAAAATATTTTTATTCTCAAATCCAATTATTGAAAGGAATTATTAGTGAATGAAAATAATTTAAATAAAAAAAATGATATTATTGACGCTGAGTTTGTTAATGAAGATAGTACTCAAACAAATAATTCAAATTCTAATATCAATGAAAATCAAAGTAATAGTATAAAAAAAGTGAATGAATATCATTTTTCAGAGCAAGAATTTTATTCATCTGAAAATCAACAACAAAAATTTAAATCTTTCTATTATTCCTTTGGAAATAATTCTAATATCAAATTAAAAAAGCCATCAATTTTAAAAATTATATTGTTACTTCCCTTTATTATATTAGGATTTTTATTTCTATTAATAATTGGTTTAATCATGTTTGTCATTTTTTTGCCAAAAATTTTCAATATATTTAGAAAAAAAGGAATTTCTGGTTTAAAAATGGATTATAATTTAATTAGAGGCTTATTTGGTCAAATCAGAACAAAGTAAAAATGCTTTAATTTCACCTTTACTATTATGGGTGCCATGATGCCGGTAAATGCTCCAGAGTTTCCTCCAGAGTTTAAGTGGATAAATTCGGAATTTTCTTTAAGCTTAGAACACTTTAAAGGTCATCCTATTTTATTACACTTTTGGACTTTTTGTAGTGTAAACTGTCTAGAAGTATTAGCTGAATTAAAAAAATTAGAAGACGAATTTAGTAAAAAAGGATTAGTCGTAATTGGAGTTCAAAACGCTAAATTCTTTCATGAACAAGATTTTAATAATGTAAAAGAAGCCTGCCATAGATTAAATATAAATCACCCAGTTATTGTTGATGAAGACATGCAAATTTCAAAAAAGTTTGCTATACGAAATTGGCCTACTTTTGTGATAATTGATTGTGAAGGTAAAATATTTAATTCAGTTACTGGTGAAAATAAATATGATTTTTTAAAGGAACAAATTTCATCTTTAATTATAAATAAAAATTTACCACAAGTTCAATTAAGTAACTGGGGAACAATTGATGATAAATTTAATTTTAGATATCCTACAAAAGCAGTGGCAACAGAAATAAATTCAAATGTATTTTATTTTGTTTCGGATACATTTAATAATAGAATTGTTCAATTAAATTATGAAGGAAAATTTGTAACATCATTTGGTGAAGGAATTCTTTCATCACCTTTAGGATGTTGTATTTGGAAAGAAGAGCTCATCGTTTGTGATTCTGGACATCATCGTGTTATTGCCTTTGATTTAGAGGGCAAACCCCAAAGAAAATATAGAGTACTTGCTGGTAAAGGGGAAAAAGGTTTATTTGAAGCCCGCTCTGAATATGATGCAAAACTAGCTCCGTTAAATTGTCCAGCTGATGTTTGTGTGTGGGGAAATCATCTTGCTATTTCATGCTCTGGAAGCAATCAAATTGTTCAATATATAGTTAAAGACGATTCTGTTTCACATATTGCTGGGTCAGGTCGAGAAGATCTATTAGATGGACCCGCCTCGTTTGCTGCTTTGGCTGAGCCATCAGGAGTTTCTGCCGTTTCTGATACTGTCCTAGCTTTTACGGATAGTGAGACAAGTTCTATCAGACTTATTATTAAAAATTGGAATGAAACAGGAAAAACAATGATAGTTAGTCTTGTTGGTGGAGGTCTTTTTGATTTTGGTTTTTCAGATGGACTTGGTGCAGAAGCTAAAATGCAGCACCCATTAAGTTGTGCATGGAGTCCTACCTCACAAAATTTATATATACTTGATTCTTATAATAATGCGATGAGAATTTATTCTGTAGGCAAGGATTATTTAGGGACAGTTCCTTTATCTGAACGTTTAAATGAACCATCTGGTATTACTTGGTTCAACGGAAATTTAATTATAACGGATACAAACTCTCATCGTATCCTTATTATTCATGAAAATGATATATCACAAAAAGAAGATATAGATTCTTCAAATGTTACATTAGTAAAACAAATTTTTGAAGGACCATTTGCAAGAATAACAGACTACCCAAAAAATAATTTAAATGTAAATTTAGTTTAAAATGTTATTATATAAATGAAATTGTTATTTTAATATCTTATTATTATCTTGAATAATTTATAAAAAAAATATAAAATAATGAATGATTTTATTTCTTATTCCATGAATAAGTTTTTACTATCTTAGATAAAGGAACGGATTTATGTCTGCATATAAAAAAATATTAATATGTACTGATTTTTCAGAAGCGAGTATTAAGTCATTTCAAAAAGCAATTCCTCTTTCAAGTGCTTTTAATGCGGAAGTACATATCTGTCATGCCGTAAGTCCAGTTGCATCTATTCCTGTTCATGGATACTACTATCCTGTAAATATTGATCTTGAAAAAGAAGCCATTCAAGATGCTGAACAAAAAATGAATAAACTTGTTGCGGATCTTAATGTAGAAAAGCAAAATATTCATGTTTTTTTTGCTGATCCTAAAGAGGGTATTGTTGCTTTTGCTAAAGAATTAAATATTGATTTGGTTATAATTGCTGGCCATCACCATTCTTTTATTGGAATGCTAGGTTCTACAGCGAATTATATTGCGAATAAAATTCATAGCGATGTTTTAATATTAAATTAAATATTATTTAATATTTTGTAACGAATAAAGATAAGAGTCTAAAAAATCCCCATTTTTCAAAATATGTTTTTTTATTATTCCTTCTCTTTTCATCCCAAGCTTTTCCAATAGTCTAAAACTAAATATATTTTGAGTGGCACAATAAGCTAAAATTTTTTCTATTTTAAAATTTTTATTTGTAAATGATATTAACGTATTTGCAGCTTCATAAGCGTATCCTTTGCCCCACCAATTTTCTCCTAATACAAATCCTAGTTCATATTGATTTGGTAATTTAGGATTTTTAGGAAGGAGTCCAATAGTTCCAATTATTTTCTCAGATTCAGTTTCACTTTCATTTAACAAAATTGCTAAATTACTTGTAGGAAAATATTTATATAATGATATAATTCTATTTAAATAATCAATTGTTTCTTCTGTATTTTTGTGATAATCCCAATTTAGAAATTTTGTAACATTTAAATTTTTTGAATATTCAAATATTTGTAAATAATCTTCAATTTTTAAAGATCTTAATGTAATTCTTTTTGATTGAATTGTAACTAAACTATTCATAATAAAATCCTTAATATTTTCTTTATTCTTTATTTATTATAAATAAAAATTTTTTAAATGCCAAAAATATTTTTGACATTTTTAAATTTTAAAAAAAATTAAGATTAATGGGTAGCAATTTCAAAATTTTTAATTATTTAATTGACCGTGTGGCTAATTTAATATAATTTAATCTTTGAAAATCAAAAAATAAATATAATATTCAATAATAAAAAAGGAAATTTTATGAAAATAAAATTTATATATCTAATTTTATTTATAATTAATACATTTTGTTTTCAAAGTATTTTTGCTGAAACGACAGAAGTATTTTGTGCTACGAATGACAAAAAATGGGAATGGCTAAGATCAAATAATCAAATTGTTTCTGTGAATGGAGAGTGGGTATTATTCAGCAAGTCAATAACGAATAATAGATATTTAAGCCTAAGATATTTTAAAATAGATGCTGACTGGAGTTTTATAGAAAATTTGCAAAAAGAATGTATTAAAAAATTTGGTCCATCTTATATTTTTGCTCAAGTAGCTGATAGTATGTTTTCAGATTGGTTTCTTTTGGGTGTGTCAAATAATTCTGTAGCAAAAGGTGTATTTGAATTAAATAATAGGTGTGTATTTTGCTCAAGGAACCTAAAACCTTTTAGCATAATAAGAATTAATTTTTATGATTATTTTAATTTAGAAAAATATTTTAATGAGTTTTAAAATAGCTTAAATATAAAAATGGAAAAAGTATTAAATAAAATTTGCTTGAATATTTTAAAATTTTAAGTTATTTAAATTTTATTTAAGGATGTAAATATGAAATTTATTAAAATTTTAATTTATATTAATTTTGTTTTATGTTCCTCATTAATGGCTTATGCAGATACAGCAGATATTTATTGTGCTAATAAAAATAAAGAAACAAAATGGCTTTATTATAACAATGATATTTTAAAATTAAATGGTGAATGGCAAAATTTATCTAAAAAAATAAATTCTGAGTATAGGTTAATAGCAAGATATTTTAAATTAAATAATAAAAATTTAAATTTGAATGAAATACAGCAACTTTGTGTTCATAGTTTTGGCTCTGATTTTCAATATGTTCAAGCATCAAGCGGGATTTTTTCAACATGGTTACCTGTTGGTATTGATGATAGAAATGTACTGCAAGGTTTTTTAAGCTTAAGTTATTACTGTATAAGATGTTTAAAAATAAAAACTTTTCATAAGAGTGTGAATGAACTTTCTCAAAAAAATAACAATATTTTTGAGTTTATTTATTAATATTTATAAATTGGTATAGTTATGAATCAAAAAAAATTAAAAATATTATTATATTTAACTTTAGTAAATATATTTTATTTTAATAATTTGTATGCCACTAAAGTAGATGTATTTTGTTCAACCCTTTCTATGAAATGGGAGTGGCTTAAAATTGATGATAAAATATATAGTGTTGAAGGAAAGTGGGAAAAATTTTTAAAAAAAATAGATTCAAATTATTTTTACGAAATTGACTATTTTAAAATTAATGGTGGTATTCATAAAATAAGAGAAATTGAAAGTTTATGTATTAAAAATTTTGGAAATTCTTATATACTTGCACAACCAGCTACAGGTTTTTTTTCTAATTGGACAGTTTTTGGAGAAAATTCAGAATTTCTTTCAACAGGATTTACAGATACTATAGTTTCATGTCCTAAGTGTTATCAAAAAAGAGCGAATTTTTCGGTCAGAATATTTATAAATTCTTATTAATAAATAATTAATATCTTTTTGGAAACGCATTTAAAGCTTGTCTTTCGTTTTCTTTTTTTAGAACAAATGTTGATCTAAGCTTCCAGCTTTCTGCAGCACGTTCAATTCTTCTATTTGTTTCTTTTAATGCTTCTTTTAATAATAAAATTTCTTCTTGTAAGTTTTTAATTTCATTTTTTAAATTTTCTTCTAAAACAGAATTATTTTTATTATTATTAACTCCAATAGGAATATTTCTTTCTTTATAAATATAATTCAATATAAATGAAGAAGGTTTAAATACATTTTCCTCATTATTATTTAGAATAAATATACCTAAAGATACCATTTTGTTTTTCCAATTATCAAAATGGTTTAAGTCTGAAATAAGTCCAGCTTGTAAAACTTCTTCCCCATTTATGGTTACAGATAAATCTTGTTCCTGAGTAAAAGCTATTTGATTGAATAAAGATAATAGAAAAAGGGCGTGTTTTCCTGGTTTATCCAGTTTTTTTCTTCTTAAAGACTGTTCTAAATTTTTTTGATTTTTAAATATTTGAGCCATATATGCAATAAACCTCGCAACTTATTTATTCTAAGTTTCTATCGGCTAAAGTATTTAATATTTAAAGATATTTATTAATTTTTTTATTTTATACAAAATAATATGATCAAAACAAAAAAAGCTTCCTAAATAATTAGGAAGCTCTTTAAAATGGGGTGACTGAGGGGATTCGAACCCCCGCATGATGGAATCACAATCCATTGTCTTAACCGCTTGACTACAGTCACCATCTCAAGCCTGAAAGCAATACTTTACAAATATATGAGTGTCAAGCACAGAGTAACAAACTCTTTAGTTTACGGGATCTTCATGTTATTATGACAGAATTTCACCTGTCGCAAATACGATTAGAGGGAAGGATAACAATGGAGCAGTTAAAGATTGAGAAAATGAGGCAGTTTTATGACCTTTTCCCTTATCCTAACCGCCCTATTTTTGTTTCTCCTAAATTAGACGCTCAGTTAACAGCTCATGGTGGTTTTCTGATGATGTTGTCTAAGGGAAGGACAATTCTTGCTGAAAAAATTTGGTTTTTAAGCTCCAAGTATAAACATTCAAATATAAAAATATCAAAAGAAGAATTCCTGCCTGTTTATAATGAAATGATAGAGATTTTTCCAAATACAAAAAGAATATTATTAGTAGGTTGTGGAACCGATGAGCCTCTTCTTTTTAGAAAATTACATCCAGAAAACGAAATAATTGCTATGGATCTTAGCAGAAAAGCAATCCAAAAAGCAAAAAAAAAGCTCGCCTTTCATACTATTTTAAATGTTTTTTGGAATCAAAAAACATTTAAAAAAATCGAGTTTCTTTTAGGAAATGCAGAAATGATTTTAAAGGAAAAAGCAATTGGAAAATTTGATTATATTCAATGCTTTGGAGTGTTACATCATCAACCAGACCCTACAGGCATCCTTCTGGCAATTTCACAAAAATTAAATGAAAATGGTGTTTTAAGACTTATGATCTATAGTTTTCATGGACGAAAATTAGAACGTCGTATTCAAAATCGTTATAGTGGGACATGGGATTCTTTTTTACAGAAAAAAGGATTTAAATTTCATATTGTTATTAAATATTTTCAATTAAGAGTATGGCAATTTTTTAATTTTATAGGTTTTTTTAGATCTACCTTCGAAAGATTTCGTTATTTAGGGCCAGGTTCAGCTTCTGTTGCCGATGCTCTTATGCATCCTTCGGATCCTGGATTTTCTTTATCCTACTTTCAAGAACAAGCTCAACAATTCGGTTTAGAGCTTGTTTACTGTGAAGGAAAATTAGAAAATGAAGGCTATGTGAATGGGTTTGAAAACCCGTTTTTAGTCTGGAATAAAATTATAGAAGCAGATAAGAAACAGGAGTTGTTAACAAACCCTATTCTTATTTTTCGTAAGGCGAACAAAGTTGAACAGCAAATTTAAAATCACCCATTTATTTTTAAATTCAAACCCATGGTTTTCTGCGGTCTCCGATTATAGTTTACAAATTGCGCTTTATGTAAAAACGAATCATAATATTCTTTACTGTGCTGAAGTAGGAAGTACAGCTATGAAGGATAAATGCAACCAATATGATATTCCTTTCGTTCATTCACCAATTCACAATCAAACATTCATAAATTTTTTTAAAAGTCTTTTTTTGTTAATAAAAATTTTATCAAATCATAAACAAGATTTAAAATATATTTGGGTTTTTGAAGGTCGTGAGCATACACTATGTTGTATAACTAAAATTCTTTTTCCCTTTTTTTGGAGAGACAAAAAGTTAATTCGGGTTAGAGGTCAAGCTCAAAATATCAAATCAAATTTTATATCAAAATATATTTATAATAAAATCACAGATAAAATTATTTTTGCTGCTGAATGTGTTAAAAAAAGAGTACAATTTAATTTAAAAAACGATAAATTTATAGTTCATTATTATGGAAAATCGCTTTTTCCTGTAAATGATAACAACTCTTCTTTCTTAATTCATCCGTCATTACCAACAATAGATGCAAAAAAATTAGTTTTTACTGTCATTGGAAGGTTTGATCCCGTTAAAGGACATGACTATTTAACGGAAGCTTATTTAAAAGCAAAATTTAAAGATTTAAAAGGTAATTTCATAAAGACCCAAATGGTATATATTGGATATAATGCTAATGTAAATCCTAAAGATATTTATTCAAAATATTTAAATATTTTTGGAGAAGGTAAATATATAGATTCTAAATATTATCTAGAGAATAAAAATGAAAATAAAGAACTTTTTATAATTGAAGAAAAAATAGCTAATATTCAAAATTTATTAAGCATAACAGCATTCGGAGTAATTCCGAGTCTTGATAGTGAAGTTATTTGCCGCGTAGGCGTAGAATTTTTACAAAGTGGCGTTCCTGTTTTAAGTTCAAATGCGGGCGCGCTACCAGAAGTTTTTTCTGATTTCCCAGAATTTATTTTTAATGCAGGAGATATAAATAGTTTAACGAATAAGCTTGAAAATTCTTTAAGTTTATTTTTAGATAATGAAAAATATAGTAATTTAAAAGAAAAGTCTAAAAATATTGGTGTAGAAAAATTTTCATCCCATAATTATAAAAATATGATTGATTTTATAGATAAAAAATAAAATATTTATTCTTGCATAGCAATAGAGCTTTTAGTATTTTCTGGATTTGGATTTGCAATAAATTTAAAATTTGAGCTTGCAAAATATTCAAGAGATTTATTTGCGTTCATATCATATATTTTTAAAGGTTCGCTAGGATTCATATATACAATAAAACCTTCTGGTTTTAGTATAAATTTCTTGATTTCAGATTTATTGTATGGTGTCAATATTTCATTTTCTGTCTTTTGAATATTAGAAATAAATTCTTTTTTAACGGATTTTACAGATTTTTTACTTTCTTTCGCTATAAAATTGAAAATTTGATTGAATACATTTTTTCCAAATAATGAGCAGTTAGAGTCTACTAATTTCATTTCTTTGAATGAATGTTCATAAATAACATTGCTGTTACAAGAGAAGTTAAAAACATTTTTTATATTTGAACTATAATTAAAATAATTATACCATTTTTCATTTTTATCCTTTAAATTTTAAGTATAACTTAAAATTTAAAAAAACGTCATTTTTTTGTTTCCAAATAATTTTGTAATATAAATATTATTAAATATTTTATTAATAGGAAAATGAATATCATTAAATTGAATCTTTAATTCTTTGATTGGAAATAACTTTAATACATTATAAAGTTGTTTTTCTAACTCTGCTAAATGCTCAGTTTCATTATCATGTAATTCTTCTTCTGTTTTGTTTACGAAATCATTCATACGTGCAGCTATTTTTAGAAGATTTTCTTCATGATTATAAAAATTAGTTGCTTCTATTTTTGCGTTAATAAATGAGATTTTATTGTTTGACAAATCTATGCTAGAATTAAATATGTCTTTTTTCTCATTATATTCGCCATAAGAACTCAATTCATAATCTTCTACAAAATATTTAAATGTATGAATTAATGAATTTAATTCTTTATTAATTTTATTTTTCTATGATTTTGTTATAATCAGAATTTTTAAGTTTTTTTAATTCGTAATGTAATGGAATTAATTTGTTATTTATTTTTTTAATATTTTTATAAGAAATTTTATTTATATTAATTACAAATTAATTATTCAATTTATTTGAATAAGTTTTTTAATTATTAGATTCAATATGAACAGGATATAAATTTTTCTCAACTAAATATAAATCTTTTAAAATTAAACTATCATGAGAAACTTTTGTTTTTAATAATTCATAGTTTGATGAAAATTCTATAAATTCAATATTTTTAGGAATTAATATACCGTTTTTTTCTTCAAGATGAGTAGCAATAATTTTTTTAATATTTGTGATTCTTGATTTTTATTTATCGTGTAATTTTACATTATTTAACTCAATTTTTAATGGAATATTAGAGTTTTTTCTCTTTTAAAAGAAAGTGTTTTTCCATGATTTAGGTTTATTTTATTGGAGTATTTTTCATAGAAATAGTTTACGTCAGAGAAAATAAAATCTTTATTTAAGTGTAAAATTTCATTTTCACTTGAAAAGCTAGAGAAATTATGTTCAATTTTTTTATCATTGCACTCATGACACTCCAAATTTGGAGGTGCTGTCTTGCTTTCTGCATAAACTGAGTTTGTAATAGATCAATTTATACCTAGTATAATTAATGTTGTGCTTAGTAATTTAAATTACATATCATACCCTAAAAATTATTGGATGAATTCTAAAAAAATGAAATATATTTGTATTTTTATAAATGTAAAGAAATTTAGTATATATTTTATAATAATATTTAAAATACAATAAATATAATAAATAGAATTATAAATTATAAAAAAATGTGTATTTAATTTATTTTTGATTATTAATTATATAAAATTAGTAATCAATTTTTTGACTCATGATATTTTATATTAAATTTTTTTAAGATAAATTACAGACTCCATTCACAACAACATAAAGGAGTTTCTATGCTTAAAAAAGCATTGTTATTAAGTTCCGTTGCTGTTTCTTTATTTGCAAGTATGAGCGCTTTTTCTTTAGATAGACTTATGCCTAATCAATATATTACATCAGGTCAAAGACTTGATTCCGCTAGAGGTTGTTTTCATTTAGATATGCAGAGTGATGGTAATCTTGTTATTTATAGAAGTTCAAATGGTCAAGCTATTTGGTCATCAAAAACACAAAATACAGGTACCTATTTTGCTGTTATGCAAGCCGATGGTAATTTTGTAACATATAATTATGCTGGTAAACCAACTTGGAATTCACGCACCAATAATCATGAAGGCTCTTGGGTAGTTCTTCAAGATGATGGAAATTTAGTGGTCTATGCTTATAATTCCTTACGTCCATTATGGTCTTCTGGTACTGTGACACACTGCTAATAAAAGAGCGGTTTTATACCGCTCTTTTTTTTATAAAAAATTTCACATTATTTAAAAATTTATTAATTTAAAAAAGTTCTATTTGCTTATCTATATTATAGATTGAAAATTATAATAAAAAAAACTATACTAAATTTTGATTAAATTCCTTTTAATAAGGCTAAATTTATGAAATTTAAATTTTCAGTTTCATTATTTTGTATATTTTTTACACAATTTTCCTTTTCAAATAATCGTCCTTTAAAATTTTGTTACGAAGATCAAGACTCATATCCTTGGGTTTTGAAAGATGGAACTGGCCTTAATATAAATTTAATAAAAATACTTGCTCTTAAATTAAATACAGAAATTATTTTAACCCCTGTTCCTTGGAAACGCTGTTTAGAAGACTTAAAAAAAGGAGATGTATTTGATGGCGCATTTGCTGCTAGTTATAAAGAAGACAGATTAGAATTTGGAAGATACCCAACTCTAAATGGTTTAAAAGAGGGAAAACCAAATGAAAATAAACGACTTCATAGAAATGAATATTCATTGTATGTTTTAAAAGATGAAAAAACCATTCGATGGGATGGAAATATTATTTATGGTGTGGACGTCATAGGATCTTTACCAGGTTACTCCATAAATGATTTTCTAAAAAAATTGAATATTCGGGTCGATGATGGGACCCGAATGCCTTTAGGTGTATTTGAAAAATTGATAAGTAAAAGATACCGCGCTATAGCTATGCAAGATTATAGAGCCGATTATGTTCTTAAACA
This sequence comes from Silvanigrella paludirubra, assembly GCF_009208775.1. Taxonomy (NCBI): domain Bacteria; kingdom Pseudomonadati; phylum Bdellovibrionota; class Oligoflexia; order Silvanigrellales; family Silvanigrellaceae; genus Silvanigrella; species Silvanigrella paludirubra. Next base: position 159,328 of record NZ_WFLM01000003.1, on the reverse strand, counting down.
AAAATCAGAACTTAATAATCAAATTAAAAAAATATTACCTCCTTTAGAAAAAAAGTCCTATTATTTAATGTTATCTGCAAAAATGTTTGAAAAAGAAAAAGATTATTCAAATTTAATTTGGGATAAAATAGAAGAAATCAGAAATTCAAAAGAGTATAAAAATATGTTTGAAGAATTTTTTAAAAGTAAAAATTAAATTATTCTAATTCCTGTTTCTTTATTGAAAAAATGAAATTCATTTTCTGGAATTTTAATAAATATTTTTTTATTTTCAGCAATAATAGCAGATGGTGATTTAATGATTATTTCATTATCTGTATTTTCAATTTTTCCATAGATAAAATTTTCATGTCCAATACTTTCAAACATGTTAACGATAAATGGTATGTACGAAGAATCATTTTTTAAATTGTTGTCTTCAGATATTTGAATTTTTTCTGGGCGAAATCCTAAAATTAAATTGGAATTTAAGTTATTCATTTTTAAATATTTAATTGCGATATCACCAGGTAAAAAATTCATAGGCGGATTTCCAATAAATCCACCTACAAAAACGGAGGCTGGTTTGTGATATAATTCAAGAGGTGTTCCAATTTGTTCTATTTTACCTTTGTTTAGTAATACAATTCTGTCAGCTAATGTCATTGCTTCAATTTGGTCATGAGTAACATAAATACTTGTTGTTTTAACTTTTCTGTGAATATTTTTTATTTCAAATCGCATTTGGGTTCTTAGCTTTGCATCTAAGTTACTTAATGGTTCATCAAATAAAAATACATTTGGTTCCCTGACAATTGCTCTTCCCATTGCAACCCGTTGACGCTGTCCACCACTTAGCTGATTTGGTTTTCTATTTAATAAATCTTTTAGTTGTAACATATCAGCAGCAATATTTACTTTTTTTTCTATTTCATTTTTTGGTACTTTATGCAATTTTAAACCATAAGCAATATTTTTATAAACGGTCATATGTGGGTATAAAGCATAATTTTGAAAAACCATTGCAATTTTTCTATCTTTAGGTTCTAAATTACAAACATTTTGATTTGCAATTAATATTTCACCTTCTGTAACCGTTTCGAGTCCTGCAACCATTCGTAGCATAGTTGATTTACCGCATCCGCTTGGACCTAATACAACAATAAATTCACCATCATTTATTTCTAAATTGATATTATGTAATATATGATGATTTTGATATGATTTTTTTAGATTTTTTAAAACCACTTTTGCCATTTTTTTTACCTTTTTATAATTATTTTTCAGAATCAATCAGTCCTTTTACAAACCATTTTTGCATTAAAATAACAACACAAATAGGAGGAATCATAGCTATAATTGCGACACCCATTACTAAATGCCAAGGAGTTGTTCCGTCATGAGAAATCATTTGGGTTAATGCAATTATTATTGTGTTCATGCTTTGTTTTGTTGTGATTAATAAAGGCCATAAATATTGATTCCAGCCATATATAAATAAAATTACAAATAACGCGGCAATAATTGTTTTTGAAAGTGGAAGTACCGTATCCCAAAAAAAACGTATGGGCCCTGCCCCATCTATTCTTGCTGCTTCACATAATTCATTCGGTATAGACATAAAAAACTGTCTAAATAAAAAAGTAGCTGTAGCAGAGGCAATTAAAGGGACAGATAAACCTTGAAAACTATCTAATAAATTTAAGTTTGATGCCATTTGAAAAGTAGGCACAATTCGAACTTCAATTGGTAACATTAACGTTAAAAAAATTACAGCAAAGGCAAACTTTTGAAAAGGAAATTTAAAATAAACAATGGCATAAGCAGAAATGATCGATATTGCTGTTTTTCCAAATGTTATTAATAATGTAACAATTAAACTGTTTAATAATAATCTCCAAATAGAAATACCTGGTAATATTTTTTTATCTGGAGATAAAATTTCTAAATAATTATTTACAAAATCACTTCCAGGAATAATACCCGATTTTCCGTGTAAAATACTTTCTATATTTTGTGTTGAAGCAATAAATCCAAAGTAGATCGGAAAAGCAACAACAATAACTCCAATAATTAAAATGATATGAGGAATTATATTTGATGTTTTTAAATTTTCATTCATTTAATAGTGCACCTTTTTTTCAACAAATCGAAAATGTAAAATGGTAATTAAAGAAACAAAAATCATAAGAATAACAGATTGAGCTGCAGAGCCACCTAAATTTAAATTTACGATTCCATCGACGTAAACTTTATAAACAAGGTTGGTAGTGGAATAACCAGGGCCACCTTGAGTAGTTGTGAAAATAATTCCAAATGTATCGAAAAAAGTATATATTAAATTCATAATAAATAAGAAAAAAGTAGTAGGAGAAATTAATGGAATTATGATGTCTATAAATCTGCGTATAGGTGTTGCTCCATCTATAGAAGCAGCCTCTAAAAGAGATTTAGGTATAGATTGTAAACTGGCTAAGTAAAATAAAAAATTATAACTAATTTGTTTCCAACTTGCGGATAAAATAATTAATATTAAAGCATGATTTCCATTCAAGCTAGGATCCCAGTTAAATCCTAAAATATTTAGTATATTTGCAATATATCCTATAGAAGGACTAAATAAAAAATACCACAAGACACCTGCAATTGCAGGCGCAACAGCATAAGGACAAATGATTAACGTTTGGTAAATGTATTTCCCCGCTTTTATTTTATTGACAAGCCCTGCTAATATTAATGCAGAAATTAAACAAATTAAAGTAACACTAATGCTAAATATTAGTGTAATAAAAATTGAATTTAAATAGTTTGAGTCGTGAAAAATTTCTTTATAATTTTCAAACCAAACAAATTCTGTTTTTAGTCCAAAGGCATCTTCTTTTAAAAAGGATTGCCATACCGCTAAAAGTGCAGGCCAAAAAAAGAATATGCCAGAGATTAAAAGTTGAGGTGCAAGAAATAAATAAGGTAATAATTTTGAATTAAATCCGGATCGTTTTTCCACTTATTCACCCGATTTTTTAATGATTGCATTTCCCTTTTCAACTGCGTCATCTAAAGCAACTTTGGCAGTCATTTTATCTGATAGCATAGATTCAAAATTTGCTTCAATAATATTTCGAATATTTGGTAAGCCTACTATTCTTAATCCTTTAGAATTATTTGTTGGAGATTTATTATTTAATTCAGAAATGGCTACTTCATATCCTGAATTTTCTTTATAAAAACCACTTTGTTTTGTAAAATTATATGAGGCATTTGTTACGGGTAAATAACCACTAGATTGATGCCATTTTGCCATAACTTCGGGTTTGCTTAAATAAGATATAAATATGGCTGCTGCTTTTTGTTTTTCTTTTGAAATACCATTAAATACCCAAAGACTCGCGCCACCAATAATTGTATTTTGTGGAGCGCCATCTACGCTTTCATAATAAGGTAATTGAGCAACTCCAAAATTAACTTTAGCTTCTTTTACATCACCATATGAGCCTGTAGAATCTAAGTAAATTCCACACTTTTGAGTTGTAAATGCCATTTCTGCTTCTGTTGTTCTACCATAATAAGTAAAGTAACCTTCTTTATTTGCTTTTTGAATATTTTCCCAATGTTTAACTTGTAACTTTGAATTAAAAAGTAATTTTGGTTTTGTAGATTCCATACCATTATTATTTGAAGCATACGGAACATTGTGCCAAGCACTAAAATTTTCAAGTTGGATCCATGCGGGCCATGTTGTCGTAAATCCACATACAGCAGAGTTTGTTTTTTTAATTTTTTCAGCAAATTTAAAAAGTTCATTCCATGTTTTAGGAGGTGTGTTTTGATCAAGCCCCGCTTTTTTAAATATTGTTTTATTATAATACATTACTGGAGAAGAGCTGTTTAATGGAAAAGAGATTAAAGTGTCTCCTTGGCTATAATAACCTTTAACAGCAGGAATAATGTCGTTGGTGTTTAAAGTAACATTATTTTCGCTCATTAAAGTTGAAACGGGAATGATTGCTCCTTTTGCAGCCATCATGGTCGCTGTCCCAACTTCATATACTTGGATCATATCAGGTTGTTTTTTTGCTCGATATGCGGCAATACCAGCCATCATTGTTTCTTGATATGTTCCTTTTCGAACAGCATTCACGTGATACTCTTTTTGTGAGCTGTTAAAATCATTGACAATAACATTTAAATATTCTGCAGTAACTCCAGAAAAACCATGCCAAAATTGAATTTCTGTTTTAGGTAATGCCTCAGTTGTATATATTAAACCTATTACTGAACTTAAAGTAACTAAATTAATTATCTTCATTTTTATTACTCCTTCCAAGGAAAATCGGTAAATATTGCGGTTACGCCCATATCAAATAATTCATTTGCTCTTTTTTGATCATTAACTGTATATGTAAGTATGGGATAACCTTCATGCGTTATCTCATTTATCATTTCTTTATTCACAATTTCGTGATCAATATGTATGGTTTTTGCTTGAACCTCTAAAGCTATTTTTTTCCAATCGTGAGGGAGTGTCTCAAATAAAGCTCCAATAATCAAATTTGGATCGACTTTTTTTGCGGCCACAAGAGATTCCATGCTGAAACTAGATACTAATGGCGGTGGAAGATTTTTAGGCCATTTGTTTTTAATTTCATTAGCTATAGCAATGGCAGTTCTTTTTTCTCTTGTAGGACAAGGCTTGATTTCAATATTTGCACCTAAGTTTAATTCACTTAAAAGTAAAAATGTTTCTTCTAAAGTTGGAATTTTTTCATTAGTAAATGTGGAATTAAAATAAGATCCTGCATCAAGATTTTTTATTTCAGACCACTTCGAATTTATAATGGTACCTTTGCCATTTGTTGTTCTATCGAGATCATCATCATGCATGATAATAAGGACACCATCTTCGGTTTCTTTTACATCGAACTCAACCCATGTAGCACCAAGTTCTTTTGCTTTGCGAAAAGAAACTAAAGTATTTTCTGGTGCAAGTCCTTTTGCTCCTCTGTGGCCAATTATTCTGGGAATTTTTGTGCTTGTTAACATTTTTACTCCTTTTACAGTTCATTGACATGAATTGATATTCTGGCATATAGTAAAGTGATTTTTGAATTTTACAAGTTTACTTTTATTTAAAATACTTTCTTTAATAGTATGGAATCTTAATTTTGAATCAGTTATGATTTTGATCTGTGAGTTACCTTATAAGGTATATAAAGTAAGAAAGTAATTTTCATGAAAATATTTTACAGTTCTCTCCAAAAAAAACATGTCATTAAAAAAGAAGTTTATAATGGAAAAGCACACCCTTATAATGATAAGGTGGGCCGCATAGATTCAATATTAAAAGCTTTTAAACAAGTTGGTCATTATGAAATCATTGTGCCCGAAATTTTACCTTATGATGCATTAACTACAGTTCATGATGAAGATTATCTTCATTTTTTGGAGTCCTCTCAAAATTTAAAAAATGATGAAATTATTTGTCCTTACGTGTTTCCTTGCGATAGTCGTATTCCAAGACATGAACCTTTTATTCCAAAACGCGCTGGTTATTATTGTTTTGATGCAGGTACTTCTTTAATGAATAACACTTGGAATGCTGCTGTTGCTTCTGCAAGTGCTGCTTATTCTGCTGCTTTACACACCAAAAAAACAGGAGAAGCGACTTATGCATTATGCCGCCCTCCAGGACATCATGCTTCAAAAAATATGTTTGGAGGCTATTGTTACTTAAATAATGCCGCTATTATTGCAAAATATTTATCAAAATCGGGAAGTGTCATGATTGTGGATTTTGATTATCACCACGGAAATGGGACTCAAAGTATTTTTTATGATTCATCTGAAGTTTTTTATTTTAGCATTCATGCACATCCTTTAGTTGAATATCCTTACTTTACAGGATTTGAAACCGAAATTGGAATAGATGATGGCGTGAGTTATAATTTAAATGTTCCTTTAATGCCATTGTCTTCACCTAATGAATATTTTAAAGCTCTTTTAAATGGAATAAATAAAGCTTTTAAGGCTATGGAACCTGACTATTTAATATTATCGGCTGGTTTTGACATTGAAGCTGGTGATCCCATTGGTCACTTTAATATTAGCATTGCCGATTTTCAAAAATTAGGCCGTGAGTTTCGTAAATTAAATAAAAAGACAATTATTCTGCAAGAAGGTGGTTATTTAGTAAGTGAACTTGGAACAAATGTAGAAAGTTTTTTAAATGGGTTTCAAGCATAGACAGAGAATTGTATTTGTATTTATTTCTTATTAAGATGAATTTTTTTTCATAAAAAGACAATTATTCCTTATTTTAAGATTCATATTAGTTAAAATATTAATACTCAAAAAAATTATCATTATTTTAATTATCTAAAAAATAAAAAATATTATACTATATTATAATAATATAGATATTTTAATGAAGTTAATCAAGCTTTAAAGCTTGATAATATTTTTAATTTTAAATAATAGATATTAATTTTAATGAAGTATTGGTTTTTATAATCTTTAATTTATGAGGAAAATTAAATGGATTTAATTTTAAAAAGAGAAATTGAATTAGAAAACGAGTTTATTTTTAATGAATTTTTTAAAAATGGTATTTTAGAAAAATACTTAATCGAAAGAGTTGATGTTAAAGAGTATTGGGAAATATATTATAGCGATTTTTTTGACCACTATCCAGATGAGTTATTTTTTATCAGAGAAGATTTGTTAAATGAAGAGCAAAAAAGAAGTGATTTAAATTAAGCATATTAGATGAAAGTAAACAAATATCAAATAATTTGATCTTGAAAGATAAAGAAAAAGATAAAAATATTGCAATATTTAGAAGTGAACAAAAAGAAATTGATATATATTATATGCGCCATTCTATAGTTTATTCTGATTATCGTGGGTTAGGAATTTATTCAGATTATCTTGATAAAATAATCGAATAATTCAAGCTAAATTAAAAAAAGAATTTTATATTAAAGGAGTTGAAACTCATTCTGATTTTGGCTTGAATTTATGTCTTTCTCATTTTCTAAATGAAGATTTGAAAAAAGCATTTTTCTTTAGATGTGGTATGATTGAATTTTCAAAAAATATGTTTCATAATTCAGAAGGGAATTTAGTTAAATTTAGATAAATTAAAAGAAATTAGTCTTTAATATTTTTTTACCCAACTTGCATCTTAATTCAAAAGTGCCTAATTTTTCAAATTTAGTTACTTTTGAATTTTTATTTTTTAATATACATTTTTTATAAGTAAAATTAAAAAGGAATATCATCATCCATTGGGCGTGAGTTGCTGCTAAATGCTTGGCTGTTATTATTGTTTCTTTGTTGTTGTGGCGCAGAGTCGTATCCACTTGGACCAGAATAATAATCGTTTGTATCATTAATTGGTGGAATTTCATTCATGTCACGGCCAGGCGCAGAGTTCATGCTTTCTAAAAATTGCATATTATTTGCTACAATTTCTGTTGTATAGCGTTTTTGACCTTGCTGATCTTGCCATGAGCGTGTTTGAAGTTTTCCTTCAATATACACAAGACGGCCTTTTTTTAAGTATTTATGTGCAATTTCTGCTTGTCTTCCCCAAAGAACAACTCTGTGCCACTCTGTTCTTTCTTCTTTGTTGCCGTCTTTGGTCCAGGTTTCGCTAGTGGCAATGCTGAGGGTGCAGACTTGTTGTCCACTTGTGGTGCTGCGGATTTCGGGTTCTTGTCCTAATCTACCCACAAGAATGACTTTGTTAACTCCAGACATAAGAAACTCTCCTTAAGGTGCTAATAATGGGAATGGGGAAATAGCTCTGCCCACACAATAGGCTTATAGTGGCTGTTCTGAGGCGTCAATCGTGTTTTAAAGGCTTAGTCTTTTTTTATTTATATTGAACAGTTACTGATCGCTTGTATTTAATAACCAAAATGTCAAAAAAGTAAACATAAAATATTACAGCATATTTTAAAGTTTTAGTAGAAATTAAGATATACTTTCCGATAGACTCCCTAAGTTGTAAATGCTGAAATTTGTAACAGTATTAAACTTGCAGCAGCATTTTTATAATGCTAGTTGTTATTAGTAGTTTATAGTCTGTTAGCTGCATTTTAGCTTTCATGAATTATTCTTTTAGTAGTTGTAACTGCTGTATTTGTTTGGATTTTATGGAGAAAGTATGAATAACTTCCAAAGAACGTTGAAGCGCTCTGTATCCTTCGCTGGTATTGGAGTTCATTCAGGAAATTTAATTTCCGTTGAAATTCGTCCTGCTTCAGCTAACACAGGAATTGTTTTCCAACGTACTGATCTTCCTGGTAAGCCTTACATTAAAGCAGACGCTTTATCCGTATTTGATACAAGTTTAGCAACCCGTATTGGTACAAGTGAAGCCTATGTTTCTACAATTGAGCACTTGATGGCAGCTTTTTTTGGATTTGGTATAGATAATGCCGTTATTTCTATAGATAACAGTGAAATGCCTATCTTAGACGGTTCTTCAGCACCCTTTTTAGTTCTTTTAAGCGAAGCAGGAATTGAAGAGTTAAAAGAACCCAGAAAAGTTATAATTGTAGAAAAAACAATTGAAGTGGTAGATGAAAAGAACCCTGCCCGCTTTATTCGTATTGAGCCTTCAAAACAACCGCTCATTTCTTACGCAATCGATTTTGAAAATATAGTGGCTATAGGTCGTCAATCTATTTCAATGGATTATACGGCAAAAGCTTTTTGTGAATACTTTTCTTTTGCGAGAACGTTTGGTTTAAAAGAAGATATTGATTTTTTACATTCTCGTGGCCTTGCAAAAGGTGGTTCTATTGAAAATGCGATTGTAGTTTCAAGAACAGAAGGTGTTTTAAATTCTCAAGGTCTTCGCAATGAGCAGGAGTTTGTAAAACACAAGGCTCTTGATTGCATTGGTGATCTTCATTTAATTGGTATGCCTATTTTAGGCCATGTTATTGCTCATAAAGCAGGACATGATCTTCATAATAAACTTGCAAGAGCAATTTTAAGTGAAGTTTCTTCAAGAAAAATTATTATTCCTTCTGCAAAAGAGACAAGTCGTCTTAAATCTCTTCTCTCTTTCCCAAAATCTCTTGCGGAAGTTCAAGTGAATTTTAACGGACTAGCTATTGGTTAAGTTAAATATTAATAACTTAATTATAGCTTGTTTGTTTCCCTCTTACGAAATCAATTTCTTTCATATAAAAATAAAAATGTAGATAATATCTGAATAATTAAATATACTTTATATCAACTCATGATTATAATCTGAAATTGCAATAAAAAAAGTCTATGACTTGTTGACTCTTTTAAGATCAAGGTTAAGTTTTGTCCGCAACCGTGTTTTTTTCTGTCGAATCGCATGCTAAACCCCCGACAGTTTCCTGGAGTATTATTAGATGACTACAAAACGCAATTATTATGAAATTTTACAGGTATCCAAAACTGCTTCTACAGAAGAAATCAAAAAAGCTTATCGTAAACTTGCTGTTCAATACCATCCTGATCGTAATCCTGGTGACAAATCAGCAGAAGAAAAGTTTAAAGAAGCTGCTGAAGCTTATGAAGTATTAAGTGATCCAAATAAACGCCAACGTTTTGATCAATTTGGTCATGCTGGTGTAAATGGAGCAGGCTTTGGCGGAGCTGGATTTGGCAATGTAGACGATGTCTTCGAGCATTTTGGTTCTATATTTGAAGATCTATTTGGCATGGGAGGCGGAAGAAAAAGAGGCGGTGGAAATAGAGCTCGTAAAGGGGGCGATCTCCGCTATGATCTCAAAGTTTCTTTTAAAGAATCTGTTCTTGGAACTGAGAAAAAAATTCAAATTCCAAGAAAAGCATCTTGTGTTTCCTGTGAAGGATCGGGAGCTGCTAAAGGAACAAAACCAGTTACTTGTTCAACATGTCGTGGTCAAGGTCAGGTTGCGGTTCAACAGGGTTTCTTTACTTACGCTTCTACATGTCCTGACTGTAACGGCAGTGGTAAAAGTATTTCCACACCATGCGGTGATTGTAAGGGAACAGGGTTTCAAACGAAATCATCAAATATTAATGTTAAAATTCCAGCCGGAATTGATACAGGCATGAGACTTCGCGTAACAGGCGAAGGTGAAGGCGGTGTAAATGGTGGACCTGCTGGTGATCTTTATGTGTTTATTGAAGTTGAGGCTAATCCTTACTTTAAGAGAGAAGAGTTTGATCTTGTTTACTCGCTTAAAATCGGTGTGGCGCAAGCAATACTTGGCACAGAAGTAACAATAGACTGCTTTGAAGAAGAGCCTCGTAAAATTGAAATACCTGCAGGAATACAACCAGGCCAACGTCTTGTTGTCCAAGGTGCAGGGATTCCAAAATTAGAAAAATATGGTAGAGGTAAGGGAGACCTCGTCATAGAAGTGAGTGTTGAAATTCCTACGAAAGTTAATAAAGAGGCGGAAGAACATTTAAGAGCTTTTGCTCAAAAAGTTGGGCAAAACGTAAAAAATAGCAATGGTTTTTTTGACAAAATATTTGGGTAATACAATATGAAAATACATTTTTTTAATACGCTTACTGGAAAAAAAGAAAAATTTAACACATTAAATGAAGGTAAGGTAAAAATGTATTGTTGTGGTGTTACTCCTTATGGAAACACACATATTGGCCATAGCCGCACTTTTTTTTCTTATGACTTATTATATCGTACATTAGTTGATAATGAAATGAACGTAGAATGGGCTAGAAATATAACAGATGTCGATGATAAAATTATACATAAAGCAAATCAAGAAGGTGTTTCTTGTGCTGATATTGTATCACGTTATGTTTCTGAGCAAGACGAAATGCTTGAGCTCTTTAATTTACAAAGACCACAGCATGAGCCTAAAGTTACAGAAAATATTCCTCAAATTATTTCGTTAATAGAAAAATTAATTCATAAAGAATTAGCATACGTAACAAACTCCGGAGTTTATTATAGAGTCCGTAAGTTTGCGGAGTATGGTAAGTTAAGCAAAAATAAAATTGATGATTTAAAAAAAGGTGCTCGCATTGAAATAGATGAAGCAAAAGAAGATGCTCTCGATTTTGCACTATGGAAATTTGCAAAAGAAGGTGAAATTTATTGGGCTTCTCCATGGGGAAATGGTCGTCCAGGTTGGCATGTGGAATGCTCTGCTATGATCCATTCTTTATTTGGTGATTCTATAGATATTCATATGGGAGGAAGAGATCTTATATTTCCGCACCATGAAGCTGAAATTGCACAGTCTGAAGGAGCAACAGGAAAACCTTTTTCATCTACTTGGCTTCATGCAGGTATGGTAACGCTTTATGGTGAAAAAATGAGTAAAAGTACAAATCATTTTGTTGCTATTAAAGATTTTTTATCGAAATACCCTTCTGAAGTATTAAGGTTGGTTTTTTTGTCGATTTCCTATGGGCAACCACTCGATTTTACCTTTGAAATGACGACAGAAAACTTAAAAAAACTGGCAAAAATTTATCGTTTTGTTTCTTTAGTAGATGAGTATTCAAACCAAAATACAAATCATGATAATCAATCTAGCGAATTTATCTTTACGGAGCTTGAAACTTTAATACCAAAAATGAGAGAATTTTTAGCGGACGATTTAAATAGTAGTGCTGCCCTTGCTGTATTTTTTGATTTTATTCGAAATATAAATACAAAACTAAGTGCTCTTGAAAAATCGGGAAAAATTTTGTCAGAAAAAGATATAACTATTTTAAAATCAAAATGGCCAGAATTTAAAAACTGGATGAAAAATGCAATGGGTCTACTTGTAGAAGAGCCAAATGTATTTTTTGAAAATTTAAGAAAATATAATTTAGCTTCTGAAATATCTTCTTCCGAAATTCAACAAAAATTAGAAGAACGAAAAAGGGCTCGAGCAAATAAAGATTGGGCAAAATCAGATGCAATACGAGATGAGCTTTTGGCACAAGGTGTCCAAATTCAAGATGCTCCTTCTGGAACAAAATGGACTATTATAATATAGTACATTTTGTGGCTAAATTATAATAGTCCATAAAGCTAATTTTACTTAATTTAATAAAAATAATTAGGAGTTTTGTGTGAAAAAAACAATATTATCTTTTCTTTTAGTTCTTTCTTTTCCTTCTGTTTATGCTTGTTCGGATCATGAATCAGCATCAAATAATATAAAACACGAAAAAACAGAAAAATGTGAAGATTTAAATTGTGTTCGGAAGCATATTGATGAAATAAACAAAGAAATTATATCACTATTAGCGAAAAGAATGGAATATGTAAATCTAGCTGGTGAAATTAAATTAAAAAATAATATAGCAACTGCTTATGATAAAAAAAGATCGGATCATGTTGTAGATACTGCTGAAGAGTTTGGTAAATCAAAAGGCCTTCCAGAAGGATTTACAAAAAGTGTATTTCAAGTAATCGTTGATAAATCAGCTGAAAATGAACAAAAAAATATGGATCAAGTTAAAGTAAAAAAATAAATATCTATTGTTGGTAATGTATTTTCTCATTTAAGTAAAATAATAATATTTCTTTAATTATTTGTAAAATTTATAAATATGTGATATTTTCTCAAAGTTCAATGAATTTATTCTATTCAATTGAACATATTTAATAATAGCAAAAAATAAAAATCAAATACGCATAGCCTAAAATTTAAAGGTAAATAACTATAATGAAATTTGTAATTATAACTATACTACTTTTATTTTCAAATATTTCTTTTGGAGTAACAAATTTTATGAACCAAAATAATGGAAATATTATTTATTATTGCTCAAATAAAATAGGACAGCCTTGGCTGGAAAACTCTTCTTATGATTGTTGGTCCCATTTTATGACAGCTGTTTTAGGAACGCTAATTTATGTTGATAATAATGGCGATCTTGTTCCATCTATGGTTGAATCTTTTAATTGGGATTTTGAAAAAAATTATTATAAATTAAAATTAAGAGAAAATCTTGTTTTTCATAATGAAAGAAAAGTAACAATTGAAGATTTAGAGTTTAGTATTTTACGATCTTTTTTTGCAAAAAATCCAAATAATGAAGGCGCACTTGCGCTTTATAATTTAAAGGGTGTTGAAAAAATAAAACATGGACAACCCTACAAGTCAGGATTGGTTGAAGGAGTAAAAATATTAGATAAAAATACACTTGCATTAGTGCCTAATACTTATAATCCTTCATTTTTATATAATTTATCTCGTGCTCATTACTCTCTTGTTCCTTATGAAGAATATAATGATGATTTAATGACTTGGAAAAAATGGCCTGTTGGTGCAGGTGCATATAAATTAATAGAAGAAGATAAAAAAAATAGATCCTATCAGTTAGTGCTTGTAGACAGCAAGAATTATCCAAGAGCCCCAAAATCAATTTACTTTGAACAAGAACGTATTTTAGAGCCAGATATCACATTAAAAGACTCTTTGTCTTATAATAACAGTAAGTATAATAAGGAAGTATTGTCTTTTCCATATATGCAAAGAAATATTAATTTTAATTTTTCATCACCTTTAGGAAGAAATAAAGATTTTAGAAAAGCAGTTTCTTTAGCAATTTTTCGAGATGAAATAGTAAAAGCAACAGAAATAGAAACAAAACCTTTAAATGAGATGATTACAACAAGTAGTTTAGGAAGAATAAATGTTTTAGAAAATTATAATTTAAAAGAAGCTTCTCGTTTATTTGCTAAAGTATTAGAAAATCAAAATACAAAGGTTTTTAAAATTCCATATTCTTACGATAAATCACTTTTTGGCGAAAAATATAGAGAGGTAATTGTAAATCAACTCTCTAAAGCGGGATTGCAAATTGAATTTTATGAAGGTAAAAATCTTTGGGAACCCTATACAAATGAATTTCAAAATTCACCTTTTAGCCTAGATTCTTTAATGTCAGACGCTTTTGATTTTATATCAACTTTTACAGGTTATGCAAAAAGTGGAGGAGCTTCAAGTAGTGTTTATTATTACGAAACGGAGACTCTTGAAAACTTAATTCAAATAGCAAAAATTTCTAATAATCGTGAAATCTTAAATGAAAGACTTAAAAATCTATCAAAATATTTCCACGAAAATGTTATTATGGTACCTTTATTTGAAACAAATGCTGTAGTCATCTATAAACCAGAAAAAATAGAATCATTAGGAAAACAATTTGGCGAATCTATTTTTTATTTACATAATATAGAAATGAGATATGAATAAATAAATTAATTATTCATCGGAGAGTTCAGGAAATCGGCTTAAAATAATTTTTTCAATTTCAACAGAATTTTCTTCGAGTGCTTTTCCAGTAACATCTAAAACAGGCCATCTTTTGTTTTTTTTAAATATTTCTCGGCTCCATTCTAGCTCTTCAAATATTTTTTCAATATCAGCATAGTCACCAATGTCATTTGTACCTAACGCTTCGATTCTTGCTACTCTAATTTCAGCCAAACGAGTTGGGTCAATAATAAGTCCTATTATTTTATTTTGATCTACTTTTGAAAGTTCAATCGGTGGATCAATTCCAGGAACTAAAGGAATATTTGCTACTTTATAGCCCTTGTGTCCCAAATACATTGAAAGTGGTGTTTTAGAAGTTCTAGATACACCAATTAATATAATATCTGCTTCTGGTAAATCACAAGAAATAACACCATCATCATGTCTAACAGTATATTCAATGGCGCTTATGCGTTTAAAATAACCTTCATCTAATTGTCTTAACAAGCCTGGTATAGAACTTGGACGCCTTCCTAATTGCTCAGATAATGTTTCTAAAAGTGGAAATAAAACATCAACAACCTTCACACCTAATTGCATAGAACGAGATATTAAAAAAACTCTAAGTTCAGGATCAACTAAAGTAGCAACGACTGTCGCATTTTTATTTTTAGCGGAAAGGAGCATTTCCTCCAACATTTCACGACTTCTTACTTTATTATATCTTTCAATATGCATTTCGGCGTGTTCAAATTGAACTCGAACAGCTCGAACAATACTTAATGCTGTTTCTCCTGTACCATCTGATACTGTAAAAATATTTGGAATACTTAAATTTGTATTCATTTTATTCATATTTAATCCTCAAATCTCGAAAATAATTCTAATAAATTTTTTGTAGGCAGTGTACAGCCTTTTTTATTACAAAAAGAATATTCAACTTCAAAATTAGGAGCAAATAATTCTTTAATGTAATCATGAATATTTTCTAATTCATATTTTGAATTTAACACACCACCTAAAATAGAATAATCATTTAAATGATTAACACAAGCTGAATAGGCTGAGTGAAAGTTTTGAAGAGGGACAGAGATGTTATTTTTATTATTGATAATAATAACATTTTTATATTCTAAAAATTTAATTTTTTGAAGCATCTGAGCGCAAGCGGTAGGTATTTTTTGAGATAAAATAACTGTATTAGATACAGAAATTAAAGCAAGTGACTCAATCATTTTGTGATCGCTTGATGAAATTTTATTATAATTGTCTGTACTTCCTAGCCAAAGAATAAACTTAGTTAAACTTCCAAATATTGCAGAATTTGCACTATATATTACATTATCTTCAAATTTAATTGGCCTATTAATAAGATCTTTATCATTTCTTGAATAATATAAAGTTCCTGAAATAGGATCTACATAATTTTTATGAATTGTTTTAATAATTTCTAATATTTCTTTGATTAAACTTTCGCAACCCGTAATTAAAATACTTTCAATACATGCTTCTAGTAAGAAACCCAAATCGTCTACAAAAGGAGATATTTTTGCATGTCCATTCGTATAGACATGAAAATATCCCTGTGGTGATTTAAAGTATTTAAAAATATTTTGAATTAAGCTTAAACCTTGTTTAAGAAAATCGGAATTATTCAAAGTAATAGAAGATTGAATGAGCGCAGTAGCAGTAAGTGAATTCCATGAAAGTAGGCATTTATTATCAAGTCCTGGTCTTACTCTTTTATTTCTTTCATTAAATAAAATTTTTCTTATTTCGGAATAAAATGCTTTACCATCTTCTACAGAAATTGATATTTCATCACAAAACTTTTTAAAATCATTTGGGATTGTTAATATATTAGTGCCTTCAAAATTACCGTTATTTGTTACTTTATATAATCTTTTTGCAAATTCAAGAAGTTCATAATTGTTTTTAAATATTTCTATGAATTCAGATTCTAAAAAAGTATAAAATAACCCTTCTTCTCCTTCACTATCAGCGTCTTCTGCACTAAAATACAATCCTGATTTTTTGCACTTTAAATCACGTTCTAAATATTCAAAAATACTTTCAGATACTTTTTGAAATTCAAGAGATAAATCTTTATTATTTTCTTTTAATAAATTACTAGCAATAGCGTATAAAGTAAGCATTTGGGCATTATCATATAACATTTTTTCAAAATGTGGCACTAGCCATTTATTATCAACGCTATAACGAGAAATTCCTCCCCCAATTTGATCTATAATGCCACCGCATCTTATTTTGTCTAATGTTAAAATTGCATGAGCTTTGTTATGTTTGTTATTTGATAATAACATAGCAGATATTTTAGATGGTTGAGGGAATTTTGGGGCATTTCCAAATCCTCCATTTATTTTATCTGCATCCATTTCTAGTAATTCAAGAAGAGAATTATAAGTTGGTAATAAGTGATCTACTATTTTATCTATTGTTATATTTTGATCTGAAATATGATTTTCTAATTTAACTAAACTAGATTCCATTTTACTTTCATTTAAATAATGAATAATTTTAGAAGATCGTTCTTCTGTTTCTTGATTATTTTCTAAATAAAACTTAGATATAGTTTTAAGTACGTCTTTAAATGAAGGATAATTATTTTTTGATTCTAAGGGAAAATAAGTTCCACCATAAAATGGTTTTAGATCAGGAGTTAAAAAAACACTTAACGGCCATCCACCATGTTTAGTAATGAGCATGACGGCTTCCATATAAATTTCATCAATATCTGGTCTCTCTTCTCTGTCTACTTTAATATTAATAAACAATTCATTCATTAATTTTGCAGTTTCAAAGTCTTCAAAGCTTTCATGTGCCATAACGTGACACCAGTGACAACTAGAATATCCAATTGATAAAAATATTGGCTTATTTTCTTGTCGTGCTTTTTCAAATGCTTCTTCACACCAAGGGAACCAATTTACAGGATTGTTTTTATGCTGCAAAAGATAGGGACTTGTTTCTTTATTTAACTTATTTTCATTTTCCATTTTAATTTCCTGTTAATAATATCTTAGTTATTTTCTGGATTTATAATTTTATCAGAAATTATTTTTTGAATTTCTTTAGAAGATATATCTTCTAAATTTTCTTTAAATCTTGATATATAAATTCTTCTAATGATAAACTCTTCATCTACTCTATTAATAAGAGTACTGTGATTTTCAACGGGCTCAAGGTACCTTAATGAATGAACATCTTTAATAATAATTTTTAAATTATTTTTAGAAGAATTTTCTTTTCCTTTTGGAGAAAAATTAGTTAAATTTGTACTATTTTCTATAATTTCAGCAGGGCAATCTATTTTTTGTAAATAGTTTGTAATTGTAGGACATAAAGAAGGAATTGTTCTTAAAGTATTTTTAGGAATAAATTCTTCATAAACTCTTTTCCAAAGTTTTCTATTATAAATTAAATCGGTTAAAATTTCTTTAGTAAATGGTTTTAAATCCGAAGCATAATTTTTTTCTATATAGGGGAAAAAACTATGTTCATCAATAGCAAGATATTCATCAATTTGAATAGGTAAATTAAAATTAGGAAAATTTTTGTTAATATTTTGAAGCATTGCTTCGCACGCTGTTACTGTTTTATGAAAATAGACTTGTTGGTACATGCTCCAACGAGCCCGCAAATAATCTTCAAAAGCCGATATTCCACTTCGTCTTAATGCTAAGTGATATTTATTTGTTTGATGATTCAAATAAAATCCAATGGAATCTAAAATTCTTCCTAAATCAAAATATCCATAAATGATTCCGCATTCTCTTGAATCTCTTAATAGATAATCCATTCTATCGGCATCAATTTCACCACTTACGATTTCATGTAATAAATTTTGTAATCTGCTTTTATGCAGATCTCCATTTGGGTTTGGCGATACGGAAAGGTCTAAAATAGCACAAATATCTTGTCCCATTTTTTCAGATAAAAATTCATCTTCATTGTTAAATAATTTTGAAACAATAATTAAGGTATAGACTTCATGGCGAATTTTAAGTTCATTTAAATTGAAATTTTTTTCTTTTAATTTTTTAATTTTATTTTTAAATGCTGTTTTAAGCCATAAGGGAACATTTAATTGGTCTAAATGTTTCCCAAAAAATTCCCATGTAACCATAAACCGTTCACCAGAATGGCTATAAGGTGCGTGGCCTATGTCATGTAATAGTGCGGAAAAACGAAGGCATTGTGTCAAATAAGGGCAAGTTTCTAAATAATGCAATGCTTCTTTTGTCATGCTTAAAGAACCATTTAGTTTTTCGTTTTCTAAAAAAAATTCTTTTGTATGTTTTGGAGTGTCTTCACAAGATAGATCTAAAGCTTCTAGAAGTCTTTTTTGGTTATTTATAATTGAATTTAGCATTAGATCTGCAACATGCATAACCCCAAGAGAATGTTCAAATCTTGTATGGGTAGCACCAGGAAAGGCGTACAATGTAAAAGCGGTTTGGGTTATTCGTCTAAGTCTTTGAAATTCTTTGGTATTTATGATTTTTTTTTCATGCTCTGTAAATGGTATGGTATCATGCAAAGAATCTCTAATTTTACCAGTAAAAATAAGTTTTAATGTTTTTTTGTCAATTATAGAATATCCTTTACGAGCTATTGTGAGAGCCATTGAGTCTCCTTTTAAATGCCACTCTATAAAAAAGTTATTAATGTTAAATAGGTGCGCAATTACTATGCAAAATAAATTGACAAAATTGGTTTGTCTAGGTAAATTAGATGATGCTTTGACTTGCAAAAACAGGCTTCAAAAGGTCGGTTTTTTAATACAATAAGTTTAGGTTTAACTAATTTCAATGGCGTGATTTGCTTTAGCTTTTGTTTTTTTACTCTTTTTTGATTCAACCAGAGTTTTATAAAAAACATTCTCTAAGGCGACTCACTATTAGTTTTTTTGAGTTATGTCAAATACACTCATCAATTTTTTTTGAAGAGGATGTAACTTTAAGAAAACTTTTTAAAGTTAAAATTTGATGGAACGATTACTCTGGAATTTTAAGATTGCAAATTCAATCTTTGGGTGAAAATCCCTTAAGACCACAATTAAAATTTGTGGTATATTTTAGAGAGAAATTTTTAAGAATATTTTAGAAAGCATCTTCATTTGCTGTTAGATGCAAGAGAGGGCTTTTTGCTTTATTCAAATTTAATATCTTTCTGTAGCGGAATAAGACTGATAAATAATATTCATATTTTATTTTTTCATTAAAAACTTAAGTATTTCTCGTTGTTTTTCCTGATTTTTATTACAAGGTGCAACGGGTTTTCTTTTTTCTGGAGGTCTTGCAGCATGAGTGCTGAAAAGTTCTACGATTTCATTGTTGGTCAAAAAGCGGTTTATCCTTGCCATGGTGTTGGAACGATTGAAAATATTGAAGAATGCAGCATTGGCGGAGCTCAACAAGATTTTTATGTCCTTAAAATTCATTCAACAGGCGCTAAAGTGATGGTTCCTACTAGAGCTGCAAAAACTGTTGGTCTTCGTTCTGTAATTTCTTTGCCAGACGTAGAGAAAGTGTTTCAAATTCTTCAGTCTCCTTCTAAAAAATCTACTGCAACTTGGAATCGTCGTTTTAGAGCGTTGAATGACAAGTTAAATACAGGTGATTTAGTTGAAATTGCTGAGGTTCTTAGAGATTTATCTTCTTTAAGTTCTGATAAAGAGCTTTCTTTTGGTGAAAAGAAAATGCTTGAGCGCGCACGCAATATGCTTGTTTCTGAAATTTCTGTTGCACGCGGCGAAGAAAAAAGTGTTATTGAACATGAATTAAATCATATTTTATTTGCGATCTAAATTTTTATTCAATTTCATTCTTTAAAAAGCCTCCCAAAAAAGGGAGGCTTTTTTATTTATTTTTTTCGCAAAATATATACAAATTTTAACAAAGAAGAAATTTGTAAAAATAGAACAGAAACTTTGTGAGCTTGTAAAGCAGAACCAAGCTCTATATTCTCATTTGAAAATGAACTTCTAAAGGTTGAAAAATACCAATATTTGTTTCATCAATTTTATTAGGACACAATATATTTTATGGAAATTTCAGTATCATCAATGTCATCATTAATAAAACCATCTCCTGAAATTTTAGCTATAGCTAAACCTGTTCTGAAATGGGCAGGAGGGAAAACACAATTGCTTCCAGTTCTTTCTGCTAATTACCCAAAAAACCTTGGTACTAAAATTAAGAAGTATATTGAACCTTTTTTTGGAGGTGGAGCTGTATTTTTTGATCTTTATAATTCAAATCTCATTAATGAATCAATAATAATGGATGCAAATCCTGAGTTAATACTTTTGTATAAAACAATAAAGGAACAGCCTGATCAATTAGTTGAAGTTTTATATAAAATTCAAAAAAAATATTTATCATTGAATGAATCTGAAAAGGAAAAACTATATTATGAAGTTAGAGACGATTTTAATTCAAAAAGAAATAGTAAATATAATGAAGTGAATCCTCTTCGTGCAAGTCAGATTATTTTTATGAACCGAACATGTTTTAATGGACTTTTTAGGGTTAATAGTAAAGGAGGATTTAATGTTCCTCATGGTAATTATAAAAATCCAAAAATTCTTGATTCTGAAAACATTTATGCTGTTTCTAAATCCTTTCAAATAGCAGAAATTCTTCAAGGAGATTTTGAAGATATTACGTTAAAAATAAAAAGTGATGATGTGTTTATATATTATGATCCTCCCTATAGACCTTTAAATGAAACATCTAATTTTAATGCTTATACTGGAATATTTGATGATTCACACCAAATAAGGCTTGCAAAAGTTTTCAAAAATCTAGATCAAAAAGGCGTAAATCAAATGCTTAGTAATTCAGATCCTATGAGCGCTACGGGTGATAATTTTTTTGACCTACTTTATAAAGATTTTAATATATCTAGAGTTGAGGCTAAACGCATGATTAATTCAATTGCAACTAAAAGAGGAAAAGTTTTTGAACTTCTTATAACTAATTACAATGCAAATTGATTTAGTTAATGATTATTCTTTTGTTGTAATGCCTTTAATTCCAAATGAGTCTATTTCAATATTATAAATATATTCATTTAAATTAATTTAAAACTTACTTGACAAATTGTTAAAGTTCTCTCATGGTAAAAAAAACAGAGGAATAAAAAATGAATAATTATAATAAAATAATCTTGTTATCGTCATTACTTTTTTCTGTAAATACATATGCCGAAGAAGTAAGTGTTTTTTGTTCAAATGATTCTGCAAAATGGAAATGGTTATATATAGATAATAGTTTATTTAAGAAAGTAAAAGTTAATGGAACTTTTATGGATAATATGGTGCAATTTTCAATTTTAAAAAAATATTTTACATATTTTAAAATAGATGGAAATCAGAATAGTATTAATAATCTTATTCAACAATGTATAAATTCATATGGTACTGAATATAAATATGCGCAAATTTCAAGAGGAATAACTTCGGATTGGTATTTAATAGGTACATCAGACTATTCTATTTCACCTGGAAATTATAAAATCTATTATATGCTAGGAGATGTTGCCGATTCTATGGAAGCCGATAAAATATTTACAAATAAACAAATTTCAGTAAAAGAAGCTTTTGAAAAATCATTAAGGTAATTAAAACAAATTAATCATCGGCATTTTCTAAAAAATGTTTTGCAAAGCTAGAGAACGTGCCATCAGCTATTGTCTCTCTAATTTTTTCCATTAATCTCTCATAAAACCATGTGTTGTGATATGAAATTAATTTCCATCCAGTAGGTTCTTCGCATTTAGTTAATTGATGCAAATAAGCTCTTGAAAATCTTTTACAGACAAAACATCCACAAGTTTCATCAATAGGGATTGTTTCTCTAGCATGAAAAACTCTTCTTAATTTAATTTTACCACCAAAAGTATAAGCGACACCTTGGCGAGCATGGTTTGTTGGAATGATACAGTCAAACATATCAACTCCAGCAAGAACACTTCGAACTAAATCGTGTGGGGTACCTACCCCCATTAAGTAACGAGGTTTATTTTGAGGAAGAAGTTTTGCCGTAAAGTTTGTAAAGTGATCTCTTTCTTCATCTGTTTCACCTACAGCTAATCCTCCAATGGCATATCCATCAAAATCTAAGTTAACAAGAGTTTCGGCACTTTCTTGCCGAAGATTTTCATAAATAGCACCTTGAACTATTCCAAATAAAGAATTTTCTTCTCTTGTTTTTGCTTGTTTGCATCTTTTTGCCCAACGATGTGTTCTATTCATAGCTTCAACACAAATATCGTATGAGCTAGTTGAAGGTACACAAACATCAAGAACCATCATAATATCGGATCCAATAACCTCTTGAAAAGCGATATCACTTTCAGGAGTTAATCTTTTGTAACTTTGATCAATATAGCTTTTAAAAGTAACACCTTTTTCACTTATTACTCTTTGATGTGGTAGTGAGAATATTTGAAATCCACCACTATCTGTTAATATAGGTTTATTCCAGCTCATTAATTTATGGTAGCCACCAACATCTTTTAAAATATCTGGACCTGGTCTTAAATAAAGATGATAGGTGTTACCTAAAATAATTTGAACTCCAATATCTTCTAACTCTGTATGATCAAGGGTTCTAACGGATCCAAAAGTTCCAACAGACATAAATACAGGAGTTTCAATTGTTCCGTGAGCAGTATGAATTCTTCCTCTTCTTGCCTCTGAATTTGGATCTTTTGCAATATAATCAAATTTAAGTGCCATTTTTGTGCCTAAAAAAGAAATAAAAAAATCACCAATAAATTTTATTGGAGGAGAAATTATTTTTTAGCAATAATTATGAAAATTTCAACAAAAAAATTCAAATATACAAATGAATATTTGAATCAATGAGTTTTATTTTTGCATTTAAACTAAAATTTATTTTTTGCCGAAAATCTTTTTATCTAAAGAGAATTTTCCAGGTCCAATAACAATAAATAAAAGAGATAATAAAACATAAATTACTGGTAATTCGTAGGAACCATCTTCTCTTGATATAAAGGCATGTCCATAAATAAATATGTGACTATAGACAGCAACAATCATTGTGAAAAATAGACCTAAAGAACTTAAGCGTGTTAAAAGACCCAGTATAAGAGCAATTCCTCCTCCAAATTCAGAAATAGCAGCTAGTGCTTGAAAAAAAGCTGGCACTTGAGCATCTGCTCCCATCCAATGAAATGGATTTAAGATTTTACTCCAACCATGAATTATAAATGCATATCCAAAAACAATACGTATTAATAATAAAGTGAGATCTGCTGGTGTACCAATAGAATTTACGGCTAAAAACTTATTTTTCATTTAAACCTCATATATGGGATTATTAATAATTATTCTCATAAGAATAAACTGATTTCTTATGATATTTAATGTGAATCTTATAACTTTTTCTTTATTTATCAATCTTAAAGAAATGTTTTTTGAATTTTAATTTAAGTGTTTAATTTTAAATAAATTTACTGGTTGTCTGTATTGGTGTTTCCAATATCAGCAAACTGATGTTTTTTAAACTCATACTTTATAGCTTTAAAAAGTCCTGGAGAAAAGTCATTCCAAAACTTTTTCACAAACTTTGGATTACTGCTACTCATTTCAAGTGTAATTGTTGGAATAATTCTTTCATTTCCTGCATAGTTTCCTAGGCTACCTGGGTATATTCCTATATCTTTAATTTTATAATTGCCCGCACTTCTTGACAAAAGTTCAGCTAAATTTCGTGCTTTTTTTTGTTGATCAGTTAGTTTTCCAATTGATAGAAGCTGAGGAATTTCATAATCTAAGTCTAAAAAAGCAAGAGGAGCATGGATAGAAATTACCTTATCAGGATGAAATTTTTCTAATAAATCTGCCTGAAATCTTGTACCTTGTTCCGAATTTGCAAAGTATCCAGGAAATTTTCTTTTATCTTTTTGTTTTGATTTTAACCATACTTGGTAAGCATATTTATTCCAAGTGGCTGTTGGAAAATTTCGATTTAAATCAACACCATTTGCATTTGTTCTTTTGGGAGGATTGGTAAAAAAGCCATCGGGATTTACGAGTGGAGCAACAATGACATGTGAATTTGCATAAAGATCTGGGTTTTTTTGTAAAGCTTCAGCAAATTGAAAGGCAAGGTGAACTGGGGTCAGCTCATCGGGATGAACTCCTCCTAGAACAACTGTAATATTCTTTTTTTGATCTTCGTCCATAGTGTCGCTTACAAAGTCCCAATATATAAGGGGATTTCCATTTTCACTGACATAATCATATTTCCATGGGACTGAGAAACAAGGGCTTTTACCCCAATTTAATTTTTTATAGGTTAAATCGACTCTTTGACATAAATCCGCGATTTGTTTTTGAGAACGGGCTCTTTGTATATCATTTAGTACGTGAAAACTGGTGAAAGGAATTCCGCTAATATTAAGTAATGACAGAGGAATATTTATGTTTTCAAAAATGAGTGGTGAATAATCATTTTTTTCTATAATATTAATGGCATAAGCGCTATTAAAGAAAATTAAGA
The DNA here is from genome assembly GCF_009208775.1 of Silvanigrella paludirubra. Taxonomy (NCBI): domain Bacteria; kingdom Pseudomonadati; phylum Bdellovibrionota; class Oligoflexia; order Silvanigrellales; family Silvanigrellaceae; genus Silvanigrella; species Silvanigrella paludirubra. Next base: position 134,583 of record NZ_WFLM01000003.1, on the reverse strand, counting down.
TTAGCAAGCTAAGGATATATTTAAAGTTGATTTTGCCCTTGACTGGAGCAATAACCATGAGAATTCCTTTTATCTAATTTTATAAAATAAATAATATTTTTTCATTAACTTATCATATATTTATTGCAACACGTATAAGGAGTCTTTGCAAGGCTTCCGTCATGAACTAAACTATGCTAGTATTATCATGGCTAATAGAAAGACTTATGTTAAGAATGCGATAAATCGTATATTTATCTAACTAGCTTTAATGATTAAGGATATTTTTTATGAAGAATTTAGAGCAGTATAATGCGATAAAAGGATTTATCGATGAAAAAATTTCACCAGGCGTTATGGCTCATGGCGGAGAAGTTAATTTGATAAGTTTAGAAAATAATATTTTAACTTTAGAGTTATCTGGTTCATGTGGAAGTTGTTCAATTCAGGCATATACATCTGAATCTATTTCTAATTATTTATTAGAAGAATTTCCTGATCTTGATGATGTGATTGTAACTGACTAATAAAGAAAAATATAAATGAACGCCTTTATTCAAATTATCGAAAAACTCGTAGAGGCTGTTTCAGGACAGACATGGTTAGAGCAAAGTAACTTTCCTTTTAAATTTTTAGACAATCCTTCAGGGCGTGTTTTTGATGCCTGTTTGTTTGAAACGTCTGCTCAAGGCGCATTAGGATTTATTTGGGTTGAATTTGAAGGAACTTCTGACTTATACGTTTTTCCATTTCGTTTAGCGAGATATAGTGAAGATGGTGATTTAATCTCAATTTCTCCTTGGAGTTTTCGTGATGCATCATCGGATAGTCAATTTTATGAATCTTGGCGTGTAACTCAAAAACAAAGAAATCCACTACCAACAGCAAAAAAAGGAACATTTTATCACAAAAAATGTGGTGGTGAACCAAGTTTAATTGCAATAGGAATTTGGAGTGACACAAAAAATACTTGTGTACGTTTAGATTTTCAGGTTGCTTATAAAATTTTTAGAACAATTGAAAGAGAGCACCCACAATCAATTGAAGTTGAATTATTATCGTATTTAGGTAGTCAAAATATTTTTTCGAATTTTGCTAAATTGATAAGTGTTTTTGAGTTTTCATCTAGAAATATAAAAAAATCTCATACGGCTATTGGTATTAAATATGTTCAAAATAATGGTACTTTATTTCCACATTTAGTTTCGTTATTGCATAAAGCAAGATTCCCAAAAAAATTAAAAGAAACACAATCTGAAGAAGCATGGAATCAAGTTTTAGAAATTGTAGAATCCCTTGGTAGAATTATGGGTGATTTTCATAAAGCAATGACTTTAGCTCCACGTGGAACGGATCTAATGCCTGATCAAACAACGGCTGAGTCTAAAAACAAATGGCTTGAAGTAACATCTCAAAAACTTTATGAGCGATTGAATAAAGTTCTGACTATGAAAGATCAGTATCCAATTTATTCTGGAGTTTTTTATTTATTACCAGATTTTATTGAAAGAATAATTGAAAAAATTAAAATTGCAGATGACTTAGGACTTCGAATTCGTAATCATGGTAATATACATTTAGGTCAATTTTTGATTGGAAAAGATGGAATTGTATTATTAGATTATGAATCTGATAATTTTGATGATCCGAGTTATAGAAGATTCAAACAACCGTGCTTAAAAGATATTGCATCACTATTAGTTAGTTTAAGATTTGCTTGGTACTTTACAGAAAGAAAATATTACTCATCGTTAACTGATGGTTCAGAAAATATCGAAATCAAAATTGGAAATTTAAATACTAAAAAAATTTCAGAAACTATAACTCCAGAAAAATATAATCCTAATTTAAATGAAATAGAAAATTTATTTTATAAATTTTATAATCATAGTCTTGAAGAAAATATTGGTTCTTCTCAATTAAGACCAAGAAATTTAGAGATGGTTCATGATTTATTTAACTTCTGTTTTATTATGCGAATTCTTAAAGAAATTATTCGTGACTCAAACGATGGAAATCCTAGGCCTAGAATATGGCTTCATATTTTGCAAGATTTTATAATGAAAGAATCTTCCAATAACAAATAGGCGACTGGTATTTATATCTTTTCATAAAAAAGCTCCTTTTTGAATGTTTCCTATTGACATTTAACCTATTTTTTAAATAGCTTTGTTTTGGTTTTATTTATTCTTGATTTTCTTAACTAATTAATAAGAGGTATATTATTATGGAAAGAACCTTCTCTATCATCAAACCAGATGGTGTTAAAAGAAACCTTATTGGAAAAATTCTTTCTAAAATGGAAAGCGCTGATTTAAAAATTGTTTCAACTAAAATGATACATATGTCTCGTCGTGAAGCAGAACAATTTTATTCTGTTCACTCAGCTCGTCCCTTTTTTGGTGAGTTGTGCGATTATATGACTTCTGGGCCAGTTGTTGTTTCAGTATTAGAAGGTAAAAATGCAGTTGTTGCTTATAGAGAATTAATGGGAGCAACAGATCCAGCTAAGGCTGCTAAAGGAACAATTCGTGCTGAATTTGGTCTAAGTATTGGCGAAAATACTGTTCATGGTTCTGACTCTCTTGAAAATGCGGCTATTGAAGTAGCTTACTTCTTTTCTGGAACAGAACTTGTAAATGCAGCTAAATAATTAAATTTTATTTATATTTCGCTCGTTAAAAAACCGCATTTGCGGTTTTTTTTGTTTAAAAAGAGTGTATAGTATCCGACGTGCGTTTTGCTTTCCTTAATCTGGGAAAGTTTTGTTCTCCTGGCTTATTTAAATTGCGAGTAACTATTATGGCTATAAAAGAAATTATCCTCACTCAAGAAATGATATCTGATATTTCAAACGATTTAAATATTCAAAAAAATCAGGTTGAAAATACTCTTAATCTTATACTTGATGATTGTACAATACCATTTATTGCTCGTTACCGAAAAGAAGTAACAGGCGGACTTGATGAAGTTCAAATTAGAAATATTGTAGAAAAATTTGAATATATATTTTCTTTAAATGAAAGAAAAGACGCAATTGTTAGATCAATTACGGAACAAAATAAAATGACTCCTGCTTTACAAGCTAAAATTTCAGCTTGTAAAGTTAAATCAGAATTAGAAGATTTATATTTACCATATAAACCTAAAAAACGTACTCGTGGTCAAATTGCTGTTGAACGCGGTTTAGCTCCATTAGCATTAGAAGTATTAAATCAGGATTCATCTCTTATTGATTTAGCTTCTTTATTTTCAGCATATATTGGCAAACACGATGATTTAAAAAATCTTGAATTAGTTATTCAAGGTACAAAAGATTATATTGCAGAGAATATTTCTGAAATTGCAGAAATGAGAAAAGAAGTCCGTCATTGGATGTTTGAAAATGCAAATTTTAAAGCTGAAGTAAGAGATGAGTTTAAAGATAAAAAAACTAAATATAATAATTATTATGAATTTTGCGAACCTATTAAGTCGATTGCAGCTCATCGTTTAATGGCATTAAGAAGAGGCGAAAAAGAAGAAGTATTAAAAGTGTCATTTGAGTTTGATGAGCAAATTCCACTTTCTATTATTTCTAGTCATGTAATTAAACATGAAGCATCTGATGTTGTAAAAAACTTTTTAACAGAATGTGTAAATGAAAGTTATACAAGATTAATTTCTCCAAGTATTGAAACAGAATTGCGTTTAGAAACAAAAACAAGCGCAGAAGAAGAAGCTATTTCTGTATTTGGAAAAAACTTAAGAAACTTGTTACTTTTACCACCAATTCCAAAAAGAATTATATTAGGTGTGGATCCTGGCCTCAGAACGGGAAGTAAATTAGTTGTCGTTGATCAAACAGGAAAATTACTTGATTATACAACTGTATATCCTCAACATGAAGATGATTTTGAAAAACCAAAAAATAAAAATGCTGCAGAATCAATTGTGAATTTAATTCAAAAACACCATGTAGAACTTATTTCTATAGGTAACGGAACTGCAGGTCGTGAAATGGAAGCATTTATTGAAAAGACTTTAGAGACTTTAACAAATGTTAAAAAACCTAGAGTTGTAATCGTAAATGAAGCTGGAGCAAGTGTTTATTCCGCAAGTGATATTGCCAGAGAAGAATTTCCAGATCTCGATATTTCCTATCGTGGTGCTGTAAGTATTGCGAGAAGATTGCAAGATCCATTAGCAGAACTAGTAAAAATAGATCCAAAAAGCATTGGTGTTGGTCAATATCAACATGATGTAAATCAGAGCAGATTAAAGAAACAACTTGGTGAAGTTGTTGAAAGTTGTGTGAACTATGTTGGTGTTAACTTAAACACAGCAAGTCCTAGCTTACTTTCCTATGTTGCTGGCATTGGAAATAGTTTAGCAAAAGGTATTGTTAGACATAGAGAAGCAAATGGTGAGTTTAAAGATAGAAAAAATTTATTTGAAGTAATGGGATACGGCGCAAAAATATTTGAGCAATCCGCAGGATTTTTAAGAATTCCAGAAAGTTCAAATCCATTAGATAATACAGGCGTTCACCCAGAATCTTATCCAATATTAGAAAAAATGGCTTCTGATTTATCTCTGCCTATAAATCAAATAGTAGGTAACAGAGAAAATATAAATAAAATAAAACTTGAAAATTATGTTTCAGATGAAGTTGGATTACCAACATTACAAGACATCATTAAAGAATTATTAAAACCAGGCCGCGACCCTCGTGAAGATGGTTCAAAACAAACTTATAACCGTGAAGTTAGAGATTTTGGACATTTAAAAGAAGGCCAAGTTGTTACAGGGACAGTTACTAATGTAACAAATTTTGGAGCTTTTGTAGATATTGGCGTGCATCAAGATGGATTAATTCACATTTCTGAATTATCAAATCAATTTATAAAAGACTTATCTCAAGCTATTAGTGTTGGGCAACAAGTTAAAGTTAAAGTAATTGGTTTAGATAAAGAAAGAAAAAGAATTTCTCTTTCTAAACGTGCATGCGAAGAAAATTCGGCAACTACAAATACTGCATCCTCTACACATCAAAATCGTTCTGGAGCAAGTAGCGGTCAAAATCAAAAGCAGCAATATAATAAAGGGCAATCTCAAGATAACAGAGGCCATCAAGAAAATCGTAATTACAATCAAAATTCTTCTTATAATACTAAAAAATATAATACTAAGAACACGAAAAATGAAAATAAAGAATCGGAAAAGCCAGCAAGTTTATCTGATTTAATTAATAAATTTAACACAAATAGAGTTTAGTCTATGAAAGTACAGTTGCTTCCTGTTTTAGAAGACAATTATATCTTTATATTAATTGATGAAAAAAATAGAGAAGCAGCTGTTGTGGATCCTGCTTTAGCCAAACCTGTTATTGAATTTTTAGATCTTAATAATTTAACTCTTACTAAAATATTTAATACCCATCATCATTATGATCATGTTGGTGGAAATAAAGAGTTAATTGCAAAATATCCAAAAGCCGAAGTTTATGCTGGAGCAAATGATTCGGGACGAATTCCATTTCAGAAACATTTTTTAAATCATAATGATATTGTTTCTTTTGCAGGAAATAATGCTCATGTTTATTATGTGCCAGGCCATACATTAGGCCATATTTGTTATTTTTTTTCAATTAGCAATTCTGAAAATCATTTATTTATTGGTGATACAATTTTTTCTGGTGGTTGTGGTAAATTATTTGAAGGATCATTAGAGCAAATGTATACTTCTTTAAATTTTTTACGTGAAAATTTACCTAAAAACACATTAATATGGTCTGCTCATGAATACACTTTAGAAAACTATCTTATACTTCAAAAGCTTGAACCAAATAATAAAAATATTGAAGAAAAAATTAAAGAGATTATTTCAATTAGAAAAGAAAATAAATTTACAGTTCCTTTTCATTTTGAAAATGAGCAAAAAACAAGTAGTTTTTTTAGATGGGATGATCCTGAGTTGCAAAAAATTACAAATACTTTCACAAATTTTGAAACATTTTGTTTTGTTCGAAAATTTAGAGACAATCCTCCCATAGTTAAGATAACTATTTAATTCGAATAAATTTATGGAGAAATAAAGTATGAAAAAATGTATACTTCCAAATGGAATAACTATTTATAAATGGCCTCATAAAATAGATCCAACTGAAAATCTAATGAAAGAAGAATTAGAAAAATTAGGATTTAAAGCTTATGATTTACAAACTTGTCCTCCTTGGTTTGAACGTAGTAAACATGGGCATGATTATGAAGAAATAAGAGCTGCAGTATCTGGTTGTATTACATTTCATTTTGACGAATTTCCTTTAACAATGGAAGCTGGTGATATTTTAGTGATACCTGCTGGAATTCCACATGAAGTTATTATTCATAATTCAAAACTTTTTACAGCATTTAAGGGAAGTCGTTCTGGTGAACGTAAGGTAACTGAACTTGGTGATGGCAAAGGAAGTGTTGAAGACTTACAAAAAAATAAGGCGTAAATTTAAATGAGATTTTTTTTCTTTGATTTAGATGGTACTTTAGAAGACTCAAGAGAAGATATGGCAAATTCAGCAAATGCTGTTCGGGAAAATTTGGGTCTTGCCTTAAAAGATGTTGAAATTTTAAAAACGCATGTAAATAAAGGAATGCATGAACTTTACATGAATTGTTTTGAAGATTATTTACAAAATAAAGAAAATTTTAATACTTTATATGAACAAGTAAAACAAAAGTATGAGACACACTATTTAGAAAATATTTGTATAAAAACAAAATGTTATTCTGATATAAAAGAAGTTTTAAAAATCTTATCTCAAAAAGATAAGGTATTTGTTATTACAAATAAGCCAGAACTTCATTCTAAAGAATTATTAAAAAAATTAGGTCTTTTAGAATATATAACTGATGTAATGGGTGGTGATAGTTGTGCCGAAATGAAACCCAGTTCTCTTCCCTTAAAAATTGTTTCACAACGACATAACTTTTGTTCTTTATCAGATAAAGCTTTTATGGTTGGTGATAGTTCTGGAGATATAAAAGCAGGAAAATCTTTTGGAGCTTCAACTATTTGGTGCTCATGGGGATATAATTCAGCTCCTGGATCCGACCTTCCTGATTTTACTGTTAATACACCTAAAGAAATTTTAAGTTTAATTTAATTTTATAAAATTTATTTTATTGCAAAAAAGGATTTGCCTACTTCTGGAAATTGTCTAGAGGATAGGCTAAGCCATTCGTGAGTGGCATTGAGCTACAAAATTAAGTGTTTTCTTTTTTTAAAGCTCCCATAAACTTAAATTAGGAAGTGATATAATGCAAAATGAAGATACAAGTGCATTTAGACGTAAAGGTGACCTGGGTGTGCCTTTTGTTATTGCTCTATTTGCTCTTTCTATAATTATTGGTTGGGTTGTATTTAGAAATTATGAAAATTCTGCCAAAGAGATAACGGCTTCTCTTGCGCAAATTCAGGAAGAGTCCAAAACTTTTACTATAACGGATTGTGCAGGCAAAACTATGGAATGGTTTTCAAAATGTGATGCTATGACACAGCTTTGTGACTCTACCGTTCCTAGGATGATTAAGGTATGTTTAGCGAATTCAGATAAATCATCACAATGTCCTCAATATGGAAATGAAATCTATGGCTATAACTTTGGAGCAAAACAATGCAAACAGTATATGCATGGAAGAAATATGAAGAGACATAAAAAAGCTTGTGGTGATGTTTGGCAAGTAATTGCAGAATATTGCAAGGATGCAGCTAAAGTAACAACGCAAAAAACACAATAGAGTTTTGGAAATTAAATAAACAATGTCTATTAAAAATTCTACATTCCGTGATTATATAGAACTATCAAAGCCAAGAATCGCCTTTTTTTGTATTTTAATGACTGCTGGCGGAGTCGTTCTTGCTCCTGGTAGCATAAACATTTTTAGCTTTATTATGACTTTATTCGGTACGGCTTTATCTGTTGCTTCTGCAAATACATTTAATATGATTTATGAAAAAGATACAGATAAGCTTATGAGACGCACAAAATTTAGACCACTTGCAACGGGAAGAATTAAAGCTTCGCATGCATTTATTTTTGCAACATTATTGGGTATATCAAGTATTTTAATTTTATATGTATTTGTAAATTTATTAACAGCTATTTTAGCATTAACAGCTATTTTAGCATATAGCCTCATATATACTCCTTTAAAATATAAAACTCCTTTAGCTTTAGTTATAGGCGCATTTCCTGGGGCAATGCCTCCCTTATTAGGTTGGACTGCAGTTAGTAATAAAATTGACATAGCAAGTTTAGCTTTATTTGGTGTTTTATTTGCATGGCAAATGCCGCATTTTATCGCAATTGCGATTTATCATAAAGAGGATTACTCTAAAGCTGGAATAAAAGTTGTATCTGTTATACGCGGTGATTATATTGCAAAAATTCAAGCTTTATTGTGGACTCTTGTTTTAATTGGATTCACTTTTACGCTTGTTCCCTTAAGTGTAGGTGGCGAAGTATATTTTATTTTTGCCGCTGTTCTGGGAATATGGTTTTTAAGATTGAGTATTATTGGTCTTAAAAATAATGTTTTGCCAAATTGGCCTAGGAAATTTTTTCTTGCTTCCCTTGTTTACTTACCAGTGTTAGTTCTTGGATTAGTAGCAGATCGATTTTTTTGGATGCTCATGCTTAAGTAAGAATAAAATTTCAAAACATTAATTGAGAATTATTCTCAATTGAATTTCGCCACTCTTTTGTATATAAGCTTGACAAGCAAGCAAGTGAACGAGAAAATTTTTATTTACTGAGAGATTATGAGTTTGAAAAATGTTTTCGATGATCTAGGATTAGGCTCTTGCTCGTATTGTTTTGATCCGTTAGAACACTCCCGCAACATAACATTGCACTGAGTTCAACTAAAACTGAATTCTTTGGGTATGTTTTGTTTGTTACGTTACTGAAAAAAGTTTTTGATTTTTTAATTATTTTTTAGCTTTTGCTTTAATTTAGGTGGTGCCGTGGAACCGATATTTCCAAAATGGACGAACCGAATTCCTTTATATCTAGGTATAGGTATTCCTTTACTCGTAATAGCTATTGTTACAGGAATTTGGTACTATTTTTCGCCAAAATTTTTGGCTGTAGGTTATGAACCCGAACAACCGATAGCTTTCAGCCACCAGCTTCACGCAGGGCAAATGGGGATAGACTGTCGTTACTGTCATAGTGGAATTGACAAAACAGAAATTGCTCCATTGCCACCTACAGAAACATGTATGGGGTGCCATAATAAAGTTAAAAAAGACAGTCCTCGTCTCGAACTTTTGCATAAAAGTTATAAAAATAAAACTCCAATTCCTTGGGTACATGTTTATTCTCTACCAAGATATTCACATTTTAATCACAGCGCGCATTTAACAGCGGGTGTTGGTTGTGTGTCTTGTCACGGTGATGTCAGTAAAATGGAAACAATTCGATTGGTAAGTCCGTTAAGTATGGGATGGTGTCTAGAATGTCATAGAGATCCTATGCCAAATATTAGACCCCAAAATCAAATCACAAATATGATTTATGATCCTCATGCGTCGGGATATATTCCAACGAATGATCCTGATTACAAAGATAAATTAATACAACCACCACAAGCGTGTGGAGCTTGTCACTATTAGTGAATTTTAAAACGAGTTTTATAAAAGAACTCGTAAAGTAACAAATTTTGATTGGAAAGTTTGCACCATGACAAAGTTCAATTCCAATGATGAACAAAACAAACAAACCCATTGGCGCAGTATTGAAGATTTAGAAAATTCGCCAGGATTTCTAAATAAACTGCAACGTGAGTTTCCGCACGGTGCGAGTGAATTAGAAATGCGCCCCGGTGTTCACAGAAGAAAATTTTTAGGAATTATTGGCGCTTCAATGGCGCTTGCCGGTGTTGTGACAACGGGTTGTATAAGACGACCAAAGGGGCATATTTATCCAGAAAATAATCGCCCTGAAGACACCATTCCAGGAATTCCAAAATACTATGCAACATCTGCTCAAATTGGTGGAAGTGTATTAGGTCTTTTAGTAACAAGCACGGATGGCCGTCCTACTAAAATAGATGGAAATTCAAGGCACCCAATGAATAATCCAATTTTAAATAGTAAAATTGGATCATCAAATGGATATGCTCAAGCTGAAATTTTAAATATGTATGATCCAGATAGAGGCCAACAATGCCAAGCATCTGGTAAAGTTATGGCTAAAAAAGAAGCTTACACTGCACTTCGCAATTCTATGATGAGTTCAAAAAAGACAGATGGAAGTGATCTCGCATTAGTTTATGCATCAAATTCTTCAATGGCATTTGCAAGTCTAATAGACGAATTCAAAGCAAATTATCCAAAAGCAATCATTGTTGCTCAAGACTCTAGCTATTCTAATAATCGTAAAACAGCATTAAGTAACATTGCAAATACACCTGTTGATTGTGTTTATGACTTTATAAATGCAAATGTTGTTCTTGCAGTAGACTCTGATTTTATGGGTATTGAAGGTGACAGCGTAAAAAATGCAAGACAATTTGCAGAAAAAAGAAAAGTAATTGATTCAAAATCTTCAATGAATAGATTGTATAGTATTGAATCAAATTTTAGTACTACTGGAACAATTTCAGATCATCATTATATTTTAAGAAGCGGAAGAATGGGGGAATTCTTATTAGGAATTGCTTCAGAATTAACAACATTTGGTGCTACTTTTCCATCTGAAATAAACGATGCTCTTAAAGGTAACAGAGTATTTCCTGAGTCTTTGACAAAATGGATTAAGGCTTGTGCAAAAGATTTGTATAAAAATAAAGGAAATAGTTTAATTGTAGTTGGCGACAGACAACCTGTTTGGGTTCATATGCTTGCCTTTTCAATTAATGTTTTTTTAGGCTCTGTTGGTAAAACAATCAATTTAATTCCTGATACAACAAGACCAAAAAGTTTAGATAATGAAACAAATTTAACTTTTGCTTTGCAAAAAGGATATATTCAAACATTAATCGTTGTTGGTGGTAATACTGTATATACTTCTCCAGCAGATTTAAAGTTAGCAGAATTATTTAAAAAAGTTTCAAATAGTTTCTATTTAGGTTTTTCATTAAATGAAACGTCTGAAGTTTGTAAATATTATTTTCCAAAAACCCATTTTCTTGAAACTTGGGGAGATACACGTTCTTCAGATGGTACTGTAGGTATTACACAACCATTAATTGCACCGCTATATGAAGAATGTTCCGATGAATATTCCTTTGTTTATTCTCTTTCTCATTTAGATGATGCTGAATCTGGATATTCTTTAATTAGAAAATACTGGCAAAATAAGCTCGGAAATCCTGTAAATTTTGAAAGTTTATGGCGTCAATATTTGAGCGATGGGTTTATTTCAGATTATCGTAAAGAAGTTTTTTCAAATACTTCTTATTTATATTCTAGCTTTGCCGCATCATTTAATAAATCGGTAAAATTAGCAGAACCAAATGCAAGTTCTCTTGAAATTGATTTTGCGCTTGATAAAACGGTTTATGATGGTCTTTATTCAAATAATGCTTGGATGCAAGAAACTCCCGATCCAGTGAGTAAATTAGTTTGGGATAATGCATTATTTATCAGCCCAAAAACAGCAAAAGCTTTAGATTTATTAGCTCGACCAAAACCCGGAAAATCGGAAGTAGATCTTGTTAAAGTAACTTATAAAAATAGAACGATAGAAGTTGCTGTTTGGGAAGTTCCTGGTGTTGCCGATTTTTCATGTATTTTACACTTAGGATATGGCAGAAATTTCGGTCGTGTTGCTAAGGGCTGTGGATTTAATGCAAATTTAATTAGAACATCTGAATCTTGGTTTGGATCTGATGTAAAAATTCAAAAGACAGGTAAAAAATATTCATTAGTTTCAACTCAAGAGCATGGATCTATGAGTGGAACTCCTGGCGTAAAAGAAGACAGACCTCCAACAGTTCGTGAAGCAACTTTAGATAAATTTAAATCAAAACCAGACTTTATTCATGAATATGAATTACTACCTGTTGAAGAACAAAAGAGTAATTTATTTAAATTCCCAGAAGATCCAGCTCAGAAAAAATGGGCTCGTCAGCAATGGGGAATGACGATTGATCTAAATACTTGTATTGGTTGCAATGCTTGTTCCGTTGCTTGTCAATCAGAAAATAATATTTCTGTTGTTGGTAAAGAAGAAGTATTTAAAAATCGTGAAATGTCTTGGATACGAATAGATCGTTACTTTACTGGTGATGTTGATAATCCAGAAATGGGAACTGTATTTCAACCTATAAATTGTCAGCAATGTGAAAATGCACCTTGTGAAGCAGTTTGTCCTGTTGCCGCTACTGTACATAGTCCTGATGGACTAAATGATATGGCATACAACCGTTGTGTAGGAACTCGTTATTGTGCAAATAACTGTCCATACAAGGTTCGAAGATATAATTTCTTTAACTACAGCAAAGTAGATGACGAAAGAAATCCTTTGTATGCAATGCAAAAAAATCCAAACGTAACAGTGCGCTTCCGCGGTGTTATGGAAAAATGTACTTATTGTGTTCAAAAAATAAATAGCGCACGCTCTAAATTTAAAAAATCTTCAGATGGAATAATTCCAGATGGAGCTATCACAACTGCTTGTCAAAATGTTTGTCCAACAAATGCAATTGTTTTTGGTGATGTTGCGGATCCAAATACTATGGTTTCAAAACTAAAAGCACTAAGTCGTAATTATGCATTGCTTGGAGAATTAAATACAAAACCAAGAACGACTTACCTTGCAAAACTTCGCAATGTGAATCCTGAACTTGGATAAAGTAACGCGGGAATTGTGATGGTGGAGGAATTATGACTACGAATGATAAAAAAATGCTTTATGGAATATTAGCTCAATTTGAAACTGCTCCCGAAATTTATCATGCATGTGAAAAAGTTCGTGATAGAGGATTTTCAAAATGGGATGCTCATTCCCCTTTTCCAGTTCATGGACTCGATAAAGCAATGGGTCTACCTCAAAGTAAGTTATCATGGATTGTTGGAGCTACTTCAGCCATTTGTGGAATTGGTGGATTCGCTACATGGGTATGGATGAATGGTGTAGATTATAAACTTGTTATCGCAGGAAAACCTTTTTTGGGATTAACGGGTTATTTTTTACCAGGATTTGAGTGCGCTGTTTTATCGGCAGCAATTGCGTGTCTTTTTGGAATGCTTGCCCTAAATAAATTACCTAGGTGGTATCATTCCTTATTTCGATCTGAAGCATTTAAAAGAGCTACTGATGATAAATTTTTTATCTCGATTGAAGCAACTGATCCAAAATTCCATCCAGTAAAAACTATGGAGTTCTTAAAAGAATTAGGTGCATCTAATGTGGAACTTGTGGAGCAGTAACATTATGGTAAAGATTATGAAATGCAAAAAAATATTGTTACCTTTAGTTGGTTCTGCTCTAGTTCCTTTTATCTTAGTAGGATGTAGAGGACAAAAAAGCACAGAACCACCTATTTTACCAATACAAAATATGGTTGAGCAAACATCATATGGACCTCAATCAAAAAATGAATTTTATAAAGATCAAATGGCAAATAGACCTCCTGTGCCTGGTACGGTTGCGCAAGGTGAAGAAAAAACAAATAAGCAACTTTATTTAGGTCAAGAAGCAACTTCTACAGATCAAAATCCAATATGGGTTAAGAAAATACCAATTAAATTAGATCAAAAAACGCTGAAACATGGACAAGATCTTTACAATATTTATTGTTCACTTTGTCATGGAAAATCAGGCGATTCTAATGGTCTTGTTACGCAAAGATCTGGTGGTGCGATTCGTCCATCTAATATTCATGATCAAGACAGATTAAATCTTCCCGTTGGTAAAATTTATGATGCTGTTCGTAATGGTGTAAATAATTGGAATATGCCAGGATTTGCAGCTCAAATGACAGTTGAAGATAGATGGGCTGTGGTATCCTACGTTCGAGCTTTACAGCTTTCTCGAACCGCTAAATTAGAAAATATACCTGATGAAGTTCAAGTTAAAAATGGTTGGAGTAACAAAAAATGAGCGGCAATCATCATAAAGTAACACTTACAAAAGAGAATGCTTCTGTACCTCAAGATCATCTCTTTGCAAAATTGCCACTTGCAGGAACAGCCATCGGATTAATTTCATTATTAGTTGCCTGTATGCTCGGTAAATCAAATTCAGAATATTTTTTCTTTTCTTTTCATGTCTGGTGGCTTTTCTTTTTAAGCATTGCCATAGGAGCGGTATTTTTTGTATTAATACAATTTGCAACAAAAGCGGGATGGAGTGTTGTTGTACGCCGTTTAGCTGAAAATATTGCTATGACTATGCCGTTATTTTTTGCCTTACTTATTGTTATGGCATTTGGTACTTCCACATTATATCACCACTGGTTAAGTCCAGAAGCTATGGTTGATAAAGTGATTCAATCTAAACAGTGGTACTTAAATGTTCCATTTTTCTATATACGCGCTGTTTTTTATTTAGCTATATTTACTTGGGCTGCTATGTTTTTTGCAAAACATTCTGCAAAACAAGATGAGACTGGAAATCATGCCATCACTTACAAACTTCAAAATGCAAGTTATCCATTTTTAATCATTTTAGGCTTTTGTGTTACATTTGCTGCATTTGATTGGATAATGTCTTTGGAGCCACACTGGTATTCAACAATTTTTGGATTATATTTCTTTGCAAGTTGTTACATGGTTTTCTTTGCTGTTTTAACAATTGCAACTCGATTGTTACAAAATGTAAAATCATTAAGTGAAGTTGTTACTGTAGAACATTATCATGATCTCGGTAAATTGGTTTTTGGTCATACTTGTTTTTGGGCTTATGCTGCTTTTGTTCAATATTTACTTATTTGGTATGGAAATATTCCTGAAGAAACAGTTTGGTATGAAGTTCGTGGCCATCATGGATGGTTTTATGTTTTGATGATTCTTTGCATTGGCCATTTTTTCGTTCCTTTTTTCTTTTTAATGGCGCGAAAAGCGAAACGCTCAAGAGCAATGTTGGTTGTTCTTTCTGTCTGGATGTTGATTATGCACTTTCTTGATCTTTATTGGTTGGTTATTCCTTCAAGATATCATGAAGGCCCCCAATTTGGATTAATAGATGTATTCTGCTTTCTTGGAATTGGTGGATTATTTGTTGCTTTATTTGCAGCTGTAGCTAAAAGAAAAGCTCTTGTTCCAATTAAGGATCCGCGCTTGCCTGAGTCTATGACATATGAAAATGTGTAAGGTGGTTTGAGATGCTAAATTTTATCAAAGGTATTCATTTAAATTTATCTTCTGATCACTCTTCAGGAGCTGATGAAGACGAGCCAGACCGTCCGCCAGTTTTAATAACTGCTGTAATTGTTGTATTATCTTTTGTTTTTTTAATATTTGTTGCAATTTTATCGTATACATTTTTATGGAAAACAACGGACTCTCAATTGAATAAAATGGATACAGGTATGGCAAATGAAACGAGATTAAACTATGAAAAAAGTCAGGATGAAACTCTTTCATCTTATAAAAAACTTGAAAATGGTCTTTATCAAATACCTATAACGAAAGCTATGGATATGGTTATTAAAGAACAAAGTAGTAATTAATGGGAGTATAAATTTTGAATTTTCGTGTTTATTCAATCATAATAATAAGCATTTTTACTTTAACAAGTAATTTGTCATATGCTTTTGATGAATCTATGCGAATGCCTTCTCAAAAAAGAGAACTTAGTACTTCCTTGCCTTTGAATGAAACTCCAAAAGTAATGCAAGGAGTTACTATAAAAGAGAATTTAGGAAAATCAGTTGATCTTAATCTTTCTTTTACAGATGAAAATGGTAAATTAACAAAAATTTCTGATATGGTTGCTGATGGCAAACCACTTATTCTTACTTTAAATTATTATAGATGTTCAACTCTTTGTTCTATTCAGCTTATTAATTTTGCTAAAACGTTAAAAGACATGGGATGGAAAATTGGTAAGGATTATAGAGTTGCTACTGTAAGCTTTGATCCTACAGACACTTCAAAAGAAGCTAATATTAAACAAAAAGAATATCTTAAGTTAACAGATCAAGAAAGTGGCGATTGGAAATTTTATGTTGGAACAAATGACAATATAAAAAGCTTAACAGATCAAATTGGTTTTTATTATAAATATGATCCTGTCAGTAATGAATTTGCTCATGCTGCAGCAATATTTTTTATTACTCCGCAAGGAAAAATATCTAGTTACCTTTATGGAATTACTTATAAATCGAGAGATGTTAAGTTTTCATTAATGGATGCCTCAAAAAATAAAATAGGATCACCAACCGATCAAATTTTGTTAACTTGTTTTCATTATAATCCTACAACAGGAAAATATGATGCATTTGCTATGGGGATGCTAAGAATTGCAGCTTTAATTACAGTCTTTTTCTTAATTATGTTTTTAGGATACTTTTTTTGGCGCGAGCAGCGCAACAAGAAGGCTTATTAGGGAGTACATAACGTGTCAGCAACACCAGTGCCAGAGAACACTTGGCAAGGATCATTCTGGTTGCCAGAAAATGTGTCACCAATGACTGGTGGCCAGGATGAATTATTTTATTTTATATATGGACTTTCAATCTTCTTCTTCATAATTGTTGTTGGTTTTATGGTTTATTTCGCATGGAAATACCGTAAGAAAAAAGAAGGAGAAAAAACAATAGATATTCATGGGAATACCAAATTAGAAATAATTTGGAGTGTTATTCCTGCTATTCTATTTATTGTTATTTTTATTTGGGGATTTAGAGACTGGGTAAAACTTAATGTTCCTCCTCAAGACTCCATGGATGTTCGTGTAACTGGACGTAAATGGGACTGGTCTTTTATGGATGTAAGAACTGGAGCAGAAACTTCAGATCTTTTTGTGCCAGTAAATACCGCTGTCCGTTTAACAATGTCTTCTGCTGACGTGATTCATGGTTTTTACGTCCCTCAATTTCGTATTAACCGAGATGTTCTTCCAAACCAATATACTGTTTTATGGTTTAAAGCAGAACAAGAAGGTAGTTATCCAATATTGTGTACACAATATTGTGGAACAAAACACTCTCAAATGGTTCGTTACGTTAGAGTAGTATCTCAAGCAGAGTATGAAAAACAAATGAATGCAGCTCAAGGAGCTGGCTTAACCCCTGCACAACTTGGTAAAAAAATATTTGAAGGAAAAGGAGCATGCGCTTCTTGTCACGACGTATCTAAAGCAAAAACAAGATCTGTTGGACCACCTTTATTTGGTTCTTACGGAGAAAAACAAGAAATTATTTTATCTAACGGTAAAAAAGAAACTGTTACTTTTGACGATAATTATATTCGTGAATCTATTCTCAATCCAAATTATCGAGTTGTGGTAGGATATCCTTCAGTGATGCCTTCCTATCAAGGACAATTAAATGATAAAGAACTTAATTCTATAGCTGAATATATTAAATCACTAAAAGAATAAAGAATGAAAGATTATTTGGATATTTAGGAGCTTTTCTTATGGAAAAACGAGAGTTTGTTAAGCCAGTGCTATTTTCGGATATGCTGTCTTCACATCATGATACCGGATCAAATTATTTGAATGCAAAAAAAGGATTTATGTCCTGGTTATTTACTGTGGATCATAAACGCATTGGAGTAATGTATTTTATTTCTATTGCTATATTTTTCTTAGTTGCAGGCTTATTTGCTTTATTATTAAGAACAGAATTAATGCAAATTCGTATTCCAAATGCGACTGCAAATTCATATATGATTAGTGCCGATCATTATAATGAAGCCTTTACATTTCATGGCGCAATTATGGTATTTTTAGTTATTATTCCATCTGTTCCAGCAACATTAGGTAACTTTTTACTACCACTTATGATTGGCGCAAAAGATGTTGCTTTTCCAAAATTAAATTTAATTAGTTTTCACTTATATATAGTTGGCGCTTTATTTCTTGTTTATACCATAGCCTTTGGTGGTCTTGATACAGGTTGGACATTTTATACACCTTACAGTACTCAAACTTCAACATCTGTAATTGCAGCTGTTTTTGGTGCTTTTATTCTTGGTTTTGCTTCTATTTTAACAGGCGTTAACTTTATTGTTACCGTTCATAAAATGCGTGCGCCAGGCATGACTTGGGTAAGAATGCCTTTATTTGTTTGGGCTATTTATGCAACAAGTGTTATTCAAGTTTTAGCGACTCCAGTAGTAGGTGTAACTTTAATATTAGTAGCAATTGAACGCTTATTAGGAATTGGTATTTTTGATTCAAATTTAGGTGGAGATCCTATTTTATTTCAAAACTTTTTCTGGTTTTATTCACACCCTGCAGTTTATATTATGATTCTTCCAGCTTTTGGAATTATGAGCGAATTAATTACGATCCACTCTCGTAAAAGTATTTTTGGATATAAAGCAGTTGCGATTTCGAGTATTGGTATTGCCGTTATTGGTTTCTTTGTTTGGGGACATCATATGTTTACAAGTGGTCAATCTGCACTTGCATCCGTATTTTTCTCCTTGTTAACTTATGCGGTTGCTGTTCCTACAGCGATTAAAGTTTTTAGTTGGGTTGCTACCTTATATAAAGGATCTATCTCTTTTACAGCGCCAATGTGTTACGCATTTGTTTTCTTATTTTTATTTTTAATTGGTGGTTTAACAGGAATATTTTTAGGAGCTCTTTCTACTGATGTGCATTTGCATAACACTTATTTTGTTGTTGCACATTTTCATTATGTAATGATGGGTGGAACAATTATTGCTTGGATAGGTGCTATTTATCATTGGTGGCCTAAGATTACTGGAAAGAAATTTAACCAAGCATGGGCAATTATAAGTTCAATTGTTGTTTTTATTGGTTTTAATTTAACATTTTTTCCTCAGTTTATAATGGGTACACGTGGTATGCCACGTCGTTATTATGATTATTTACCTGAATATTATACATTCCATTTATTATCTACAATTGGTTCTTTTGTTCTCGCTATAGGTCTTTTTATCGTATTA
Organism: Silvanigrella paludirubra; assembly: GCF_009208775.1. Classification (NCBI taxonomy): domain Bacteria; kingdom Pseudomonadati; phylum Bdellovibrionota; class Oligoflexia; order Silvanigrellales; family Silvanigrellaceae; genus Silvanigrella; species Silvanigrella paludirubra. The sequence goes on along the minus strand of NZ_WFLM01000003.1, from coordinate 115,530 downwards.
TTTAATTGGCTTCATTCTATATTTTATGGAGAAAATGAAACAAATCCTAATCCATGGAAAGGCAAATCTATGGAATGGACTGAAACAGCTGTTGTGCCAATTGAACATAATTTTGAAAAACAACCCATATCAACTCATGGACCATATGAATTTGATGAGCTTGTAAAACCAGTTAAGGCAGGGGGACATTAAGTTATGACTGACCATGGCCACGGTTCTCATCCAAAGTACCAAGCACATCATTTTAAAACGATGGACCAGCAGACGTCTGCTGGTAAGCTTGGTATGTGGGTCTTTATGGCCCAAGAGTTGTTGTTTTTTTCTGGATTATTTTGTGCTTTTGGATTTGTTCGTTACATGTATCCAGAAATGGTTTCTCAAGCACAAAGCTCTATGGATTGGAGACTAGGGGGAATTAATAGTATTATCCTTTTAGTCAGCTCTTTAACAATGAGTTTAAGTGTACGATCAGCACGTTCTAACAATAGAAGTGGTACTATTAAGTTCTTAATTGCAACTATGATTTGTGGTATTGCGTTTTTAGTGATCAAGGCAACGGAATGGGGAATGCACATGCATGAAGGGTATTTTCCTGGAAAATACTTTAACCCAGTTCATCATGCTGAAGTCCAAGATCCTTTAGCCCACATTTTCTTTGGCCTTTATTATGTCATGACAGGAATGCATGGATTGCACATTGTTGTTGGTCTTGGACTTATGACTTGGATGCTTGTACGTGCTTCAAGAGGTGAGTTTAACTCTGAAAACTATGTTTCTTTAGAGAATACAAGCTTGTTCTGGCACCTTGTGGATATTGTCTGGATCTTCTTGTATCCGCTTCTTTATCTAGCAAAGTAACAGATTAGGAGTTCATCATGTTTGATAATTTAAAAAAATCGTTTTCAAAAAGTAATTCAGAGAACTCATCTGATCATGAAAAGAAAAGTCATGGCTTACTGCCTGTAAAACTATATTTGGCTATTTTTACAGTACTTCTAATAATGATTTTTGTGAATGTTGGTATTGCACATCTGCCGATACCAAGTTTGTGGAAAACAGTTTTATTAATGACCGTTGCTCTTATACAAACTATTTTAGTTGCCGTCTTTTTTATGGAATTGATTCACGAAGATAAATTTTATTCTTTTGTTTTTGGTTCTGCTGTTTTGTTTATGCTTTTATTTTTTACAATTACTCTCGCTGAGCTTAGTGGTAGAGATTTCTTTCACAAAAATGAAGGAATTAAAATCCTAAGAGGAGTCGATCAAAAAGGTAATTTTGCTCCTGGTGGTCCTAAACTTGAGCATTCTAAAGAACAAGGTAATGAGCACTAGAAAAAGTTGTTTCTTGTTTTATCCTTAATTTTGTTAAAATTTGTTTATTTAATTGAAAACATATTTTGACAATGCAAATTAAACCCTGCAAAAATTATCTTATATAAATTTAATAAATAGCCGATAATAAAGAAAATTCCAGTTCTATATGCAAGGTGGCGGGGCATGTTAAAAACGGTTACGAGAGGGATTTTTAAATCAAATTCAAAAGATTCCTCCGATTTCACGGAGCGAATTTTAAAAGCATATTATAATAATCAAAAGCCTCCTGAAAGAGATCAGGTAGAAGATCCCTTAAATTCTTCCTATATTACCAATCAACAAGGAACAGATAAAATATATTCTCAATTTTCAGAAAAAGATGAATTAGAAATAAAATCGAAAAATCAAATTAGTAAAGATTCTAAAAATTTGGAAAAGTCTGTTAAAACTCCTCAAATAATTTCAATTGGTGGTGGTAAGGGCGGTATAGGGAAAAGCTTTTTATCGGCGAATATTTGTGTCCGACTTGCTTCACTAGGTTACAAAGTCTCTGTTGTTGACTTAGACTTAGGTGCCGCTAATTTGCACACTTGTTTAGGAGTTCCCACACCCAGATCTGGAATTTCTGATTTTATTCATGGAAATGTAAATACTCTTGAAGAAACAGGAATTTCTTGTTGTTACCCTAATTTAACTCTTTATGGAGGGGGTCAAGAATTTTGGCAACAAATTAAGCCACAAAGTTCACAAAAAATAAAATTAATATCTAAGTTACAAGAACTAGATGCAGATTATGTTTTTTTAGATTTAGGAGCTGGAACTCATATTCATACTCTAGATTTTTTCATTTTTTCTCATGGCGGTGTTTTAGTTGTTGCGCCTGAGCCAACAAGTATTGAAAATGCTTATGTTTTTATGAAGAGTGTCTTATATCGAAAAATTCAGAGTATATGCAAGGCGTTTGAGATTGAAGAAAGCCTTGAAAATGATTTGTTAAAAAAAATATCTAACCCAAAAAGTTCTGAAACCCCATTTTCACAACTTGTTTCCTTTTCCCAGAAAAACAAAGAAGTTGGAAAACAAATAAAAGATATGATAGAAGCTACTAATATTGGTATTATAATGAACCAAGTTAGAACAAAGGAAGATAGGGATCTGGGTGAGTCTATGTCTGTTATTTGTAATCGTTACTTTGGCTTTTCATCACAGTTTCTTGGCTCGACAAGGTATGATGATGCAGTTTGGAAGTCAGTAAGAATAAGACGTCCGCTTATTTTAGATTATCCACTTTCTGCTATAGCAGTGAATATAAATCAGATTACAGATAGAATTATCAAGATGTTTATTCAAGAAGGCAAAAAGGGTAAAATAGAAAAAGCTGGTTAAATTTATGAATATTTCTAACAAAAAAAAGAACCCGTTTGAAATTTTAGGTCTTCGTGATGGAGAAATGTCTTTAGTTAAAGTAGAAAATGCTTATAGAACCATGAGAAAAAATCTTGATGATCAAATGAATCAGGGAGAATTAAAGCTTAATTTAACTTATGAAGACATAGAAAAAGCTTTTCAAGAATTAATTAGTTATATTGATGAAGATACATCTCAAGACCCTGAAGAAGTAGTTATTTCTGCTTCATTTATGCCTAAAGTTAATAATAAAAATATGGTTATTAGAAAAGAACAAATTAGTATAGATAATAATTTACTTTATATGCATAAAGATAATCATGTCTCGCTACCTGTTCAAAAAATTAAAAATGAAAATATTACCAGGCCTATAGATAGTCTTATGAATATGAAAAATACATCAAAAAGACTTCGAGCAGTATCAGCAAATAAGCCTGAAATGATACAAACATTAGAGAGCATTATTTCTTCTACAGAATCTATATCAGGAAGTTTATTGCGTATACTTAGAGAGAAAATGTCAGTAAGTATTGATGAAATGTCTAATAAAATCAAGGTTAGTAAAATCTATTTAGAAGCAATCGAAAGTGATTCGTTTGACAAATTGCCAGCCGAAGTTTATGCGAAAGGTTTTTTTAATTCTTATCTAAATTATATAGGGCTTGACAGAAAGGATCTTGTTGAAGCATTAATGGAGATCTATAGAGCCAGAAAAAGGTTGATTAAAAAAAGGTAATTTTGTCAATCTAAGGCAAACATTGCGGGTTGGCATAATCAAATGAATGATTTAATTCAAGTTCGAGTAACTGAAGATTTTGAAGGGGAGCGATTAGATTTATTCATCACTCGAGTTATTGATATTATTCCAAGCAGGTCATTTGCTGTAAAGTTAATCGATAATAAAAAAATTAAGGTTGATGAAAAGTTTCAAAAACCTTCTTATAAATTAAAAATGAATCAATTAATTGAAATAGATACTAGTTTTTTATCTGAAATAAATCCAAACCCAAATGCAGAAAATATACCTTTAAATATTGTATATGAAGATGAACATTTAATCGTAATAAATAAACCTGCAGGTATGGTTGTTCATCCAGGTGCTGGAGTAAACACAGGAACCTTAGTAAATGCTATATTAGGTTACTGTGGAGTTACTTTACCAACTTTAGGCGCACCTTCTAGAGCAGGAATTGTACATAGACTTGATCGTGATACAAGTGGTGTTATGGTGGTTGCAAAATCTCAAATTGCATTAACAAATTTATCAAAACAATTTGCAGATCATTCGCAGATAAGAATATACAATGCAATAATATTTGGTGAATTAAATCCTAAAGAAGGTAAGATTGAAACTTGGCATGGAAGAGACCCGAAAAATCGTCTTAAATATTCCGTCCAAGAAGAAGGTGTTGGAAAAAAAGCCTTATTAAATTATGCAACGATAAAAAATTTATGTGGTAATTTATGTTCACTTATTTCATGTAAATTATATACAGGACGAACTCATCAAATTCGAGTTCAAATGAGCTATATGAATCATGGAATTATTGGTGATGCTTTGTATACAAAAACTCCTCAATCGATTATAAATAATAAAGAACTTTCAGCTATGATAAGTAAAAATGTGTCAAGACAAATGCTTCATGCAACACACCTTGGTTTCAAACATCCCGTAAGTGGAGAAAACCTAAGTTTTGATGTACCTTATCCTGAAGATTTTCAAAATATTTTGACCCTTTTAAAATAAAAAGGTTGTTTTATATGAATAAGAATATTTTAAACGAATTTTTGGAGTCTGCTTATTTTATAGGATCTCCAAACGAAAATAAAATATGGTGTATGGTTTCTTCTTTTGAAAATTATTCGTTTGAAGAAAAAATAACTCCACCTTATTTTTATTTAAATAATTTTTATTTGTCTAAAGCAAAACCTTATTGCAAGGGCGAAGTTTTTTTTGAAATGACATACTCTGAGTTTTCTGATTTTTTACAATTTGAAAATGATGAAAAACCAAACATTAAATGGGAAAATGTTAACAAAGAATATTATTTATCAAAATTTTTAGAACTAAAAGAAGAAATAAAAAATAATATATTAAAAAAAGCAGTACCTTATTCATTTATAAATGGAAATGTGAAAATAAATAAATTAAATAAATTATATTTATTAAAAAAATTATTAGAAAATAAAGATCAAAAGCATTCATACATTTATGGTTTTTGGAATAAAAATACAGGATTTATAGGTTCTTCACCAGAACTTCTTTTTACACAAAATGTTAAGAATATTCATACGATTGCTTTAGCTGGGACAATTCCAAATAATTCTTCTACAAATAAAAATGAATTTTTATTAGATCCTAAAATGCAAAAAGAGCATTATTATGTTATTGAAGGAATTAAACAATCACTTAATAAATTTGGTAAAATAAAAATGGGAGAAACGAATTTATTAGAATTACCTAAACTAATACACTTGAAAACAGATATTAATATAGAAATTGAAAATCAAAATTTATTTCAATTTCATCAATTTATAGATGTTATCCACCCTACCCCAGCAATTGGATCTCTTCCAAAAAATTCTCAATCAAATTGGTTAAGTGAATCTGTTGTAGAACATAGCAATCGAGGATATTATGCAGCTCCATTTGGAGTTGTATTAAATGATCAAAAATCAATTTGCATATGTACTATCCGAGGCATTCAATGGAATGAAGAAAATATTAAAATATGTGCCGGTGGAGGAGTTATCTTTGAAAGCGAATTTGATTTAGAATGGGAAGAAATTCTTTCTAAAATAAATGCTATTAAGCATAATTTAGGTATTTAAAGTTTTATTAACTTTTAAAAAAATATATAGTGATAATAATTTGTCGTTTTTTTCAAAAGTCTTTTTTTGCTTTTTTTTGATTCTAATCTTTTATATTAAGATTTTTTTCTAAAAATGTAATATAATATTTTTAAATAAAATAGGAGACAAATTTATGTCGTTAAATAATAAAGAAGTTATTGAAGAAAGGCATTTTGTTGTCAAAAAGGTTTATGATCCTGTTTTAAGATTTCTTCATTGGTGGAATGCCTTAAGTATATTTAGTTTAATGCTCACAATCTGGCTGAAAAAATTTATAAGAGAATATGAAAATGGAAAAGAAATTCTTTATCGCTATCATACTTTAATTGGATATGCTTTGACCGCTGGGATTACTTTAAGAATAATTTGGGGATTTATTGGGCCAGAACATGCTAAATTTAAAAATATGATACATATAAAATCTTTTATTAAATTAATACAAACTAGAAAATACGATGATCATGATAATTGGGGACATGATAAATATGCAGGATTATTATATATCATTGTCTATATATTAATGGTTTATCAAATATTTTCTGGTTTATATTTAGCAGCTAAAATTTTTGGAATGGGTCCTTTAACTAGTTATGTTCCACTTTTAAAAGAAAAGACTCCATTATCAAGTTTTCTTAAAGATGTTCACGAGATTATTTTTTATATTTCAATGATATTTGTTTTACTACATGTGTTTATGATAATATTTCACGAAATAAAAAGAAAATATCCTATGGCACAGTCTATGTTTAGTGGAAATCAATATAGGAAAAAATGATTAACAGTCAAAAATTACATTTGATTAATTGTTTGGGTATAAAGAAATTTGGAAGAACTGCCTTCGAATAAATGAAGTTCTAATCCACCGTTTCTGTTAATGGAATAAATCATATTAAAAGGAACGTATCTATTTGCATTTCTTTCTTTTACTGCTGCATCAATATCTTTGAATGAATTTATATCGAATTCGTCTCTAAAAAAATGTGCTTTTCGATCTCTTGAATCCATTATTAATTGTGCATAGTAAGAATATTCATTCCCTTTTTTAGTATAAATAAAACAGTCAGAAAAAAAATCTCTATTTTGTTTAACATCACAATGAGCAATAACAGTTTCTTGTCCCCATTGAGTAAATAAGTATTTTTTATCGAGGCAATCTTCTTCGTCTTTTGTTATTTTAATTAAGGATTGTTTCTGTTTGTCTTGTTGATTTTGATGACTTTGATCTTGATAAAATAGATTAGATTGTCCATTTGCCTTTATACAAGCTGATTTTGTTTGATTTGCATTTGGCTGATGTTGTTGCGTGTATTGCTTAATTATATCTGTATCAATTATAGGATCTAATGCATGTCCTTGTAAATAGGCATTTGCAGATAAAGGGGAGATAAAAAAAACCAGTTTTAGCATCCCTGAACTAAAAGTAAATTTATTCATATTTATTCCTATTCTTATTAATATTGATAAAAATGAAATTAAAGAGATTGAATTTATTTATAAATAGAATTATTTAAGCCTACCAATAAAAATATTTTCTTAAATTATGTGCTATTTATAACTAAAATCAAAATCATCGTATAATAATTATTTGTTTTGTCAATAAATTAAAATATATATTTTTGGTAAGTTATTTTGTTTTATATATAAAAATATTAAATTAAATTAAGTAAAAGTTTATGAAATATATTAAAATATTTTATCTTTTATTTCTAATTAAAATAAATTTTAAAATAAAAATGAAAAGAAAAAAATTTAAATAATATATCTAATTATTATGTAAGTATCTAATATTATAGAACTAAATACCATAATCAATTTATGAAATATTTTCTTATTTTAATCAATTTGTAATCTTATCAAATAAATTTATAAAAAACAAAAAACCCCTAGCAAATTGCTCATAATTATAGCATTATGGTATAACGTACACTTTCGGTATGCATTTATATTAAGAATTAGGAGCGCGTTTTGAATAAAGATAACAATTATATAGAGCTACATTCACCCGCTCTTCTAAAAGCCTTACAAAAAAGAAAAGAATATTTTCAAGCTCTTACAGAGGAAAAAAGAGAAGAGGCTTATAAGTTTCAAGAATTTATTGATAATGAGCTAAAAAAAGCTGGAAATCAAAATAATAGAATGTCTATTATTCAGCAAATGATGAAAGAACAATTAAGAGAACTTCATAAACAATCCTCATTATTATCTGGTTCTTTAAAAAATCTATCTAGCAGTTTAAGTGCTCTTGTTCCTGAAGAACCTAAAAACTAAATTAAAAAATATTCAATTTATCTCTATATTCATTTATTCTCGCCCTTTCACTCCCTTAAAAATAATTGTAAAGTCGCTCACTGTTGAGACAATTGTCTTAAATGTATAGTGGGCTTGGTGCCCGTTTCATTCATATGGTCTTTTATATATTTTGGAGAGTTTCATGAATATTCATGAGTATCAGGCGAAGGAGCTACTATCCCGTTTTGGTTTAAGTATTCCTAAAGGCAAACTTGCATATACTGCTACGGAAGCGGAATGGGCTGCGCGCAGTCTTTCTTGTGGAAAAGATGGCAAAGTTGCTGTTGTTAAAGCTCAAGTTCATTCAGGTGGTCGCGGTAAAGCGGGCGGAGTAAAATTAGCAAAAAGTCCAGAAGAAGCATTTTCAATTGCTGAAAAAATGCTTGGAATGACTTTAATTACAAATCAAACTGGCCCTCAAGGCAAAAAAGTAAATAAACTTTTAGTAGCTGAAGGCTGCGATATTGATAAAGAATACTATTTTGCTCTTGTTGTAAATCGCGAGACAGCAACAATTGGAATTATGGCTTCTACAGAAGGCGGAATGGACATAGAGGAAGTTGCTGAAAAACATCCAGAGAAAATTATAACAGCAGACATTGATCCTACTGTAGGCCTTCAGGAATTTACAATTCGTAAATTGAGTCTTGGATTAGGTTTTGGCCTTGGAACTCCATTGGCAAAAGATTTTGCGAAGACTTTAAAAGGATTATACCAAGCATTTTTAGCATATGATTGCTCAATGGTAGAAATTAATCCTCTTGTATTAACTAAACAAGGCAATATTGCCATTTTAGACTGCAAAATGAGTTTTGATGAAAATGCTTTATTTCGTCATCAAGACATTGCAGATTTACGCGATTATGAAGAAGATGATGCAAGAGAATTAGAGGCATCAAAATATGGTTTAAGTTATGTTTCTTTAGAAGGTAACATTGGTTGCCTTGTAAACGGTGCCGGATTAGCAATGGCTACTATGGACATAATTAAACAAACTGGTGGTCAGCCATCAAACTTTTTAGATGTTGGTGGTGGTGCTAATCAAGAGACTGTTACTCAAGCATTTAGAATTATTTTACGTGATAAAGCTGTAAAAGGTATATTTGTAAATATCTTTGGCGGAATTATGAAATGTGATGTTATCGCAAATGGTATTGTTGCAGCTGCAAAAGAACTTGGTTTAAAAGTTCCACTTGTTGTTCGTCTTGAAGGTACCAACGTAGAACTTGGTAAAAAAATTCTTAGTGAATCTGGGTTAAATATTTTAAGCGCGTCATCAATGGCTGATGGTGCACAAAAAATAGTAAATGCTGTAAAGTAACAAAAGATTAAAAAGGGTTAAATAATATGTCAATTCTCGTTGGAAAACAAACAAAACTTATATGCCAAGGAATTTCAGGAAGTGCAGGCAAATTTCATTCTGAAAAATGTGCAGAATACGGAACAAATTTAGTTGGTGGAGTTGTTCCTGGAAAAGGAGGCTCTTCTGTTTTAGATCGCCCTGTATTTAATACTGTTGCAGAAGCTATGCATAAAACAGGTGCAAATGCATCTATGATTTTTGTGCCTCCTCCTTTTGCTGCCGATTCTATTCTAGAAGCAATTGATGCTGGAATAGAACTTATCGTTGCTATTACAGAGGGAATTCCTGTTTTAGACATGCTTAGAGTAAAAAAAGCGCTTTTAAATGCAGGTGGCCGTACTCGTTTAGTGGGACCAAATTGTCCTGGAGTTATTACTCCTGGTGATAAATGTAAAATTGGAATTATGCCTGGCCATATTCACTTGCCAGGTAGGGTAGGAATTATAAGTAAGTCAGGAACATTAACATATGAAGCGGTTGGACAAACTTCTGCTTTAGGAATAGGCCAATCTACTTGTGTTGGTATTGGTGGCGATCCTATTAATGGCACAAGCTTTATTGATGTTCTTGAAATGTTTCAAAAAGATCAAGATACCGATGCTATCATCATGATTGGTGAAATTGGTGGAAATCTTGAAATTGAAGCTGCGGAATGGATTAAAAGAAATATGAAAAAGCCTGTAGTAGGGTTTATTGCAGGACAAACAGCTCCTAAAGGCAAACGTATGGGCCATGCTGGTGCCATTATTAGTGGCGGAAAAGGAACGGCAGAAGAAAAAATTGAAGCCATGAAATCTTGTGGTTTGCATGTTGCTATGAGTCCTGCTGATATGGGAATTACTCTTAAAAAAGCCCTAGGTATTTAATTTGACAGCAATAATTTGTAAACTTTAACCCTTTTGATATTCTTAATTTTAGATAAGCTCTATAATTAGGAAAATTAAAATGTCCGTATTTAAAAATGAAATTTATAAGAATTCTCGAATGAGGGAATTCTTATTTTTTTTCTTTATTATTTTTACGATTATATTTATTTTTTTTGAGCTAAAAAATGGCCGTTATTGGCAAAGTGATTTTGAAGTTTATTATAAAAGTGCAAAACGTGCATTGTTAGGTGAAAATCTTTATCGACCTGACGAAGATGGTTTTTATCGTTTTAAATATTCTCCATTTTCAGCTTATTTATTTATCCCTTTTACTTTATTTTCTTTTACATATGCAAAATATTTATATTCCTTTTTTATTTCTCTTTTAATGTTTTTTAATTTTTTGTATTGTTTTTTATTAGGTAGCGAAATTTTAATTGAAAAACTGAAAAATAAAAAAAATATAAATTCATATTTAATCTTAGTATTTTTGTTTTCATTGTTGCCATTAGGGGTTTTTTATGTGAGAGAATTGCACTTAGGGCAAATTAATATATTATTGCTTTTTTTGTACATATACTCTTTTTATTTATTAAGACACAATAATAATATGTCTTTTTTTATTTTGGCAATTTCATGTTTTATAAAGCCTTATTTTTTGATATTTTTAATGTATTTTTTATATCAAAAAAATATAAAAGCGGTTTTTTTAACTATTTTTTCAGTTATTTTTATAAGTTTTATTCCTTTATTTACCTATAAATTTAAAATATTTATTGAGCAAAACTATTTATGGTTTAATGAGCTTAAAATTGAAATATTTAGACAGGGTTCTGTCTCTGGGGATTCAAACATTTCACTATTTTCTTTTATAGATAGATATTTTCCAATTAGTTTTAATAATTCTATTATTATAAAAAAAATGTTTATTATTTCTTTGTGCGGCTTGTTTTTGGTTTATTTTTTCAATAAAACAAAAATTTTATTATCAAAAAATTTAAAAATATTTTATGATTTTTCTTTGTTGTGCCTTTTTATTTCTCTTTTAACTTCAAATGGGAAAAGTGTTTATATTTTATTATTGCCTAGTATTTTCATAATTTCTTCAGTAATCAGCAAATATAATTATTTTTTAATTATTTTATTTTCAATTTCATGTGCGATTTTAGGGTTAGATATTGGAGATGGTGGAATTTATACCAAATGGATTAGAACATATTACCTCTTGCCATCAAGTGGACTAATTTTAATTATTTGTCTATTAATTTCATTAAAAAAAGCAAATTCAAATTATATTTCTGATCCAATACCTTTATCTGAATCTTTGCCTTTAACTAAATAAGTAGGCTTAAATCCGACTTCTATTTTTTAGAAGGAATGAGTTTTGATAATAAAATTACTTCTTTTTTACATATAAAGTTTTTTCAACTTTAGCAATAAGATCGCCTTTATCATCAAATATATATACTTCTTTATTAAATAAATGTTTTTTTCTGTTTTGGCAATTATGCTTAATTTCTTCTAATTCTTCTGTGGTAAATTCGAAATGTGCTTTGACAATTCCAACTCCTGGCTTCATAAATTCAATTTTAGAAGCTTTATCCCAAATTATATATTCTGATCCTAAAGATTTAATAAGCATCAACATATAAAAAGGATCTGTCATTGAAAATAAAGATCCACCAAAATGTGTTCCTACAAAATTTTTGTTGTACCAAGATAAATTCATTTCAACATCTAACTTTAAAAAATCGTCACTAATATTTGTAACTTTAATTCCAGCCCCTAAATAAGGTGGCCAAAATCGGATCATTTTTAAGAGTGTATTTGCAGGTAATTTATTTTTAAATTTCTCAATAATATTCATTTTATTTCCTTTTTATTAAATAAAATATAATAAGTAATAGAACATATCATAATGATTGGAATAAAAACAGGCTTTGTGTTTATAAAAATTTGTTATATTTAATAAAAATTATTGAAATTATTATATAATTAAAAATAAAAAAAATTAATTAAAATTAATTTGAATAAATAATAATTTAAATTAATTTTAAAAAAATATTAAATTTTGCTGAATAAAAATTTAAGTTATTGTAGTTAATTTGTTTAGGGGGATATAATTATGAAAAGAATTTTATTTTGTTATTTGTTATTTTTTGCTAATTTAAGTGCGTTTTCTATTCCTGATGCTTGTAAAAATACAGCAGAACATAAATGCATAACGAATTATGGTGAAAAATTAGGGGAGAATAATGGGGTTGAAGCTTATTCAAATTGCCGATCTTTATGTGTAAATCCTGAACCTAATAATTTATCTGGGAAAACTCTTGCTTTAAATAAAGATGTTTATACTGGGATAAAGTGGCAGTGTGTAGAGTTTGCTAGAAGATGGTGGATTAGGCAAAAAGGAATTACTTTTGGTTCAGTAGAAACAGCAAATGAAATTTTTGATTTGAATCATGCTGAAAAATTAAACTCAAAAGAAAAAGTTATTTTAAAAAAAGAAAAAAACTTTTCAAACATTATTCCTAAAGTTGGAAACTTAATAATATATAAAAAATTAGCAATGGATTCAGATTTACCATTTGGGCATGTTGCTGTTGTAGTTAATCTAGATACAACAAAGGGTTACTTAGATTTAGCAGAATCAAATTATAACAATGAAAAATGGGAAGATCCTAATAAATATTCTAGAAGAATTAAATTAGAACAAAAAGATAATAAATATATATTATATGATATTGATTATGCAAAATTTGATCCTTCAAAAAAAGATAATCAAGCAAAAGCTGAATTGATTTTAGGCTGGGTAAATCCTGAGATTTAAAAATTAAATAATAAGTTTTTCTAATGATATATCATTTGTAGATTTAGCAAAATCAATTAAGGTACGTTCTTTTAGAATTTTTGCAATTGGCAATGTAAAAATAAATTCAACAGAGGATTTATTCATATCTTCATTATATTTAGAAGTGCAAACTATAGTTCCACCATGTGCACGAATTATTTTTTGAACAATGGCAAGGCCTAAGCCTGTGCCACCTAATTTATTATAAGTAAAAAAAGCATCAAATATTTTTGCTGATTTTTCTTTTGAGATATAACTGCCATTATTTCCAATACAAAACTCTATAAATAAATTTTCATTTATTTTTATTTCTTTTGTTTTTATCCATATTTTACCTGATTTATTTATGGCTTCAATGGCATTAAATATAATGTTTGAAAAAACCCTATGAATTTTATTTTTATCAACATTAAATTTATAGCTATGATTAAAACTATAATAGAATTCTATATATTTTTTGTTTTCAGTGAGTAAAAGTTCATTTATGACAGAATTTATTAGAATTTCTGGAGTTATGGCCTCAAGTTTAGGTAGTGCATCAGAGCCAATTTCTAAAATGTCTGAAATTAAGTTATCAACTGAATTTTTTGCTTGATTCATAAATGGGATGGTAGAGGTTAAAATTGATTTAACCTTTTCAAAATCATTTTCTTTTTCAATGTTGTCAATTAATAATTTAATGATAGAAAATGGTTTTCTAACATCATGTGCAAACATTTTTGTTGAATTTGCTATGGCATCATTTATTTGAGATTTTATTAAAATATCATTAAGATTATTTTTACTAGAGAATAAATTTTCAGACATTTCAATTAAGTTTTTGCAAATTTCATCTATTTCTTTTGTGCTTTTTACTATTTTATAATCAATTTTTTCTCCGTTTTCAATATGTTTTAATAGCTTAGGAATTAGTTTTTCAGAAATATTTTCTAAAGGTTTTTTTATTTTTTTAAAAAGCAAAAAACCTAAAATGGAAAAAATTATAATTAATCCAATAAAAGTTAATAAATAACTGTAAATTATTTTTTTAGAAAATGTTTTATTTCCTTTTATGGTAATATTGTATTCCGGTTCAATTAAAGACGTTTGAGTAACAATACAAGATAATTCAAATAAAGCACAATTTTCCGTTTTTTCTTTGGTCACTTGAATGGACTCTAAATCATATAGTGAGTTTAATTTTGCAATTGTATGATTTAAACTATATTTATCTCCTAATAAAAGATCATTGGATAAAACCCTAATTACTCTTGGCGAAATTCCTACAAGTTTATCTTTTTCTAGATTGATTATATTTATTAAAACAAATGAACTTGAAATCATAAATAATAAAAATATTAGAACAATAATACTTAATATAATTTTTTTAATTGTCAATTTATTGTTCATATGTTTTTATTTAAAATTTCTTTAAAAAAGAATTTTTTTCCGCTTAGTTCAAAAACTCCAAAATTTAAATTTGACTGGAAAAAATCTTTTGGTTGTTTTTTTATTATTTCATTAAATTCATCTTTATTATTTGGTTTATTTTTACATAAGATATTTAATATTTTTTCAAGAGATTCTTTAAAGTAAATAGCTTCATCAGGTGGGAATAGCTCTATATCATTCCAAGATAAACTAAGATTTTCAGTATTTAAAATTTTAATGGTCTCCGATTTTTTAGGACCTAGTCTTATTGAAAAACCCTTTTGTTCTTTGCTTATTGGGTAATAAGATACATGATTTAATTCATCTCCTAATCCATCATTGGCAATAAATTTTATTTTTGAAAAGGGCTCTTTATTTAATGAAGAAATTACTTTCCCAGAAAATGAGGAATATAGAGGTAATAATATAGAAGTAATATTATACCTATTAATTTGTTTTTTTAAAAAATTTGAATTAAAAAGATCTTCACTTGTTTCATATACAAAAGAAGGATTTCCAGCATATTTTATATAATTATTTTTAAAATCTTCACAAAAAGTGCAGCTTGGATCAGTAACAACTCCATAATTTCCTGAGTATTCTTTGTTTTTATTAACCCAAAAATATGTTGCTTTAGCTAATAATTCATTTGAAGGATATATAGTATAGAATGGCCAGTTTAGTTCATAGATTTCTTTAGAATTTGCCATGCCACTTATCATAACTGTTTTTTTAATTACTCTTGCTGCATTTATAAATTGTTCACTTTTATTTGGACCTAAAATAAGCCAATTGTTTTCATTTTCTAATTTCATAGCCAAAGACTTTAATTTAGGAGTATCTTCATGAGGAAAATATTGAAACTTATACTTAGGAAGATAGCCACATTTTTTAAATTTTTCAGCAAACATTCCTAAATTAAAAAAGAGAGCTGCTTCAAATGCCCCTTTATATAAATAGGAATCTTGTGTGTCTTCAGATAAAAATGGTTGTAGTACACCTATATTAAATTCTATTTTTTTATCTATTTGAATAGCATTTGCCTGTATAAAAATTAAATTAATAATGATACAATAAAGATATTTCATTCTAGTTATCATCCAAAATAAATTTTAATAACGTTTTTATAAATAATTCCGGTTCTTCAAAATGAGGATAATGTGCTGAAGTATTAAAGCGGACAATTTTACTTTGATCTTCTATATTAAATTTTATCGTTCCATTCATTAAATAGTCATGAAATCCATTAATATAAAGACTTTTTTGTTTTAGTAAACAGGGGTTAAATGATCCTGAATTAAATGTTTCGTCGTTAAATGAGGATACTATTTTAAAATAAGCTTCATCCGAATCTTTTACATTATGTTCTGAGTCTATTTTATTCCACCAATTCATTGCGTTTTCATTTACCCAATAATATTTTTGTCTTTCTTTTTGTCTCATTTTTAAGTCTGAAAAAAGTTTTCGAATTTCAGGCGAAATTTCATAGGGCTCAATATTAGCTTTTGAGATTAATTCTACTGCTTTTTTAAATTCTTTTGGTTGACTATTGCGTAAAACAAGAAGATCCAACCCTAATGAAGTATTTAAACAATCATTTGGATGAAGACTTGTTCCAGATAAAATAAATTTAAAATCCATTTTTGGATTATTCCATAGGTAGTCGTAAACCAAACGCGCACCATAACTATGTCCATACAACACTGGTGGTAATTTTAAATTAAAAACTTCTTGTGTCGCCATGAGAAGAGTTTTTAAATCTTCAATATTTCCTCTATGGTTTAAAGTTTTTATTTCATTCTCTTTTATTTTTGATCTGCCAGATCCTCTTTGATCATAAGTTATAAAAGCTAATTGTGATTCATAAAATGCATTAAAATGAGTTAAGCCTTCTTCAAAATCTTTTGAATGGCTCCCTGGCCCGCCGTGGACATAAAATACACAATGGCCATTCCAATTTTTGGGAGTGTGGATTGCTACATAGAGATCATTTATAATAAGAGTTTTAGTTTTCATTTTGATATTCCTTTATCATATGAAATTTTACTTTTATTTAGGATTTTGGTTATGAAATTTTGATTAAAATGAGCACTATTAAATATCCTAGATTATTTTTTAAATCTCTCCATTAGTATCAAATATATAACCAGAAGATTATTGCTATATGGTTTTTTTGATCCATAGTAGCTATTTATTTAATTAAATAAAATAAGATAAATTGTCAATATTATTTAAAAAAAATAAAATTCATTATGAAGTAGTATATTATTATAATAAATTATAATAATATTGAAATTATTCTTATAATTATTTTACATTTATAATTATTTTAAATTTATATAAAAAAATTTTATTTTTTTATCCACTTTAAATTAAGCTAAACATATTAAATTATTAAAAAGCTAATATCGATAAATAATTTGAATAAGATAACCAATATTTATTTTTAACAAATATATTTTAACTACTTCAAGGTAATGTCTAACTTCATTAAAACTTCTTTTAATTTATCAAAATCTCTTAATGTTAAGATGATTTCTTTATTTTCTATCGTTCCGCCACAAGCTAATTTATTTTTTAATTCGGAACAAAGTAATTTTAAACTTTCCTCATTATTTGCTTCTGGATCTGTAAAGTTAAATAATATAGCCACAGGTTTTCCTGCTCTCCCCTTTGTTTCTTTCCGGGCTTGCACTTTCCCTTTGATTTTTTGAGCCGGTCTTTTTTCATTCTTTTGAGATGAAGACTCGCTTCCTTTTAATGATATTGGTTTTTCTTCTGTAGTCGATATGAGCGACCCAACCCACTCTAATTTTGTTGGTTTTGTCTTTTTCTTTTCTGTCATAATTCCACCTTATTTGACCCTTAGCTTATATGTGAGGCATTAATTTTTCTTCACAAATGAGCAAACTGCATGTACAACATACCGTCATCTTTCTCCTTCCTTATTTAATATTACATAGGAAGGCTATTTGCTTTTTACTTATTTTTTTGGAGTTGTCCTATGTCCGTAAATCCATGGCATCCTTGGCATTCTGTGAGTGTTGGTGAAAAAGTTCCATCAATTGTTACAGCAATTATTGAAATTCCTCGTGGCTCTAAAAATAAATATGAAATCGATGCGGATTCGGGATTGTTATTTCTAGATCGTGTTTTATCGAGTCCTATGTTTTATCCAATAAATTATGGTTTCATCCCACAAACTTATTGTGATGACGGTGACCCTCTCGACGTTATGGTTATTGGCCAAGATCCCGTTCATCCTCTCAGCATGATGGATGTAAAAGTGATTGGTTGTATGAAAATGATTGACGGTGGAGATGCTGATGATAAAATTTTAGCTGTTCACGTTGATGATCCTCAGTTTAAGCATATTAATGATCTTAAACAAATGGAAGAAATCAATCCTCATTATTTAAAAGAAATAGAACAGTTTTTTAAAACATATAAGCTTCTTGAAAATAAAAAAGTTGAAATCGTTGGCTGGTGTGGAAAAGAAGACGCTGAAAAAATAATCAATGAAAGTATTGATTTTTATAATAGAAATAAAGAAATGCTAAAAAAATAATTTAAAATTATAAACTATTTTTTTGATTAAAAGTCTCCTTATTAAATTAATTTTATAAGGAGACTTTTAATATTAATTTAACAATTATTTTTCATATAGTTCTATTGCAGATAATCAATTAATCCCTCTTTATTTAAAACTTTTTGAACTGCTGGGCGATCGTAAACACGTTTCATATAATTTGTAATATTTTTATGATCTTTCGTGTTTATTTTTACCCATTTTGTCCAACCTAAAATTGTAAAAAGATAGGCATCTGCAATTGTAAAGTTTTTGCCCATAATATACTCTTTATTTGTAAGTTTATCTTCAATATAGCTTAATAAATCATGTAATTTTTTGGTATAAAAATCTATAATTTCTTTTTGATTTGTTTCGGATGCTGTAATATTTTTTGCATGAAAAAAGGGTGTAAATGCTTTCTGGAGATCCGACGCGACAAAAGCTACCCAACTCATAGTTTCGTTTCGTTCAAAAGTTCCCTGTTTTTCAAGGAGCTGTGCAGATGGTTTTTGATCAGCCAAGTATTCAAGAATAGCTGTATTTTGCGTTAAGGTTTTTCCTTGATCTGTAACAAGTACAGGCACGGACCCCAAGGGGTTAAGCTTGTTGAGTTCTGCAACATTTAAATTTCTTTTCCAACTTACTTCTATGGGAGTGTAGTCTAATCCTAATTCTTCAATAGCAATATGGCATGCTGTAGAACAAGTCGCAGTAGAAAAATAAAATTTCATCATTTTTTATTCCTTATCTTCGTATGTGTTTCCTATTATGCAAAGCCGCTTAAAAGTAAGTTGATTCTGATGCGACTGCAAGTTTACGAAACAAAATAATGCATTCTTAAAATAATCTTCCTTCTATATGAGTAGAAGGTATCGCTTGACTAAAATTACCCAAATCAAGAATATAGGAGCGGCACTCAATCCTTAAAAATACGAGGGAACCCTATGTCCATAAATGAAAAATTAAAAATAACTCCTCTTTATGATGAGCATGTCGCTTTAGGCGCAAGAATGGTGCCTTTTGCTGGATGGAATATGCCAGTTCAATATTCTGGTGTTGTTGAAGAGCATAAATGCGTGAGAAATCAGGTAGGACTTTTTGATGTAAGCCATATGGGAGAAATTAATGTAACAGGGAGAGGTGCTCTTGATTTCTTACAAATGATGACTGTGAATGACGTATCAAAAATAATAATCGGACAAGCACAGTATAACGCATTTTGTTATGAAAATGGGACGATTGTGGATGATATTATTATTTATAGAAGAGGATATGATTCTTTTTTTATATGCGTAAACGCAAGTAATATTGAAAAAGATTACTCTTGGCTAAAGGAACATGCTCCAAAACAAGGTGTAATTTTAGAGAATTTAAGTGATGATTATGCGCAAATTGCTGTGCAAGGGCCAAAGAGTAGAGAACTCGTTTCAAAAGTAGTTGATGTTAAAATAGCAGATCTTGCTTATTATCATTTTGCGGAAGGGAAAGTATTAGGTGTTCCCTCTATTATTGCCCGTACAGGTTATACAGGAGAATTAGGATACGAATTATATATTCCTTCTTCTGCAGCTCCTAAAATTTGGAAAGCATTAATGCAAGCAGGAAGCGATTATGGGATTAAAGCTTGCGGATTGGGTGCACGAGACACATTAAGATTAGAGTGTGGATATCTCCTTTATGGAAATGATATGGATCATACAACGACTGCTTTAGAATGTGGTTTGTCATGGATTACAAAATTTGAAAAAAATACTTTTATTGGTAAAGAAGTTCTTTTAAATCAAAAAGAAAAAGGTTTAAATAAGCGTCTTGTTGCATTTGAAATGCAAGAAAAAGCAATTGGTCGTCATGGTTATAAAATTTATTCTTCGAAAGATGGCGAACAAGAAATTGGAATAATTACAAGTGGTAGTCCGTCTCCAACATTAACAAAAAACATTGGAATGGCTTATGTGACTACAGATTATTCAAAAATAGGTTCTTCAATTTGGATTGAAGTCCGTGGAGAAAAAAAATTAGCAATGGTTGTAAAAAAACCGTTTTTTGTTCATGGTAGTGTACAGGGTTAAAATGCTAAACCAGTTTAGTTGAAAAGGAAAATAGGTATGTCATATCCAGAAAATTTAAAATATACGAAAGAGCACGAATGGATTAAAATTGAAGGAAATACAGCTTCTATTGGTGTTACTAAATTTGCAATAAATCAATTAGGTGATGTTGTTTTTCTTGAATTACCTAAAGTGGGAGCAATTTTAAAACAAAATGATTCTTTTGGAACCATTGAATCTACTAAAACAGTGAGCGAATTATATACTCCAGCATCCTGTACTGTAACACATGTTAACAATGAAATAGTTGATAACCCAGAAAACCTTTCATTAGATGCTTACGAAAAAGGTTGGCTTATTAAAGTTGAAATTAAGCAAGAACCAACTGGACTATTAACAGCATCCGAATACGAAAAATATATATCTGGACAAGATTAAAAATAAAAATTCGATAGACGGGTTACAAAAACCCGTTTTTTTTTTAAAAGGGAATAAATATGTCAGGACATCGTTTACTTCCAACAACAGAACAAGATAAAATTGATATTTTTAAATCTTGTGGCGTTAGTAGTATGGAAGATCTTTTAATTGGAATTCCAAAAGAAGTTCGTTTAAAAAGTATTCTCTCTATAGGAGATGGGCTTTCAGAAATAGAAATAAAAAGAAAAATTTCACAAATTTTAAAAAATTCAAGAAATAAAAAATCTTCATTAAGTTTTTTAGGTGCAGGTGTTTACGATCATTTTTGCCCAGCTGCGATTAACCAATTAACTTTAAGGGGTGAGTTTTTAACATCTTACACTCCTTATCAGCCTGAATTTTCTCAAGGAACACTTCAAGCTTTATTTGAATATCAAAGTATGGTTTCTGAAATATTCGGAATGGAAATATCAAATGCTTCACATTATGATGGTTCAACAAGCATGGCAGAAGCTGCTTTAATGGCCTTAAGAATGAAGCAAAATAAAAAAAGAATATTAGTTTCATCTGGAGTTCATCCAGAATATGTTGAAGTATTAAAAACTTATTTAACAAATTTAGGAGTTGAAGTTTCTTTAATTCCAGTAAATGAAAAGGGAACAACATCATTATCTGCATTAAAATCTTTATTAGCAGATGATGTTGCTTTAGTAATAGCACAAAGTCCAAATTTTATGGGATGCATTGAAGATATGCAAGAAATGAGCGATCTTTCTCATTCTAAAGGTTCTTTATTTTCTGCTAACGTAACAGAGCCTTTAAGTCTTGCTCTTTTAAAAACACCTGGTGAATATGATTGTGATATTGCCACAGGAGAAGGACAGAGTTTTGGACTACCGCAAAGTTTTGGTGGCCCTTATGTAGGACTTTTTACAACACGTTTAGAGAATGTAAGGCAAATGCCGGGACGTCTTTGTGGTGAAACCGTTGATGCTTTAGGTAGAAAAAGTTTTACTTTGACTTTAAGTACAAGAGAACAGCATATTCGACGTGAAAAAGCGACTTCTAATATTTGTACTAATCAAAATTTGTGTGCTTTGTGGGCATCTATTTGGTTAGCGTTGGTTGGAAAAGAAGGTTTTGTAGAACTTGCAGAACAAAATTTAGCCAAATCAGAATATGCAAAATCAGAATTAACAAAAACAGGAAAAGCAAAAATTAGATATTCAAATACAAATACATTTAATGAATTTGTTTTAGAATTAAATACCTCATCTTCTGAATTTATAAAAAAATGTGTTGAAAATAACCTTGCTCCTGGTGTTTCTTTACAAAGATTTTTTCCGGATGATAAAAATGGTTTATTAATTGCAGTTACTGAAAAAAAATCTCGTGAAGATATAGATTTATTTGTTGATCTCTTAAAAAGATTTGGATGAGGTAATTATATTATGAATTATTTAAATAAAAAAACGGGACAAAATATTGTATTAGAAGAAGAACTTTTATTTGATCGTTCTCATAAAGGTGGCTACGGTATAGGGTTACCTAAATTAGATGTTCCTGAAGTAAATTATAAAAAACTTTATAATAAAAATTTAAGAAAAAATAAAGCAAGACTTCCAGAGCTCTCCGAGCCAGAAGTTGTTCGCCATTTTACCAGATTATCTACTTGGAACTATGCAATTGATTTAGGTATTTATCCACTTGGTTCTTGTACAATGAAACACAATCCAAGGTTAAATGAAGAAATTGCGAGAAGTTCTGAAATTTGTGAAGCGCATCCTTATGATCCAATTGAGTGGACTCAGGGGCATTTGCAAATTATGTATGAATTGCAAGAAGATCTAAAAAAAGTAACAGGAATGCCCGCTGTTTCTTTACAGCCAAGTGCTGGAGCGCAAGGAGAATTTACAGGCTTATTATTAATTTCTGCTTATCACAGAAATAAAGGAAAAATTAAAAAGACAATTATTACTGCAGATACATCTCATGGAACAAATCCAGCAAGTGCTGCTTTAGCTGGTTATAATATTGTTCAAGTTCAAACTGGTGAAGATGGATATGTTACTTTAGATTCTGTAAAAGATGTATTAACAGATGATGTTGCTGCAATGATGCTGACAAATCCAAATACATTAGGATTTTTTGAAAAAAATATAGAACAAATTGCAAAATTACTTCATGAAAAAGATGCTCTACTTTATATTGATGGCGCAAATATGAATGCTGTTTTGGGTTTAAGCCGTCCCGGTGATTATGGAGCAGATGTAATTCAATTTAATTTACATAAAACGTTTACAACACCTCATGGAGGAGGAGGGCCAGGCAGTGGTCCCATTGCAGTAAGCGAAAAACTAATTCCATATTTGCCAATTCCAAGAGTAGAAGAAAAAAATGGAAATTATCATTTAAATTATTCTTTTTCAAAATCAATAGGAAGAGTAAAATCTTTTTATGGAAATTATGGAATGTTTATTCGAGCGTGGTGTTACATTAAGGCTCTTGGAGGTGAAGGTCTCCGTAAAGTTAGTGAAAATGCAATATTAAATGCAAATTACATAAAATCACAATTAAAAGATGTATTGCATATTCCAGTAGACGGAAATCATCTGCACGAAGTAGTATTTAATGATAAAAACCAAAAAGAAAGTGGATGGGACACCTCTAAAATTGCAAAAGCATTAATTGATTACGGAATGCATCCACCCACTGTTTACTTTCCATTATGCGTTAAAAATGCATTAATGGTAGAACCAACAGAAACAGAAAGCAAAGATGAATTGGATAGATTTATTTTATCCATTAAAGAAATTGTTACTTCAAAAGATTCTTCTGTGGTGCATCCTAAGAGAGCTTTTCGTGAAAAAATAGATGAAGTAAAAGCCGCTCGTGAATTAAAATTAACCTATAAATTTAAAGATGAATGAAAAAATTCATCTTTAAAAAAGGATTAAAAAATGAATAATTTTGAATTATACAATCCCGTAAAAATTATATTTGGAAAAGACTCTATAGGCAGTTTGCCATCTTTATTACAAAACCATGAAAAAATTCTATTTGCATTTGGTGGTGGTTCTATAAAAGAAAATGGAATTTATGATCAAATTAAAACTGCATTAATTCATAAAGATGTTTATGAATTTTCTGGAATTGAAGCGAATCCAGAATATGATACTTTAATGAAAGCGGTTGAGCTTTGTAGAAAGTGCAAAATTGATTTTATTTTAGCGGTTGGTGGTGGCTCTGTTATTGACGGCTGTAAATTTATTGCAAATGCAGTTAAATTTAAAAAATCCGATCCTTGGAATATTTTAATGGGAGAGCAGTCTGACAATGCTTTGCCTCTTGGTTGTGTATTAACGTTACCTGCTACAGGTTCAGAAATGAATCCATTTAGTGTTATTTCAAGAAGAAGCATGCAGCAAAAAAAAGATTTTTCATCTGTTCATTCTTATCCTGTTTTTTCTATATTAGACCCATCTGTTACTTTTAGTCTACCTGAAAGACAAGTGATTAATGGAATTATAGATCCATTTGTTCATGTAACAGAACAATATTTAACATACAAAGTAAATTCTCCTTTGCAAGATCGCCAAAGCGAAGCTATTTTAAATACCTTAATTGAAGAAGGCCCAAAAGCGCTCAATAATCCTAAAGATTATGATGTAAGAGCTAATTTAATGTGGTGCGCTTCTAATGCTTTAAATGGTGTTATTGGTAAAGGTGTTCCACAAGATTGGGCAACTCATCAAATTGGTCATATGTTAACAGCATTATATAATTTAGATCATGCACAAACTCTTGCTATTATTTTACCAGCATTATTAAAACATGAATTTGAATTTAAAAAAGAGAAACTAGTTTCTTATGGAAAAAGAGTATTTAATTTAGATTATAGTTCAGATAATAAAATAGCTTCTTCTGCTATAGATAAAACAGAAAAATTTTTTAGATCTTTAGGTGCAAAAACTAGATTATCTGAATACAAAATTTCCAAGAAAGATTTGCCTGATATTGCTAAAAAAGTAATGGAAGTATCAAAAGGAAATAAATTAGGAGAAAACAAACGTATTGGAGAAGATGAAATTTTAGGGATTTTAGAAATTGCATGGACTGCTTACGATTAAACTAATCCAATTTTCATAAAAACAGATTCCATATTCAAATCAGAAATAATTTCATCATTTGAATATAAATAAAGATATTTTTCAATATTATGATTGATTATTCCGTTGAAAAATCCTTTATTTGATGAAATATAAAGAACTTTTATTTCGTTAAAGTTTGATTTAAATGGTAATTTTATTTTAAATAAATCTTCACAAGAATCAGGAAAGTTAATAACAGTCCAATAGCTTTTCCCTATTCTGTTAAATTTTATTGATTTTATATTTGTATTAAATTTATTTGTTAAGCATAACATTTTTGTCATTTCATGAAGAGAGTAATATTTTACTATTATATTATTAAAAAAATTTAAATCTTTTAAAAATAAATAAAAAATATCTTCTATTAGATTATCTTCTTTTTTTTCAAGATAAATATGATTTTCTATAAATTCATAAAAAATATCATATCTGTTTATATTTAGTTCTTGTTCTAAATATTTGAATGTTTGTGTAAAAATATATAATATCCCATCTTGATTATCTCCTTCAATAATTTTTTTATACAAAGAATTATGTAATTTATTCATATTATTTGAAACAAAAGACGTATTATTATTTTTTTGTAAGTTATTTCTCATTTTTTATTGTCCAATTTTAGGAATTGCAATTAAATTCTAATATAATTTGGTCTATAACATTATTTATTTTATAAATTAATAGAAATTGAGATGAGATTTATATTATAAAACTTTTAATTTACAGAGTAATACAAATATACTCTGTAAATTTTTTAATACTTAGTATATAAATTGTCAAATAAAAAAATTGAAATAATGTTTCTTAAGTGTTTTCAGACAAGTAAAAAAATATTTAAAATATATTTTTTCAATATATTTTGGTCGAATCAAAATTGTTGAATTTTCAACAGAAAATAAGTAAATACAAATATGGTATGGATATACTTACAATTCTCTTTATGAAGGAGTCCACTATGAGCTTAAATATTTGGAATACAATGCATGAGTTTCAAGATATTAAATTAGATAGAACAGAAGATGGTATAGCAAAAATAACGATAAACCGCCCTCATGTACGAAATGCATTTCGTCCTGAAACCGTAAAAGAATTATTACAGGCTTTTGAAATATGCAGAGATAATTCAAAAATCGGTGTCATTATATTAACCGGTGAAGGCAAAGAGGCATTTTGTTCAGGTGGCGATCAAAAAGTAAGAGGAAATGGTGGTTATGTTGGTCAAGATGGTTTGCCACGTTTAAATATATTAGACGTCCAAAAAGCGATAAGGTCTATGCCAAAGCCAGTTGTAGCTATGGTTGCTGGCTATGCAATTGGTGGGGGGCATGTTCTACATGTTGTTTGTGATCTCACGATTGCAGGAGATAATGCTAAGTTTGGACAAACAGGACCTAAAGTAGGCTCATTTGATGGTGGTCTTGGAAGTAGTTATTTAGCAAGAATTGTAGGACAAAAGAAAGCAAGAGAAATTTGGTATTTATGTCGTCAATATAATGCAACACAAGCTTTAGAAATGGGATTAGTAAATCATGTTGTTCCTGTAGATGAACTTGAAGCAGAAACATTAAAATGGTGCCGAGAAATGTTAGAGCATTCTCCACTTGCATTACGCTGTTTAAAAGCTTCCTTAAATGCAGATTGTGATGGACAAATTGGTTTGCTTGATTTAGCTGGAAATGCAACACTTCTTTATTACTTAAGTGAAGAAGCAAAAGAAGGAAAAGAAGCCTTCATTGAAAAAAGAAAACCCGATTTTAATAAATTCGATAGATTTCCGTGAGGATAAATGGATAACACGCTAAAAAAAACAAATAAAATAATTCCTTGGATTTTGGCTTCAAGACCTAAAACATTATCAGCCGCATTTACCCCTATTTTTGTTGCAACTGCTGTTGCATATTCTGTTTTACGCCCTACAGAAAATAAAGTAACATGGGCATATAGTATATTTGCCCTACTTGCTTCTATTTTTATTCAAATTGGAACCAATTTAATTAATGACGCTCTTGATTTCAAAAAGGGAGCAGATGATGAAAATAGGTTAGGTCCTAAAAGAGTAACTCAAAGTGGTCTTTTAAATTCAAAACAAGTCATGTTTGGTGGATTTTTAAGTTTTTTGATTGCCATTCTTTTTTCAATACCAATCGTTATTCATGGGGGAATTCCAATCATAATAATTGGAATTATTTCTTTATTATTTGGATATTTATATACTGGCGGCCCTTATCCTTTAGCTTATGTTGGTTTAGGCGAATTATTTGTTATTTTATTTTTTGGATTTACGGCAGTTCTTGGTGTTTTTTATTTACAAACTGGATTTATTACTGCAGCTCCTATAATAGCTGGTCTTCAAGTAGGCTTACTTGCAACAGTATTAATTTCTATTAATAATTTTAGAGATTATATAGGTGATAAACGAGTTGGTAAAATGACATTGGCGGCTCGATTCGGAAAAAAATTTGCTAGAATTGAAATTGTTCTTTTATTTTTATTTACTTATTTGCTTAATATTTATTGGGTTTATAGCGGAAATATATGGGCAGGTTTGTTACCAATGCTAACTTTACCTCTAGCAATTAAAATTATTATAAGTATACTAAATAACGAACCATCTCAAATATTTAATAAATATTTGGGTATGTCTGCCTTAACTCAAATTTTATTTGGATTTTTAATGGGGATTGGCTTTTTTATAAGGTAATTTAATTTGTGCACATTGTTTTTATTCATTAATCAAATAAAAGATTTTCCTATAGTAATTATCTCTAATAGAGATGAATATAAAAAAAGAAAATCTTCCAATATTAATGGTTGGGATCGTGATTTGCAATTTTATGGCAATGATATTATTGCGCCTCGCGATGAATATAAAAAGGGCACTTGGTTTGCTTGTCAAAATATAATCAATCCAAAATGGGCTATATTAACAAATATTCGCCATTTAAAATCTTATAAAGAAGACTTAAAGTCTAGAGGTGATATTATTCTAGATTTTTTAAATTCAAGTGATACAGCAGAATCATACTTAAATCGTCTTAAAAAAATAGCCCATGAATATAATTATTTTAATTTAATTTTTTCAGATGGTGAGTGCATTTATTATTATCATAGTAAAGATCATGAAAGTAAATTATTATTTAAAACAGGTGATAATACAAAAAAAATTTTTGGATTGAGTAATGGTAAAATAGATTCAAATTGGCCAAAAATTAAAAATACCAAAAAAACGTTTTCAGCCTTTTTTAATAATCAGGATAATAAATTAAAAACGTTTGATGATTATTGGATCTATTTTAAGACTGAGATGATGAACAATAAAACTTATGATATCTCTGATCTACCAGATACAGGTGTCCCGCCAGAACAAGAGGTTTTTTTATCCTCTTTGTTTATTTCTAGTGAAAAATATGGTACAAATTCAACTTTATTATTTGGAATTAAACCTGACAGCTCAATGCAATTTTATGAACAAAGATATGATATAAATTCTAAAATAGAATCATCTAAAAAGATGAATATAAAATTTTATACAAATGAATAAATTTTTTAATATCCAATCACAAATTCAAAATATTGAAATAGCAGAGTATACTTTAAAGCCAAAATATAGTTTAAATTCAAAATATAAATCTTCAAATCACAGACCGGGTTTTTTACTTAAAATAAATTTTAAAGAAACTGGTGAGGGCTATTCTGATTGTTTTTCATGGGAAGAGCTTGGAGATTTTTCTTTGAAAGATCAAATTTTAAATTTAAAAAATAATGAATATAATATTCATTTAAAAAAGAGCATTTATTTTTCTTACATAGATTCTTTATATCGAGCAAAAAAACAAAATATTTTTAGTGGATTATTTATACCTAAAAATCATTTTACTTGTACTGATGTTAATTTGCTATCAAGCGAATTTATTGAACAATTAAATGAGCAAGGATTTTTAAAAATTAAAATAAAATGTGGCCTAAATTTAAAAAATGAAGCTCAAGTTATTAAAAATAATTCTCAGATTTTAAAAAAATTAAATATAAAGCTAAGATTAGATTTTAATAATTCTTGTGATTTTGAGAAAATTTTTTATTTTTTAAATGAGATTGGTGAGTTTTTAAATTTAATTGATTTTTTAGAAGATCCAATTTTATTTTCTGAAAATGATTGGCTACATATTAAAACAAAGTATCCAAATATAAAACTTGGAATAGATAGAATTAAAGATAATGAATTAAAAAACAATTTTATAAATTCATTATCCTTTGATTATTTAATATTAAAACCTGCTATTCAATATTTTTCCGAAGAAAACATCGATCCCAATACGAGCAAGAATATTCTTTTTACAAGTTATATGGATCATCCTTTAGGGCAATTATGCGCTTTATATGAGTCCTCTCTGTTTTACGTAAAAAATAAGCAAAAAATAAATGAGTGCGGTTTATTAACACATACTTTATATGAAAATAATTGTTATTCAGAGACATTTTCAGTTATAGATACAAAATTAATACCTTCTAATGAGGGATATGGATTTGGTTTTGATAAACTATTAAGCAAAGAACGTTGGAGAAGACTTGTATGAAAATAGATTGGCTTTCCAATGAATCCCATGTTTTTTTAAATCCTAAAGCCTTGCCATTACATAATTTATCTTTGAATAAAGTGATTAAAGATTATTCTCTTGAATCCCATATTATTTTAGCAACATCAGGCTCAACTGCTTTAAATTCAAGTGAAATGAAATTTGTAGCCTTGAGTAAAAATGCGATTTTAAATTCTTCAAAATCAGTTAACAATCATTTAGATTGTACTAAAAATGATATTCTTTTAAATGCCCTACCCTATTTTCATATTGGTGGCTTATCATTATATTCTAGGTCTTATTTAAGTGGTGCAAAATTAATAAATGTATATTCTGATTCTTTAAAATGGGATGCAAATTATTTCATACAAGAAATTATTAAAAATAAAGTAACTATTGCTTCTTTAGTTCCAACACAAATTTATGATTTAATCAATCAAAATTTGACTTCCCCTCCGTCCCTTAGAGCCGTTGTGGTTGGTGGTGGTGCTTTATCAAAATCTTTATATGACAAAGCAAAAAAATTAAATTGGCCTTTATTACCAAGCTATGGAATGACGGAATGTGCTTCTCAAATTGCAACTGCTGCTATAAATTTTAAATGGGAAACAACCTATCCAGAATTAAAAATTTTAGATCATTTAAATGTTAAAAAAAATGAATATGGAAATTTAAGTATTTCAGGTTCTTCTTTATTAACTGGATACATAATTTTAAAAAATAATGAAACTCAATTTTTAGATGTTAAAACTCATATTTCAAATGAATCAGATAAGTATTTAATTACTTCAGATATTGGTAATATTAAGGATTCATTTCTTCAAATTTATGGAAGAAGTGATGATGTTATTAAAGTTTCAGGTGAGAATGTTTCTTTATCTAGATTAGATCATATTTTATTAGATTTAAAAACAGAACTTGAATATAATGATGATGCTGCAGTTATTTATGAAAAAGATGAACGATTGGAAAATAAAATTTCACTTGTTTTTACAAAAGATAATATAAAATCTAGTAAATTATTTGACCAAATTAAAAATGAATTTAATAAAAGAGTTTTTCCTTTTGAGAAAATAAAAAATATTTATTTTATAGATAAAATTCCGAGGACTGAACTTGGTAAACTAAAGCGTAATCAATTAATATGTGATCTTTCAAAAAATAATCATCAATTATAATAAGGTAAATTGAATGAAAAATAATCCAAAATTTATAATATTTATTTTAGCTATAGGGTATATGATTGATTTTTTTGATTTAACAATTTTTGCCGTAGTAAGAACACCTGCATTGCAAGCGTTAGGAGTGCCCCAAGAAGATTTTATAAGTGTAAGCTCACTCATGTTTAATGCTCAAGCGGTTGGTGTTGTTGTGGGTGGAATTTTAAGTGGGATTTGGGGTGATAAATTTGGAAGAATGTCTGCCGTTAGAGCAGGTATTTTATTATATTCTGTTTGTATTATTTTGAATGCATTTGTTACTACAGTTCCCATGTTTGCTTTAATGAGATTTTTAGCTGCCGTTGGATTAGCGGGTGAATTTGCGGCTTCCATTACATTATTGAGTGAATTATTACCAGCCGATAAAAGAGCAAAAGCATCTGGTATCATTTATTCATCCGGTGTTGTTGGTGGTATGCTTGCAGCATTTATAGGTAGTTATTTTAATTGGCAAGTTTTATTTATTGTAGGTGGATTGGCTGGATTAATTTTGCTTTTTGTCCGAATTTCAGTTGCAGATTCTATTATTTATCAAAATATGAAATATCAAAGTCATGTTGTTAGAGGCAGTATAAAATTATTAATATTTAATAAAAATTCTTTTGCTAGAGTTGTTGCTCTTTTATTAGCAATTGTTCCTTTTTGGTTTATGGCATTTTTTGTAAATTTTGCACCTGAAATTGCTAAATCTGTTGGAATTAAAACTGCCATTAGTCAAGGGTTTTCTTTAGGTGTTTATTTTGTAGGTTCATTTATTGGGTCTTATTTTTTTCCATTTATTGCAAAATTAACTTATAGTAGAAAAAAATCTATTTTTAGTGCATTATTAATTATGTTCTTATCTATTTGTTTATTTTCTTTAGGCTCTTTGGTATCTATAGAAGTATATTATTCCATTTTATTTTTAATAGGTCTTGCAAGTGGATATTCTGGATTACTTATGGTTTTTGCTGTTGAAAGTTTTGGAACAAACCAAAGAAATATTGCATCTTCTATTATTTCTAATTTAGCAAGATGCTCTATTATAATTATGAATGCTTTTGTTCCTTGGATGTCTTTACAATTTAATGAAAAGTGGATTGGTTTGGTTATTTCAGCTGGTATTTTTTTAATACTAGGAACAATTGCATTATTAACATTAAAAGAAACAAATTATGCTTCACTTGATTATAATGAAGGAGAAAGCGTTCCTAGTTAAATTTAGCTTGCGCTTAATTTGACTAAAGTCTTTCCAAAACTTTTTCCTGTAAAAAGATCAATCATTGCTTGTGGAGAAGATTCAATTCCTTCTGAAACACTATGATTCCATTTTAATTTACCAGAATTTAATAATTGATAAGCACAATTTAAAAAACTTTCATTTAAATCTTGGTGATTTGTTGAAATAAATCCTTCTAATTTTAAACTCTTTTTAATAATTTGAAATAAATTTGATGGACCTGGTTTTTGAGTAACATTATTATATCCATCAATCATTCCTGAAAATGCAATACGTCCAAATTGTTTCATATTATCTAATGCAACACGAAGTTGTTCGCCCCCAGCATTTTCAAGATAAACGTCTATACCTTGTGGAAACGCCTGTGTAATTGATTCTGAAAAGCGGGTGTCATTATAATTAATTGCGACATCAATTTTTAATTCTTTTTCAAGCCATTTTCTTTTTTCTTCACTGCCAGCAGTTCCCACAACGTAACAGCCTATGGATTTAGCTAGTGCACAAGCAACAGAACCAACAGCTCCCGTCGCTCCTGATATAAATACTTTTTCACTTGGTTTTAAATTTGCGATTCGGAATAAAGCAGCGTAAGCGGTTAATCCTGCATTTCCTAAAATACTTAAATGTAGCTCAATTGGTAACGAGTTAGGCATGTCCGTGAGATTTAATTTTTTTAAATATTTTGCTTGAGAAACAAATGCTTCTCTCCATCCAAACATACTAATTACATATTCGCCTTCTGTAAATTTTGTTGATTTAGAAGAAATTACTTTTCCAATTGCACTTCCTTCTAAAGGGGAGTCTAGTTTAAATGGTGGGATGTAGCTAGGTGAGTCGTCCATTCTTCCTCTCATATAGGGGTCAACAGACATCCAAATATTTTGTACTAAAACTTCTTCTTCTTTAACTTCAGGTATTTTTTTTTCAACTAATATAAAATCATTTAATTTAGGAAGTCCAATTGGTCTTGAGGCAAGATGAATTTCTTTAGATAAATTTATGGATAATGTTTGTGCCATTTTTATTTCCAATTCTGTTAATTGCAAATGAAAGAAAGGAGACAAACATAAATTTAGTCAAATTTAGAAATATATCAATGATAATTTATTATTATAAATTGGTTGTCTATTTTTATTTAATGAAGTTCTTTTTGCGCTTCCATAACTAAAACTTTAGCCTGTGCAAGACTTTCTTGGCTAATTTCTTCACCAGATAAAAGAATAGCGATTTCGTTTATTTTTTCGTCTTTATTCGCTTGAATTATTTTTGTTACTGTTTTGTTGTTTCTGAGTTCTTTCGAAACAACAAAATGATTTTGAGCATAACAAGCAACTTGTGGCAAGTGAGTGATGCACAATGCTTGTCTTGTTATGTTACCATATGAATTTTTGCAGAAATCGGATAATTTTCTACCTACTTTAGCCGCAATATTTCCACTAATGCCAGTGTCAATTTCGTCAAAAACAAAGACACTCATTGTTTCTTCATCAAATAAAACATTTTTAATCGCAAGCATTACTCTTGATAATTCTCCGCCACTTGCCACTTTTTCAATGGCTTGAGCTTCAATACCTACATTTGTACTTAATAAAAATTGTGCTTTTTCAGACCCAGACTTTGATAATGAAAAGAAATTTTTTAATAATTCTTGAGATATTTTTGAGTTTATAAATTCAAGAGTTTTTTGTTCATCTTGATATTTTATATTTTCTTTTAATTCACAAATAAACTTTGATTTAGGCATGCCTAATTCAGAAAGTTCTTTTTCTATGGACAATGAAATATAATCTAATTTGCTCATTCTCGAGTTTTTTAATTCTTCAGAAAGTGTTAGGGCATTTTTCAAAGTTTTTTCACATTTTTTAGATAAGTTAATCATTTCATTTTCTATATTTTCTGCTTTCAATAAATAACTTTCACATTTATTTTTATACAAAAAAATATCTTCTATGGTTGGGCCATATTTAATCAATAATTTATTATAAATTTCGATTCTTTGTGATGCTTGGTTTAATAAGGATTCATCTATTTCAAATTTATTTGAGGTTTGTTCAATTTTAAGAACAAGCTCTTCTAAAAGAAAAATGATTTCATCCATTTTTTCTGATTGAATTGGAATTTCAGTTTGACCAGATAATTTAATTAATTTTTCAATATTTTTTCTTGAATGTTTTAAAAGATCTAAACAATTAACTTCATCATTTGATAAATTCATATTGATTTCAGAACAAATTCTTTTTAACAAATTTGATTTGTTGCCTAATGAAATAATATCTTCTATTTTTTTAAATTCATTTAAAGAAATATTGGCTTCATTTATTTGAGAAAGTTCAAATTCATATAAATTTTTTTCCCTTCTTAATAAATCTTGTTCAAATATTAATTGTTTTAATTGCTTTAGTTGTTCATGGCCTAAATTAAAATGATGAATATAATTTTTATAATTTAATGTGTTTTGGGCAAACTCATCTAAAAAGGAGGTGTGAGTATCACTATCTAATAATCTTTGATTTTCAAACTGACTGCTAATATCTATTAATTCGCCAGATATATATTGAAGAGTTTTAGAGCTTACTATGGTTTCATTAATCGTAGCTCGGTGTTTTCCATTTCTTTGAATATATCTTTTAATAACAATTTCATCGGGGTCGTCTGAATAAAGAGGAATTCCAAACTCTTCAAGCGTAGAAAATATGGAGGAATCGTTTTTATTTGGAGTGAATATTCCAGTGACCAGAGCGCTTTCATGACCTGTTCTTATTAATTTAGTGTCAACTCTACATCCCCTTAGAAGGCACATGGCATCTACTAGTAAAGACTTTCCTGCGCCTGTTTCTCCTGTGATGACATTTAATCCTTTTTGAAAATGGACAGATATATTCTCTGCAATAGCTAGATTTTGTATATTTAGCTGTTTTAACATTTGTTTTTCCTTAAACAATGAATTGCTTTCATCATAAAATCATAAATCAACCAAAAGCTCCGATTACATGTCATATTATGATTATTAATCTTGCACATTCAAGAAAATTTGCCATGATATGCTACTTAGGTTAGGAGATGCAAGACATACGAAAGTCATGGTTGCTAGAGGAGCGTATAAACATGGCAAAGCATTTTAAGACAGTAATGACACATTTTTCTCGATATCTTCCTCCAGGAAGAGTAACTAATAATGATCTTAGCAAGCTCATGGACACAAATGATGCTTGGATAACGGAAAGATCAGGTATTAGAGAAAGACGTTTTGTGGAAGAACCCACAACAACTTCCGATCTTGCGATTGAAGCTGTAAAGAAAATTCTTGAAGAATCTAAATTAAAACCTTCTGATTTTGATTATATTATCGCCTCTACATTATCTCCGGATTTTTATTTTCCTGGAATTGCTCCCATTGTGCAGCATAAATTGGGATTTCCTATGATCCCAGCTGTAGATATTCGAGTGCAATGTAGTGCTTTTGTCTATTCCACACAATTAGCTGATGCTATGATTAAAAGTGGACAATACAAACGAATTTTGTTGGTATTTTCTGATGTACAAAGCAAGCTTCTCGATCTGACTACAAATGGCAGAAACGTAGCTGTGCTTTTTGGTGATGGCGCAGCTGCAGTTATATGTGAAGCTGAAGAATGTTCTGAGTCTGAATTACCATCTACAAATAATAATAAATCTGGTGTGATTGACACCATTCTTGGAAGTGATGGAACAGGTGCAGAACTTCTTTTGATACGTTCACCAGGAACGGCTACAAAAGGATTTTTAAATCCAGAAACTCATGGACTAGGTGACTGGCATCCTAAAATGGAAGGTCGTTTGGTTTTCAAACATGCTGTAAGTAGAATGTGTGAAGTTGCTGAAACATTAATGAAGAGACATCAAATCACTGCGAACGATATTGCTTGTTTAATTCCTCATCAAGCAAACTTAAGAATTAGTGAAATGGTAAGAGAAAAAATGGAGCTTTCTCCAGATAAAGTCTTCAATAATATTCATCAATATGGAAATACAACTTCAGCGACAATTCCAATTTGTATTAATGAAGCACTTGAGCAAGGTAGAGTTAAAAAAGGTGACCTAATTTTAACTGTTGCTTTTGGAGCTGGTTTTACTTGGGGCGGAAGTTTAATTCGGTTGTAAAAGTTACTTTACTTACCAAAATCTCCAAAGCTAAGTAAAAATGTTATCATAATTCCTGAGACAGTTGCTTGGGAGGGATCAGAGATTAGTGTACTTCCATAAGTTGTTACTTTATATGGAAAGGTATAATGATATCCTCCTCCCATACTTGCTTTAAAATTTTTTCCTCCTGAAACTCCTAACATTAAAAATGGTTCAATAAATAAATAATCCACTATAATGCTTCCACTTTGTGAACTATTTATCGAGGTAAAATTTAAATTCCCTACTCCAAATAAACCACCTAATTTAAAATCTATAAAAGATAAATCAAATCCATAACCAGATTTTAATCCAAGTGTTGTTAATTCATAAGTGCTTGCCGAAGTACTAACGCTACTTGTTGCTGTGCTTCCATATAAAACACGACCACCTGTAAAAAATCCTTTTCTCATAAAAGTAGCATCACCACCCAACATCAACATGCTGGTTGGAAAAGTAGGTTGACTCGCGTTTGAAGCAATTGTTGCAAATTTTCCATAAGTTGGTTGAAATAAACCAACGACAGCACCAGCAGAGGATTCATTGTTACTTGAAAAAGCTGAACTTATTAAAATAATATTTAAAGAGAAGATGCATATAAATTGAATAAATTTAATATTGAAATAAATCATTTTTAAGCCTTAAGTCATATTTTAGTTTTAATTTTTCGGAATATTTTTAAAATGATATACGGTAAATTTTACCTAAGATAATTTATTGGTATTCTAATTAAATTTAGATTCATTAATGTTTCAAAAGTCTTATTTGACAAAAAAAATAAAATAATTTATTAACTTAATAATTTTATTTTTTTATTTGATAGGTAATTCAATGCATCCTTTTAAACGGCTATTTATATATGCGAAAAGTTATCAGAAAGATGTTATATTAGCTAGCATTTATTCATCGCTAAATAAAATATTTGATATTATGCCAGAAATTTTAATTGGTATTGCCATAGATACTGTAGTAAATAAACAGAATGCGATATTATCAAAATTAGGAATTTCATCTGCAAAAGAACAAATTCTATTTTTAGGAATTATAACAGCTTTAATTTGGATATTAGAATCTTTTTTTGAATATTTATATTCTATTAAATGGAGAAATATAGCTCAAAATTTACAACATGATCTTAGAATGGATCTCTATTCTCATATTCAAAAATTAGATATCTCCTATTTTGAGAATAAAAATACAGGAAACTTACTTTCTATTTTAAACGATGATATAAATCAAATTGAAAGATTTTTAAATAATGGAATAAATTCTATTATACAAGTTTTTTTGTCTTCCACATTAATAGGAATTATTTTTTTTATTTTAACACCTTCAATCGCAATATTGTCTCTTGTTCCTATTCCTTTTATTTTATTCGGAGCTTTTTATTTTCAAAGAAAAATTGGTCCTAAATATTATAATGTAAGAGAAAATGCGGGTGAATTAAATTCTATTTTAAATAATAATATTTTAGGAATTTCAACAATTAAAAGTTTTACAACAGAAAATTATGAAATAAATAGAATTAAATCCTTAAGTAATAAATATAGAAAATCTAATCATGAAGCCATAAAAATAAGTTCCGCAATAACTCCTATAATCAGAATGGCTGTAATGATGGGATTTATGCTTATTTTAATTTACGGTGGTTTTTTAACATTAGAAAATAAATTAAACGTAGCTATTTATAGTATTTTAATATTTCTTTCTCAAAGACTTTTATGGCCATTAACAGGGTTATCTGAAATAACAGATAATTATCAAAGATCACTTGCCTCAATAAATCGAGTTATGGATTTATTAAAAACACCAATTAAAATAATAGAACAAGGAGAGAGATTAAATTTAATTCAAACAAAAGGTGAAATTATTTGTAAAGATTTAAAATTTTCTTATTTAACGAGCCCTGTTTTAAAAAATATTAATATAAATATTCTTCCGGGTGAAACCGTTGCCTTTGTTGGAACTACAGGATCGGGAAAAAGTACTTTATTAAAACTTTTTCTTCGTTTTTATGAAAAAACATCAGGACAAATATTAATAGACGGAAAAGATATTTCTGAAATTAATTTATTTGATTTACGAAAATCTATTGGTTATGTTAGCCAAGATATTTTTTTAATAAATGGAACAATTGCTGAAAACATTGCATACGGTTCGTTTCATGCAACTCTTGAAGAAATCAAAAATGCAGCAAAATTAGCAGAATCTCATGAATTTATTTCTTTACTAGAGTCAGGTTATGAAACAAAAATTGGAGAACGCGGTCAAAAATTATCTGGTGGCCAAAGACAACGCCTCGCTATTGCTAGAGCAATTTTAAAAAATCCTCCTATTCTTATATTAGATGAAGCAACATCAGCAGTAGATAATGAAACAGAATTAGCAATACAAAAATCATTAGAAAAATTAGTTTTAGGGCGAACTACAATTCTTGTAGCACATAGATTGTCAACTATAAGGCATGCAGATAAAATATTTGTCTTTGATCATGGCGAAATTATGGAATCAGGTAATCATGAAACTTTAGT
Source organism: Silvanigrella paludirubra (assembly GCF_009208775.1). Taxonomy (NCBI): domain Bacteria; kingdom Pseudomonadati; phylum Bdellovibrionota; class Oligoflexia; order Silvanigrellales; family Silvanigrellaceae; genus Silvanigrella; species Silvanigrella paludirubra. The sequence continues at coordinate 77,283 of NZ_WFLM01000003.1, read as the reverse complement.
AATGAAAAAAGGAATATATTCTGGATTATGGAGTATACAAATGGGAGAGAAAATTTAGAAAAAAACATATTCATCATAATATAAATGTTTTTTCTAAACAGTTATTTTGAGCTTAAAACACATTGGTATTTTTGATTTGTATTGCTATCTCTAAAATGGAGAAAAGAATATGCATTTTCAAAGTTTTTATCTAAAGTAAAAAAAATAATTCGAATAGTTCTATCTAATGGGCTTGGTATTGAAGGGGTTAAAAAAGTATATTCTCCTGAAATTCCTGCAGAAGCTAAAGGAATATCTATATTTTGATAAGTTAAAATACCATAATGCATATTTGTTTGTGTATTAATCTTATAATTTAAAATAATTTCACTTTGAAGCATATTTCCATAAAGTGAGTTGCAGATATTTTTGAAATTTAAGCATTCATTATCACTTAAAGAGCAATTAGAGCCATTTAATTGAAGAGCATCTAATTTTTTATAAATCACTTTTGATGTACCTATGACTTCATTCGCATAAGTACTACTCATTGCTATGAATGATAATACCAAGAAAATAATATTAAAAATTCGAAATTCTTTTAACATATTGAATAATTCCTCTATTTGATTAAGGTTAATAAAACACTTTTATTATATGAATAAAAGATTAAATTAAATAATATAATTTAAAAATATAAAAAAAATTGTTTCAAATGATGTCATATTAATTGACATATATTTATTTTCATAAAACTTAATTTTATTCTAAATTTAACTAAATATTTATTATAAAAAATCCTTGATTGTATTTAAAATAGACATTTTAATTGCTTTGTTTGAATTATTAAATATTTAAAATTTGACAAATATAAATAAATGGTTTATTAGTAACGATGAATTAAAAGTATTTCTTTATTAAATAGGGGTGATATATGAAATTAAAACTTCTTTCTACTTTATTTATTATTGGGTTCCTTTTTGTGAGTAATATTGCTTCTGCAAATATATGTTTTTTAATTTGGAGTAAACCGGAACATTGTATTTTTATAAATCCTTCACCTCCTTATTATCCATAAAATATATTTATTTTTAAATTTTAAGTTTAAAAAAAAGTAAATGAATTTATACTCTCAATTTATTTGACAAAAATAATAAATATGTTAACTTAATTTTGTCCTACGCCATAATTTCATGTTTCTTTTGCATTACATACTAAAAACTAAAATTTATAAGGAGTATATAATGAATAAACCATACCCTAGAGCGTTTTCTCATATCGGAATTACTGTCCCTGATTTAGAAAAAGCGATTCAGTTTTACGAAGAAGTTTTAGGTTTTTATATGATTATGCGTCCAACTGAAATTAGAGAAGATCCAAAATCTGTTATTGGTATGATGTGTAAAGATGTTTTTGGACCTGGTTACGGAAGTTTTAGAATTGCTCATTTATCAACTTCAGATAAAATAGGGGTTGAGTTGTTTGAGTTTCCTCAAACAAATTCATTGCCAATGCCTGAATTTTTTCCATTTAAAACAGGACTGTTTCATTTTTGTGTTCAAGATCCAAATGTTGAAGAACTTGCAGAAAAAATTGTAGAAGCAGGCGGCAAGCAAAGAATGCCAGTTCGTTACTTTAATCCAGGAGTAAAACCTTTTAGCATGGTTTATTGTGAAGATCCCTTTGGAAATATTATTGAAATATATTCTCATTCATATGAAATGATTTATGCGGATGGAGCTTATTAATTTTCAAATTTTTAGTTTTTTTCAGACATTAATTTTAAGTTTGAAAGTCCTTTTTCAAATTCTTTTCCAACCAATTTATCTCTATTAATAAATAAACATAATAATTTATATATGTAGTTGGCATTGCCTTTCATATTCCAAGTGATAAGAGTTTCCCTGCCTTCTGGTTTCTATAAATGAACTTATTTAAAAAATAATCAATATTTGTGTAGTTATAAAACAAGATGGAAATATTATGATGAAAAATATTTGCTAATATAAAAAAGAAGAATGGTTAATGTCAAATTAAAAGTAATTGTTAATTTTCATAGATTTTAAGAAGAGTGAATTTATTTTATAAAAACTCATATTTATAATGAGCTACTCATAACATTTTATTGAATAAATAATATTTTAGATAAAACGATTTAATTTATAATTAATATTGTAAAATATTTAAAAAAAATAAACCAATTTATTATTTGACTGGATATTTGCAAAATGCTATTCGTAACATGATGCTGCGCATGGTTTATATTCTAAATTATGTTCTAATTTTATAAATAAACTTTTTTTATTTTAAATATAATTATCGTGAAAACATATAAAATATGTGTTTAATTACCTCATATTTGAATTTTATATGAAAATTAAAATATGACTATTTTATTAATATTCTTTATTTGTTTATATTATTTTAGAATATATCTATTTTTATTTATAATAATGTTGTTATAAATTAAATTTTATTTAATGAAGGATTAAAGTGGAATATTTAGAAAAATTTATCGATTTTAACAAAACAGAGCTTTTAATATTTGATTGTGACGGAACTTTAATGGATACCGTATGGGCGCATTATAAAGCGTGGAATGATACTTACAGTTTATTAGGTTGTGTTTTTGTATCTAATCAAGAATTTGTTGATACTTACGCTGGAACGAGTGGTGATGAATTAGTAAAAGTATTAAATCATCAATTAAATTATTGCTTAGATGTTAAAAAAGCGATTGCGCTTAAAGATGAAATTTTCGTTAAAAATTATATAAATAAAGTGAAGCCATTTGAAAAGACACTTAATATTATTAAAAAATATTATGGGGTTTTACCATTAATTGTAGCTTCTGGAGGAGAAACAGAAGTTATACGTAAAATGCTTGCAATAAATAATTTAACAAAATATTTTGTTGACATTATTACAATTAATGATGTTAAATTAGGTAAACCTGAACCAGACTTATTTCTTGAAGCAGCCATCAGGCACAAAGTTGCACCTGAAAATTGTTTAGTCTTTGAAGATTCTGAGGCAGGATTTCAAGCTGCACGTAATGCAAATATGAAGTTTATCGATATTGATAAATTTGAAGGAAAATCATTTATTAATGAAATTAATGGAAGCATTAAATCAGATTCATTTATTGAATACAAAATTTATGAATTAAGAAATGCTTTTAGCACCCATAGTAATATCATGTTTGATAAAATATTTAAAGAAATAAACGCGGTATTTCTTATTTTAGATTCTGGACTATCCAAAGAGCAAATTTATATGATAAATAACTTTTTTGATAAATTTAAAATAAAATATAACTCAATTATATTTGAATCTGGAGAAGAAAATAAAAATATTACAAATGTAATTAAATTAATTACAATATTAGATGATTTTGGTGTACAACGTCGTAGTCAACCAATTGTTGCAATTGGTGGTGGTGTATTAACGGATTTAGCTGGATTTGTTGCTAGTATATATAGGAGAGGTATTCCTTGTATTAAAATTCCTACAACTTTAATGGGATATATTGATGCGTCAATCGGAATTAAAACTGGAATAAATTTTAATCAAAATAAAAACAGAATTGGATCTTTTGCTTCCCCATTATGTTGTATTCTTGATTCAACATTTTTAAGAACACTACCTGATAGAGAATTAATTAATGGGGTTGGTGAAATTATTAAATTAGGGGTTATTAAAAATAAGTATTTATTTGAGTTACTAGAAAATCATGGTGTAACTTCCATTACGGATAAATTTCAAAATTTATTAGGAAGAGATATTTTAAATATATCAATAAATGATATGATTGAAGAGTTAAAATATAACTTCCTGGAGCTTGACTTAGAAAGAATAGTAGATTTTGGTCATACCTTTAGCTTAGTTATTGAAATGTCAGATGATGAAAATTTGTTGCACGGTGAAGCGGTAGCGGTTGATATTTTAATATCGTCAATCATTGCTTTTAATAGAAATTTAATTTCTATCTCTGAATTATCAAGAATAAAAGAATTAATTAAAAAATTTGGTTTGCCAATAAGTACAAAATTATCTGCTAATAAATTATATAATAGTTTACAGGAACGTGTTTTACACAGAGATGGCTATCAAAGAGTTCCGTTACCTAATGGAATAGGGAATCATGTATTTGTTAATGATATTAATATTGATGAAATATCCTTAGCTTTAAAAAACTTAAACACTTTTAATAGAGAATAAAAAAATGACTTATTTTCCTAATGTTGAAAAAATCATGTATGAAGGTTCTTCTTCAAGAAATAACTTAGCTTATCGATACTATAATCCAAATAAAATTGTATTAGGTCAGCGTATGGAGGATATTTTAAAAATTGGTATATGCTGTTGGCATACTATCTGTTGGCAGGGTAATGATATATTTGGAGAGAGTACATTCAAACGTAACTGGTTTAAAGATTCATCTAATCTCGATTATGCAAAAACAGATGCTTTGTTTGAGTTTATTAGTAAATTGGGAGTTCCATATTTTTCTTTTCATGATACGGATTTAATATCTGAATCTGATTCGTTTGCAGAATTTGTTGATAAAACAAAACGACATACAGATTATATCTTAAAAAAAATGGAATATACAAAAATCAAGTTATTATTGGGAACTTCTAATTTATTTTCTCATCCTCGCTTTATGTCTGGCGCATCTACGAATCCTAACCCTGAAATATTTTGTTATGCTGCGGCAAAAGTTAAAAATGCCATGGATCTAACTCACAAATTAAATGGTCAAAATTATGTCTTATGGGGAGGAAGAGAGGGTTATACTTCTATTTTAAATACATCTATGAACAGAGAAATTAAGCAGCTCGGTAAATTTGTTAATCTAGTTGTTGAATACAAACACAAAATAGGCTTTAAAGGTGATATTTTAATTGAACCAAAACCATGTGAGCCAACTAAACATCAATATGATTTTGATGTTTCCACTGTATTCGCATTTCTAAAAAATTATGGTTTAGAAAATGAAGTAAAAGTAAATATCGAAGCAAATCATGCAACATTAGCAGGTCATTCTTTTGCTCACGAAGTTGAAACTGCGTTTAATCTTAATATTTTTGGAAGTATTGATGCAAATAGAGGTGATCCACAGCTTGGTTGGGATACAGATCAATTTCCAAATAATTTAGATGAAACAGTCTTTATTATATATTCGATATTAAGGCATGGTGGATTTAAAAATGGTGGGTTTAATTTTGACGCAAAATTGCGAAGACAAAGTACTGATTTAAATGATTTGTTTTATAGTCATATTGGTGGAATTGACTTACTAGCAAAAAGTTTATTAATTGCAGAAAAGATCATAAATGATAATTTTTTTGATGATATTATAAAAAATAAATATGCTGCATGGAACTCAAAATTTGGAAATAGCATCATGAATAGTGAACTTTCCTTAAAAGATCTCTATGATCATATGTTACTTAATAATCTGAATCCAAAAGTAGTTTCTGAAAATCATGAATTAATTGAAAATTTATATAACAAATATTTATGGGAATTTAAAAATGAATTATAAAAGCACAGTAAATTCAAATGTTGTAATTGTGACGGGTGGAACAAGAGGTATTGGTAAAGCCATATCTGAAGATTTTTTAAAACATGGTTCAATTGTATACGCTCTATATGAAAAAAATGATATAATGGCAGTCGAATTTTATAACTTAATGAAATATAAATATCTTAACTTCTTTAATATTATTAGAGCAGATATTACAGATAAAGAGGCAATAGATAAAATAATTATTGAAATCATCCAAAAAAATAGTAAAATTGATGTCCTTGTTAATAACGTTGGAATTACTAGAAACAAAGAATTTTCTGAAATGAGTTTTGTTGAATGGAATACAGTTGTTGATGTAAACTTTTCTAGTTTATATAATATTACTCACCCAGTAGTTAAATGTATGAAAAATAATAATTTCGGTAGAATTATTAATATTTCATCTGTAAATGGGCATAAAGGTCAATCAAAAGAATCAAATTATTGTTCTACAAAGTCAGCAATGTATGGATTTACTAAATCTCTTGCACAAGAACTAGCGTCTTATGATATTACTGTAAATACAATATCTCCTGGGTACATAAATACAGATCTCACCGCCACATTAGATAATTCTGAATTGGATATAATTATTAGTCGAGTCCCTAAAAAACGTTTAGGCACTACTTATGAAGTCGCTAGAATTGCTACTTTTTTAGCCAGCAGAGATTCGGGATTTATTACAGGCACAGATATTTCTGTTAATGGAGGTCTTTACATGTAAATTATTTTGGCAGTTAATATCTAAATGAAATATCTTTTGCAAAATTTGAATGGAACAGAATGAATTACACGTAAATATCTTCGTCAGATAAAATTAAGGTTGAGTCTTAACCCCTCACTTCTTTTCAGACATTAATTTTAAGTTTGAAAGTCCTTTTTCAAATTCTTTTCCAACCAATTTATCTCTATTAATAAATAAACATAATAATTTATATATGTAGTTGGCATTGCCTTTCATACTCCAAGTGATAAGAGTTTCCCTGCCTTCAGGTTTCAAGATAAATTCAACAAAGCTGACGTCTTCAAAAGGTTTAAACATTTCAAGTTTCATTTGGACCAAATTATTTGGTACACTTTTTTGGATTGACATGCGTCCTGCGCCAACTTCATTGTTTCCTTCCCATTTGTAACTTGCTCCTAATCCTTCTGTTGGACCATCAAATGTCATTTTTGTTTGTGGGTCGAGTTTAGCCCAAGGGTTCCATTCATTAAATTTTTTTAAATCATTTACATTTGCAAATATGGTTTGTTGTGATGCTGTTATTCGGATGGATCTTTCAATAACATATTCAGATGGCTGAAATGCCGCGTATCCAAGCACACATCCAATTAATAATAATATGATAAGAATAATCTTTTTTACCATTTAAAAACTCCATAAAAAATTTATCATATAATAAATTATAGAGACTGAATATAAAATAACAATATTAGTCTCTATAAATGAATTTGACGCAAAATAAATATCAAGTTTTTAAATAGATAATATTTTTATTTAAAAACTACCTTGAACATTTCCTCCATATCCTCGAACAACTGAATTGAATGTATTATTGGGACCATTTTGCCATTGTATAACATTATTTGATTGATCATTCTTTTTAAGGCATTTCCATTGAATATTATTTGTATTTGAAGAAATATTTGAAAAATAACCTGACCAAGTTGGATATTCAACGGGATTTAATTTAATTGCTTTTGATGTATCCCAATTTCCAAGTTCAGGAGTATTACCTAATATATAAACAGATTCACCAGTTTTTGTTGTAGAATTAAAACATGTAAAGTTATACTGCGAATAATTACTTCCATTTTGTTTTAGAGAAAAGGAATAAATAGTGGATGTATTTGTAGCTATATACCCTAATTTTGCTATTACAGAATTTCTGCTAGATTGTGTCCAGCAGTTTTCATTTATATTTTCAGTGCATTTATTTAAGAGACTGCCATTTATATTTATTGATAATAAAGTCTCGTTTGGAATTGCAATTTCAACAGATTGTTTTCTCTTTAATGGCATTCCATTATAATTTCCTTGAATTGCAGAAACAGACACTGTTATATTATTTCCTGATCTAATTTGTGAAATTAAAGTTTGAGAATATTTAGATGATTTATAATCTATAGAATGACCATCATCTTCATATAAAGTAAATTCACTTTTATTATTGCTCGGCACTACTTTTAAAATGAGATCATTTATTTTACTTCCATCACTTCTTAGCCCTAGCATATCCATTGTTTTATCATCGACCAACATTTGAGGAATAATAGCACCTTCTCTAACAAATAATGGAATCTTATAATTATTTCCTAAGTAGATTGGATAATCAATATATGTTTTTCCATTATAAGTTACTTCATCAAGAGTGTGATAATTTAACCACCTACCCTCTGGTAAATATATATTTCTTCTTATTGGGTCATCATATTGAGATATAGAGCTTCCTAATAAAAATTTACCAATCATCTTTTCACTACTATTTGAACGTGCATTTAAATCATTTTGAAATAAAGTAACTAGAGGTGGAGTCACAGCTTCTCCAAACAAATGTGCTCTATAAAATAAGGAGTAGTAATAAGGTGCTAAAGCATAGCGTTGATATATGTTTTCTCTATTTGAATTTATATCTCCAATTAAAGATGGTGTTGTTTCAGAATTATCTGTTTCGCCTACCCATGTGTGTGGCCTAACGGGAAAATCAAACACAACAGCATTCGCAAACCATTGTGTATAAAGTTTTTGTATGTCTTTTCCATCAAAAACGTTTCTATGAAACCCACCTGTATCGGCTGAATAAAAATCAATTCCACTTAGCGAAACATTCATTTGGTTATTTATATGAGCTCTTAATCCACCTAAATTTGATCCAATATCTCCAGACCACATTCCAGCCCCAAATCTCTGCATACCTGGAGCACCTGCTCTACTTATAAATAAAGGGCGTTCTTGAAAAATAGAGTTTTTTTGATTTAATGTATAACCGCGATGAAGACTTTCTATCCATTTAAATGCGTATAAATTAGCGATATCAGAATGTCTATTTTTTAATACTCCATTTACATTATATCCAAAATAATATGCATTTGCATCATACATTTCTGGCTCATTTAAATCTAACCAAAAATTATTTATTCCCATGTTAATAAGTGGAATTTCTTTTTTCTGGAACCAATAATCGGCAGCACTATCATTACTCCAATCTATCATTCCGCCACTTCCCCACCAAGTATCTTTAAAAAATACAGGGTCGCAATTTTGTAAATTTTTTCGAACAAGGTAACAACGTGTCATTAAATCTTGATAATCAGATTTATTTGAATTTGGGGCAAATGCAGTTTCAGAAATATAGGATTCTTGTATTGGAATAAACTCAATTCCTTGATCTTTATATTTTTTTATATTTGTAGCTGCGTCTGGGAAATTCATTTGATCAAAGCTTATAGAGCCCATTCCTTTTGTGCCACCAAACCAATATAGGTCTAAAGCAAATCCATCAATTGGAAACTTATTTTGGCGAAGATTATTTAATTTGGCATTTACTTCATTCCAATTTTTATATCCATATTCACTTACCCATAATCCTAAAGTTTTTTTAGGAGGTACTGTAGGAAGTCCTGTTAGTGAAAGATATTTTTTTCTTAGCTGCTCTAAATTATCTCCAGCAATTATAAAGTAACGAAGTTGATCTCCCCACATTGAAGCATTCCAAGCTTGATTATTTGTAAAATCCCAACTTAATTTATAGGGACTATCAATAAAAATAGCGTAGTTTTGATTTTCATTTCCTAAAGCATACAAAATAGGGAATTGAATTTTTGAATTTGCTCCTCCTGAAAAACCAACAAAAGTATTTCCAAATTCTCCAGGCTCCCATTTTCTTCCAATCCAGTCTCCATTAGCAGAATTTGGATCATAAAAATATTGACCTAGACCATAAGCATTTTTATTTTGTGTCGAATTTATTTGAAGAGTTTTTGTAGAATTATTTAAATTTAAAGGACATATATTTCCAAGATTATAATTAAGTTTTTTGTTATAATAAGATATGCATAAAGTTTTTTCATCAATAAAAATTGAAAGATTTGAAGTTTCAATTACATTTCCATTTTTAGAAAATTTACTTGGACCTTTAAAATTATTTTGGCTTGTAATCATAGGTGTTGTATAAATTGGTAATTTAATGTCGGAAGTTGTTCCATTTGCGGTCTCAACATGAATAATATCATCTGAAAGAATTTCTATAGAAATATATTTTCCATTTGATGAATATTGTAAATTAGGAATTTTTTCAGAGAATGTAGATTTTGCATATAAATCAAAACTTTTAGAACTTAAAAATAAAACAAAAGCACTTGATACAATTATACGATAATATTTGTATATTTTCATAAATACCCTTTCGTTTATTTAATTATGAATTGTCTTTTTTGTTCTAGAAAATTTTCTAAAAAAGAATTACATTAAAAATGTTTATTTGTAAAACACTTAATTTGTTTTTTTAAAAATAAGTTTTTAGTTTTAATTTATTGATAATTTAAATAATTATATATAAATATATATGAAAAACAATAAATATTATTTTATGATATTGTTTGTTGTTTTTTGAATGTATTAAAGATTGATTCCCATTTTTAAATTCTTTGAAACATGATTATGACATTTGTTTTGAAATTGAGTCTTTTTTCTATGAACCTTCTAACGCCTATTCTAAGATCATCTTGTAAAATATCTTCATTAAAATTCCGTTTTTTAATACTTGACTCATAAACATTATTAAAAATTAACGGAACTTTTTTGGCTAAATGTTCTGGATTTAGTGGAATTCCTTTAAATGCAACAGAAGGTTCTCCTATAATATTGTAAGTATTTTCTTCAAATACTATAGAGACAACAGCAACGCCACCATGAATTAAAGCAACTCTGTCTTTATAAATTTGACTTGATTGAGAAAATATTCCACCAGGGCAAACATAATCTCTACCAGATGAAACTGAATCTACTACCCCAATAATATCTGGACCTACAACAACAACATCTCCATTTTCGGCAAGAAAGGCTTTATCGGGAGATACACCGCAAGATATTGCAATTTCTCTATGTTTCTTTAAGTGTCGATAGGTTCCGTGAACAGGCAAAAATGAAATTGGTTTTGCTGTATTTATACACGTAATTAAATCTTCTTGATAGCCATGTCCGCTTACGTGAATTGATTTATTTTCTTTTGATGTGATAACTTTACAGCCAATTCTTGTAAATTGTGTGATTAAACTTTCAATTGTTCTTTCATTACCAGGAATTATTCTTGAAGAAAAAATAACAGTATCTTTTTCGTCAATTCTAAAATCAGATACGTTATTCCATGCTAGGCGGTGCAGTCCCGAAAAAGATTCTCCTTGGCTTCCTGTGCAGAGGATACAAACTTCATTTCTTGGATATTTATAAATATCCTGAATTTCAATAAATATATTATTAGAAAAATTTAGTAGACCTAATCTACTTGCTATTTCTGTATTTTTTAATAATGATTTTCCTAATAACGCAATTTTTCGATCTGTTAAATAAGCTGCTTCAAAAATACTTTGAAGTCGCCATATATTACTAGCGAATGTTGCTATGATAACAATACCATTTTCTTTATCTAAAAAATCAATCATATGAGGTGAAATTTCAGATTCACTCATATCTGTTCCAGTTTGAAATGAATTTGTACTATCACTCATCATTAAAGTAACAGTTTTTCCTTCTGTTACTTTTTCTACGTTTTTATGAGTCATTGATTTTTCTGGTGGCGAATAATCAATACGAAAATCACCCATATGTAAAATATTACCAATTTTAGTTTCAAAAAATAATCCAGATGCATCGGCAATGCTATGATTTACTGGAAAAACAGTTACTTTCATGTTTCTAAAATAGACTGGGTCAAAATAATTCCAGAGATTAAAAATAGCATCATAAATTCCAGCTTCTTCAAATTTTGATTTAATGAGCTCTAAAGTAAATTCAGTTCCATAAATAGGAGCTGGATATTTTTTAAATAGATATGGAAGTGCTCCAATATGATCTTCATGACCATGAGTAATTAACCATGCATCTGGCTGAATTTGATTTTCATCGATGAATTTAGTGTCTGGTAAAATGAGATCAACCCCAAGTAATGAAGCGTCTGGAAATAATGCTCCTGCATCTATAAAATAATAGCGATCCATTACACAAAGTACTGTCATATTCATCCCTATTTCTCCGCAACCGCCGAGAGGGATAATTTTAAGGGAATGAGAATCCATTTAATTTCCAATCACTTTTTTTTTGTTATAATAAACTGAAAAGGATATGTTACGGTAACAAATCCATTTTTTGGTTTTGGAAAATTCCAAACCAATAATCTTGATTCCAAACAGGATATCAGATTTTTATCATGAACGCTTGATTCTACTACCACAATGTCTGAGGCTTTTCCTGAAAGTAATATTTTCCAACTTATTGTCATATTCCCACTTAGACCAGGGTTTTTTCTTAATGCAGAATTATAGCAAGAACGAATTTCTTCTTTTTTGTTAAAGATAACAAAATCTACCATTTTTGTATCAATATAAGCTTCAGGAGGAGGAATTGGAGGCATTTTAAAAATACCAACTGAGTAAAAAGCATTATGCATCATATTATTATATTGAAAATCATAATTAATTTTATCATTTGTTCTTCTAAAATCTGAAGGAATGATTAAGCTGCTATTAGAAATCCAAATGGCAGAATTCATGGAAGAGAATTTCATTTTTTTTGTTTTATTATTTAAGGTTTTTCTAAATGATGATTCTTCTGCAATTTTAGCTTCTCTTTCAGCCTCTTTGTAGTTACTAAATTCTTGTTTAAATGATTTATCTGGTTGTGGACCTAACACTTGACCTGTAGAAGGGGGATCAACAATTCCTAATTTTTTTGCTTTATGATTTTGTGCATAAAATTCTTTTAAAATTATATGTTCTTCTTCAAGGTATTCAAGAATAGCTTTATCAGTAGCTTCAAGTTGTTTTAATCTCTTTAGTAAAGTTATGTATTGAGATTTTCCATCAATTCCTGATATTGGAGTTGAAAATGAGGGATAAGGTTTTAAAAATGAATAGTAACGTTCTGAGTTTTTAGAAGTTCTTTCTGCTTCTATTTTTTTATAATTATCAAATATATTTTTTTCCCAATCTTCTAATTTTTTATTATTATCAACATATTTATGTGCATTTTGTAAAAATGGTATAATAGAGTTAGTGCTTTTTCCATTTTCAGCTGCTTCCCATCTTTTCATGAGTTCAAAAACCCAAAATATAGCTAATTTTTCATTATCATTTTGATCATATTTATTTTTATAAATAAATGGAAGTAACCTTATATTTTCTGGCGATATAAATTGAATAGAGATATCCTGAGGAAGATTTATTAATCCAGAAATAGGTTCCATAGGCGCTTTTAGTAACCAAAATATAATAGGAAGAAAAGTAATTCCTGTTATAATCATACTGATTGGAATTATTTTACGCTCTATAGGAATGTCGTACTCTGGCATTTGAAAAATTTTTTTTTCTAAAGGCTGTACTTTAATTTCTCTTTTTTTGAGAAATTCTTTTTCAATTTTAAATGTAATGTCGTATCCATGATATTGTATTTTTCCACGAGATCCATAATCAAGAGAAACAATTAGTGGGTCTTCAATAGAAGTTAATTGTAATAAGGATCCTCTTGGTGATGTAAATTCCTTTAAATTACCAAATTTATTTCCAGTATTTAAAAAACCATCTAATCTTGGGTCTAAAATAATATCTACTTTATTTCTGCCTATTTTGAAAAGTCCAATTTCGATTAATGTTTGAGCGAATGGAATAAATAGTTCACATGTAGAATTATAACCTATTTTAATTTTTTTTGAAAAAAAGGAATCAATTTTCAATTTTTTTTCTATTTGAAGAGCTCCTGTTTGGAATACTTGCAAAAAAAGAAAAGTATTTTGATTTAATATTTTTTTACTTTTTTCGGCCATATTGGCTACCTTTCAACAGCGATATCAAAATCATCATATCCAAATTGAGAAAATATTTTTATAATATATTTTATATTTTTAAAAGTTAATGATTTATCAGTCCAAATTTTAACTCTTGAAATGGATGGATCTTCAACTCTCATAATTAAAGCGGTTAGCATAATATTTTTTCTTTTTTCTTCAAAATATTCTAAAAAATTTGATGCCTGACTTGGCAATAAATAACTTTTTCCGTTTTCAAATATAATTCTAATATTGTTTGATTTATCCATAGAAAGATAAATAGAAATTGCCGCTTTTCTTTCTTTAATAAAAAATCCATTGTTAGAATTTTTAATATCATTGAATTTTATGAATGTCTTTGAAGCAGATTCAAACAAGAAAAACTCTTCTCTTATTTTAATTGCAATAATAAAAAAAATCCAGCTAATGAAAGCAGCCATCCCTAATGAAAATAAAAATTGTCTTGAAATTAATTTATAAGAAATTACATTATTTGCTCTTTCTTCCTTCCATACCCCAAATTTTTTTGTAGCATTTGTAAACATTTAAACCTCAATTAAGTTTTATAGGATCTAGTAAAACTATTGATGGGTGAATATTGTTTTTGGTATTTTTATTTTGACTTGAAATTAAATCAAATGTTTTTTGTAATAAATCAATATTTTTATCGTAAGGTAACTCGGTGTCAAATATGACTCCAAATGCCTTTGCGGGGAAAATTTTATTTCTGTTCTTAAAATCATTTATTTTTAACTTAAAATCTTCTTGCCAATTTTTGTTTAGTACTAAAACATCATTATTTGGCATAGGTGCTATTACGTTTTTTAATGATCCAAATAAAACATTTTCTTTAACAAATACAAATACGGGAGAATTATTATCTAATGATACTTGATTTTTTACATCATCAATTTTATTATTTTCTGTATTTACTGTTCTTATATTATAAAAAATAACATTTCTATCGTGAGTTTTTAAAATTTCTACAATAGTAAATAAAAACCCAATACCTATTGTTGTAATGAGTGCAAATCCCCAGTAAGTCCAGGCAAAGCTAGATAATTTCTTCTTCGTCAGGAACCTCTTGTAAACCCGGGTCTGAACTATCATCTTTCCTTCCTTTCGATTCAGCTCTGTCTATATTTTCGTTTGCTGCATTTCCTCCTGAATAATTATCTGAGGATTCCTCTTGATTGCTAGAAGAAGAAGCTCCTCCAGTAAACATAGGTTGCATTTCAGGTGAAAGAATATTCAAAACTACACAAAGACTGTGCTCCATTTCTGATTCTAATCTCCATGCAATGGCATCTAATATTCCAAAAGGTAACATTAATAAAACTGCAGAAACGAGTGAAATAGCTAGCGGTAATAATGCATGAGATAATCCTGTAGAAAAAGCAAAACTTTTTACTCCAAGCTCTAATCCTTCTACCATCCTAAATGAAGTCCAAATTCCTTGAACTGCAGCAATTGCTCCTAGCAAAACACAAGCAGCTGCTAAATTTGGTAATTGATTTATTCTTCTTCTAATTCTTGGAAAAAAACGAAGACTTTCTTCTGAAACAGTTGATCTAACTCTCATAGGATCATTTTCGTAAGCATCGATTGCTTTTAGAGTGAGCATGGGAACTGCCGTTTTTGAAGTTGCTTTTGTAAAACTTCTTGCTCTTTCCATATCATTAGCAGCAAGCATTTTTTTAATTGTCGAATTAAATTTTTCAAAATTTATTCTATATACGAATTGTAGCAAAATAAATTTTTCAAATATGATAATGTAACCAACTGACACAAAGGCTAAAATAACAAATGGAATAATTTCTCCATTTCGAAACATTAAAAAAATATCATTTAGCATACGAATTCCTTATTTTTCTATTGGAAATTCTTGCGCAAAGTCTTGATCTTTCATGCCCGTTAGATCTTCTGGTCTATCAAGTAAACTAATGAGCTCTTTACCTGGTTTAAATCCTGTATCAAAGGAATCAATATCATAATCAAATTTAGGTAATGGAATATCTGCTAAACTTGTAGGTTCTGCATCGCCATCTATTTTTATTGAATTTGTTTTAGTAGATTCTTCTTTTGAAATTGCTGTGCTTTTAGGTAAAATTATAAATAATAAAATAATGAATAAAATATATTTAATGTTTTTTTTAAATTTAAAGCACATATTTATTATTCCTAAATTTTTTAATATATTCTTAATATATAATGTTATTGTTTATTTTATTTTTCAAATATTTTATATTCATCATTTTGACTTTGTACTAAGAAAATTTTGCATATGGGAAAATATTATATGTTTTTAAATTATGGGGTTACTAAAAATAGTAGATATTAAATAATATATTAGTTTAAAAATTTATATTTAAAATAGAAATTTTTTTCCCCTTTTTAAAAGGGGGTAAATTAAAACTTGGCAGGTCGTTTGTTAAAATGAACTTTAAATTTTAAATGTAGATAAAATTATTCGTCTTCATCATAAATAATGATATCTTCCCATGAAAAACCATTTGCCACCATAACGATTTCATACTCTTTACCGTCTTTTTCAATAAAATTTTCTGTAAAAAGACATTCTTTACCATCAATTGTGATGAAATTTGGCACTTCATCTTCGTCACTATGACCAGCGTTGCGGTATAAATCATCAATTTTATCACGTTCCACTAAGTAGTACTCGCCTTTCACGGGCGACATTTTTACAAGAGTATCAGATAATGCCATGGAATTTCTCCTTAAAAGAGGTTAACAAACGAAATATAGGTTATTCTAATTAAAAGGAGGCGACAAGGCATAAATGAGAAAATTAAATCAAGTCCTATCAGATTATGAAATGAACTTACCTGTGCCTGAAAAAAAGAAAATATTAAGAAAAATACTTATAGATGAAAGACAGAAATTATCAGAGATTACAAAGTCACAGGATTGGGGATCGCGTCAATTTTTTAGAGCTTTAGAGTTACTTAAAGTTACAAATGAAGAAATAAATAAAAAAAATATAAATAGAAAATTCGTAATTGCATGTTTTTTTCCAATTAAAAATGAATTAGATATTTCTTATTTTGCTGATGAAGATTGGCTTTTTCCTAAGATATCTGCGAATGGAATCATAAAATGGTTTGAGTATGGAGATGGAAAAAAAGATTTAATAAGAAATAATTATGGAATATTAGAAAAACCAGAAGAATTATGTTTTGAATACAGCTCAGATATGCCTCCAATGCTTTGTTTTGTTCCTGGTCTAGCTGCATCTCTAGATGGCTACAGATTAGGGTATGGCGGTGGATTTTATGATAGATTTATTAATAAAATGAACAAACGCATAACGACTGTATTTTGCCTCCCGTCGGATAAATTTGTTTTTGATGAAATCCCTTTTGATGAAAATGATCAAAAAATAGACTTAGTAGTGTGGTAATAATTTAAAACGTGCAATTAATTAAAAAATCTATCCCTAAAATTAAAAATTAATTTTCAGCAAAAAATTAAAAATAATATATTTAATTATAATATTATTTAAAAATAATTATCAATATATTAATTTTTGTATATTGTAATACTTATTCTTTAAAATAAATAATAAGTATTAATATTTTATTAAATATAAAATAGATTACCAAAAATTTTAAGCGATTTAATTTAAACATTTCTATTTAAAAATTTGACATTTAAAAAACTTTTTTGTAGCTTGGCTATTCAGTCAACCAAACATGTTAAATAAAATAATTACTCAAGAAATGGGGTATTTTTATGAGTTTAAATCGCAATTATTTTGCTTTTTTATCTATTTCTGTAATCGCAGTTTCATTTTTATCCGCATGCGGTAAAAATTCTAATAATGATAATAAATCCAATGATGCAATCACTCAAAACAATTCAACTCAAGAAGCCCTTAATGATAAATATTGTACAGATCTCTCTGATGGATCTAAGAATCCTTTAGGTAAATTTCAATGGCATTTAAAAAATACAGGACAAAGAGCTTTTGCAACAGAGGGCGGTGTTGCTGGTGAAGATATAAATGCAGAGCCAGCTTTAAAAGATGAATGTCTGAGTGGAAATGGAGTTAGTGTTGCCGTTGTAGACTCTGGTATGCAAATAATCCATCCCTCTTTAAAGCCAAATATTGATGGTAACAGTAAGGCAAAATCAATTAACTTTAGAGATAATCGTTTACAAAATAATGATCCATCTCCAATTCCAGAAGATGATGAAGACCATGGAACAATGGTGAGCGGTATTATTGCAATGCGTAGTAATTTAGGCTTTGGAGGATCTGGAGTTGCTCCTCGTGCTAAATTAGCTGGATATAATATTATACAAGCTGAAGCAGGAGTTCAACAATTCCAAAATTTTGTAGATTCTCTTGGTGGTTCAGACTTTTCAAAAGGTAACGATATTTTTAATATGAGTTATGGTGATAATAATTTAGAACAAATATCTTCAGATGATCCAATAACATTAGGCGCTATTACAGCATATAAATATGGAACCAGACACTTAAGAAATGGAAAAGGCGCTCTTTATGTTAAAGCTGCAGGAAATGGTTTTACTAAATTAGGTAGAGATAGACCAAGTATAGAAGCATGTAAAATGGCTATAAAATTAGGAGTAACTTGCCAAAACTCAAGTATGAATACGGATAATACTATTCCAGAAGTCATTACAGTTGGGGCTATAAGTGCAAAAGGTAAGAAGACAAGTTACTCAACTACGGGTTCTTCTTTATGGATAAGTGCGCCAGGCGGAGAGTTTGGATTTGATAAAAATTGGATAGACTCACAATATGCAAGATTCTCTAAAACTGTTGAATGGCAAAATCTACGACCATCTCTTGGAGAACCAGCTATCGTAACAACAGATGTTATGGGTTCAAGATATGGAATGAGTAAAATTGTAAATTTTGATAGTGAATTTTCATTAGATGATGTTTTTAGTATTAGAAATTCATTTAATGCTGGTTATGCAGTAGATAATGAAGGAAGATATTTAAATTCAGAATATAATTATACGAATACAATGAACGGGACTTCTTCTGCAACTCCTGTTACTTCAGGAAGTTTAGCATTAATATTAGAAGCAAATCCAAATTTAACATGGCGCGATGTAAAATATATTTTAGCTAAAACAGCGACAAAAGTAGATCCTAATTTTGCTGGTGTTAAAGTTAAAATAGCTAATGGTGAAGATTATCAAGCAGAAGATGGATGGACTAAAAATGCAGCTGGATTTAATTTTTCAAATTGGTATGGATTTGGAAGAATTAATGTTGGTGAAGCTGTTAAATTAGCAAAAAACTATAATGTTAATTTAGGAACTTATACAGAAAATAATTGGTATCCATTAAGAGGTTATGCAACTAATCTTGCTGTGGCTCCAGGAGCAACTGGTCTAATTTATAAAATTCCTTCAATACCAAAAGCGGCAAATCTTAAAATCGAATCTCTTCGTGCAGAAGTCTCAGTAGATAGTGATTATATTGGTGATGTTGGTCTTGAATTAACTTCTCCAAGCGGAACAAAAAGTATTATTTGGAATATTGGAAATGCATTTTCTAGTAATGGAAATTTAGTAAATATGCCAATTCAAAGTAACGCGTTCTATGGTGAAAACAGTGCAGGTGTTTGGACATTAAGAGTGATAAATAGTGGTTTAAATGCAAAAACAGTTTCCTTTAAAGGCATAAGATTACAAATTGCTGGTCAAAAAGTTTCATTATAATCATAAAAATATGATGAAACTAAATTAATATTTATTAAATTAAATTAACTATTAAGGAAAAATATCATGAAACTTAGAAATACATTTCTTTATATAAGTGCATTTTCATTATTGAATATATTTACATTAAATTCTTATGCAGTTGTCGATAATTTTTCTCTAAATAATGAAGCCGACTTAAAAAGCGATAATGATGAAAGTAAATTAATTGAAAACATAAACAAAAATTTAAATGTAGATGAAGTTTTTACACAAGGTGGAATGAATTATACTCTATATAAAGGCTTAAAAGCATTTGTTGGAAAAGATACAAGTAAAGATTTTTCAAATGAAGCATCTTCAGGAAATTCTCCACAAGATCTTTCTATTAGAGCGCCTAAGACGATTCTCTTAGATAAAGGTGCATTTAAAATATTTTTTGATTCAAAATCTGTTCGAAATTCAAAAAATAGAAGCTCATCAGATAGAATGACATCAACATCTGTGAAAGATTTCAGCGACTCGGATTCTCTAGAAACTGTTGCAAGTAAATCTGCTTTTAAAGTTGCTTTTAATAATCAAACTAAAAAATTTGCTGTTGTAACTGGAAATGCGATTGTAAAAGTAAGTCCAGACAAAATAGTTAAAATTCCAAATAAATATTTTCAAGTTGTTAAATCTTATAAAGCATTAGGTCTATATGTTATTAAAGTACCGGAAAATGTAAAGTTTCAAGATGCAGTAACTCAATTAAAGAAATTAAATCCTTATAGCCAGGCTGTTGGAGAAGAAAAAGTAACAAGTGTAAATGTCGAAGTTTTAGAAAACTTTAAAACTCCAATGTAAAATAAAATATACTAAAAATTTTCTTGAGCCCTTAAATTTTATGAATTTTGAAAGGGCTTCATTTTTTGCGACTATTTAATGAGGGGAGTTATAATGATTTTGTCAAATAAAAGATTTTTATTGATTTCAATTTTAACGGTATCGTTTGTTTCATCATGCGGAAAAAAAACAAATTCTCCTGATATTATAGAAACAGAAAATGAATATACAAATCAAGAAAATACGAATCAAGATTTAGATAAAAAAGAAAGCGACAAAAAAGAAAGCGATAAAAAAGAAGGCGATAAAAAAGAAGGCGATAATGGTATAAATAATGATAATAAATTTTGTACAGATTTATCTGATGAAAAAGCAAATCCATTAGGTAAATATCAGTGGCATTTATTAAATAATGGAAACACAGCTTTCTCAACAACTCTTCCTAAAGCTGGTGAAGATATAAATGTAAATTCTGTTCTTAAAAATGATTGTTTAAGTGGAAATAAAGTATATGTAGCCATAGCAGATTCTGGTCTTCAAATAAGCCATCCTTCATTAGCTCCCAATGTAGATAATAAACCAAATGTATCAAAAACATGGTCGTTAAATTTTAGAAGTAACGGCTTATCTCCAAACGATCCATCACCAATAGATGGTGATGAACCTGATCATGGGACAATGGTTTCTGGAATCATTGGGATGAGAAGTAATTTAGGATTTGGTGGTTCAGGAGTAGCGCCAAGAGCGCATTTGTCTGGATATAATGTTATAAGTAGCGGCGCTCAAAACTTTAAAAACTTTTTAGATTCCTTGGGTGGTTCTGACGCTTCAAAAGGGAATGATATTTTTAGTATGAGTTTTGGTATGAATAATACTAGACAAATTAAAGAGGATAACCCAACGACAAAAGCATCTGTAGCGGCCTTTAAATCGGGCACAACGACATTAAGAAATGGAAAAGGGGCTCTTTATGTAAAAGCAGCTGGAAACGGTTTTAGTAGTATGGGAATGTTTTCTGGTAGCTCATGTGATGATGCAAAAAAATTAAATTTATCCTGTCAAAATTCAAGTATGAATTTTGAAAATACACTGGCAGAAGTAATCACCGTGGGAGCAATAAATTCACAAGGTGTGAAATCTTCTTATTCAACAACAGGTTCATCTTTGTGGATAAGTGCTCCAGGTGGTGAATTTGGTAAAAATAAAGAATGGGTTGAAAAAAATTATAAAACAATTAATGAAGTAATGGATTGGACAAAAATTCGAGCTACAGCTGCAGATCCCGCAATTATTACAACAGATGTTGTTGGTTCAAAATATGGTTTAAGCCGTAATCCTGATCTTAAAAATAAAGAGGACATTTTAAAAGTTGGAAATCCTTTTAATGCTTGCGAAGTCGATGTAAATAAAGACTGTAATTATACAAATTCAATGAATGGAACTTCTTCGGCTACACCTGTTACTTCAGGTAGTATTGCTCTTATATTAGAAGCAAATCCAAATTTAACTTGGCGCGATGTAAAATATATTTTAGCGAAAACGGCAACAAAAGTAGATCCAAATTTTAATGGTGTTTCTATAAATATTGCTGAAGGAGTTTCATATCAGGCAGAGCAAGGTTGGCTAACAAATGCGGCTGGATTTCATTTTTCCAATTGGTACGGATTTGGAAGAGTAAATGTTGCAGATGCAGTAGCTCTTGCAAAAAATTATAATATAAATTTAGGCGAATATATTGAAAAAGATTGGATACCAAAAATACCTTCTGATTTTAGCCAACCTGTTCAAGCAGGAGATATTAATGGTTATGAATCTAAGTTAACAGTTTTTAATTCTAATTCATTAAAGATAGAAAATATTCAAATTAAAGTTTCTTTAGAAAGTAAATTTATTGGTGATGTAGCATTAGAATTAACTTCACCAAGAGGCACAAAAAGTATTGTTTGGCATGCTGCAAATGCATTTTCAAGTAATGGCAATTTAGTTGGAATGCAAATTCAATCAAATGCGTTTTTCGGTGAGGATAGTAAAGGTGAATGGAAGCTTAAAGTAATAAATACTGGTATACATAAAAAGGAAGCTACATTTAAAGGTTGGCAATTAAAAGTTACAGGACATCAATAAAAGTAGTTTTTAATATTTAATATAACTAATGTAGGAGAATGTATGACAATGAAAACAATTTTATATACTGCAGGTTTTCTAGCTTTTAACTACTTTTCGTTAAGCGCAATTGCAGCTGAAAAATCTATCCAGCTAGATGATAAAATGGAAAGTCCTGTGATTAATGGAAAAGAAGTAGCTAAAAAATTTAAAGTTTCTGAAACTTTTGTTCAAGGGGGAGTAAAATATACTGTTTACCAAGAATTAGAAGCTGATTTTAACAAAGAACCAAAAAATCATACGAATAAAACAAAAAATGTTTTAAAAACAAAAGGATTTAATATATATAATATTTCTCCAAATGAAAATGAAAATGAAAATCGAAAAACATTTAACAATAAAGTTGTTATAAATGAGTCTACAGACTCTTTTGGTGTTCTAAGTGGAAATATAATTATTAAAACAAAAAATAATGTAGTTTTTAATGATAAATCATTTGAAATCGTAAAAAGTTATCCCAATTTAGGATATTATTTAGTTCGTATTCCTAAAACGAATAAAATTCAAGATACCATTACAAAAATTAAAAATATTGAAAATGTAGAAGAAGTAAGTGTTGAGGTCATAGAGAACTTCAAGGAGCCACTTTGACTCTAAATAATTTTTTATATAATGGTATTCAAAATATCTGATTAGATATTGTATTTAGTTGATTATTTAAATTTAACTTAAAAATATTTTTGTTTTTTACAATTAAATATTGTTTAATTTTGTTATTTTATTTAAAATTAATCTTGATAGAAAATAAATTTTGTTTTATTAAAATTCTGCGGTATCAGCTATTTTTTGCGCAAAAAAAAAATTGAATTAATTTAACAATAATTAAATATATCTTTGAGGTTTTTTAATGAAGTATTCAGTAATATTTAAATTAGCATGCCCTATTTTTATTTTAACTCCTTTCATAATGGGTTGTAAAGGAAATACAAACTCTAATAATTCACCACAAGAATCTAATAAGAACGAATTAAGTAATGTAGAAACATCAATTGATTTAGCATTAATAGATAATATTGCATCAGATAAAAGCAATTTTCAAAATATAAATGTAGATACTTTTTCTATCAAAGGATTATACGGGGCTGATTGTAAAGGCAGAAAAGAAAATGAGTCTTGGCTGCTTACAAAAAATAAAATTGGTTCTACTTTAATCTTAAAACAAGGAAACTCAACTTGTAAATTAACAGTTACAGGTATTAAATATTCAAATAATGACAATACTGAAGTTGAATACGCATTAAAGCCAAAATCATATATATTATCAAAAAATGCTTCTGAGGAAAATCTTGAATTTCATAAAGAAACAAATTCTGTTAGTGGTCCAGATATACTCTATTCAAAAATGATAATAACACCTGATGATTTTAGTACAAATCCAATAATAAAAATATATTTATCAGAATTAAATAAAAGATTTGAATTAAATAAAAAATGGAATGAATTTACAAGTAGTAAAATATTTAAACCAGAAATAGATCCTAATAATAATATAAAATTCATTGAAGCTTCAGATTATAAAGAAGTGACTTATAGTTCAGCTAGTGAAAATCCTTTTAAGATTGAATTTGATATAGATAATAAGCAATTAATTTATTTGGGACATTTAAATTTAATTTCTACCATTCCCGCAAAAAAATATATTATTGTTAAGGGAGATAAAGTTCAAGATAATTATAAATCAATTCATTCTGTTTTTATAGCAGCACGAAAATCATATGCAATTACTGCAGGAAAAAATTTAAAGATAGACGCGCATGATCTAAGAATTGATGGAGAATTACCAGATACTCTAGATGAAAATAGAAAAGAAGTTGTTAAAATTATTTTTGCAACATCGGAATCGGGAGAAATATTGAATAGTTACCAAGTATTTAAGCTGACTATTCAGAAAGAATAATATTCATATTATTTTTTCCATATTTGTTCTCTAAGTAATTTTCTTTTTAGGGCGGCCTCTCTTCTTTCTTTTTGCTTTTCTGTCGTTACCTTTAATTCTGGAATACTCACAGATTTTGAGTGCTCATCGACAGCAACCATGGTAAAGTAACTGGATAATACATGATTAGTAGCTCTTGTTTTTGTATCTTCTGAGATAACTTTAATTCCTACTTCCATGGATGATTTGCCCGTATAATTTATATTTGCAAAAAAAGATACTAATTCTCCAACATGAATAGGATGTCTAAAAAAAACTTGATCAACAGAAAGTGTAACTACATAATTACCTGCATACCGAGATGCGCAAACATAAGCAACTTGATCGAGAAGTTTTAATATGGCACCACCGTGAACTTTGCCTGAAAAATTCACCATATCTGGTGTCATTAAGACAATCATTTGGATGGACGTGTCATTTTCAATTTTTTCTTCCATTTTTACCTCTCATAGTATTTATTTTATAATAATATGAGATTAAGTGCCTTGTAAACTACTAACAAATATTGAATTTTTACTGCATAAATTATCTAGAGCATTAATAGGAAATTTTTTCTCATTTAAACTTTTTATTGACATAGAAGGAATGTAAACATATTCAAAAATATCTTCAAAATTTGAAAAGAACGCTCCTGGAAAAAATAAGATATCTTTTTCTTTGTTTTCTTCAAATATATTATGAATTAACATTAAGGCATATTTTCTATCTTTATAATAGGAAGAATGTATTACATTTTGAAAATCGTCTCCTTTATTATAAAAACAAACACCCATTATTTCTTGATTTTCTGTTATATAATACATTTTCATATTTTTGATTTTTAAAATATCACAAAATTCTAGATAAGATAAAATACACTCAGAAAAAGGAGAATTTAATACGATAAATTGCCATATTTTCGATTTTTCTATATTTAAAAGTTCTTTTAAGTTAGTTTGTGTAATTATTTTTAAATTTAAATTTTCAGATTTTATATCATTACATTTATTTATAAGTGATCTGTAATTATTTAATGATGTTTTATTAACTAAACTTGAGCTAATTTGTGCTAAATAGGTTTTTCCTGAAGAAATATAGTTTAATTTATTATATAGTTTATTGTTGTCAGCAAATAAAAAAATGAAATCAGCAGCATTTTCAATCGCTTTTTTTTCAGCTAATTGAATTGTTTTCATTGCTAATCCTAATTTTCTTAATTTAGGATCTGTACAAACACTACCAATGCAATAAGCGCTTATTCTTTCGCCATTTAGCTGAAATGAAAAAGGAAACAAAGAACAAAATGAAGCTACTTTATTATTATATTTTATCAAAAACAAAAAATCCCTAAGCTCTTCTTTAAAAACTTGGGGAAAATTGCTTAAATAATTTTTTGTTTGGAAGCAGGCGTTTGTTAGAAATTCAAGATCATTAAAGCTAAAGTTTAGGTCACGAACTATTTGATGTTTTACATCACCGTTCTGCATCCACTTTTCCTTCTGATAATGTACCTATTTTTTCGCCTATGTGGACGAGAGTTTCAAAACCTTCGTTTGATGCCTGAATAAGATCTTCATCAAATTTCATTATTCCATGTTCAAAAAAGAAAATACAAGTACTGCCGCCAAATTTAAAGAAACCTTTTTCGTCACCTTTTTCTACTTGCATTCCAGGTCTATATGTTTGAACAATCGTCCCAACAAATAAGGCACCTACTTCCATTAGCAAAACTTTGCCAAAATTATCAGAATCAAGTTCACAAATAGTTCTTTTATTAAGACAATAAACAGGTATTTTATGTTCTAACGCATATGGATTCACGGAATGTAAAAGACCTGGCACTGTTTTTGTGATACCTGCTTTTCCCGATACAGGAAAATGAAAACGATGATAATCAGAAGGACATAATCTTAAAATTCCGCATGATCCATTTTTATATCTTTCTGCTAGACTTTCATTGCCATTAAAAAGTTCTATCAGTTTTATGGGTGCCCATTTAACATAAGATAAAGTGGAATCTGTTATTTTAGGAAAAACAAGTAAACGGCCATCGCCAGGCGAATTTATTCCAGTCGCTGTTCTATTTATTGGCCTTGCTCTTGGGTGTAGTTTTCTAGCAAAAAAATCGTTGAAAGAATTATATTCTGATATGTCTTTTTCAGATTCAGAAACATTTATTCCCATTAAGTTAACAAATTCTTCTATTTTATGTTTACTTGCTCCAGAGTCATTATAAGCGCCATAAATGTTACTTATCCATTTATTAGTAAGAAATTTTTCAGTGAAGGCAGCTCCAGCCGCACTGCCATAAAAGACTTTCATGGCGTCTTCACCATAAATTTTCTCAACAAATTTTTCACCGCTCATTCTTTTAATCACATTAATTTGTTTAGTGGTGTTTCCTAAAATTGATTTTAACATTTTATTTTTCCCTGAATAACTTTATTTTTAATAACACGAATTATAATACTCATGCTAGTTGTCATTTAGCAATCGACAATAACCTTTCTACAATTTTCCCACCCTGAGCTCCACTTCCTGGACCAACTTTGATCAAATGATGAGCGTGATTTTGAAATAATTCATGATGTTCAACTATGACGAAAGTATGACCTTCGCTACAAAGTTGAATTAAAGATTCTAAAAGATCTCCAATATCTTTTTCTGAAAGTCCTCTTGTTGGTTCATCAAGTATACAAAATATTTTTTTGGAAGATTTAGATAGTGCTGCACATATTCTCAGTCTTTGAGCCTCTCCTCCGGACATCGAAGTTGTAGGCATTCCTAAAGGAATATGTCCTAAGCCAAGTTGACAGCACAGAGCAATGGGTTTTCCAAAGCCAGGTAGTTTTCCTAATTTTATTTTACATTCATAAAGGCTTGTTGAAAGCCATTCATAAATATTTTTGCCAAGCCATTTCACTTGTAAAACATCATTACGGTATCTTGTTCCATTGCATTCAGGACAAGTCTTTTCAACCTCTCCAAGAAAAAATAAATCTTCTTGAATAATTCCTTTTCCATTACAAGTATCACAGCTACCAGAACCATTAAAAGAAAAATCAGATAAATTAAATCCTAAAGATTTTGCTTCTTTTGTTGTAGCAAAATTTTTTCTTAATAGATCCATTAAACCAAGAATAGTTGCAGGTACACTTGAAGAAGTTCTATGTAATGCTTTTTGCTCTACACTAATTAAATCTGTTCCTGAGAAAAAATCTTTTGGAGCTATTAAGTTTTCCCAGGTACCTATTTTTGAGTCATAATCGGCGATGTTATTTGATGTTGAGTTATGACTGTTTAATTTTTCTAAAGCCGACTCAAGTCCGAAATGAATTATTGTTGATTTTCCTGCGCCACTTGGACCTGTTAAAACATTTAATTTTTTAAGTAATATTTCTAAGTTAACAGAGTTGCAATTTAATGCGTTAAAGTTTTTTAAATATATTGATTCATCAGAATTAAAAATTCTTTCATTTTTTATTTCTTTTTTTGTAACTTGATTATTTTCAATATTAAATTTTGTTTTAAAAGATGCTGGAGTTTTATTTATAATAGGTAGTAAATTTCCTCCTTCATTCCCTCCCCCAGGTCCAAATTCAAATATTTCATCAGAAGCAGAAATGAGATCTTTATCATGTTCTACCATAATAATTGTGTTACCAAGATCTCTTAATTCTTGGATACAAGAAATTAAAGTAGGAATTTCATTTTTACCCAAACCAATACTGGGCTCATCTAATACATAAAGAGCATCGGTTAAACCATTTCCAATTACTCTTGTTAGCAATACTCTTTGGTACTCTCCACCCGATAATGTTTTACATCTTCTAAATAATTGAGCAGATCCTAAACCAAGCTTGTTTAATAAAGTGATTTTTTTTAAAGCTTCATTATAAATTTCAGGGATAGAGTCAATTAATTTTTCAAATTTTTTTTCTTTTTTTAATTTTATTAGCCAGTCAAAAGTATCTTTTATTTCTGACTGAAATATATTATAATAAGTTTTACCAAAACATATGGCATTTTTCCCAGACTTTCCAATGCGAGCGCCTTCACATTCGGGGCACAATATATATTTTCTATACTTTGCAAGTAATATTCTTGAAGTGCTTTTATATTTTTCTTGCTCTAAAACATCAAAGAATTCATTTATAGAAACAAAATCATTTTTTTGTTTTTTATTATTTGAAGGTTCTCCCTTCCAAATCCATTCTTTTGTTTCTTTAGATAAGCTTTCGTAAGAGTCTTGAATTTTAACTCCTCTTTTTTTGCAAGCGCGTAAAAGCTCTTCTTGCATCCAAGAAAAAGTATCCGAAGTCCATGGTTTTATTGCGCCTGAATTTAATGATAGTTTTTGGTTTGGAATAATTTTATTTTCATCTAAAACGGGAATATTACCTAATCCATTACAAGCTTTACAAGCACCTAATACAGATTGCCAATCGAGATCTTTTGATTGGATTATATTAGTTTGGCTTTGGCACTTGTTACAAAAAGGTTGTACATGATAATTTTTAATAAATTGAGAAATAACGTTAGATTTATCTAATTTATTTAGATTAATAAAAGAAAATTTAGGAGAAAATTTTACTTGTGACCAAATTGTTTCAACACGGTTTTCTATTTCAGAAATTTCTAAAGTACTAGAAATTCTATCTAAAACAATTTCTATATTTAATGGGAAAACATGATTTTTAATGTTACTTAAAAATTCTTCTATTAAAAATATGTTTTTCTCAATTAAAATTCTTGAATAACCTTCCACTAGTAAGTCTTGTGCAACTTTTTTGTTCATTATAACAAATGGTACAGAAATCAAGAAGTTTTCATTAGATTTTTTTCTATCTGGATCGCTTAAAAATTGTGTTAATTCTTCAGCTTTACTCATTTTAACAGGTGAGCCGCATGTTGTGCAGGAGGGTTCCATTAAAGATATAAATAAAGTACGAAGTGGTTCTGCCACATCAGATGCCGTTGCAATAACACTCCTTGGGTCGCCTGTTTTATTTGATTGTTTTAAGGCAATTGCAGCAGGTATGTTTTCAATATCTTCAAATTCACCTTGAGGTAATCCTTGCAAAAATTGTCTTTCATAAGTTCCTAAAGTTTCTAAAAAACGTCGTTGTGACTCTGAGTATATTGTATCAAACGCAAAACTACTTTTACCACTTCCTGATACACCTGTTATAGAAATCCATTTTTTTAAAGGAATTTTTAAATTAATATTTTTTAAATTATGTGTTCTTACTCCAGAGCATGTCAGATATTCTAAATCTTTTTTCATGTTTCTTTCTTTATTTAATTAACAAAAAAATATAATTTTAAATTTCTCTCTCAAAATTATGTTTTCTGATAGTCAAAAAATTTGTTATCCATGGATCATTTAATTCTAATAATTGTTCTTTTGTGCCTTTTCCAATTATTTTTCCATCTTTTAAAATAGCTACATTTGGCGCAAAACGAAAGGCAACATCTATATTAGATGTAACACTGATCATGGTTGTTCCTATATTATTTCCAATTTTATGGATCATATCAATTACAATTGTAGTTGTTACGGGATCTAAGCCTGCTGTTGGTTCGTCTAATAAAGCTAATTCAGGGTTTGTAACAAGAGCTCGAATAAAACCTACTCTTCTTCTCATCCCTCCAGATAATTCACTTGGAATTTTATCAGCAGCATGACTCAGTAAAACTTGTTCTAAAAAGCTTTTTACTTTTGCTTCACGTTCTTCTTTCTTGAAATCTGTCATATTTTCCATTGCAAAAAGGATATTTTCTCTTACAGTCATAAAATCGAAAAGAGCTCCTTGTTGAAAAGCCATTCCCATCTTTTTGAAAAGCTTGGATCTTTCATCATTCTTAAGAGTATTTATCGTTTTGCCAAGGACATGAACAGAACCTGATTGCGGTTTTATGATACCTAATATAACCTTTAAAAGAGTACTTTTTCCGGAGCCTCCAGGCCCAAGAATAGTAAGTGATTCTCCTTTTTGTATTTCAAGGTTTAACTCGTTTAATACTGGTTTATTCTGTAAAAAAGAGTGATGGATTTCATGCAATGATACGATACTTGATGCTTGCACTTAACCTCCTATTATTAGCATGAGCTTGAATATTTTAAATGGAATCGAAGTTTTTTGCAATAACATTTGCTAAATGAATTGGCAGACTTAAAAAAGATTGGTGAATATTTTTGTATTACTTTATGAGTTTAAAAAAAATGAGTCGTATGTTTATATTTTTTTATTATATTATTTTTATATTAACATTAAATATATTTGTTTTTCAGGCAAATGCCTATGAAGATGAAGATGAAGATGAAGAAATAAATGAAAAAAAATCACTAGTTAATTTGAATAATAATGAGAAATTAATCTCTAATATAAAAACGAAACAAGAAGCATGTAAAATATTGAATCATAAAGTAGTTACTTATATTGATCTTATTTATTATGTAAAAAACTGTAACTTAATGTTAATTAATGATCCTGAAGTTTCAAATAATCTTATTCAGGATCAAAGAAAATCAATTGTTTCATTATCTGCTAATGTATATGCTATGATGCCTATAGGAAATAATTATACTTCTGACGATTATTATAATGATTATACCAAAAATTCTGATGGTTCATTTCATTCTATTTGTCAAAAATATGAAAAATGGGTCGTTACATCTGATAGTATCAATTATTATTTTATCGATTCTTGCAAAAAAAGATTATTTAAAAATTTTAATGATATTTCTTTATTTACAGATAAAAGTAAGCCCATTTTTTCATTGCAGCCTCGAATATTAAATAGATTTCCAACTGGGGAACCTATCATTGTAAAAAAGAAAAGTGATGAATCTGTAATGGTAGTTCCTGAAACAGAAATTAAAGCAGGACTTCCATCAGCAAAAGTATTATGCGGAAAACTTGATAGAAAAGTTGTTTCTTTTCATGAAGGATTTTTCTTTTTAGAAAATTGCAAATTATATACAATTTCAGATTTTAATATTGATATTCAAAAGAAGGCAGATGATTTAGGTGGAATAAAAGAACTTACTATTAAACAAGCAATTGGAATTCCACAAGTAGGTACAATTAAAAGTAAAGATGTATTAAATAGAATGCGTTAATTTTTTCTTTTTTTAATTAGATTCTGGCATCATTCTTAAAACAATTCCATGTGTAATTTCTTTATTTGGCCAGCTCTTTACAGGTTGCATGCCAGATTGAAGCCAATCATTTCCATATCCAATAGAAATAATTTGATTTTCATTTATATTAAAAGTATTTGCAAGATACTTTGAAACAGATTGAGCTCTCATTAAACTTTCAATGCGTAATTCTTCTCGATTTCCTGATGTTAGTATGAACCCTTCTATTAACATTTTTCCATTTAAGTTTTTGAATTTTTCAAATTTATCTTTTAATATTTCTTCACCTTGTCTTGATAATTCATAAGAATATTGATTTAAGTCTACGCTTATGAATAAATCCTGAAATGATAATTCAATTTTTGGACTAACAGTAAGTTTTTTATTTATTATTTTTTCAACTGGAAAAATGACATCTCCAGCCATGGGACGCCAATACATATTACCAGTATCTACGAAATCAATGGGTATTTTACCAGCGGAAGATGTTTTGTATTCATAGCCTTTAACTAGCGCTTCAACAATATTGCCATTAATTCCTATTACATTACCTTTTCCTAAAAAAGCCCATTTACCAGGTGGTAAACAACGGGCTACTTGTATCTCTCCGCCTATAGTAGGTTTTAAATAATTTGGTATTTCAGATGAAGAATAATAGTTCCAACCAACTCTAAATTCGTTTATCGTTTTTGTTCTTTCGGAGAATTCTAACCTTAATGTCTGCGTGTCCATGCCTTTAGGCGTACATTCTTGCTCGGGATATGATTTATGAAAATAGGTGCTTTTAGATGAATATGGGGTATAAGGAATGGAATCGGGAAATTTATAGGAATAACCATAATTAGGAAATAACAATAAAATACATGGATAATAAGAGATTGCTCTTCTTACATTCCTGTTAATATTGTTTCGTTTCAAGTTCATGCTTTTCCTAAAGAATTAAAATTTGGCTTGATTCCTTCTTCCCTTTTCGGCAACCTGCGTTGGTAAGGCTGGGCAAGAATTTATTTTGTCAAATTATTGAAAATAAGAGAAAGATTCTTATAAATGAGAAAAGTTGGAACTATTATAGATAACTTAAGAAAAGGTGAGAACGCTCCTGATAGACATGAGAATCCTTATCTGAAAGAAGCAATTCAATTAGCAGATTATTTATTTACTCAAAATGAATTAAATGAAAAAATTTCGACGCTATTTAAAGATACAAGTAAACCTCTGATTTTAGAAATTGGTTGTTATATGGGTAAAAATGTTCTTGAAATCGCCTCGCAAAATAAGCAATTAAATATTTTAGGTATAGATATAACTTATAAAAGAGTTGTTAAAGCGGCGCGTAAATTAAAAAGATTAAATATAGATAATGGAAAAATTGCAATTTGTGATGGAAGAGCTTTTTTAAGTGAAATTATTCCTGATAAAAGTTTAAATGGTGTTTGCGTTTTTTTTCCTGACCCATGGCCTAAAGATAGGCATGAAAAAAATAGATTACTTAAAAAAGAATTTATTGATAATTTATATCAAAAATTAGCTCCAAAAGGATTTTTTTGGTTTAAAACAGATCATGAACAATATTTTGAAGAAACAAATAAATTAATGCTAGAATCTGGTTTTGTTCCTGATGATGGTCTAAATGGAGAACCTTTACCGCAGCCCAGAGATATTTTAGGTGGGCCATATGAAACCGCTTTTCAAAAGTTATTTACGGGTAAAGGTGTTCCTTTTTATCAAAGAGTTTATATTAAAGAATAATAGTTAGAAAGAAGTGTTTTTATGCAAATAGAGCATTCTAAAGATTCTTTAGATTCAAAAATAGCACAAAGAGCGGCACTAACAGCAGCGCTTTGTGCTGCTGTATTAGCTCTGGGTAAACTCATATTATTTTTACTAACAGGCTCAATGGTTGTTGCTTTATCTGCATGGGATAGCACAATGGATATGCTTGTCAGTTTGGTGAATAGAAAAATAGTAAAATTCTCTCGATTAGATCCCGATAATAATCACCCTTATGGGCACGGCCGTGTAGAAAGTATTGCTGCTTTAGGCCAAGGCTGTTTGATCATTGGTGGTGCTATTGGAATTATTGCATCAAGCGCAAGGCAAATATATGATAGTTTAAAAGGAAATGTTACTTTAGATTTTCATGCAGATTGGAGGCAGGTTGCCTTTTTTGTTTTCGCTGGCATGGTTAGTTTTTATGTGACTAAAATGTTAAAAAGAAATGGTGATAAATTAAATAGTCCTGCTTTGTTAGCAGACTCAGAGCACTATAAAGTGGATTTAGTCACAAATATTGCGAGTGGAATAGCTATTTTTATTGTTATTTTATTTGGCAATCCAATATTAGATCCAATAATAGCTCTGGTTTTTTCATTGTATATTATTTACGGTGCATTTGGGCTTGTAAAAACTAGTATAAATGAATTAATGGATCATGATATTTCTGACGAAATTAAAATAAAAGCTAAAAAAATAATTAAAGAAACAGACTCAAGAGTTTTAGATATTCATCGTTTTAGAGGTAGAAAAAGTGGATATAAATACTTTTTTGATTTCCATGTAACTTTACCAGATGAATTATCTTTTAACGAGGTCCACATTATAATAGAAAAAATAGAAGATTCACTTGAGCTTGAGTTTGATGGAGATGTTATTGTTCATGCTGATCCTAGTAGTGTAAGAATGAGCTCATGAAATTAAAGAATGAAATAACTGATTTATTAAAACAAAATGGCGCTTTTGCATCTGCTGTATTTTCATTTGAAAAAAATCATTCAAAAATATTAGAAAAAGATATTCCTGCATTCAAATTATGGCTCTCAGAAAATGCTCATGCTGAAATGTCTTTTTTAGAAAATAATTTTGAAGCAAGAGCAAATCCTAATTTAATTTTACCAAATGTAAAAAATGCAATAATTATTTTGTTCCCTTATGCAACAGGGCACAGAACAAGAAATAGTAAATATAAAAATTTAAATAAACATGATAATTTTATTAATGAAGAATCTATAATTTCAAAAAAATTAATTTCTCGATATGTTTACGGAAAAGATTATCATAAAACTTTAAAAAATAATTTAAATAAAATAGCGAAAAATCTCCAAAATTATCTAAATAATCAATTTCAATATAGAGCTGTAGTAGATTCCATCCCTTTTTTTGATAGAGCGCATGCACGTGAAGCTTTTTTGGGATTTATTGGAAAAAATACAATGCTAATAAGACCTGGAATGGGTAGCTTTTTTTTTATTGCTACTTTATTAACGGATCTTCCTTTGGAAGAAATTATTGAATTAAATCAAAATAAAATAAATCCAATAGGTAATCTAGACTGTGGTGAATGTAGAAAATGCTTAGACGCTTGTCCCACAAATGCATTTAAAAAACCATATTTTCTTGACGCTAACCGTTGTCTCTCCTATTTAAGTATTGAGCATAGAGATATTGTGCCAAATGAGTTTATTTCTCATTTTAAGAATACAATATATGGATGTGATATTTGTCAAGAAGTCTGTCCTTATAATATTGTAACAACTGATTTTTCAATTTTAAAAGAATTTTCAGAATATCACAAGCCTTTTTTATCATTAAATGTTAAAGAAATTGCTTTAATGGATATAACTCAGTATGAAAAATGGTTTGGAGGTACGGCTGCTACAAGAGCAAAATTTCAAGGACTTGTTCGAAATGCATTATATCATTTGTACGCTACAAAAACGGATGGGCTAAATGATATATTAGATAATCTTGCATCTTCAAATAATGAATTAATTTTAAAAACGATTAAACAGTTAAAGGAATTATTGAATAAATAGATTGTTATTGATTAGGATTTTTCTTTTATTATATTAATTTTTGTTAATACCTTGAGTTCGTCAAGTTGTTAAGGGTAATTTTAAGGAAACATAAAATGCATTTAAAACGCATTGTGGATAGATTTGCGACAATTTGTATATTTTCATTTATTTTTTATTCATGCCAGACTATGAAGCCTTTAAATAACGGAATTCAAGAAGGATATGAAGCCGTAAATCCTGCTTCCATTATTGCTGTTCCCGTATTTTTATTACCCGATCCATCAAAACATTCTTTAATTGATCCAGCTATTATAAATACACATCAATTGGTAAATAAAATTCAGAACAAAGTCATGCAATCATTTAGTGGACAGCCAAATATTAATGGTTACGCATTTTCTGCTGTAGCAAGTGCATTAGGAAATGCAAAACCAAATATTTGGGATAAATTGAATGAAAGTATGAAAGCAGTCGCAGACAGATTTAATTCAAGTCAAACATCTACAAGATTATTAATTACATCTAGTTGTCTAGCAAGAAGAAATTTCATGGAATTTTATACTTACTGTCTTTCTCCTGATAGATTATGGATAGAAAATTTAAATGGATTAGCAGCTAAAGTTTTAAATGCAGATACTGCTTTAATCGTAGTTATTACAGAAATAAATTCTGCGGCAAAAGAAGATATTTATAGTATTCATGGAAGTTTTTCTATTTTACTTGTGGATACAAATAATGGTAAATTAATTTGGGGTAAAGATGCCTCCGCTTCTTTAATAAATCCAGCAGATAAAAAATATTTTCCAAGTTGGGATGATCTTTTAAATCAAATATTTACTGATAATTATTGGGAGAATTTTCCAGGGCGAATTTCTAAAATGAAGACGGATAAAAAATAAATAGTTTTGATATTAAAAGAGGTTGTGAAATGTCTATTAATAAAAAGGATCCGCTCCGTAAATCAGAATTTATTACTGCTTCAAGCTCATTGATTCATGAGATTTACTCACTAGAAAATGCTAAAGAAGATAAAAAATATTTAGAAAAAATAGG
Organism: Silvanigrella paludirubra; assembly: GCF_009208775.1. Taxonomy (NCBI): domain Bacteria; kingdom Pseudomonadati; phylum Bdellovibrionota; class Oligoflexia; order Silvanigrellales; family Silvanigrellaceae; genus Silvanigrella; species Silvanigrella paludirubra. The sequence continues at coordinate 41,090 of NZ_WFLM01000003.1, read as the reverse complement.
ATTTCCAGGTGAATATCCTTTTACACGCGGTGTCCATTCTAAAATGTACCGAAGTAGTCTTTGGACTATGCGGCAATACGCTGGTTTTGCAACTGCTGAGGAAAGTAACAACAGATATAAATATTTATTAAGTCAAGGACAAACAGGCTTAAGTGTTGCCTTTGATTTGCCTACTCAAATTGGTTACGATTCAGATAGTCCCGAGGCATCTGGTGAAGTAGGAAAAGTAGGAGTGGCTATAGACACTCTTGCTGATATGGAAATATTATTAAATGGAATTCCTTTAGATAAAATATCTACATCTATGACAATAAATGCCTCTGCCTCTGTTTTGCTAGCGCTTTATATTGTAGTTGCCGAAAAGCAAGGTATATCAAGCGATAAATTACGTGGTACGATTCAAAATGATATTTTAAAAGAATATATTTCGAGAGGAACTTATATATATCCTCCAAAACAATCTATGCGAATAATTACAGATATATTTTCTTACTGCAAAAAAAATGTTCCTTTATGGAATACTATTTCTATAAGTGGATACCATATTCGTGAAGCAGGAAGCACTGCTTCCGAAGAAATTGGATTTACATTATCTGATGGGATTGCTTACGTAGAAGCTGCTATAAAATCGGGATTAGATGTAGATGAATTTGCTCCAAGATTGTCTTTCTTTTTTAATAGCTTTACAGACCTTTTAGAAGAGGTTGGTAAATTTAGAGCAGCAAGACGTATTTGGGCTAAAATAATGAAGGAACGTTTTCATGCAAAAAATCCAAAAAGTTTGATGTTACGTTTTCATACACAAACTGCTGGTTCTACGCTCACTGCGCAGCAGCCAGATAATAATATTGTTAGGGTAACAATTCAGGCATTAGCTGCTGTTTTAGGAGGCACTCAAAGTCTTCACACAAATAGTAAAGATGAAGCTCTGGCTTTGCCAACAGAAGAATCCGCTCGCATCGCTTTGCGTACCCAACAAATTATTGCACATGAAAGTGGAGTTGCAGAAACGGTAGATCCGCTTGCAGGCAGCTATTATGTTGAGGCCATAACAGATAGAATTGAAAATGAAGCCTTAGAAATTATTTCAAAAATTGATTCTATGGGTGGAATGGTAAAAGCAATTGAAGAAGGCTTTGTTCAAGCTGCAATTCAAAAATCAGCTTACAAATATCAACAAGACATAGAAAATAAAAATAGAGTTATAGTAGGCGTAAATCAATTTTCAATTGAAGAAAAAGAACAAGAAGGTTTATTGCGTATAGATGACTCCGTTGAAAAAAATCAAATTAATAGATTAAAAAATATAAAAAATACGAGAGATCAAAATGCCGTGAAAACTTCTTTAGCCCATTTAAAAACCGCAGCTAAGGGAACAGATAATTTAATGCCATATATTATTGATGCAGTAAAAGCCTATGCAAGTATAGGTGAAATTTGCAATGTGATGAGAGAAGTATTTGGTGAGTACAAGGAAAATATTATTTTATGAGCGATTCAAGTTTTAAATTAAAAGAAGATAGAAAGTCTTTCCCCTTAATTGAAATTAATTATAATAATAGAAAAACTATTCAAAGACCTTCATGGGATAATTATTTTATTGGAATTGCAGAAGCGGTTTCTAAGCGAAGTCATGATGGTGAAACTCAAGTAGGAGTTGTTTTAATTGATGAAAATAAAAGAATTTTAGCAACGGGTTACAATGGATTTCCACCGGGATGTGATGATACAAAACTCCCAAATTTAAGGCCAGACAAATATCCTTTTATGGTTCATGCAGAAATCAATGCAATTGCAGCATCTAGACAAGATCTAAGAAATTCTTCTCTATATTGTACATATAGTCCTTGTCGAGATTGCGCAAAAGCAATTATTACTGCTGGAATAAAGCAGGTTGTTTTTAAAACGGCTTATAAAAATGAAGATTACGATTTTGTTATGGAATTTATGCGATCTTGTGGCTTAGAAGTTCGCCAATCATCAGAGTAAGATCCTCCTATTTGCATCCTGTCTTTCTTTGATGTAATGAATAGCGTGCTTTAGGCATGTGGATTCATTTTTGGTAAAATTATTTATGATTAAACCTTTTTGTTGTTATTTAATTGTTTTTTATTTATTAAAATTTCAATCATTATTTGGCTTAGAAAACTCAAGTTTTATCATGATAAGCAACTCTCCTAACAAAAAAGAACATGCTGACTATAGAATTCCTCTTGATGTTGATAATGATTTTATAAAAATATCAAATAAAATAAAATTAATAAATTCTGAGTATTTACCTTTGTTTTTATTTTATAAAGAAACAGGTACAAATCATCAAATATGTTCAAAAATGTTGTTTACAGATAACTCCAAGGTATATGAATATTCTGAAATTAAGAAAAATATTTTTTTAGGAATAATGATAGATCCATCTGATAAAATTTTAGATCAATTAAAAAAATCTGTTTTTAAAGGGAAATTAATTATTTCTTACTGGAAAAAGAAAGATATACCTGTATCTGTAATTGTTGACGATAAAGGGATTGTTTATTCTGTTTCAAAAGAGTCTTCTAAAGATATTTCTATTGAGACTATTGGTTTATCTCGTTTAAAAGAAGTTCATATCCATTAATTTTTCTTCTTTAATTATTGTGCTATTGTCTTTAAGCTTTGTCTCTATTTTATAATAAGACTCAATAAAGCTTTTTTAAATTTTTATTTCATAATAAAATATTAATATTTTAATAAAATTAATATCATACACTCTCCTGAACTACCTTTGCTTTTGGTGGTCTCTTATAAAGATAAAAATGAATTAAAACATAATAAATATGGATAATTAGTTGTTTGTTATCCATTCAAAAAAAAAATCCTTGACACATCTTAAACCTCGTTTACTTTCCACGTAAGGTTTGAGGATAACAATTATCCTCCTTTAAAATTAATACTTTTACTTGTGTGGTTTTTCCCCACTCTTTTTGGAGGCTCATTATGAAGATTCGTCCACTTTCAGATCGCATTTTGGTTAAGCGTGTAGCAGAAGAGACTAAAACTGCTGGCGGCATTCTCATTCCAGACAATGCCAAAGAGAAGCCAGTTGAAGCAACTGTAATTGCTGTTGGTAACGGCAAAATACTTGCAGATGGTAATGTTCGCGCAATTGATATTAAAGTAGGCGATCGCGTCCTATTTAGTAAATACAGCGGTACAGAAATCAAAGTTGAAGGTGAAGATCACCTTATTTTACGTGAAGACGACATTCTTGGCGTAATTGGTTAATTTTTTTTGCTTAATAAATTAAACGGAATCATTAGGAGAATTTCATGTCAGCTAAAATGATTAATTTTGGTGAAGATGCGCGTAAAAAAATTCTAGTTGGAGTAAATACTCTGGCAGATGCAGTTAAAGTTACAATGGGACCAAGAGGCCGTAATGTGGCTATTGATAAATCTTTCGGTTCTCCAAACGTTACTAAAGACGGTGTTACTGTTGCAAAAGAAATTGAACTAGAAGATAAATTTGAAAATATGGGCGCTCAAATGGTTAAAGAAGTAGCTTCTAAAACCTCTGATGTCGCTGGTGACGGTACAACTACGGCTACAGTTCTTGCTCAAGCTATTTACCGTGAAGGTGTTAAGCTTGTTGCTGCTGGTCATAATCCAATGGATTTAAAACGCGGTATTGATAAAGCTGTCATTGAAATTACGGCAGAGCTTAAAAAAATTAGTAAACCAATTTCTAGTCACAATGAAATTGCTCAAGTTGGTACAATTTCAGCAAACTCAGATACTACAATCGGAAATATTATTGCTAAAGCAATGGAAGAAGTGGGCAAACAAGGCGTTATTCAAATTGAAGAAGCTAAAGGCATGGAAACAACTTTAGAAGTTGTTAAAGGTATGCAATTTGATCGCGGTTACCTTTCAAACTATTTTGTGAATGACGCAGAAAGAATGGAAGTTAATTACGAAGACGCTTTTGTTCTTATTTTTGATAAAAAACTTTCTTCATTAAAAGATCTTGTTCCAATTCTTGAGAAAGTTGTTCGTACAGGCAAACCACTTTTAATTATTGCTGAAGACGTTGAAGGCGAAGCACTTGCTGCTCTTGTTCTTAACCGTTTACGTGCAAATTTAAAAATTGTTGCTGTTAAAGCACCTGGCTTTGGCGATCGTCGTAAAGCGATGCTTGAAGACATTGCTATATTAACTGGCTCTGCTGTTATTTCTGAAGAGCTTGGCATGAAGCTTGAAGCAACAACAATTGAGCAATTAGGCGTTGCTAAACGCATTCGTTGTGACAAAGACAACACAACAATCATTGACGGCCAAGGTCAAAAACCTGAAATCGAAGCACGCGTTAAACAAATTAGAAAACAAATTGAAGATACAACTTCCGATTACGATCGTGAAAAACTTCAAGAACGTCTTGCTAAATTATCAGGTGGTGTTGCTGTCATTCGTGTTGGCGCAGCTACTGAATCTGAAATGAAAGAAAAGAAAGCGCGCGTTGAAGATGCTCTTCATGCAACACGTGCTGCTGTTGAAGAAGGAATTGTTCCAGGGGGCGGTGTTGCTCTTATTCGTGCGCAAAAAGTTCTTGAAGCTTTACGTGCAAAAGCAACAAACGACGAGCGTTTTGGTATTGATATTATCTCTCGCGCTTCTGAAGAGCCACTTCGTCAAATCGTTTCAAATGGTGGTCATGAACCATCCGTTGTTCTTAATAAAGTTCGCGAAAATACTTCCGCAAACTTTGGCTTTAATGCAAAAGAAGAGCGTTATGAAGACATGGTTGCTTGCGGTATTATCGACCCAACTAAAGTAACACGTTCTGCTTTACAAAACGCAGCATCTGTTGCTTCTTTGTTACTTACAACTGAGTGTATGATTGCTGAGCGTCCAAAAGACGACAAAGCAGCTCCTATGCCAGCTGGCGGTGGATACCCAGGAATGATGTAATATCTTTTTAATTTATATTAAAAAGTTTATTTAAAAGCCTCAATAAAATAGTTTTATTGAGGCTTTTTTTGTATTTCAATTAAATAAAATATTATTTATATTTTTATCAAATTATTTTTATGAATTAAAAAATAGATTAGGTCTTGTATAAAAGATACAATATGTTTTATATTTTACATTGGGTGCCCCGTTATTTTTATTAAAATTATTATATTTAAAGAACGAAAAAGGAATTTAAATAATGGCGGTTAAAAACTCAAGAAGAGATTTTTTAAAAAATACTACAATTTTAAGTTCAGGATTATTTTTTAATTCAAAAATTTCTGCAATTTCAAATAATTATTTAGATATTGCTGTAATAGGTTCAGGAGTTTCAGGTCTTACTTTTTGCTATTTACTTAAAAATCAAAATAAGAATATTCAATTATTTGAATCTAACAATTCTAGGTTAGGAGGAAGAATTCAAACAATTTTAAATTTTAATTCAGATCATCAACATGTTGAGCTTGGTGGAGAGCATATTAATAGTGATCAGCTATTTACAATAAATTTATGCAAAGAACTTAATTTAAAATTAATTGAAGATAATAATCATTCTAATATTTCAAAAGATATATATTTTGCAAATAATGAAAAAAAATCGAAATTAGAAATATTTCAAGAAGCCAAAAAATTAGGTACTATTAATAAAAGAATATTAGATAAATTCACAACAAATAATGAAATTAACTGGCCTGACTATAAAACAAATCAAGAAGCATGGAAAGAATTTGATAATCTTTCCGCTACAGAATATCTTGAAAAATATGCTAAAGATATTGAACCATGGTTTATTCTAATGCTTAATAAAGCATATAGCGCTCTCATGGGACCTGATATGAGTGAAATTAGTTCAATTGTTTTTCTCCAAGTATTTCCAACTGATTTTTCGAGTGAAGAAAAATTCACAATATATAACGGATTAGATGAAAAATATTCTATTAATGGTGGAAATATAAAGTTAATTGAAACTTTAAAAGGATGTTTGTTAAATAAAATTAAAATAAATATGGGTTATAATTTAATAAATATATCAGATAATAAAACATATTTTTTAATAACATTTATAACTCCATTTGGTACAAAAGAAATTAAAGCAAAAAAAATTGTAATGGCAATTCCTTTGGGTGCATTAAGAAAAATAGATAGTTTTAATAAATTAGAATTAAATCCAATAAAATTAAAAAATATAAAAGAACTTGGTTTTGGTACGAATGGAAAATTAATATTAAATTTTGAAAATCGCTTTTGGACAAATGAAAACACTGAACCCAAGCTTTTAAAAAGATTTTTAACTGATGAAATGGGAGGTTGTTTTTGGGAGCCAACTCAATTTCAAGAAGGAAATATGGGTGCTTTAAATACATGGTTTGGCGGTAATTTTGGAAAAAAAATAAATAAAAATCTTATTAAAGAAACATTAGAATTTTATAATAAAGTTTGGCCAAATTCAAAAACGTTTTATAATAATAAATTTGTAGAAAAATATTGGATCGAAGATAAATACACACATGGTTCCTATAGTTGCCCTTTAAAAGGACAAATGACAACATTATTTGGAAATTTTAATGAACCTGAGCTTAACAATAGATTATTTTTTATTGGCGAACACACCAGCTATAATAATTATGGTTATATTGAAGGGGCTGTCGAATCTGCAGTTAATACAGCTAAAAAATATTTTCTCACTTAATATTTTGAGAGAATTAATCTTGTGTATTATTATTTTAAATATTCCAGTAATGATAATTTTAAAAATAATTAATTTGATAAAGTACAGTATAATAAAGAATAATAAGTTTTAAATCCTCTTTTAATTTTTTTATTTCGTAACTTTATTCAAAAAAAATTCTGATTCTTAATTGAATTAAATTTAATAAACATTCATATTTTTAGAGCAATATTCAGGAAAATAATGCAAAAATAATATTTTAGCTAATAATGATGTTTCTTTGTCTGGTCTATAATGTCCTGAAAAATTATTAATTTCAGTGATTTTATTTGTCTTTGTGTTAAAAAAAACTTCACCTGCAGCTATAACGGGTAAATAATTATTGAGAGCAGAATGTGAAGATGCTTTTATACCGTTAATTGCTATATTATTACGACTTTCAATATTATTATCATGCCCTAAAATGATTGCTCCTGATTCGTCAATAACATATCTATAGCGTAAAGATCTTTTAAATTTTATTAAATTATCTATAGTTAGTCTTTGTGGAATTGCAAAATTTATTAGAGGATTTTTAGAGTCTTCTAGAGGAGTATAAATTGAATCATATTTTTTAGAACTCTTAAGTATTGCTAGTAATAAATAATTTGTTAGTTTGTTAGTTTTTTTTAGTTCATATTCTGCTAATTTTAATAAAGTGCTATAATCAGAGTTTGAATAAAAATTTGTACTAGACCTATCTTTATTTAAATTTTTTACTCCTGTTTTAAGAAAAAATACAATAACATATAATAAATATCTGTAATATTCAGTTGTACTTTCATGCCTTGTAAAAGAAAAATTTTTATGAATTGTATCAGAAATTAATGAATGTATTTTAATTATTTTAGATTTATTTAAATCTTCATCATTATTTAAATTTTTTAAATAATCATTATAAATTTTAGCAATTGTTTTTGGCATAAATTTTATTTGATTATTGGATAAAATAATTTTATCCCCACCAAAACCCATAAATCCTAATTCAAAACGTTTGCTCTCAATATTTTGTCTAATTTTATGAAGAAAATATCCATATGTAATCATTTTTATTCCTTAATAAATCTTATTTTTATAGAATTTAATTTACTATTATATAATTATTTTTTAAAATCCCAAAAATTATTTACTTTTTTGTTTATATATTCAATATAATCTTCTTTATCTAAAGAAATATTTTTTTCTAGATCCTCAATTAAAAATTTTTCTATTGCATTCTTACAAAAAATTTTTCTTTCATTGGATAAAAAAATTTGTTTCTTGATGCGTTTTAATTCAATAAATAAATTTGAATATATTATTGCTACGTCGTTACCATCAAAAGGTTTATACAATTTATTTCTTAATGATTTAAAATAAGCGTCTTGTCTAAGATAAAATAAATTTGCCCAAAATTGAAGTATTGGAGCTAAAACTTTATAATCTGCTTTTTGTATTGAAAATAAAACAGATTTAAAACAATCCATTTCTAACAAAGTAAAAGAACTAGAATTTGCGTTTTGAAATAATAACGGTATTTTTATTGTCATTTCATTATTTAGTCTTTTTGGAGAAGTATTTTCGGAAAGAATTTTTTTTAATAAATTGTAATAAGACGTTTGGGAAAATTCTGATGTATTGACATTAGAAGGAGCTTTTAATAAAGAATTAAATTCATCAAAAGTAATATAGCCAGCTCCTAAAGAGCCAACATAAAGACTAAATCCGTTTAAAAAGTAGGGGTCTTCTGATTCTATGGATTCCGTATTTTTGTCAAATAAATATTTTTGGTGAAGAAAAACGCATTTTAAATTTTCTAATTTATTCATATTAAATCCATAAAGAACTATTTTCATTAAAGATTGTGCTCGTTCTCTATGTGATCGCCATCCCCAACTTTTTAAATAACTATTTAACATATTAATTATATTCTGATAATTTAAACTTTTTAAATATATTTGTGCTTTTAATGGATTATGATCTTGTTTATAAAAAGAATCAAAAATCATAGTATTTTCCTATATTAATAATAAATTTAATATTTTTGTCTTACGTCCTGTTGGCAATTTTAGTTGTAATAAATTAAAATATAATTAAATTAATTACAAGATATATTTTAAAAAACTATTTATTTTAGAGTAAAAATTGTTTATTATATAAAATACCATTTTATTAAATTTCTTTGAAAAGATTATATCAAAAACAATAAAGAGATTATTTAAATAAAAAAATTTAATTATTCCAAAGATAATCATTCAAAAAAATCTTACAATTTGTGAATTAATTACTTCTAAGTTTGTTCTAAAAATATTTGAAATAAAAATATTTTGTGTTCCAGTATAAAATATTCTACTTGTATTGGGAATTCTTAATCCAAAAGATGGCCTATAATATTTATATTTTACATTAAATTTTGAAAATGATATGTTATTTATATTTGCTACAATAATAAAATCAATATATTTGTCTTTATATTTTTGAACAACTTGAATGTTTCTAGATGAACAAGAGGATAAATAATCATTCACCTTTAAGGAATGTTCTTCGTTTAACTTAAAATATACTGTTTCAATTAGAATACTAGGACTATTTACATATAGACTTATAAAATCTCCTTCAACTATAATATTATTACCTAAATAAGATAATTTTTCATATTGGTTTAAATTTTCAACACAATAGAGTTGTGTTTTTTCAGATGAATATGCAGTTGGTTCTGATAAAATAAATAGAAAATTAAATATAAATTTCATTTTATTCATTTTTATATTCCTTAATTTTTAAAATATTATCATAAATTTTTTGACATATTTCTTCTATAGGTAAACAACTTAAGCTTTTAATAGAAAAAGGATTTTGTAGTTGTATTCCAATTTCATCTAATGATAAAAGCGGATATGCAACTAATCCACAAATAAATGATGTATAAAACTCATTTTTATCACTTAAGCAAAATGGGAGTAAAATTAAAAATAAAAGTATAAATCTTCTTATTTTTATAGCTAATACAAAAGGTATTGGTGTACTTGATATTCTTTCACATGCTCCTACAGCATCAAGTAATAAAAATCTTTCATTCTGCGCTTGATTGTAGCTGTAATTATCTAATCCATTACCTCTTAGTTCTTTAATAAGGCAATCTATTTTTAAAGCAAGAAGAGTTGGCTTATGCTCTGATTTAATAATTTTTTCTATATCTTCTTTATCTAATAATGAATATACTTTTGGATGAATTTCTTGATTTCTAAGATTTGACATTATAATATAAGGCCAACAAGAAATATAATTTAAAATTTTATTTATTTTTTCTTTATCATTACTACAATAGCAATAAATTATTATAGCTAAATTTCTACTTTGATTTACAATTTGACCCCAATGTTTTCTAGCTTCCCACCATCTTTCTAAACCTGCATTTATTCTTAATACAAGAAGAACACTTAAGGCAAATCCTGTGTATTGGAAAGGGCTTAAGGATAAAGTAGGTAAAGGAATAAATCGATTTATTTTGCTTACTAAAAAAGAATAGATCATTATTAGTAAAACTCTATGTAAAACTTTGGGTGTTACAGAACCATTCCAAGTTAGAGCTGTTTTAACGAATGAATTTTTTTCATGCTTATTAAAATAATTTAAATTTTTATAGTTCAAATCTATTTGATTCATCTATTAACTCTTTTTTTACTTTAGATGTGTTGACAAACTCTTTATATTTTTGGTCAAAAATTCTAATTTCACCATTTTTTAGTTGGTATATCCATTCATAAATTCGAATTTTTTCTTTTCTTAATGCTGACGAAACAGAAGTTTAAAACGTCTATTGCAAATTTTAAAGATGCTTCTTCACTTCCACCTGAAGCACGAAATGGGTGATAATATTTTCAGCATTATGAATGATAAATAATTTTTTTTTAAAATGGAAAAATATTTTCCGTAAATCTTCTTAAACCAGGCATTAGATTTTTCATTTGAACTCCTAATTTTTATTTTAAAATATTTAATTAAATATGATTCTAAATAAATATATTTATTTATCAATAGTATTTTTAATTTGTTGAAATGAAAAATATGTTTTAAAATTTAAGAAATATTTCAAATAAATTGAATTATTTCTTTTTAAATAAATAAGAATAATGTCCGTAGCCTTCTTTTTCTAATTGAGCGGCAGGTATAAAACGTAGCGAAGCGGAATTAATACAGTATCTTTTTTTAGTGGGTCCAGGACCATCATCGAAGACGTGACCTAAATGCGATTTTCCAAATTTTGATTTTACTTCAGTTCTTGTTTCTGAAGGGAGAGATTGGTCTTTAGAAAAGTTTATATACTTATCATCTATTGGTTTTGTAAAACTTGGCCATCCTGTCCCTGAGTCATACTTATCAGTAGAACTAAAGAGGGGCTCACCTGTTACGACATCGACATAAATACCTGGTTCTTTATTATTCCAATAAGCATTATCAAATGCTCTTTCGGTTCCTTCTTTTTGAGTAACTTCAATTTGAAGGGGGGTTAATTTCTTTAGTTGTTCATTTTTATCAACTTTTTCAAATTTAGAGTCTGTTTTATCAGCCATTGCGTATCCAACCATAATAAAAAAAGCAATTAAGGATAAGAAAATTCTTTTATAGTCAATCATTATAAATAAATTCCCTTCTCAAACAATTGTCAATATGTTATTATATCATAAGTTAGTTTATAATATATCAAAAAAATGACAAATATATGAAACTAAAATGATATTAATATTTTAAAGTTATAACGCAAACAGCATTTTAAAACAAAATTTTTTATTATGCAATTAAAATTAAATTTTAAACTCTAATGTTCTAAATTAAGTAACAAAAATAAAACTTTATTTAGCGCTCATTCAAAAATATAGTAATGAATTCTTTTTGGTAAAAAAAATGAAAAAATAATAATACTATCTGTAGTATTAAAAAAAATAGGTTGAATTCAAAATCGTTTTTCTGTTATATATTTTTTTATTAGACAGATGATAATTTCTTTAATCGGAATGATTTATAAATACTATGAAAGTTTTGGAGGCAAAATGAATGACTCATTTCATAATTCAAATAGAATTTATTTTGATTGTAATGCAACCACTCCAATTTTAAAGGATGCATGCCAAGCGGTTTTATGTACGATGGAAAAAGTTTATGGAAATCCAAGTAGTACACATATGGCTGGTGCCGAAGCAAAAATGATTTTAGAGAGAGCCCGCATTTTTGCTAGTGAAGTGATACAAGCAAAACCTTCCGAAATTTTTTTTACAAGTGGTGCCACAGAGGCTATTCAAATTTCAGTTTTATCTTTATTGCAATGGATTTCTGCTCAAAAAAAATTGGGAACTAATTTTGAAAATAAAAAAATATTAATCTCCGCAACAGAACATAAAGCAGTTCCTAATGCTGTAGAACATTGGTGTAAAGTTCTGGGATTAGATATTGAAATAATTACAATTCCTGTAAATGAAAAAGGGCATCTTAATTTAAATGTAATAGAGGAACATGCTCAAGAAACTATTTTTTTATGTACTATGGCTGTAAATAACGAAACAGGGTTAATTACAAATTTAAAAAATATTGAAAAAATTATAAGAAAGCAGGCGCATCATATATATTGGTTGGTTGATTCTGTCCAAGCTTTAGGAAAAATAGATTTAAAATTATCAGAATTAAGCATTGATTATGCAACATTTAGTGGTCATAAAATACACGCTCCAAAAGGAATCGGTTTTTTATATTTAAGAGAAAATGCTCCGCAGTGTCCTTTAATTGTAGGTGGAGGGCAAGAACAGGGCGTACGATCTGGCACTGAAAATCTTCCAGGAATTGCAGCAATAGGTGTAGTTTTAGAGAAATTAAATCAGAGAAAAAAGGGGATTGAATCTTCTCAATTACGTTCTGAAAAAGAATTATTTGAATTTAGAAATATATTATTAAATGCACTAAATGAAGCCTTTCCTTCAATAGAGTTTAATACCGATTTGGAAGAGTCAGTTCCTACAACATTAAATTTTTCTATTTACGGTCTATTATCAAAAGAAATTATGAATGCATTTGATGCTGCTGGAATTAGTATAAGCGGAGGGTCTGCTTGTAATTCTAAATCAATCGAATATAGTCACGTTTTATGCGCGATGAATTTACCTGAGTGGAAAAAAGCATCAGGTGTTCGATTATCTTTCAGTATGATGACAACAAAAAATGAAATATTAAATGGTGTTCAAGCTATATTAGCAGCGGGTAAAGCGTTTCGAAATTCTTGCTTAAACTTATCATGCAGTATTGAAAATAATAATTTAGATAAAATACCAGATAAAAGTTCATTTCATGGTGTAATTCAATTTCAATATGACTATTCAAATACCTGGTTATTAGTAGATAGCAACACAAAAAATTGTATTATTATAGATCCTACAATAGAAAGTATGGATAGAATTGCAAGTTTTATTCAATGCAGAAATTTGTCTGTACAAGCTGTATTAGATACTCATTCACATGCTGATCATGAGTCATCAAGAAAAAAACTTTTAAATAAATTAAACTTGATAGATAATTCAAATGATATTTTAGGTTGGCCAGGAGATGAAAATATACTTCTTTTTAATTCAAACGAGTGGGAAATAGAAAGGCTTGGAACTCCAGGTCACACAAAAGATAGTGTTTCTTATTTAGTTTACAATAAAACGAATGAAGAAAAATTAGAATTTGTTTTTGTAGGCGATACTATTTTAACAGGAGGATTAGGTAGAACGGATTTTGGAATTAGTGCTGTAAATCAATTTTATAATACTCTCCATTTATTAAACAAAAAATTTGATGATAATGTCCTTTTATGTCCAGCTCATGACTATAATAATAGTTTTGCGACTACTTGGGGTGTTGAAAAAAATACAAATAAATTATTAGAAAAAGCAATAAACCCATTTAATGTAATGAGTCTAAATGAATTTTGTGAAGAAAAAAAATTAATTGATTCTGAATTGTGCTCAAATAAAGTTCAAGGAAAAATAATTTGTGGATTAATTCAAAGTTCAGTTCATATAGAAGATAAATCAGAACCAACAATAAATCCTGAAAAGTTAAATAATGAAGACTTTATTTTAATTGATATCAGAGATAAAACAGAATCTCTTTTATTTAAAGATTGGAACATATTTGGAATTGAGTTTGAACCTATTAGTATTCCAATGATACAAATAACAAATTTAATGATAGACTTGCTTCAAAAAAAATCGAACTTTTTAAATAAAAAAATCGTTTTATTATGCTCAACAGGAAATCGTTCTTTATATATTGCTAAAAGCTTTAGGCGTATGGGATTTCAAAATGTCTGGAGTATTAATGGTGGTGTTGCTTTTTCTAGATTAAGAAGTGATGAAAAATTAAATAATGATTTTTAAATAAATAATATAATAATAAATAATAAGGAATTTTTATGAGCCATAATTCGGAGTTTATTATTCATCCTGGTAAATTATCATTAAATGATTTAAATAATATTTATAAAAATAAATTTAGTAAGTTCTCATTAAATAAAGAGTCGAAATATTTTATAGATGCCTCTGTCAAAAATGTTCAAGATCTATTTTCACAAAAAGAAGTGAAAGCAGTATATGGAGTTAATACAGGATTTGGTAAACTTGCTAATACAAGAATTCAAGAGTCTGATTTATCTATTCTGCAACATAATTTAGTTATGTCACATTGCACTGGAGTAGGTAATTTATTAGATAATAATTTAGTTAAATTAATTGCTATTATAAAAGTAGCAAGTTTAGGAAGAGGCTATTCGGGAGTCCGATACGAATTGCTCGAATCTCTTTTAAATTTAATTAATCATGAATATTATCCTTGTATTCCCACGAAAGGTTCAGTTGGAGCTTCTGGCGATTTAGCGCCTCTGGCTCATTTAGTTTCCCCATTAATAGGGGTTGGTTATGTTCGAAAAAATGATCAAGTTATTACAGCTATTGAAGCACTAAAAGAGTGTAATATAGAAAAATTTGAATTACAGCCCTTAGAAGGATTATCGTTATTAAATGGAACTCAGGTTTCAACAGCTCTTGCATTAAAAGGTCTTTTTAAAATCCAAGATGTATTTGAAGCGGCGCTTGTTGCAGGAGCAATGTCTGTTGAGGCTTTAAACGGTAAATTAGAGCCATTTGACTCAAGAATTCATGAGTTAAGAGGGCATAAAGGTCAAATGGTAGTTGCTGAAAAAATAAAATGTTTATTGAATGAAAAAAATCAATCAAGCGAAGATCATAATTCAGGTAAAGTGCAAGATCCTTATTCGTTACGTTGTCAACCGCAAGTAATGGGGGCTTGTCTTGATCAAATCAATTCAATTGCAAATATTTTAGAAATTGAAGCAAATGCAGTTACAAATAATCCTATTTCATTTTCTGATACAAAAGAGTTTATTTCAGGAGGAAATTTTCATGCAGAGCCCGTTGCCTTTGCTGCAGATATTTTAGCAATTGTATGTTCTGAAATTGCTTCTTTATCAGAAAGAAGAATTTCATTAATGGTAGATTCTAATTTTAGTGGATTACCTCCATTTTTAGTAAATAATAGTGGTTTAAATTCTGGATTTATGATAGCTCAGGTAACAGCGGCAGCTTTAGTAAGTGAAAATAAATCGAGATCGTTTCCTTGTTCTGTTGATAGTATCCCTACTTCAGCAAACCAAGAAGATCATGTTAGCATGGCCACTCATGCAGCAAATCGTCTAAGCGAAATGTCTGACAATTCAAGTTATGTAATTGCTATAGAGTTGTTATCAGCTGCCCAAGCCATGGATTTAAAAAATGGTTTTCAAGCTTCAAATAAAATTAAAAAAGTTTATCAAGAAATAAGAAATCTAGTTCCATTTTACGAAAAAGATAGATACTTTGCAGATGATATTGAAAAAGTAAAAAATTATATTTTTCAAAATTCATTTTTAAATTTTTATTAGTGACTTTTTCATAATGAGTTATTTTAATGTTAGATAATTATATTATAAATAAAAATGAAGTACATATTTGGATTATTAAAATTCCTTATGTATATTTTAATATAAATTTTCATTCTAGTGTTTCATCAAGATTTAAATTAAATTTAAATCATTTTCTTTTTATAAAAGATTTTAATAAGTTAATGATTAACGAAAAAGATATTAAAAAAGGATTCAGTTTTTATCAGGCACGAGACCAAATATGTTCTTTAATTTCAAAATACTCATTACGATTATTGCTAAATAATTATTTAAATTTAAAATTTCAAAATTACGATTTTGAGTATAATAAGTATTCTAAACCTTTTCTTCCTTTTGATATAAATAAATTAAATTTACATTTTAATTTGTCACATTCAGGAGAATATATATTAGTTTCTTTAAATTCTAATGACAATATAGGAACTGATATTGAATACATTAATTCTAATATTGATTTTGAGTGTTTAAAAGATCAATTTTTCTCAAAATATGAATTAGAGATATGGAAAAAATTAAATGAAATTGAAAAAATAGAATATTTTTATAAAATTTGGGCATGTAAAGAGTCTATTTTAAAAGGGATTGGTATGGGTTTTTCCTATTCACCAAGTAATATTTCATTTGATTTTATTTCTGATAATAATGCTAAAATAATTCATTCATCATTTTGTCTTGAAGAGAGTGATTTTAGTCAATGGAAAACGAATTTATTTAAAATTGATAATAAATATCAGTCCGCTTTTTCTGTTAGAAAAAATACATTCCAGGTTAAATATATAAATTGGAATTGGGAAAAAAATATAATTTAGTTTGTGAGTATTTTACCACCATAGACATTTCCTAAAATTTTGCTTCCATTTATAAGGATAACTTTTCCTAAATTGCTTTCAAAAATGATATCTCCATCAACAGTAGAATTGTCTATGTATAAAAATTCTTCTCTACTATCAATTCTATGTTTCATAATATAAATATCTTTTGTAACTGTACCGTCATTTAATTCTATTTTTGAAGAAGTTATAAATATAGGTTTTTCAAATTTTGTTGATGAAGTTACAAGCATTCCATCTATATTTACTTTACCGTTTACTATACTACTCTGATAAAGAAATAATTCACCATTAATTTTAATATCGTTTAAACTTGCATTTGATGCTACAAGCTTTCCAGATACAAAAGTATTTTCTAAAATAGTAACATTTTCTAAATTTACATATCCATAATGCATTATGCATTTTTTTATAGAGTTTTCTATGGTTATTTTTCCACTAAATCCTGCACATGAATACCTTAGTAGGTAGTATATAAATGTTGAGAGAGTTAAAATTGCTAGAAAAATCGAAGAAATTTTTTTCATAATTACTCTAATTAATTTATTTTAATTATAAATAATTAAATGAAAACAAAAATTTTATTATTTATTAAATATGTTTCCATTTTATTGGGAAAATACTAAATTATTATTTAATTTAAGTCAAATTTTAGAATTTTTATTATTATTTATTTTTGGTATTCTATTTGTTCTGATTATTCAAGAAAAATAGCTTCATCTTTAATGTCATTTGGAAGGGTTAGTTTAAAACGGTTTAATTCATATTTGCTAAAAATAAACTTTCCTTCTTGCAAATAAATTGGAAATAATGAGCTTGGTAGTAAATTAGGATTATTTAGGAGTTTTTCAGCTATTTCTGAAGCTGTTTTTCCTTGACTTGCTCCAGTCATAACAAGTCCACCCATTGCCTTATTTTTTCCTACAGTAAAGTCCCAGAATGCAAAAAGTGGTATTTTTGTATTCTGAGCGCTCCAGTTCATTACTTTTTCGGAATCTACATTTTTATTATTTTCGTCTGTTAAAGTGGAATATAGCCCCGTTACAATTGCATCATAATGTCCTGGAGCTTCTAAAATTCGTTTTTGCCATTCGGCATATGTTGAATTTAAGTAAATATCATATGTAATACCTGAAAAAACTATTGAGGGTTTTCCAGAAAAAAAATCTTCATGAACAATTTGTGAAGTTCTATCACTATCAAATAAAATTAAAACTTTTTTTGTGTTTGGAATAAGATCTTTAATAAAAATAGCAGATCTTCTCATTAAAGGTCGCTCTAAAACGCCTGTAATATATTTTGGTTCTTTGTCAAAATAAACTCTTGGATTATTATTTATTCCTAAATAAACAGTTCTCATTTTATTATCTTCAAGTCTTGGTCCTACAAATTTTAGAGCGGCGTCATCTCCAACTATTGTTAATATAGGCTTGATTTTTTGAATAAGTTCCCAAGCTTTATTTCCCATTTTTTCATGTTCTATTTTAGGTATTCGTTTGGTATCCATTTCAAAAAACGTCAAATTATATTTTTTTCCAAATTTATCTTTTAATACTTTACAATAATCTGCATCCCACTTGTAACTTTTACTATAGCTTTCGATTATAACAATATCTTTTTTACCAGCATAGGAATAAATTGGTGTTAATAAAATTACTATAAATAAAATATTTTTAATTAAAAAATTTATTGACATAATTTTCTCCACGTCTTATAAAAAAGAATATATTTATTTTAATATTTTAAGTTTAAAAATTCCAAGATAATAATAACGTGAGCCAAAACTTTGGCTCTATAAGTTTAAATATAAATTCCAAACTCGTTAAAATTTTCTTTATTTAGGTAATGCTTAGGCTTTAATAGTTCAATTATTAATGAAAGATCTTCTTTATTCCCAGCACACCAAACAAAAGACTGAATATCTTTTTTAGATTGAGTGCCTGTAACAATGTTTTGAAGGTTTTTAATTTTAATAAATTCATTTAAATGTTTTTCAAAATGTTCAGCAGTTCCTTTTGAATCTTTTCCAAAATAATCCCAAATGCACGCTATCATTTTAATACTCCAAATTTTTTTTATTCAATAAATTCTGCACCACCCATATATTTTTGCAAGGCTTTTGGAATTCGAATTCGGCCATCTGCTGTTTGGTGATTTTCAATTAATGGTATTAATACTCTTGGAGTTGCTACAGCAGTATTGTTTAAAGTAAAACAAAATTGGTTTTTGCCATTTTCATCGCGAGTTCTTATTTTTAATCTTCTAGCTTGATAATCATAAAAACTAGAACAACTATGTGTTTCTCCATAATTATTACGACTTGGCATCCATGTTTCAATGTCGTTCTTTTTCACTTGGCCTTGTCCAAGATCCCCTGTGCAGACTTGTACAACTCGATAGGGAAGTTCTAATAATTTTAATAAATCTTCAGCATTTTTTAATAATTCTGCATGAAGTTTATCGCTTTTTTCTAAATTAGGTTCGCAAATAACAACTTGCTCAATTTTTTGAAACTGATGAACTCTATAAAGACCTTTTGTATCTTTTCCTGCAGCGCCTGCTTCTCTGCGGAAACAAGTAGACCAAGCACACATTTTTACTGGTAACTGTGAGGGCTCTAAAATTTCATTTTGATGGTAGCTTGCTAGTGGTACTTCCGAAGTACCCACTAACCACATGTCGTCTTTTTCTACGTAATAAGCTTGGTCCGCACCACCAGGTAGATAACCCGTTCCTTCCATAGCGCTTGTTCTTACTAAAACAGGAACTGTATATTGCTTATAACCGCGAGATTTTAAGAGATCTAATGCTAAGGAATGGACTGCTCTCTCAAGTTCAGCTCCTGCGCCTAAAAGAAAATAACTACGGCTTCCTGCAATTGTAGTCCCTCTTTCAAAATCAATAATTCCAAGTTTTCTAGATAGTTCAATATGATCTTTAGGGCTAAAGGAAAAGTTAGGCACTTCTCCTACTTTTCTAATTTCCACATTATCGAGATCAGATGAACCTATAGGTGTGTCTTCAGAAGGAATACTAGGTATGGTCAATAAAAGCTTATCAAAATCAGATTCCACTTCTCTAAGAAGTTTTTCGGCTTCTTCTAGTAAGGGACCCATTTGTCTCATTTGAGAAACAAGATTTTCACGTTCTTCTTTGCTTTTTGCTTTTTTTACAGCATCGGAGCCTTCGTTTCGTTTATTTCTTAATTCTTCCGTTTCCTTGATACATTTAGAACGTTTTTCGTAAAGTTCTGTAAAAAGGGCTGGATTAAAGTCAAATTTCTTATTTTTTGCAGCAATTGCAATTGCTTCTAAATTATCTCGGATAAATTTGGGATCAAGCATGGTATAGTTACGCCTTTCCTGAAAATTAGCTTAAACGCAGGTCATTCTTATAAAGAGGAGAAGACTTTTCAAGTACCAAATGCACATATTCAAAATTTTTATTGTTGACCAGTGCCTTTCGGTGTTTAAACTCTTAGGGATCAAGATTCTGATCGAAATGAAACGAGAGGGTTATAAATATGATTTTGAACAATAAAGTTAAACTTTCTGCAGAAGAGCCTACAAGCGAGTCATCTTCTGATAAAAAAGAAAATTCAGCAAATAATGAAACTAATTTAAACGGTGCTTCTCAAGTTTTAAGTGAAGAAGCTGCAAAAATAGCAGCGTTAGAAGCTGAGTGTACAGCTACGCAAGCTAAATTGGCTGAAACTCATGATCGTATGTTAAGAATAGCTGCTGATTTTGAAAACACTCGCAAAAGAATGGAAAAAGAAAAACAAGATTCTCGAATTTATTCCATTCAAGAATTTGCAAAAGATCTCCTTCCTGTCATTGATGCCTTTGATAAGGCAATGTCTGCCATTGAACAATCCCAAATAAACTTTGAAACTGAAGAAGGTAAAAAAGTAGCAGGAATTGTTGAAGGGGTTCAGCTTGTTTCTAAAGTTTTCCAAGATACAGTTAAAAAACATGGAATTGAAAGACTTCCTGGAAAAGACGCCCCTTTTAATCCTGCCTTCCACAATGCAATAGCGAAAATAGTTGATCCTATTTATACGCAGGAAACAGTAATAGATGAATTTATGGCGGGATATAAAATTGGAGATCGCATACTTAGAACGGCAATGGTTCGAGTTGGTTCTCCAGACTAATAAAATAATTGTTTATATATCAGTTATTTTTTTTGTATTTCCTATTCAAGCTCAGCTCTCAGCTTTTGATAAAGCGGAGAGTTTTTTTTATAATAAAGAATTTGATAAAGCTTCTTTGTTTTATAAAAATGTAATTCAAAATGAATATTCATCAAAAAAAGAAGTTGCTTTTTCAAAATGCAGGCTTTCTCTTTTAAATAATAATTATAATGATATTTTACAATATCAAAAATATTTAGAAGAATCTTTAAGTGATAATATTTTACCCTTATCTATGGCATCAATATGTTCTTATGCATTATTGCAAATCTATTATTTATTAAATGATTATAAAAATGCAGTTATTTTGTCAAAAAAAATGGGTAATCCAAATTTACAACCATTATATTTAGCAAGATTTTATGCATTATCTTTGGAATCTGCAAGAAATATTCAAAATAAAGATTTTGAAAGATCTCAATTAATTTATCTATTAAATTTAATGAAAAAAAATAATATACAGTCTGTAGAATTAAACAAAAATAATAATAAAGTATTACTTTTATCGGATATTGAATCAAGATTAAATATTTTAAATTTTGAGAATAATATAGATTCAAATTTTCAAAATAATTTTATTGAAAATGTTTTTCTATTAAAAATGAAAGAAGGAGATTTTCAGTTATCTTTAGATATACTTGAAAAAAATATAGTTAAAAATTCTGAAAGTATTTTACTAGAATCTGGTTTTTTAATTGAAAATTCAAAACTAAGATCACGATTAGTGCATTTAAACCATGATGATCCACAAGAAATGAGAATTGGAATTATTTTATCAAATAGAGAAGATAGACAAAAATACAATCAAAATGTTTTAAGAGGTATTTCTGCATTTTTTTCGTCTACTGCTGTTCAGGGCGTCCATTATAAAATTGAAATTGAAGAAGCAAACTCAGATGAAGGAAGTTTATCAACTGCTGCTTTAAATTTAATATTTGATAAGCATATTCATACATTAATAGTGACTGAAGGATTTAAGGATATAAAGGATTTAAATTATTTAGTAGATATGTTTTCTATACCAACAATATTTCCTGAAAAAAATAATGAAATGATATTATCAAGTAAAAAAGATTTAAATTATCTAAAAATAATATCTGAAAATGGAAGGTTTAAAAATTCATTTGAAGAATTATTAAACTCCGATTTAAAGACGTTAAGGATAGAATCAAAAATTTTTGATGCCTTTATTTTATTAAGAAATATGCAGTATTTAGCTAACGGCTCCCAAAACGCTCAAATAAATAAAATTATGAAAGATGGTAATTGGAAAATTGATGGGGTTTCAATTTATGAAGGTTTTTCGAGTGTTAGATAAACTATTTTCATTCGAAAAATCTAAGCAAAAAATCTTCAAAATTATTATTGATAATATTTGCTTTTATATTCATTTAGGCCATTTATAAAATAATTAAACAATATTAAATACAAGTAAAATAATATTTTTCATAGTTTACTTCTGGTCTACATATATGACCAAATGCCGATTTTAAATTATATTTTTTTGTAAATAATTGATTATTTAAGTCTAAAATCATTAATTTTGGAAGATTTTGACTTGAAAGAACAGAATGATTTAATTCATTCATGAGTGAATCTTTAATAGAAAGTACTTCTAAATTTGGTAATAAATAAAAAGCTCTCTCGGAAATGCGAGTTATTGGATTATTATTTAAGTTTAAATATTTTAGTGTATTTAGATAATAAAATGAGTAATGATCTAATTCTTTAATTTTATTAAAACTTAAGTCTAAAAATTCTATATTTTTTATATAGATTGAATAATTTATTATCTCAATATTGTTTTTAGAAAGGTTCAATTTAGAAATTTTTAAATTTTGAGATATAAATTCTAAATCACTTATTGAATTATTACTTAAATATAATTTATCTAAGGAATAAATATAAATAAATGCATCTTTATGAATTTTTTTAATATTATTACCTTCAAGATTTAAATTCTTTAATTTTGGTAAATTTCCAAAAACATCATCTAGTATATTATCTAAATTAGAATTTGTTATGCTAATTTTTTCAATATTGATTAGGTTTTTAAAAGAATTTTGAGCTAATCTTAGATTCCTATTTCCGCTAATATTTATTTCTTTTAAATTATTTAGATTGTTAAATGAAGATTCGCTAATGACTCCAATATCATTGTTTTTGAATGTGATACGTTCAAGATTTAATCCATTAAAGCTTTCAGAGACAATTTCATTTATTTTGGTGTCAATAAACTCTAGTTCTTTTAAATTTAATAAATTAGATAAATTAGCTAAAGAATCAACTCTGAAATCTATAAAAAATCTATGGAAAATTATTTTTTGAATATCATTTCTAAAATTGATTTTATTTAAAAAGAGTAAGTCTAATTTTTGGAATTGATTACCTTGAATAATTAATTCTTTTTTCTTTGGATCGTAAACATAATCTTTATCCTTTTTGCTATCTCCATCACAATTTATTTTATATAAATTTTCATAATTATTTAAAGAAGTTAAATTACAGAAAAACTGATATTTTTTATCTTTGCTATTTTCATTATTATATAGCTCATTATTATAATCAAGTTTTATTTCTTTAACTTTTGACAATTTATAAAATGCTTTATCGTCAATTTTTCTAATTTTATTACCTATGAGGTCAATAGTCTCAATATTGGTTAATTTCGAAAACGAAAAAGAATTAATTTCAGGTAAAATGTTACTAGAGTATATAATCTGAGTTAGTTTTTCATTTTTTGGAAATAGAAATGCATTAAAGCTATTTGCTTGCTCAATCCTGTAACCTTCGATGGTAAGTTTCTGCATGTCTGGAAATATATTTATTTTATAGATAGGACTTAGATCTAAGTATTCAGAATATATAATAGAATTAGGACTTGGCTTTAAATGAATATTTGTATTATTTTTATTTTGAATTTGGTCTATATTTAAAGCTATTTTTAGAGCAGGTGAGAGGTATGAATTTTGATTTGATTTTGCAATCTCAAGCCACCTATTATAAGAATAATTAATTTTTATGTTAAAATTAATTTTATCAGATATTTTATTCTTGTTTTTATTGATTTTAAAAGCAGTAAAATCACAATTTAATAATGTGGTTAAATTTTTTGGAAAATTATTAATATAAAATTTTTCTTGAATCTGAGAAAAAGATATTTTTTTACAATTTTCATTACTAAAATATGAATTATTATTATTTTCGTTGTATTTAATAGATAATTCATTTAAATGTAAAAAATCATCATTTTCATCTAAAATATTAAATGAAAATAATTCATAATCATTTATTTCGTTAGAAATACCTGAAAAATTGTTATTACTATCTTTTGGAACATAAACATTTTCTTTTAAAGGATTGCCTTCTTCTATTGGTTCTTGAAATAAATAAGTAAGACCATTATTTGGAATATTTACTATTAACTTACTAATATTATTTTTTATTTGCTCTTTTGAATAAATAATTTGATGAGTAAATATCTGTATTAATAGAAAATAAAATGAAATTTTTTTTATATAACAATTAATCACGAAAAAATCCTTTTTTTCTGAAAATAATTAAAGTAAATTCTCAATTTACTATATAAATTGAGCATAAATATGTGATTAATTTCTAACAATTTATTAAGTTTTTTACAATTAAAAAAATGGATATATATTATTTAAATAAAGCACCTTGAAATTCAGACCATTTTAATGCGTCACGTATAGCATCTTCAATGCTAAAATTTGCTTTCCAATTTAAATATTTCAGAGCTTTATCTGCATTTGCATAAGCTCCTGCAACATCTCCTAGTCTTGGTTCTGTTTCTTTTTGAGGTAGTTTTTTTCCATAAACATTTTCAAACGCTTTTAAAAGTTCTTTTACAGTAACACCGTTCCCTGTTCCAAGATTAATAACTAAATATTTTTCTTTTTTATTTGAAAAGATGGAGTCAAAGTTTTCTACGGCGTTTACATGGGCTAAAGCTAAATCCCATACATGAATGTAATCTCTTATTCCGCTGCCATCTCGAGTGGGCCAATTTACTCCAGTGATGCAAAATTCCGGTATTTTTCCTTGCGCTGTATCAACCATTTTTGCCACAACATGGCTTGCATTTTTAGCATGACTACCTGAGCGCATTTTGGGGTCAGCACCAATTGGGTTGAAATATCTTAGAGATATTGCTTTCATATTTGAATAAGCTTGGCAATAATCTTCTAATATCATTTCCATCATTAGCTTAGTTTTTGCATAAGGACTTCCTGGTTTTAATGAGGCTTCTTCTGTAACCATAAAATTAGGAGCTACATCGTAAATAGAAGCAGAGCTGCTAAAAACTATATGATGGCATCCTAATAAAATTAAATTTCTAAATAATTCATTAGATTTAGATACATTTTCTCGGTAATACTCGTAAGGTTTTTCAACACTTTCGGGTACAATAATTAGAGCTGCACAGTGAATAGCGTGTTTTATTTCAGGATGTTCTTGGAATATTTTTTTTAAGGTTTCTTTGTCAGAAATATCTGATTGATAAAAATAACGATTTTTAACAAATTCTGATTTTCCTGTGACAAGTGAATCTAGAACGATAGGAATATGACCAGAATCTTCTAGTGCAGAGCAAATTGTACTTCCTATATATCCAGCACCACCTGTGACCAATACTTTCATGATTTCCTCTTTATCTTTATAAAATGATTCAGATTCCTTAATTAAGGAACGCCTCAGAATTGAGTTTAATTGAAACTCCTTATTTTTCAATAATTTCTCGAAATCTTCTTCTTTTTGGTATATGGAAATTAAATTGAAAGAGTTTTTATACTCTTATTGTATTCATAAATTGGGGGGTTTCATGTTTCAAGACTATCTTTTTTTTGGAGTAGATACAAAAGTTTATTATAGCTATCGAATGCTCCATTTAAGCCATTTGGTTGAAGAAGCTAAAAATCTTCATAATTTAAATAATAATCGAGCTCTTCTTTTGTCTGATACCCTTCTTGGAAGTGTATTATTATCATCAATATTAGATTATGAAGAGAGAATTAATTTAAGAATTCATTGTGGCAGTGACTTTACAATAGGCACAGAAACTTCATATTTAGCAGAAACTCGAGGCTATATTGAATGCAATGAGGAATCTGAAATAGTAAAACAAATAGATTTGGGAAATAATATTATTCCTGAACTTCAAATTAGATCAATGCGTTCTCAAAGAAAAAAATCTACTTTATCGGAAGGGCATACGGTTTCAAAATTAAATTCAATTGAACAAGCTTTAAATGATCATTTATCGTCTAGTTATCAAATGAATACGTATCTAAAAATAAGTAGTTGGGTGAATGAGAATGATGGAAAAATCAATGCTTTTGGAGTTATTTATCAGGAATTGCCTGATATTCCAGAAAGTGTTTCTGAAAAACTAAAAAATCATATTGCTTCTTTGCCATCTATGAAAGATTTATATTTATTAAATAGTGATGCAGATGTTTTATCAAAAAAATTAATTCCAGATGAAACAAAAGCTGTAAAAAGTTTAAATCCAAAATTTGTTTGTAGTTGCTCACAAGAAAGAGTGGAAAGTGTTCTTGTTACATTACCAATGGAAGATCTTTCTGATATAATAAAAAAATCCGAAGATTTAGAAATGAAATGTCATTATTGTAACAGAAATTATATTGTTGGCATGAATAAAATTTCACAAATATATGCTAGCAGAAGTAATGTAAATTCTGAATCATCTGAAATGAATTAACATGAATTTATTAAAATATGAAATCATGTTGGACGAATGTAATTTTGTAAAAAGATATAAACGATTTTTTGTAGATGTAAAAACAAAAGAAAATGATATATTAACTGTACATTGTGCAAATAGCGGTAGTATGAAAAGCTGTTTGGTCGATGGTTCGCAAGCATATATATTAGACTCTAAAAATCCTTCACGGAAATTGAGATATTCTTTAGAATTATTAAAATTAGAAGATGGTTTAGCATGTTTAAATACATCTAGAGCAAATCAATTTATTGAAAAATTATTATTTAATACAATTGGACAAAAAGAACAAAACAACTTTATTGAAGCTCTTTTTCCATATGAAAAATTCCAATTTTGGAATCAATTTAAAAGAGAAGCTGTTTTTACTAAAGAAACAAGATTTGACTTCTGTTTAAGCTCTTCTACTTCGGCAAAAAAATGTTGGATTGAAGTAAAAAGTGTAAGTTTAAAATTGGAAAATAATGTTTGGGCTTTTCCCGATGCCGTTACAGAAAGAGGGCAAAAGCACTTAAAAGAATTAATTCATGCAAAAAAATCAGGAGATGAATCTTGGTTGTTTTTTGTACTAATGAGAGGGAATAATATTTCAGAAGAAATATTAAAAAATGGTTTTCGAGCAGCTCATGAAATTGATCCGACTTATTCTTTATTGCTGGAAGAAGCTAAAAAAGAAGGGGTCAATATTGCTCTTGTTATTCCAAGTATTTCTACCGAAGGATTCTCTCTTAGAAAGTTTTTCTTAATAAACTAAAGGATTATGAATGAATTCTTTATATTTAAAAAATACTGTTTATCCTATTATTTTGTTAATATCGCTAGGTTTTACTTGGGGAACAAGTTTTTCCATTGCTAAATTTGCAATGGAAAGTGGAATAACGCCACTTGGCTATGCATTTTGGCAAAGTTTTGGGCCTGCTATTTTAGTTTTTATACTTTCTTATATTCAAAAAAAATCAGTTCCTCCTTATAATTTACAGCACGTCTTTTTTTATTTTATTTGTGGATTACTTGGAATTGCTTTGCCTAATTTAACAATGTATTTTTCAGCCTCACATGTACCTTCAGGGATTTTAGGTCTTATTATAAATACTTCTCCAATTTTGACATATGTATTATCTATTATATTTTCAATTGAAAAATTCTCATGGATAAGATTTATCGGAATTGTATTTGGTTTTATTGGATTATTTATTTTATTTTTTCCAAAATTATCAAATTATTTAGAATACAAATGGATGTTATTTGCATTATTAACTCCATTATTATTAGCTTCTTGTACCGTTTTTATGGTTAAACTTAGACCAAATAATACTTCTTCTTTAGCGCTTTCGTGTGGAATGTTGGTTGCGGCAACTTTTATTATTTTGCCTTTAGTATACTTAAATAATAGTTTTCATCCCATTGTTTTTCCTTTAAGTAAACCTGATCTTTTTATAGTTATTGAAATTATATTATCTAGTATTGGATATGTTTTGTTTTTTGAATTATTAAGAGTAGCTGGAGCTGTTTTTTATAGTTTAGTAGGTTGTATTGTTGCTTTAGCTGGTTTGTTTTGGGGTTATATAATATTTGGCGAAAATATAAAACCATTTGAGTGGTTTTCGATCTTATTTATAATTTCTGCTATATTTCTTGTTTCTAAAAAAAATAAATAATTTTTAAAAATATAATTTTAGTTGATATTTTAATTTTATAATTTATAATTACTTTATACTTAAAACACTTTTAAGATTTCTTAATTAAAGACTAAATATTGTTATCAATTATGAACATTATTTGCGGATTATAAAATATGAAATACTTTATTTTTTTGTTGATATTCACTAAGTCCATATTTATTTATGCAAATACTGAAAACGATAAAGATTTATTAAATAAACAAAACTCTCCAGTACAAAATGAAGCGCCAGGGTTTTGGGATGGAGAATGGTATTTTTCTTGGGGATATAATCGTGATTATTGGCGGCCAAGCGATATTCATATTTCCCAAAAAGCATTGGGCAATGATTTTACAATTTATAATGTTCGTGCTGAAGATTTTCCTCAATGGAATAGCGGTGTTTTTAATAAAGAATTAACAGAACCTCAATTTAATGTTCGAATTGGACACTTTTTTGATAAAGAGAGAACTTGGGGATTAGAATTAAATTATGACCACACAAAATATTCAACTTACATTGATCAGTATGCGAGAGTTTCGGGAACAATTAATGGTAATTACACTGATTCCATTCAGTTGTTAACTTATGATTATTTTCATTATAATTTACATAATGGTGCAAATCATGTGATGATTAATCTTGTAAAAAGAATTCCTATTTTATTTGAAACTAATGAAAACTTTAGCTTGGCAGGAATTATTAAAGCAGGTGCCGGAGTTATGTTACCTCATTCTGAAAATAAAGTATTAGGGAATACAAACTATGTTGGTTCTAAAGAATGGGGTAATTTATTTGGTGTTAAAAATGGTTGGTGGCAATTAAATGGTTGGACTGTTGGAATTGAAGCTGGATTTAGATTTGTTGTTTGGAATCCAATTTATATTGAATTTACTGATAAAGAAGCTTATGCAAGCTTAATTAATATTCCTGTGTATCAGGGGGTAGCAGATCAAGTGTTATGGATGAATGAACTTATTTTAAGTTTAGGATATACTTTAGATACCTTAAAAGATTAAATAAGCTCATTATTATTAATTTACAAAAATAAATAACTAATTAAATTTAAAATTAATATCTATATGCATCTGGTTTGTAAGGACCATCAATATTTATATTTAAATATTCAGATTGTTTATTTGTTAGTTTTGTTAACTTAACTCCAAGTTTTTCAAGGTGAAGACGCGCAACTTCTTCATCAAGTTTTTTAGGTAGTGTATATACATCAATTTTATATTGGCTGCTATTTTGCCATAATTCAATTTGAGCTAAAACTTGATTTGTAAAACTAGTACTCATTACAAAGGCTGGGTGTCCTGTTGCACAACCTAAGTTAACAAGTCTTCCTTCTGCTAATAAAATTATTTCATGTCCATCAGGAAAACGATATTTATCAACTTGAGGTTTGATATTTATATGTTTAATACCTTTAATAGCTTTTAATCCAGCTACATCTATCTCAACATCAAAATGCCCAATGTTGCAAACTAAGGCCTGATCTCTCATTTTTGTCATATGATCTGCTGTTATGATATCGCAGCATCCTGTTGTGGTAACAAAGATATGTGCTTCATGAATGACATCTTCCACTCGAACAACTTGATAGCCTTCCATTGCAGCTTGTAAAGCATTTATTGGATCAATTTCAGTAATTAATACTCTTGCTCCGTGTGACTTCATTGAGTGAGCGCAGCCTTTACCAACATCACCGTATCCTGCTATTAAAACAGTTTTGCCGGCGATCATGATATCTGTTGCTCTTTTAATGCCGTCAGGTAAAGATTCTCTACAGCCATATAAATTATCAAATTTACTTTTTGTTACGCTATCATTTACATTTATTGCAGGAATTTTTAATTCACCTTTTTTTAGCATTTGGTGTAAATGGTGAACACCTGTTGTTGTTTCTTCTGAAACGCCTTTGATTTCTTTTAATAATTGAGGAAATTTTTTGTGAACCAAAGTTGTTAAGTCGCCACCATCATCAAGTAGCATATTTGGACCTTGGCCGTTTGAAAATTTAAGAGTTTGCTCAATGCACCAAACATACTCTTCTTCCGTTTCGCCTTTCCATGCAAAAACAGGAACACCAGTAGAGGCAATCGCAGAAGCCGCAGCGTCAACTGTAGAAAAAATATTACAGCTAGACCAGCGTACATCGGCCCCAAGTATTGTAAGTGTTTCAATAAGTACAGCAGTTTCTACAGTCATATGTAAACTGCCAGCAATACGAGCTCCTTTAAGGGGTTTTGTTTTTCCGTATCTTTCCCTTAGTGTCATTAAACCAGGCATTTCTTTTTCAGCTAATTCAATTTGTCTTCTTCCAAGTTCGGAAAGGGAAATATCTTTAACTTTATAGTCCATTTTTTTCTCCATGAATTTGATATAAATTTGTACAGCTTATTCTATTTTATGATTCCATTGCTTGATTTAAAATTATTAGCCAGCAAAGGAAAAGCATAAAAAGTTAACATATAAAGATTACGAAAATAAATTGAGTTAATCAACCATTAGAAATTTTTTTCCAGGTTGTAATTATGTTTAATAAAATATTAGGTGAAATATTTTCCATGCAAAGGCATTTTTTTTGAATTGTGCATTTTATATTACAATACTCATTTTTACTTATATTCTTTCCTATTAAATATTGAGCATGAATACCAATAGGAGCCCATCTTTTAGGAGCCATTGCTTCAATTGGTGGATAAAGACCAATGGTATTTTTTCCTAATGCCGATGCAATATGTAGAGGTCCAGTGCTATTTGCAATTAAGCCATCGCACATATCTATAAATGAAATAAATTCGTTTAAATTAAATAAACCAGAGATATCTATAGCTGAAGGACATCTATTTATAATATTGCTTTTTATAAAATTGGATTCTTCTGCACTTCCTGAAAAGAAAACTTTGAATGACTCTTCTGGCAATGAATTTGCTAAAGTAACAAAATTATCAACGCCCCATTCTCTTGCACTGCCTTTTGATTTAGGGTGTAAAATTAAATTAAATTTTGAATTATCAATTAAATTATTGAATTTTTCAGGTAATTTATTTTTTATTTTTAGCCCATAAAAATTAGATATTTGATTTGTTTTTAATTCTGTATTTATATTTAGTGGAGACAAAAGTTTTAAATTTAATTGAGATTCATGTAAGTCTGATTTCTTTCTGCTCAATGTTATATTTTTGTTACAATATATCCAATGAAATAATCTTCTGTTTGTTCCTACTCTGTTTTTTATGCCTGCTTTTTTTGCAGATTTTGCAATTTCTTTATTTGGAAAAACATGAATGATCGTATCACAATTTATTTTATTTAACTCATTTGCTATGTCTGAGCTTTTTTTTATTTCATCCCAGTCATAAAATTCATCAATGTTTGTGCAAATATCTATTATGGGTTTGGTATATTTTTTTCCAAGAAATAAAATTTTAGAGTTTGGATATTTTTCTTTAATTAAAGCAGCCATTGGTAGAGTTAATATAACATCACCAATATTATCGGTTCGGCTAATTAAAACTCTTTGATATAAATTTTCTTCCATGAATTTTTTCCTAAACATGAAAAGTTTAGATTGTTATTTTTTTTCGTTTAGGTCTACATATTGATATTTTTTTAGAAAAAAGTAATTTGCGTATTTAATAAAATTAGAAAAAGCAGCTCCCATGCAAATAATAATTCCAATCCTACCATCTAAAAAACCTTTTTTAAGAATATAAAATTTAAAAAAAGTCCAAATAGGCTGTAAAAGAATTTGAGGAAAAAAGGCTATTTTCTTTTTTCTGGCAATTTCCCTTGCTCCTGCATATCCATATTTATTCATTTTATCAAAATATTGATACATTGAAGTGTAAGAGTAATGCAATAAATCAGTTTGAAAATGCTCGACGACATAACCTGTTTTAGGAATGACGCCCTCATGAAGAATATTATCACTTAAATAAGCTCGTTTTTTATGAAAAAAACGAATGACTTTTCCTGGATACCAGCCAGAATGTTTAACCCAGTGTCCTAAAAAGAAAGTTTTTCTTGGAAAATCTATGGCTCCCGTTTCATGAAAAGTTCCCTGATGAATTCTTGTTATCCACTCGTTTGCAAGTTCTTTTGGAACTTCTTCATCTGCATCGATCCAAAGAATCCAATCATGGGTTGCTCGATTGATACCTATTCTTTTATTTTCAACAAATCCAAACCATTCCGTTTGTATGAGAACAATATCTTTATATGTTTTAACAATATCTAGTGTTTTATCTGTGCTTCCAGAATCAACAACAATAATTTCATCTACAAA
The DNA here is from genome assembly GCF_009208775.1 of Silvanigrella paludirubra. Classification (NCBI taxonomy): domain Bacteria; kingdom Pseudomonadati; phylum Bdellovibrionota; class Oligoflexia; order Silvanigrellales; family Silvanigrellaceae; genus Silvanigrella; species Silvanigrella paludirubra. The sequence goes on along the minus strand of NZ_WFLM01000003.1, from coordinate 8,685 downwards.
CGATAAAGAGTTTAGGCATTTTGCAATATTTTTTTCTTCATTTTTTGTAATAACAACAGCAGTGAGCTTTTCAATTTCTGGAACAAAATTTGAAATATGATAGCTCTGCATTTTTTTATATTCTTGGTAAATTTCTGTTATTCCCATTCAATTGTCGCTGGTGGTTTTGTGCTTATATCATAAACAACTCTGTTAATACCTTTAACTTCATTTATAATTCTAGAGGAAACATGAGCTAAAAACTCGTATGGAAGTTTACTCCAATCCGCTGTCATACCATCTGTGGCACTTACGCATCGAATTGCGGCAACGCTTTCATAAGTGCGACCATCACCCATGACTCCAACAGAACTTACAGGTAACAATACCACAAATGCTTGCCAGGTAGAATTATATAGATTTTGTTTTTTTAACTCTTCTATAAAAATAGCGTCTGCCTCACGAGCGATATTTAATCTCTCTTTTGTTACTTCGCCTAAAACTCGGATTCCTAAACCAGGTCCAGGAAAAGGATGTCTTGCTAGCATGTCATTTGGAATATTCATTTCTGCACCAAGTCTTCTGACTTCGTCTTTAAAAAGTTCTCTTAGTGGTTCAATGAGTTTAAATTTCATTTTTTCAGGAAGGCCACCAACATTATGATGAGTTTTAATTGTTACGCTTGTTCCATGAAGAGAAATAGATTCTATGACGTCAGGGTACAAAGTACCTTGTACTAAAAATTTAGCATTTGGAATTTCTTTGGTTTCAGATTCAAATACATCTATAAAAGTATTTCCAATGATTTTTCTTTTTTTCTCTGGATCAGTAACACCTGCTAAACGAGATAAAAAAAGTTCAGAGGCATCAACGCCTTTTACATTTAAATTTAAATCTTTTTTAAATCTTGCAAGAACTTCTTCATACTCGTTTTTTCTTAATAAGCCGTTATTAATAAATAAACAAAGTAACTTATCACCAATTGCTTTTTGAGTTAAAACAGCTGCAACACAAGAATCAACGCCACCACTTAGAGCGCATATAACTTGTGTGTCAGGACCTTCTGCTGTTACTTTTTCTTTTATAAGTTCAACAGCTCTTTCAATTTGTAATGAACTATCCCATTCTTTTTTATCTTTACAAATATCTTGGACAAAGCTCTTTATGATATCTCTTCCATATTTAGAATGTTCTACTTCTGGATGAAATTGCACACCAAAAATAGGTAAGCTTTTATGATGAAAAGAAGAAATTACTTTATTTCTTGTAACGGAATCAATTGTTAACTTAGAAGATAATTCTTTTATTTCATCACCATGACTCATCCAAACTATATTTTCTTCAATATCTTTAATTTTATATAATGGGTTTTCTGATTGAATGTTTTTTTCAACTATAATTTTTTCAAAACCATATTCTCTATTTTTAGAAGGAGCTACTGTCCCACCAAGCATAAAATTAATTAATTGTAATCCGTAACAGATTCCAAGTACTGGAACTTCAAGTGTTTCAATATTCAAATCTATTTTAGGAGAATTGTTTTCATAAACACTATGTGGGCCACCAGAAAATATAATTCCAGAAAGTAATTTTTGTTTTTTTAATTCAGAAATTCTTTCTTTTGCAGATGTAAAAGGAACAATTTCAGAGTAAACAGATAATTCTCTAATTCTTCTTGCTACTAACTGTGTAAATTGTGATCCAAAATCAATTACTAAAATCATTGTTTTTTCCTTATGAATGGAAACAAAAAAAGCTTGTTTTTAGCAAGCTTTTTAAAGAATTTATCCTCTACTTATGCTGTAGTTTGGAGCTTCTTCCGTAATATTTACATCATGAACATGGCTTTCTCTTAAACCAGCAGCCGTTATTTTCACGAACTCTGCTTTAGTTTGAAGATCGAGAATATCTGTTGCGCCAGTGTATCCCATGCCTGCTCGAATTCCGCCAACAAGTTGGTGAAGCACTTCGCTTAGAGGACCTTTATATGGAACTTGTCCTTCAATACCTTCAGGAACTAATTTATTATTATCGCTTTGTGTTCCTTGGAAATAGCGATCTTTTGAGCCTTGTTTCATAGCTCCTAATGAACCCATACCCCTGTATTTTTTAAATACTTTTCCTTGAAAGCTAATTCTTTCCCCTGGTGATTCTTCAGTACCAGCTAGCAATCCTCCTAGCATAACGGTGTGCGCTCCCGCTGCTAGTGCTTTAACAATATCGCCACTAAATTTAATTCCACCGTCAGCAATTATTTTCACATTTGTACCAGCAAGAGCTTCTGCTACACTCATGATAGCACTAATTTGCGGCACTCCAATCCCAGCAACTATTCTTGTCGTACAAATGGAGCCAGGACCAATTCCAACTTTTACACAATCAGCGCCTGCTTCAGCTAAAGCTTTTGCAGCAGCGCCTGTGGCAATATTTCCAGCAACAATAGAAAACTTGTTCCCATATTGTTTTTTTACTGCTGCCACTGTTGAAATAACGCCTCTGCTGTGGCCATGCGCCGTGTCTATCACAAGAACGTCTATTCCTGCTTCAACAAGCGCCGGGATTCTTTGCTCAATATCGAAAGGAGTTACTCCAACTGCAGCTCCAACTAAAAGCCTTCCAGATGCATCTTTGCTTGCATTTGGATGTTTAATTGCATTTTCAATGTCTCTTCTTGTGATAAGACCAATTAAATGATCATTTTCATCAACAATAGGAAGTTTTTTTATTCTATGTTTTTGAAGTAAATTTTTAACATTTTCAAATAAATTATTATCGAAAGGAGTATCTCTATGTTTTTTAGGCATAACGATTAATTTGCTTCTCTCAGTCATAATATCTTTTATTTGTATAGATTCGTTTGCTTCAAATCTAATATCACGTCCTGTAACAAGTCCAACAAGCTTTTCATTATGCACAACAGGTAGACCAGAAATTTTTCTGCTTTCCATGATGGCTTTAGCTTGCTTAATAGTATCATTAGGGGAAATTGTTAAAGGATTTGCTACTACACCGCTTTCGGAGCGTTTAACGAGTCTTACTTCTTCTGCCTGAGCTTCTGGAGAAAGATTTTTATGTATGATTCCAAGACCACCTAGTCTTGCCATACAAGCAGCAAGCTCGTGTTCAGTAACACTATCCATAGCAGCGGATATGATAGGGCTATGAAGTTTAATAGATTTAGATAAATAGGAACAAACATCAACTTCATGTGGCAATGTTTCGGAATAGTTAGGAAGTAATAAAACATCATCAAAAGTTAAGGCGTCAGAGACAACCTTACGTGTAAATAAAGTGTTTTCCTTACTAAATTCATTGACCATCTTGTACTCCATTATTTTTGAAAGTGTAAACGGGTATCAAAACTAGTGCCGATGCTTTATCAAATAAAATTTTGCTAATCTACTAAATAAAATAGGTAATAAAAAATAAGTAAAAATTTTATAAAAAGATGTTTCTTCTTTCTTTTTCGAAAGTCGAGAAAACATTATAGTAGTAATTACAATATAATAAGGATTATGAAAAACGAAAATCAATGGATAAGTTATTGTATTTGCTTATTTCAAATACAATTTGAGAGACTTTAGCGGCAAAGATTTAAGAAAAAACGATATAAAATTTAAATCTTATAATTTCAATAAGTTATATTAAAAAAATGAAATATGTAATTTTTTTTTAAGAAAGATTTGACAACTCAAACTGGGTTGTGTAGCTAGGTGTTCTCGCTGCTAGCGAACCACCGACTCAAACGAGAAAGTGAAGAGCCCAGCAAAGAGAAGTTATTTGACAAGAGAAGAAAGCAAAAACAGAGTGCGGTTCCATGGTTTTGAGTAGATTTTCTCGCGAGAGGAAATGGAAAGAAATCAGGTTCCGTAAAAAGAACCGTCAAGATAGTAAAAAAAGCGGATGGGTAGAAATACTTATCTGTAAGTAAATTAGAGCTAAGAGTTTGATCCTGGCTCAGAACGAACGCTGGCGGCGTGCCTAACACATGCAAGTCGAACGGAGGTAGCAATACCTTAGTGGCGCACGGGTGAGTAATGCATGGGAATCTGCCTTTTGGAGGGGGATAACTACGGGAAACTGTAGCTAAGACCGCGTAAGCAGCAGCGATGCTGGAAATGCCGGGACCGCAAGGCCGGCAGCCGAAAGATGAGCCCATGTTCCATTAGCTAGTTGGCGGGGTAACGGCCCACCAAGGCGAAGATGGATAGCTGGTCTGAGAGGACGATCAGCCACACTGGGACTGAGACACGGCCCAGACTCCTACGGGAGGCAGCAGTGGGGAATATTGCGCAATGGGGGAAACCCTGACGCAGCAACGCCGCGTGAGTGAAGAAGGCCTTCGGGTTGTAAAGCTCTTTCGGTTGGGAAGAAGGGTTATTGTTTTAATAAAGCAGTAATTTGATGGTACCAAAAGAAGAAGCACCGGCAAACTTCGTGCCAGCAGCCGCGGTAATACGAAGGGTGCGAGCGTTGTTCGGAATTACTGGGCGTAAAGGGTTCGTAGGCGGGAATGCAAGTCAAGTGTGAAATCCCCAGGCTTAACCTGGGACGTGCATTTGAGACTGTGTTTCTTGAGTTTCGGAGAGGGTGGTGGAATTGCTGGTGTAGGAGTGACATCCGTAGAGATCAGCAGGAACACCGGAGGCGAAGGCGACCACCTGGCCGAATACTGACGCTGAGGAACGAAAGCGTGGGGAGCAAACAGGATTAGATACCCTGGTAGTCCACGCCGTAAACGATGATAACTAGGTGTTGGGGGAGTTGACCCCTCCAGTACCGTAGCCCACGCGCTAAGTTATCCGCCTGGGGAGTACGGTCGCAAGACTAAAACTCAAAGGAATTGACGGGGGCCCGCACAAGAGGTGGAGTATGTGGTTTAATTCGAAGCAACGCGAAGAACCTTACCTGGGTTTGACATACCGTGAAAAGCGCAGAGATGCGTAATAGTAGCAATACACACGGATACAGGTGCTGCATGGCTGTCGTCAGCTCGTGTCGTGAGATGTTGGGTTAAGTCCCGCAACGAGCGCAACCCTTTCCCTTATTTGGCATCATTAAGTTGGCAACTATAGGGGTACTGCCGGTGATAAACCGGAGGAAGGTGGGGATGACGTCAAGTCCTCATGGCCCTTACATCCAGGGCTACACACGTACTACAATGGCCAAGACAAAGCGAAGCTAAGCCGAGAGGTGGAGCCAAACGCAAAAACATGGTCTCAGTTCGGATTGTGGTCTGCAACTCGACCACATGAAGTTGGAATCTCTAGTAATCGCAGATCATCAGGCTGCGGTGAATACGTTCCCGGGCCTTGTACACACCGCCCGTCAAACCACGAAAGTTGCATAAGCCAGAAGCAGGTGGGCTAACCGCAAGGGGGCAGCCTGCCAAGGCTTGTGCGATGATTGGGGTTAAGTCGTAACAAGGTAGCCGTAGGGGAACCTGCGGCTGGATCACCTCCTTTCTAGGAATTTTGAGTCTTCTGTAAAGAAGCTCTATTCTAGGTCAATGGAATCGCACTCTGTTTTTGTAATCTTT